>CAIVQO010000070.1 GCA_903908065.1 uncultured beta proteobacterium | reverse complement strand
GCAACGGACTGGATGTGCCGCTGCTGATCGGCGGCGCGACGACCAGCCGCGCCCACACCGCGCTGAAGATCGCCCCCAACTACGACCAGCCGGTGGTCTATGTGCCCGACGCCTCGCGCGCCGTCGGTGTGGTGACGCGCCTGCTGTCGCAGGACATGCGTGCCGCCTATGTCGCCGAAATCGCCGCCGATTACGAGAAGGTCCGCGCCCAGCACGCCGGCAAGAAGGGCGTGCCGCTGGTGCCGCTGGCCGCGGCGCGTGCCAACGCGGCGAAGCTGGGCTATGCGCCCGTGACGCCGAAGACGCCGGGCGTTACCGTACTGAAGCAGCTCGACCTCGCCGAGGTCGCGAAGTACATCGACTGGACCCCCTTCTTCCAGACCTGGGACCTCGCCGGGCGCTTCCCCGCCATCCTCGACGACGAGAAGGTGGGCGAGGCCGCACGCAACGTCTTCCGCGATGCGCAGGACATGCTCGGCCGCATCCTCGACGAGGAATGGCTGACGGCCAACGCCGTGTTCGGCCTATTCCCCGTCACGCGCCAGGACGAGGACATTTCCTTCCTCGTCGACGGCCAGCCGGCCTACACCTGGCACGGCCTGCGCCAGCAGCAGGAACGCCCCGACGGCAAGCCGCAGCAAAGCCTGGCCGATTTCGTCGCGCCGACAGGCGACTGGGCCGGGGCCTTTGCCGTCACCGCCGGGCTCGGCATCGAGAAGAAGCTAGCCGAGTTCGAGGCGGCGCACGACGACTACCGCGCCATCATGCTCAAGTCACTGGCAGACCGGCTGGCCGAGGCGGCTGCGGAATGGCTGCACCGTGAGGTGCGCACCAAGTACTGGGGCTATGCCGCCGGCGAGCAGCTTGCCAACGAAGACCTGATCGCCGAAAAGTACGCAGGCATCCGCCCGGCACCCGGCTACCCGGCCTGCCCCGACCATACCGCCAAGGGGGGCTTGTTCAAGTTGCTGGGTGCCGAAGCCAACGCCGGCATGGGCCTCACCGAGAGCTTTGCCATGACGCCGGCGGCCTCGGTGGCGGGCTTTTACCTGGCCCACCCCGACGCGCGTTATTTCGCCATCAGCAAGATCGATCGCGACCAGCTTGAAGATTGGGCGCACCGGGCCCAGTATTCGATACCAGAAGCCAGCAAATGGCTCGCCCCGCTGTTATGACCCCCACCAGGAGTGCCCCATGCAGGAGAACCAAGCTCACATCGCTGAGCGCCTGAGTTTCAACGACGCCGTTGCCTACGTGCAGCAAACCGGCAAGGCGGCCTTCGCCGCGATGCCGGTGTTCGGCGACGACGAGGATGACGAAAACGCCACGGCCGAAGGCGCCCGCGTCTTCCTGCTGCTCCCCGACGAGGAGGAAGGCTGGAGCCTGCGCTTCATCGCCGGCCCTTTCTTTACCTCGGCCTACGCGGCGAATGACGTGATCCCGGCCGAGGAAATTCCCGACCGCGTGCGCGATCTGCTTTACATGCCGACGCGTTGTGAAGACAGCTGGCTCACCGACCAGTTACAAATCCTGCTCGGCAAGCTGACCCAGGCCGCCGGCATCGGCGAGCAGATGCCCGACTATGAACATATGCCGACCAAGGGTGCCGGACCCGAAGCGGTGTTTCCGGTGAACTTCATCAGCGGCCTGAACAAGCCGCACTGAAGGCCGAACGCCAACAGCTTGCGCACGGGGGTATCAGCCCCCGTGCGACACAAGCTTAGGGTTTGAGGCCGTCGACAAAGGCCTGGTTGATGGTGGCGCCGACCTGCATCACCTTTTTCGCGTATTGCGCCGGATCGGCGGTCACCAGCTTTTTGTCATAGCGGTACTGCGTACCCTGGGTACCGGTAAGGCTGGTCAGGCTGTTGGCCAGCGCGACGTTGTCGAAGGAATCGACCGACTTGACGGTGCCGAACTCGCCCTCGGCAAAGAAGGGCTGGTTCAGGCGCGAAAAGCGGGCATCGCCATGAAAGAAGATCTTGGCGTCCTTGCCGATCATGCCGATCAGCATGGTCGCTGCCGAAATGCCGACTTTGGGCGTGGCACTGGCCTCCGCCGAGGTGGCAAAACGGCTGTTGCCGCTGGATTCGAGCTGCGCAAAATCGACGATGACGGTTGGAATCAGGACCAGCGCATCGAGCGTTGCACCCAGCTCGGCAAACGCCTTGGTGGTGTTTTGGTCGAAAGGCCCGGCGCTGCCCAGATGGGTATCGATGTGCATGAAGGCCAGCGGCAACTCCCTGGGCGTGGCGAAGATGAACTCGCGCGTGTCGTCGAACGGGCTTTTGACGTAAGGCTTGTCCAGCTTGACCGGCTCGATCTTCGGATAGCCCGAGGACTTCTTCATGTCGGCCAGGGAAAGCACCTGCTTGCCGTTGGCCGCCAGCCGCTTCAGGAAATCGGCATACAGCTGTTCCGCCAGGCCCTGCATCAGGGCGTAATCGACATTGCCCAGCATCATGTCCACACGCGCACTTTGTGCCTGGGTGATGGTCCGGTTGAAACCGGTGGACTGGCCGAGGTTGGCCAGCCCGGCGCCACCGCGTGCGCTGACGCCGGTCTTGGCGACGAAGGCGACACGGAACTGCGGCACGACAACCCGGTTCATGGCTTTCATCTCGCCGATCAGGTCGTTCTTCAGATCGAGGCTGGCGGTAATCGGCACGGCACTGCCGGCGGCTTCCTTGAGCGCCTGCTCCGTGGTCTTGGGCGCAACGGCGGCAGGAGCAACCGGCATCGGCAAGGCGGCGTTCGGCGTCTTGCCGGGTGCCGAGGGGTCGCTGGCCGAGCAGCCCTTGGTGAGGAAGATCTGCGTCAGGTGCTCCTTGCGCGCCAGCGCCTGCTTTTCGCGTTCGACGGCCTGCGCCGCCGTCATCTGGCCCTGCTGCTCGGCAACGTTGGCGGCGGTCTTGCTCGCCACGGAGCCGAAGATTTGCCCGGTGAGGCCGCCGATCGAGCCGAACAGGCCGCTGCGGCTGGCCACTTCGGCGGCCACGCCCGCCGCCTGCCCGGCCGTCGCCGTATTCTGGCCCGCCGACTGCGCCGCCTTGGTCTCGGCGATGACCTTGTCCAGCCCCTGCAATTCGTCGAATGCGGCCTTGCAGCTGAGCTCGTTGTCGGTGATCTTGACCCGTTCGATCGGTGCCGGCGCCTGGGCGAAGGCAGCGGCAGAAAGCAGGGCCAGCAGGGAGAAAGAAAGGTAACGCACGCGAATCTCCGTAGTACTTGAGGAGTAAAGATTCTAGGGCGTTTCTAGCCGCCTGACATGCAAAAAGTCACACCCCCCAAACCACCGGTTTCTGTTTTTTCAGCGACCACTCCAGCAATTCCAGCAGCGGCAGGGCGCGCTGCGAAACGGTGACGAAGGGGCGGCTGCCGCCGCCTTCCGCACGCTCCGTTTGCGGCAGGTCCTCGGGGTTCTTGCCGGCGCGTTGGCGCCGGTCTTCCTCGATCGCCGCCTTGATCCGCGCGATCGCATCGGGCAACTGCTCGACGGTGACGATGCCCTTGTCGGCCGGTTCCTTGCCCATGAGTTCCATCATGCGCTTCGCCACGTCGCCGAACATGATCACGTCGCCCGAGGCCGGCGACTGGAAGGTGATGATCACGCGCCGATCTCCTTGAGCCAGTCGAGGATCTGCCGCGCCGGTTTCTGCCAGTCCTTTTCCAGCATCAGGCCGTGGCCCATAGCGGGAAAGATGTGGGCCTCGACATCGTAGGAGCGCGCCGTCATCTCCACCAGCGAGGACGGGATCAGGTGGTCGAATTCCGCGCCCTGCACCAGCAGCGGCGTGCGCTTGATGCGATGGGTGCGCGGCATGCCGAACAGCGACATGTCCCAGATCGCGCGATGCGATTCGGATTGCGAATTCTTGTAGTAACGCTTGAGGTCGTCGAGCGACACCTCCTGGGCGAATAGGGCTTCGCGCAGGGTCTCGATCGAGCTCTTGCCGCCGGCCATCAGGTTGTTCATGTCCTTCATCAGGCTCGGCTTGGAAAACATCAGGCCGAAGGCCGCCGACATCAGGCCCTGCGGCGGCACCGCGCACATCAGCACCGCGCCCGGCGCGACATGGTCTTCGAGGTACTTCTGCACCACGAAGCCGCCCATCGAATGGCCGATCAGCACCGGCGGCGTCGGCAGCCGGTCGACCATCGTCGACACGTCGCGCACGTAATCGGCGATCGAAAAACTGTCGAGGTGGCGCCGTCCGGGCGAGCCGCCGTGGCCCGACAGGCTCAGCGCATGGGCGGCATAACCCGCCTCGGCGAAGTAGGGCAGGAAATGGTCTTCCCAGCACCAGGCGGCGGCATAGGCGCCGTGGATGAACAGCAGCGGGGTGGGCTTGGCCTTGCCGGCAGGCAGGCGCGAGAGGACTTCGTAGTCCTCGGGGCTCTTGGTGCTCATGGGTCAGGGCAGGCGGAGCCGCCGGGAAACTGCCGTATTTCGGGCATCATCAGCTTCGGCTCCGCTTTAAGATGTTGTTTTGCCCGATTCTACCGCGTGCCCCTCATGCTGAAGTGGCTGATTGTCCTGTTCGCCGCCGTCTTCGTCGTCGGCCTGCTGCAACCGCGCGTGGCGCGCCTGATGCCTCTGGGGCGGCTGCCGGGCGACATCCGCTTCCGCCTGCGCGGCAAGGAATACTCCTTTCCCTTTGCGTCGGCGATCGTGTTTTCGCTGATCGCCGGAATCATCGGCTGGCTGCTATAGCGCCGACCGGGCCCTGATCGCTTCGACGCGTGCGGCGGCCACCGCCTGGGCGATGGCTTGCGCCTTGTCGCGGCCCTGCGCCGCTAGCTCGCGGGCTATGGCGCCGGCATCGACGGCGCGTACCGCGGCAAGCGTCGCGCGCCATTGCCCAGCGGCCACGTAGTCACGCTCTTCCCAGCCCAGCCGGCCGCGGGAATCCGCCTCGCAGGCCAGCAGGATCAGATCGAAGCGCTCGGGGCGACGCAGCGCATCGCAGCGTTCCAGGACGCTCAATCGCGTATCCGGCCGCAGCTCGGCGATGCGGTGCATGTCGCCGTGGAAGCGCGCCGCCAGGCGCGCCACGTCGCGGCATTCGACCGGTACCCGCAGGCGCTCGCTCATCGCCTCGACCAGCGCCACGCTCCTGGTTTCGTGGCCGTGGTGGCGCGGCAGGATGTCGGCCGGCGTCTTCGCCTTGCCGAGGTCGTGGGTCAGGGCGGCGAAGCGCGCCGGCAGGGCGGCACCGAGGCGTGCCGCCATGTCGATCACCATCATCACATGCACGCCGGTGTCGATTTCCGGATGGTAGTCGGCGCGCTGCGGCACGCCCCACAGGGCATCGACCTCCGGCAGCAGCCGCACCAGCGCGCCGCATTCGCGCAGCACGGCGAACATGCGCGAGGGCTTGTCCTCCATCAGGCCGCGCGCCAGTTCCTGCCAGACGCGCTCGGGCACCAGGGCATCGACCTCGCCTGCCGCCACCATCTCGCGCATCAGCGCCAGGGTTTCCGGCGCCACGCTGAAATCGGCAAAGCGCGCGGCAAAGCGCGCCACGCGCAGGATGCGCACCGGGTCTTCGGCGAAGGCCGGCGAGACATGGCGCATCACGCGCGCGGCAAGGTCGGCACGCCCGCCGTGGGGATCGATGTAATTGCCGGCGGCATCGCGGGCAATCGCGTTGATGGTCAGGTCGCGGCGCAGCAGGTCGTCTTCCAGCCTCACCTCGGGCGAGGCATGCACCACGAAGCCGGTATAGCCGGGTGCGGTCTTGCGCTCGGTGCGCGCCAGCGCGTATTCCTCGTGGCTCTGCGGGTGCAGGAAGACCGGGAAGTCGCGGCCGACCTGCAGGTAGCCCTGTGCCAGCATCTGCTCCGGCGTGGCGCCGACCACCACCCAGTCGCGGTCCTTCACCGGCAGGCCGAGCAGTTCGTCGCGCACTGCGCCGCCGACGACGTACGTCTCCATCGGCGCGGATCAGGCTCGCAGGTAGGTCGGCGCGATCACTTCCAGCGCCGTGGCGACACGGCCGAAGGGCAGGCCGCAGCCGGCTTCGCAGACGCTGGGCACGCGCATCGAGCGGATGTTGTCGCGCGTCATCGGCCCGTTGGGAATGAATTCCATGGCCCAGGCCTGCAGCCAGCCGACGGCCTCGGGAATGCCGATCACCGCGCGCGGATGGCCCGATACCGCCGTGGCATAGCGCACCAGCTCGGCCAGCGCGTACTGCTTCGGGCCGCAGAGGTCGTAGGCCTGGCCGATGCTGTCGGCCCGCGCCAGGCTGTCGGCCACGGCCGCCGCGACATCCTCCACCCACACCGGTTGGAAGCGCGCCGTGCTGCCGGCGAGCGGGAAGAAGGGCGCAATTTTCGCCATGCGCGCGAACAGGGTGAGAAAGGAATCGCCGCGGCCGAAGATCACCGAGGGGCGGAAGATCGTCAGGTCGAGCCCGGCCTCGATCAGCGCCGCTTCGCCGGCGGCCTTGGAACGCAGGTAGCCTGAAGGCGCATCGGCCGCCGCGCGCAGGGCCGAGACATGCAGCACGCGGCGCACGCCGGCCGCCTTGGCCGCCGCGGCGATCTTGCGCGGAAGCTCGACATGGGCGCGGGCGAAGCCGGCGCCGTAAGGCTCGCCTTCGCCGCCCTTGAGGATGCCGACGAGGCTGATCACCGCATCCTGGCCGGCCATCAGGCGCGTCAGCGTCGCCGGGTCGTGCACGTCGGCTTCGACCACGCGCGCGGTGGGCAGCACGCTGAGGTGCTTCGCGCCCGCCTCGCGCCGCGTCGGCAGGGTGAAACAAAAGTCGGCGCTGGCGGGACGGCGAGCGAGTTCGCGCACGATCGCGCTGCCCAAAAAGCCGCTGCCGCCGATGACGAGGATGTTGCTCATGGCAATTGTTCCACTCCGTTTTCTCCCTGGCCGCGCGCACGGATGGTGCCCAGCCGCACTTTCAGCGACTGCGGCCGGCCTTCGAACAGGGCGTTGTAATACACCGCGTTGCTCAT
This sequence comes from uncultured beta proteobacterium, assembly GCA_903908065.1. Lineage (GTDB taxonomy): Bacteria > Pseudomonadota > Gammaproteobacteria > Burkholderiales > Rhodocyclaceae > Sulfuritalea. The sequence continues at coordinate 75,331 of CAIVQO010000070.1, read as the reverse complement.
CACCTTCTTGACGTAATCGCGGGTTTCGCTGAAGGGAATGGTTTCGGCATAGATCGCACCTTCCAGCGGTTGATCCGCGCGCCAGCGGCGGGCGCGGCCGGGTCCGGCATTGTAGGCGGCCGAGGCCAGCACCGGATGGTTGTCGAGCGAGTCGAGCACCATCTTCATGTAGTGGGTGCCGAGCGTGACGTTGGTGTCCATTTCGGTGACGCGGTTGGGGTGGAAGTTGGTCAAGTTGATCTTCTTCGCCACCCACTTCGCCGTCGCCGGCATCAGCTGCATCAGGCCCTTGGCGCCGACCGAAGATTTGGCGTTCATGACGAAGCGCGATTCCTGGCGCATCAGGCCGTACACCCAGCCGTTGTCCAGCGCCAGCCGGTCGGCCTTGGGCCGCACCTGGTCGCTGAAGGGGGCGATGTAACGCAGGCTGTAATTGTGCTGGGCGCGAGTGCGGTCGGCGGTGTTGATGGCGCGGTCCCAGACCTCGTTGCGCTCGGCGAACTCGGCGGCGGCGAGCAGGGCGCGGTCGTCCATGCCGCGCAGCGACCAGACCCACTCGCGCACGCCTTCGATGCGCATGTCGGTGCGCATCAGCGCAAGGGCGCGCTGGAATCCGGGATTGGCCGCGGCCATCGCCACTTCGTCGGCGCTCGGCGGCGCGGCGCGGGCCGGCACGTCGATGTGCCGGCCGAGTTCCTCGTCGGCAAGGTTGCCGTAGAAGTTCGGCTGGCCGCTGATCTTCAGGTAGTTGGCGCGCGCCTCGTCGGCGCGGCCTGCGGCAGCCAGCGCCCGGCCCTGCCAGTAGATCCAGTCGGGCTGGGCCGCCAGCGCCGGCGGCATTGCGGCAATCACGCGCCGCACCGCGCCCCAGTCGCCGGCGCGCAGGGCGGCACGCGCCTGCCAGGCCAGCTGGTCCTCGGACAGCGTGGTCGCGGCGGTCTTGTCGTGCCAGCCCAGCGCCTCCGGCAGGTGGCGCTGCGCCGCCTGCATGGCAATCTGGCCCCAGCCATAGGCGCGCTCCTCGTCGCTGAAGTGCGCCTCGATGCGCAGCAGCCGCTTCGCCGCCTCCTGCGGCTCGCTGCGCGCCAGGCGCTGCACGGCGAACAGCGCGACTTCGCGCCCGCCGCGTTTTGCATCCCAGCCCGCCGGCAACTTGTCCAGGTGCCGGGCCGGGGCTTGCGCGATGCTTTCCAGGCCACGGCCGTCCCAGCCGGCGCTGGCCGGCAGGTAGGCGGCGGCATTGCGCGCGGCACCAACGCGCTTGGCTTCGAACAGGCGGCGCACGCGCTGCCAGACCTCATCGACGCCGAGGCCGCCGGTAGCCACCAGCTGGTCCACCAGTTGCTCGCAGGCTTGCGGCAGATCCTGGCCGCTGATCCACAGCGGGCGCACGGTCTCGCTCTGGTTCGAGGCCAGTCCCGCGTAACAGTTGATCTCGGCATCGGGCAACACCAGCGCCGGCAGTTCGCGGCGGAAGGCGTCCCAATCGGCTTTCTTGCCCAGTGCACGCAGCCAGTCGGCGCGCAGCTTCTCGGCCAGGTAGGCATTGGCATGGCGCGCCAGGTAATCCGGCACGCCGCTGGCATCGCCGTCGTCGAGCTTCAGCCGCAGCGACCAATATTCCGCCCAGGCCTGCAGCGGATGGCCCTGCAGGGCCTCGACCTGGCGCGCCAGGCGCACCCGCTCGCCGTTGCGGTAGGCGTCGCGCGCGGCGAGGAAGCTGGTGTCGCCGCGGTCGGCAAAAGTCGGCGCTGACGCCACGGCGAGCAGCAGGCCCGCCAGTGCCGGCGTGGCCCGGTGCAGGGTGAAAACAGGTTTGCGCTTATAGTTCATGCGGTAATTTCAAGTCGACAGCTTCCACTTTAACGTTAGCACATGACGCCGGTTCCACCGTCTGCCGAACACAGCGCCGATTCCTCGGTTTATCGCGCCGCCCTGCGCCGCGACAGCCTGGCCGCGCGCCTGGCGCTGGATGTCCACCGGCACGCCGCCCTGTCGGCGCGCATCGAGGCCGCCCTGCGCACGCTGCTTATCGCCCTGCCGCCGCAAACCCTGGCCTTCTGCGCTCCGGTGCGCGGCGAGTTCGACGCGCGCCCGCTGGCGACCGAACTGCTCGGCCGTGGCTGGCAGGCGGCGATGCCGGTGGTGGTGGCACCGGCGTCACCGATGATTTTCCGCGCCTGGTCGCCCGAATCCGCGATGGGCGCCGACCGCCACGGCATCCCGATCCCGGCGCAGGGCGCCGAACGGCGGCCGGACATCGTGCTGCTGCCGCTGGTGGCCTTCGACGCGCAATGCTTTCGCCTCGGTTACGGCGGCGGCTATTTCGACCGCACGCTGGCGGCGCTGGTTCCGCGCCCGCAGGCGATCGGCGTCGGTTTCGAACTGGGCCGCGTTGCCGATATCCGGCCGCAGGCGCACGACCAGCGCCTCGACGCGATCGTCACCGAAGCCGGCGTCTTCAGGCCCTGACGGCGCGCGCCAATCGCGCCAGCGCCTCGTCGAGCAGGGCGCGGCGGGTGCCGAAATTCAGGCGCACGAAGCCCGGCGCGCCGAAATCGGCGCCATCCGAGAGGCCCAGGCCGTGGTCTTCGAAGTACTTCGCCGGATGCGCGATGCCATGGTCGGCGGCAAAGTCGCGGGCGTCGATCCAGGCCAGGTAGGTGGCCTCCACCGGACGCATGTCGAGCCCGGGCAGCTCCGCCACGGCACGCTCCACGGCGCGGGCATTGCCGCGCAGGTAACCGCACAGCGCAGCCTGCCAGTCGTCGCAGCGCGTCAGCGCGGCCTCGTTCGCCGCCATGCCCAGCGCATTGACGTGGGGCACGATGCCGTGCATGGCGCGCTGGAAGGCACGCCGCAGCGGCGCGCTGGAGATGATGGCGAAGGCGCAGCCGAGGCCGGGGATGTTGAAGGTCTTGGACGGCGCCATCAGCGTGATGCTGCGCGCCGCAAGCTCCGGCGACAGCGTGGCGAAGACGCGGTGGCGGCAGTTGGGGTCGAGCAGCAAGCCGTTGTGGATCTCGTCGGAGCAGACCACCAGATCGTGCTTTTCGGCCAGCGCTGCGAGCTGCCACAGCTCGTCCTCGGTCCATACCCGGCCGGTGGGGTTGTGCGGATGGCAGAGCAGCATCAGTTTCGGCCGGCTGCCCTTGAGCACCGCATCGACGGCCGGGAAATCCCACAGCCAGCCGCTCGAATCGCGCACCAGCGGCGCGCTCACGGTGCGCCGCGCCGAGTCGACCGGTGCGCCAAGGAAGGGTGGGTAAATCGGCGTCGCCGTGAATACCGCGTCACCGGCATCGCCCACCGCGCGGCAGGCGACGTTGATGCCGGTCACCAGTCCCGGCAACCAGACGATCCATTCGGCCTCGACCTGCCAGCCGAAGTGGCGGTGGAGATAGCCCTGCACCGCCTCGACCTGGGCCGTGGTCGGCTGGTTGTAGCCGAACACTCCCTGTTCCACCCGCTCGCGCAAGGCTGCCAGCACCGCCGGCGGCGCGGCGAAATCCATGTCGGCGACCCACAGCGGGATGACGTCGCGCCCGGCGTACTTCGCCCACTTCATCGAGTCGCTGCCGGCGCGCTCGACCGGCTGGTCGAAGTCGAAGCTAGCCAAGGAACAGCCGATACGCCGGGTTCTTCGATTCGTCCCAGTAGCGATAGCCGAGGTTTTTGAGGAAGGCGCGGAAATCCTTCATCTCCTTCGGCGGCACTTCCATGCCGACCAGCACGCGGCCGTAGTCGGCGCCGTGGTTGCGGTAGTGGAACAGGCTGATGTTCCAGCCCGCGCTCATTTTGTTGAGGAAATTCATCAGCGCGCCGGGGCGCTCGGGGAACTCGAAGCGGTAGAGCAACTCGTTCTTCACCTGCGGCGCGTGACCGCCGACCATGTGGCGCACGTGGTTCTTGGCCATCTCGTCGTCGGTCAGGTCGAGCGTGGCGTAGCCGTGCTTCTTAAGTTGTTCGACCAGGCGCAGCGCCTCGGCGCGGTTGGCCACCTGCATGCCGACGAAGACATGGGCTTCGCCGGCGTCGTGGTAGCGGTAGTTGAACTCGGTGATGTTGCGGCTGCCGATCAGGGCGACGAATTTCTTGTAGGCACCGGGCTTCTCCGGCAGCGTCACGGCGAGCACCGCCTCGCGCTGCTCGCCGACCTCGGCACGCTCGGCGACGAAGCGCAGGCGGTCGAAGTTCATGTTGGCGCCCGAGGCTACGGCCACCAGCGTCTTGCCGTGTAGCTTGTTGCGCTTGGCCCACTCCTTGGCCCCGGCCACCGCCAGCGCGCCGGCCGGCTCGAGAATCGAGCGCGTGTCCTCGAACACATCCTTGATCGCCGCGCAGATGGCGTCGGTGTCGACCAGCACCATCTCATCCACGTATTCCTGGCAGAGGCGGAAGGTTTCCTGGCCGACGTACTTGACCGCCGCGCCGTCGGCGAACAGGCCCACCGACTCCAGGCGCACGCGTTTGCCGGCCTTGAGCGAACGGTCCATGGCATCAGCATCCATCGCCTCGACGCCGATCACTTTCGTACCGGGACGCAGGCGCTTGACGTAGGCCGCCACGCCGGCGATCAGGCCGCCGCCGCCGACGCAGCAAAACACGGCGTCGATCGAGTCCGGATGCTGGCGCAGGATCTCCATGCCGATGGTGCCCTGGCCGGCGATCACGTCCGGGTCGTCGAAGGGATGGACGAAGGACAGCTTTTCCTTCTTCTCCAGTTCCAGCGCATGGGCGTAGGCCGCGTCGTAGGAATCGCCGGCCAGCACCACCTCGCCGCCGCGCTTCTTCACCGCGTCGATCTTGATCTGCGGCGTGGTCACCGGCATCACGATCACCGCGCGGATGCCCAGCTTTTGCGCCGACAGCGCCACGCCCTGGGCGTGGTTGCCGGCCGAGGCGCAGATCACGCCGCGCTTGCGCTGTGCCGGCGGCAGGTGGGCGATCTTGTTGTAGGCGCCGCGCAACTTGAAGCTGAACACCGGCTGCATGTCCTCGCGCTTGAAGAGGATGCGGTTGCCGCTGCGTGCCGAGAGGATGGACGCCGGCTCTAGCGGCGTTTCGATGGCCACGTCGTAGACGCGGGCGTTGAGGATCTTTTCGAGGTAGTCCATGACGGCGGTGTGAAAGGTTCGACAGCCGTGAAGGGTAACATGGGCATGGGCGCCTTCTCGCCCATTCGGCGAGCTGCGTTGCGTCAGGAAGGCGATGGATGCAAGGCGCGCCGCGCCGCCCACGGTCATCTGTAGGCAAGCGCGGCAACGCCGCAGACGCGCCTTCCTGCGCAACTCAGCGGGAAGGGCTTGCCTGGCCGCATGGCGGCGTTGGTCGTCGCTTGTTGGGAGCAACCCAACGGCGCTCCTCCCGCCTTGCCCTGCACCCCGGCAAGCTCCTTCGCAGCCGTCGCATGGGCGAGAATGCGCCCATGGACTTCGCCTTCACCGCCGAAACCGGCCTGGCCGGCCTGTTCCTCGCCAGCTTCCTCGCCGCGACGCTCCTGCCCGGCGGCTCGGAAGCGGTGCTGGCCGCGGTGCTGCTCAAGCACCCCGACCAGGCTGCTGCCGCGCTGCTGCTGGCCACCCTGGGCAACACCCTGGGCGGCATGCTCACCTACGGCATGGGACGCTGGCTGCCGCAAGGCCTGGCCCCGGAAAAGTCGGCGCTGGTAAGATGGCGTGGCGCGCCCATCCTGCTGCTGGCCTGGGCACCCGTCATTGGCGACGCCCTGTGCGCCGCCGCCGGCTGGCTGCGCCTGCCCTGGCAGCCTTGCGCACTGTGGATGGCGATCGGCAAGGCCGGCCGCTACCTGGTGGTGGCCGCCGGCGTCGGCATGGTCTGACGCGACGAGCAGTTCAAGCGCGATTCGCCGTAGTCTGGGCGCCGACTAATGGCGCTGGTCGGTTGCTCCGAATTCGAAGCGGACCAGAATTTCGCCGGGTCGCAGGGGGCGCTGTTCGACCACGGGTTCCACTGTAGTTTGGCGCTGCCCGCCGGCGGCGCGACATAGAAGGTCGACGGCCACGACGCCAGAATGGGGGAAGTGGCGGCTGCGATTCACAGTGCGGCAATGGAGCCGTATGTCATATCTCTATGGCATGGAAAGTTTCGTGGCCGGCAGCAAGGCCGGTACCGTGCGCGGCGGGGGCGCCCGATCCGGCGCCGCGGCTAGAATGCGGTGCCGCTTTACTGGTGCCTTCCATGCCCCCCTGGCTTGCCGCGCTGTTCACCCGGCGCATGCTGATCTGCGTGTTCACCGGCTTTTCGTCGGGCTTGCCGCTTTACCTGTTGCTGAACCTGGTGCCGGCCTGGCTGCGTTCCGAGGGCGTCGATCTGAAGACCATCGGGCTGTTCGCGCTGATCCAGTTTCCCTACACCTGGAAGTTCCTCTGGTCGCCGCTGCTGGATCGCTACGCGCCGCCGCTCGGGCGCCGTCGCGGCTGGATGCTGATTACGCAAGTCGGGTTGCTGCTGTCGATCGCGGCGCTGGGCCTGTTCGCGCCGGCCAGCGAGATCCTGCCGATCCTGTGGCTGACGGCGGCGGTGGCGCTGCTGTCGGCGACACAGGACATCGCGCTCGATGCCTACCGGCGCGAGATCCTGGCCGAGCACGAGCTGGGCCTGGGCAACTCGGTGCACGTCAATGCCTATCGCATTGCCGGCCTGGTGCCGGGGTCGCTTTCGCTGATCCTGGCCGACCGCCTGCCCTGGCTGCAGGTTTTCGTCATCACCGCGCTGTTCATGCTGCCGGGGATGATCCTCGCGCTGTTGGTGCGCGAGCCGGAGGTGGCGGGCGCGGCACCGAAGACGCTGCGCCAGGCGGTGGTGGAACCCTTCCACGAATTCATCCACCGCGCCGGCCCACGCGAGGCGCTGATGATCCTGGCCTTCATCTTCCTCTACAAGCTGGGCGATTCGATGTGCACGGCGCTGGCGACGCCTTTCTACCTGGACATGGGCTTTGCCAAGTCGCAGATCGGCATCGTGGCCAAGAACGCCGGGCTGTGGCCGGCGGTGTTCGGCGGCCTGGTCGGCGGGCTGTGGATGGTGAAGCTGGGCATCAACCGCGCGCTGTGGCTGTTTGGCGTGGTGCAGCTGGTGTCGATCTTCGGCTTCGCCTGGCTGGCCTGGATCGGCCGCCACGAAACGGTGGGCACGCCGGAACTTGCGCAGCTGGCGCTGGTGATCGGTTTCGAGGCGCTGGGGGTGGGGCTGGGCACGGCGGCCTTCGTCGCCTTCATTGCGCGCGCCACGCACCCGCTGTACACGGCGACGCAGTTTGCGCTGTTCACCAGCCTGGCCGCGGTGCCGCGCACCTTCATCAACGCCACCACCGGCTACCTGATCGAGCAGCTCGGCTGGTTCGGCTTCTTCATGCTCTGCGCCGTGCTGGCGGTGCCTGGCATGCTGTTGTTGTTGCGCGTCGCGCCCTGGAATCCGCCGCGCACAGTGTGACATTTGTCACAGGCAATGCCCGTGACGTGGCGCTGAAACAACAGATGCTTGAAGTTTGAGGAATCATTCAACTTTTCGCGCGCTCGGCCGTTATATGCTGCAAGGGCACGGTTCCCTTGAAGGAGACCGAAATGTTGATGGTGATGGATATGAGCACAGGCAAAATCGTCGAGGATGAGTTCGGCAAGTTCGAGGATGAAGTCCTCAACGCCGAATGGACGCCGGCCAGCCCCGCACTGCAATTGGGCTTGCAGGAAGTCCAGCATCGCGCGCCTTCCGCCAGGGAAGTCGATGCCGATGCCTTCATGGCCGCGATGTACCTCAACCAGCAGTGAGCGCCGACGCCCGTTAGCGCTTGTTGCTATCATCGCGCGCTTCGTCAGAACCGAAGCGCACGATGACTACTTCCCCTGCATCTTCTCCAGCCCCCGCGCCTGCGCGCGCCGATTTCCCGCATTTCCTCGCCATCCCGACGCGCTGGATGGACAACGACGTCTACGGCCACGTCAATAACGTCGTCTATTACAGCTACTTCGACACGGTGATCAACGAGTACCTGATCCGCGAGGGCGGGCTCGACATCCATGCCGGCGAGTCGATCGGCTATTGCGTCGAATCGCAGTGCCGCTACATGGCGGCGCTGGCCTTCCCCGAGACCATCGACGCCGGCCTGCGTGTGGCGCACCTGGGCAAATCTTCGGTGCGTTACGAGATCGGCCTGTTCAAGCAGGGCGTGGAGCAGCCGGCGGCGCTGGGCAGCTTCGTCCATGTCTTCGTCGATCGCGCCAACGAGCGCCCGACGGCGATGCCGGCCGGCATCCGCGCCTGCCTCGAACGTCTGCAGGCCTGAGCGGCGGGTTCGCTCAGGCGAAGATCAGGCGACGATCAGGCGCAGGCGGCTGGGCTTGAGCGCCTGCACCATGGCCTGGTCGCGCGGCCCCAGGTGCAGGGTGGACCCGGCACCCAGGATGTAGTCCTCGCGGTCGCCGTCGCGGGTCAGCCAGACTTCGCCGGCGATGCAGACCAGGGTCGCGTCGCGCGCTGGCAGGGCCAACAGGCGGCCCGGTTCCAGTGTCTGGCGGCCTGCGATAAGCATTCCTTCGAGGAATTCGGTAGCATCTCCCTGGGCGGTGGCGCCGGGCTGGTCGCGCAGCATCGAAACACGCCGCGCACGCTCGGCACAGATCAGGGAGACGCTTGATATGGCTTGTGTGGACATGGTATTCGGCTCCTTCGAGGGTTGGCTTGCGCTCCCAGTATCGGCAGCCGGCTGCAAGCTGACCAACGAATTAGGTGCGTGCCAGGCATGAGCAAATGGAATGAATAAGGAAACCCTGCCGCCGCTCGATGCGCTGCGTGCCTTCGAGGCGGCGGCGCGTTGCCTGAGCTTCACCCGTGCCGCCGAGGAGCTGTTCATCACCCAGTCGGCGGTGAGCAAGCAGGTAATTGGGCTGGAGGCGGCGCTGGGCGTGCCGCTGTTCGAGCGCCGGCCCCGCGCCCTGCTGCTGACCCCGGCCGGCGAGCGGCTGCAGCGTGCCGTCGAACTGGCCTTTGCCGAACTGCGCAGCGTGGCGACCGAGTTGCGCGGCGGCGACGAGCCGACCCTGACTCTGGCCACCACCCAGGCCTTTGCCAGCTTCTGGTTGATCCCTCGCCTGGAGGATTTTCGCCGCCGCCATCCCGGCATCGACATCCGCATCTCGGCCGATACCCGCGTGGTGGATCTGGAGCGCGGCCGCTTCGACGCGGCGGTGCGCTATTTGCAGGATCGCAACGCGCCGGCCGGCGCGCTGCGCCTGTTCGGCGATACCGTGGTGCCGGTGGCCAGCCCGGCCTACCTGAAGAAATCGCCGGTGCTGGCCCAGCCCGCCGACCTGGATCGCCACGTGCTGCTGGTGTACGAGGACGAGGAGCAGCGCCGTCCCTGGCTTTCATGGCAGGTGTGGCTGGAAATGAGCGGCCAGCCGCGCCTGCGGCCGGCCGGCAGCATCGCCTTCAATCAGTATGCATCGGCCATTCGCGCGGCGATCGACGGCCAGGGGGTGGCGCTGGCGACCCTCGGTCTGGTCGCTGACCTGCTGCGCGCGGGGCAACTGGTGGCGCCGCTGCCGCAGCGCTATGCCAATCCGCGCTCCTATTACCTGCTGCTGCCGGCGCGGCCGGCCACCAACCCGGCATTGAAGCCGTTTCGGGCCTGGCTGGCGGCGCAGGCTGGCGTCGCCGGCGCTCCGCTAGAATCCCCTGCATGAAAAACGAATTCATCGTGTTTGGCCTGCTCGCCGTGCTGTCCGCGCCGACTTTTGCGGCCGCGGAAATCGGCTGTCCCGATCTGGCACAGGCGGTCCAGGTGGCGTCCTGTCCTTCCGACGAGGAACTGCGTTACACCTTCACCGGATACTGTAGCGACAACAACCGCAGCTACAAGGGCGACGCCGATGTCTGCACCGATTTCGAGCGCTATCGCCGGCTGAAGAACGTTGCCTTGTGGGAATCGGCGGATGGAAATTTCAGCGCCTATGTGTCCTGCGATCGTGCTCCGGCGAGTGTTCGCAGCGCCAGGCCGGGCGCGGTTCGGGTTGCTCGCCAGGGCAGCATCACGATCCTGAGTTGCAGCTACGGCGACGGGCTCAGCTTCAGCCACCGCACCCGCGGCGCCTGCCGGCTTGCCGATGCGGCCAGGGCCTGCAGCAGCGACAGCGCGGCCTGTCGCGCCAGCTGCGACTAGACGCGGCGGCTGCGCCGGGCCTCGATGAAAAAACCCAAGCCTCCCGCCAAGCCGCCGACGCCCGGCCAGCCTTCGCCGCCGCCGGCCGTCTGCCGTCGTTGCGGTTCACCCGGCCCGGTGGGCGAGGACGGCTTTTGCCCCAAATGCGAAAAGGCCCTGGAGCAGGCCTGCCTGTGACTTCCGCCTAGCGCGGCGCCGCCGTCGCGGGTTTGCAATCGGCATAGGTGGTGTTGGCGCCGTCGGTGAGGCTGGCCTTGTCGGCCGCCAGATCGAGCACCAGGTTGCCCTTGCCGTAACGCGTGCCGCCGCCGATGCGCTCGAGGCGGACTTCGCGCTCGGGCAGGATCAGCCACACGGCTTCGCCGCCGTCGAGCGTGCGCAGGTAAAAGCGCTTGTTCGCCGCGCACTGGTATTCATTGGCATTGGCCGGTTCGCGCGAGCGTTCCCGCGGGCCGTCGGCGCCAAATGGCCAGACCTTGACTTTCATGTCGCCGCAGCCCGTCAGCGCCACGAGGCCCGCGAGCAGGGCGGCAATTCGAAATTTCATCGGTGACTCCTTTCGCCGGGAATGTTGCCACAAACCGGCGACCCGGCGCGCGCCCGCAATGGTTTGAGCGCTCCCCGCTAGGGCGTGAGCGCCTGCGCGATCTCGAAGCGGGCCTCGTCGATCGCCCGTTCCAGCTGGCGCAGTTCGGGCACCGCGGGGCGGCCGTGGCGGATGGCGGCTTCGAGTTCTTCGGCCAGTGCGCCCAGTTTCGTTAAGCCCAGCGTGGCGGTGCTGCCCTTGAAGGTGTGGGCGAGCGTCACCGCGTCGTCGCGCCGGCCGCTGGCCAGTGCGTTCCGTACCTTTGGCGCCAGGGCGGGGCTTTCCTCGACGAACTTTCCCAGCCAGTGGCGATAGCGCGGTTCGTTGCCGCCGAAACGCGCCAGCGCCGAGGCGAAATCGAGACAGCCCAGCGCTTCGAGGGCCGTTGCCGCCGGCATCGGGCGGGGCGGCGGCGGGGCGGCGGCCTGCCCTTCCCGTGGCACCCATCGCTGCAGCACGGCGTGCAGGGTGGCGAGGTCGAAGGGCTTGCTGATGTGGTCGTTCATGCCGGCGCGGATGCTGGCCTGGCGCTCGTGTTCCAGCGCATGGGCGGTCAGCGCCACGATGGGCAGCGCGCCGAAATCCGGCCAGCCGCGGATCAGGCGCGTCGCGCTGTGGCCGTCGAGCACCGGCATCTGGAGGTCCATCAGGACCAGGTCGAAGGCCGCCGGCCCTTCCGCTGCCAGCAGCGTGATGGCTTCATGACCGTTGCCCGCGATCTGCGGATAAATGCCGACTGCGTGCAGCATTCCGCTGACGATCTCGATGTTCAGCGGGTCGTCGTCGACCAGCAGCACACGCGCGTGGCTGTAGTCGGCCGGGGGCTCACGCACGGGGGCTGGCACACTCGGGCCGGCGCCACCCATGGCCAGGCGCAGAGAGAAACTGAACACGCTGCCTTCGTCCTTGCGGCTGCGCACCGTGATGCGCCCGCCCATGGCCTCGGCCAGGCGCTGGCTCAAGGCCAGGCCGAGCCCCGTGCCGCCGTACTTCCGGCTGGTCGTCGCGGTGGCCTGGGCAAAGGGCTGGAACAGGCCGGAGATTTCTTCCGGCGTCATGCCGATGCCGGTGTCGCTGACATCGACCGTGAGGCGGACATGGGTCTCGCTGCGCGTGGTCAGCGAGGCGTGCAGTTCCACCTGCCCGCGCGCGGTGAACTTGATGGCATTGCCGACCAGGTTGAGCAGGATCTGCTCGATGCGCAGCGGATCGCCGCGCAAGGCATCGGGGAGTTCGTCATCGATGCGGAACTTCAGCGGCAGGGCCTTGGCGTCCGCCTTGTGCGACAGGACTTGCTGGGCATGGTTCAGGATTTCGCGCAGGCTGAAATCGACCTCCTCGATCGTCATGCGGCCGGCGACGATCTTCGAGAGGTCGAGCAGGTCGTCGATGATGCGCGACAAATGCCTGCCGGCACGCGTCATCGTGTCCAGGTAGCCGTCCAGGGTCGGGTCGGCGGCGTGGCTTCGGGCCAGGTCGAGCAGGCCGATCATGGCGCTCAGCGGCGTGCGCAGTTCATGGCTCACGTTGGCCAGGAAGGCATCCTTGGCCTGGTCGGCAAGTCGCGCATCGGCGAGGGCCTGGCGCAGGTCGTCGGCGCGCCCGATCAATTGTTGTTCAAGCTTTGCTCGCTGCTGGCGCCTTTCGGCTTCGGCGTGCCGTTGCTCGGAGATGTCGCGCAGCAACAGCATCACGGCAGGCTCGCCGCCCAGGGTAACCAGGCAACTGCTCGATTCCGCAATCAGGGCGCTGCCGTCCAGGGCCAGGCAGGGCAGTTCCATGCGTGCCAGGCGTCCGGCTTCTCCGCCCGACGGGGTGCCGCAGTGGGCTTCGGCCGAGGTCCAGAATTCGGCGCCGACAAGGCGGTGCCAATGCACGCCGTTCAGCGCGGCAACGTTGTCCGCCCGAAACAGGGCCAGCGCCGCCGGATTCGCCAGGCTGACGCATTCGTCGCGCAGCAACAGGATCGGGTCCGGGCACACCTGCAGCACCCCAAGCGCTTCGTCGGATGCCTTCGGCCTGGATGTGCCGGCCTGGCGGCGCGCGCGCAGCTCGGTCGGGCTGCCGGACAAGGCGCGCAGGGCGTTGGGTTTCTCCGCCGCCGGGCGGCGGCGCAATTTCCTGCGGGGCAAATCTCGGTCCGTCATCTCGTCGGTAGTCTGGGTACGCCGGCGCGGATGGCGGCTGCTTGGCAACAAAAAGACCGCTGGCGAGGTCGCCAGAGACGCCGCGCAACCTTGGTTCCCCCCTCGAATTGCGCGGCGCTTGGCTGGGATCAAGCCTAGGGCAATTTCCGGCGAATTCCTACTGTCAGAAATGACAGGTTTTTCGCAAAAAATGCAGATTTTTGCCCCCTGGAGGGCCGAAATGATGCGAAATGAAACCACCGCGACGATTCTCGCGATCCTTGAGGGAGGGTGTTCGCGTCGTTTTTTTCCTGTTTAGACCAACGAAAGGAGTTTCATCATGAAAAGCAATGTCACCACCTTGCGGCCGCAACTTCAGTATCGCAATCCGGAACTGGCCGAGTTCGCCGCCCTACGGCTGGAGGCCTATTACCGTGATCGGGTGCAGAACACCTGGGCCGGCGGCCACATCATGCGCGGTCGCCTGCCGGGTCCGGATGCCCTGCAACTGTGCAGTAACGACTATCTGGCGCTGGCGCGCCATCCGCGCATCCTCGACGCCATGGTCGACAGCATCCGGCGCGACGGCAACGGCCTGCTGATGTCGGGCATTTTCGTCCATGGCGCCTGTCCGCATACCGATTTCGAGCAGGAACTGGCCGACTTCATGCATGCCGAGGCCGGGGTGCTGTGCCAGTCCGGCTATGCGGCCAATACCGGCCTGATCCAGGTGATCGCCGGCGAGGGGGTGCCGGTGTATGCCGACATGATGGCCCACATGTCGCTGTGGGAGGGCATCAAGTGCGCCGGCGCGCGCCCGATCACCGTGTTCCACAATGAGGTCGAGCATCTCGAGCGCCAGATCCTGCGCCACGGTCCGGGCGTGGTGGTGGTGGATTCGATCTACAGCACCACCGGCAGCATCGCTCCGCTACGCGAAATCGTCGAGATCTGCGAAGCCCAGGGCTGCATCCTGGTCGCCGACGAGTCGCATTCGCTGGGCACCCACGGGACCAACGGTGAAGGCCTAGTGGTCGAACTGGGGCTCGCCGAGCGGGTGCATTTCCGTACCGCCAGCCTGGCCAAGGCCTTTGCCGGACGCGCCGGATTCGTCACCTGTTCGCGCCGCTTCGCCGAGTACTTCAAGAGCGAGTCGAATCCGGCGATCTTCAGTTCGACGCTGTTGCCCCACGACATCCACGGCCTTGCCGCGACGCTCGGCGTGATCCGCCAGGAAGGATGGCGCCGCGAGCGCCTGCGTGAAAACGCGGCCTACCTGCGCCACGAGCTGGATGCCCTGGGCTACAACCTCAACGGCAGCGCCTGCCAGATCATTTCGCTGGAATCGGGAACCGAGCAGGCCACCATCGTCTTGCGCGACGCCCTCGAGTCGCGCGGCGTTTTCGGTGCCATCTTCTGCGCCCCGGCCACGCCCAAGAGCCGGGCCTTGATGCGCTTCTCCGTCCATGCCGGCTTGGCGTCCACCGACCTGGAGCGGCTGGTCGAGGTGTGCCGCGAGATTCGCGATGAAGTGGGCCTCGCCTCCTGGGGTTCGACGCGCCGCAAGCAGCGCGTCCGCGGTGCGCCGGCGGCCGACGTCAGGCGCGAAGCCGTGGCGGCCTGAACCGGTGGTGCCCGCGCGCGACGGTACCTAGTCGCCGCGGGCGATCCCCTGGCGCGCCTCGCTGTCGAGGCGCTCCAGGTAGTCGCCATAGGGGAACACGTACTTCAGGTTGAAGGCGCCGGGGTTCCTGACTACGGCATAGAGGTACCACTCGCGGCCCTGGAACTCCTCGGCCGGGTACATGCAGGCCTGCCAGTCGTCGTAGATCGGCGAATAGTTGCCGGCGGTCTTCCAGAAGTAGGGCAGGCTGCGTCCGTCGCGCAGCCGGGCCAGCAATTCATCGGGAGCGCCCTGGTCATAGGCGATCTCGTAATGCCCGCGCATCATCTCTTCGGTCTGCACGATCAGCAGGTGGGCGGCGCCGCCCATGTCGAGCATCAGGATGCCGTCCGGCGCGCAGCAAAGGTAATGCTCGACGATGTTCAGGCGGCGCGTGATCTCGCGGAAACGCTCGGCAAATGCCGTATCGCTGAGGAACAGGTGCGATCCGACCGAGAGTGCATCGGCCAGCATGTGCTCGATCTGGTCGAAGTGCTCGCGCTGCAATTCGGCAATCGCGCGATTCAGCTGCGACATGACGTCGTCGTCCTGCTTGCGGATGAAGCGGTCGATGGTCTTTTCGTTGAAGGCGCGCACGGCGGTCTGTTCGTCGGCCTTGCCGGTGAGCAGGATCTTTTTGAGCGCCTTGCTCTTCAGGCTGCGGCAGAACTCAAGACCGTCGATCTCCGGCATGTCGTAGTCGACCACCACCACCGATACCTGCTCGAAGCGATGCTCGTTATGCACTTCGCGATGGATCATGTCCAGGCTGACGTCGATCACGTGGCGCGTCACGCTCTTGTCGTTGCGATGCCGGTAGAGCGAAAAGAAGCGCTCCGCCACCGGCGGCACCCGGGCGCTGCCGTTGAGCGCCACCAGGGCGGCGAAGGGCGAACTGTAGAGCCGATAGGCGAGGCGCGAATCGAGTTGCAGGCTGAGGTTGGACAGGAACTGCAAGCTGTCGTCGACGAAGGCGACGGTGGTCGGAAAATGGAAGGGCTGGATCGCGTAGTTGTTCATGCGGCAGGAAAATTGAGTTCGAACCGGGTGTACTCGCCATGCACCGATTCGCAGCTGATCGTGCCACCGAAAGCCGCCATGACGTCGCGGCAGAAGGCGAGCCCGATACCGGCGCCCAGTACCGTGTCATCGCCGGTGGAGGAATAGAAGCGTTCGAAGATGTGCGGCAGGACA
This sequence comes from uncultured beta proteobacterium, assembly GCA_903908065.1. Lineage (GTDB taxonomy): Bacteria > Pseudomonadota > Gammaproteobacteria > Burkholderiales > Rhodocyclaceae > Sulfuritalea. Next base: position 59,582 of record CAIVQO010000070.1, on the reverse strand, counting down.
TCGCCAGGGATGCCGCCGCCGCTGTCGCGGACGATCAGGCGATGGCGGTCGCCGGCTTCGATGCGCAGCCGGATCTCGCCCTTGCCAGCATGGACGATGTGGCGCAGGGCGTTCTTGATCAGGTTGAACAGGACATGCACCATCAGCAGTTCGACGCCACGAAAACTGAAATCATCGCCCTTGTCCCAGGAAACCAGGCGACGTTCGTCATCGGAGAAGGGGTAACGGCGCAACGCGGTCTCGACGCAGGCGGCAATCGAGCAGGGCTGCAAGGCCTGCTTGATGGCGCCGGCCGATCGGGCATTGACCAGCATCATGTCGATGATGGCATTGGACTGGCGCGCCTCGGAATCGATGCGCTCCAGCACGCCGTGCAGGCTGTCGAGGTGCGCCGTGCGTATCGACTCGACCGGCAGGCCATGCGCCTGTGCCAACCGGTAGGCCTCGATCAGCGTCGGCAGGTAATTGGACAGTCCCGCGGCCCCCGCCCGGATGCCGAGCAGCGGCGTGCGCAGTTCGTGGGCAATGCTGCCGGCGGTAGCCAGCATCGCCCGTTCCTGCTCGATCCGGATGCGCTCGGCATCGTAGTTGGTGACGGCGCCGGCAACCACGGCGAAGCCGGCGATGGCGACATAGTCCCAGCGCTCGAAGGCCGGCAGGTTACCGTCGCCCGTCAGCGAGAACGCAAGATAGGCCAGGCCGCTGCCAAGCAGGAACTGGCCGATCAGGGTGACCCAGTCCAATAGCAGGATCATGACGAATACCGCGACCAGTGCCGAGCCGATCCAGACATCGGCGCCATTGTTCTTCAGCAGCATGAAGCTGAAGAAAAACGGTAGCGAATACAGCAGCGCGAAATACCAGTAGTAGGGCAGCCAGCGCCGCATCCAGTCCGGCCACTGGTTCGCAAACAGCATGGGCAGGAACAGCGCCGAGCCGATCAGGCGCAAGCTCAGGCTTTCGTAGCGCTGGGGAAACACGTATTCCCAGACATAGTAGTAAAGCGGAAAGGTGACGATGGCCAGGATGGCGAAGGCGGACAGGCGTCGCTCGATGTAGGCGACGTTGCGCAAGGCCGGCTCGACCAGGCGTGCGCCGAACTGCCGGAGCATGGGCATGGAGCGCGGCATGGTCAGGACCGATTCCCCTGGGGACCGGTGCGCGTCCGCGACAAATGAGATGGCGACATGCGTGTAGAAGATCCGAAGGCCCAAATTGTCGCAGATTCGACGGTTGCGTATCGCGAGTATATTGATATTTAAAAGAATTTCGCCATCTTCGGCTTGACAAGGCGGCGCCCCGCCGTTACAAAGCGCCTTCCCTCCTCGTTCCTCGGTCATTGCATGGTCGCCAACGCGGCAGACGTTCCGAATCCTGGGCTGGCGTATCTACTGGATGCCGGCGGGCCCGAACGCGATTTTTTCGACGGCGCCGTGCTCGGTGCACGCAGCCTCGGCTTCGAGTATCTCGCCTATCTGATCGGGGTGACCGATCCCGATACCGGCTGGCGATACGTGATGACCAGCAACTATCCCCTGGCCTGGCAGCAGCGCTACCTGAGGCGCGGCTACCACGGCATCGATCCGATGATCCGGCATGCGCGGGACGCCGATACGCCGCTGGTCTGGTCGCGCGAACTGTTCGCCGCGGAATCGCTGGCGGCGCTGGCACAGGACACCTTGTCCATCGGACTGAATCACGGCTGGGTCCAGCCCCTGCACGATGCCTCCGGCGGCTTCGGCATGCTGACGCTGGCGCGTCGCGGCGGCCCGCTCGACGCGGACGAAATAAAAAGCAAGCTGCCGATGATGCAGTGGCTGGCGCGCGTGGTGCACCAGCGCCTGTTCGGCGAGTTCCAGTCCTGGCAGCGCAACGAATCGATCAACCGCCTTACTGAGCGCGAACTGGGGTGCCTGCGCCTGGCGGCGGAAGGCAGTACCGCTGCCGAGATATCGGTGATCACCGGGGTCGGCGAGCGCACCGTGAACTTCCACATGGCCAATGCCATCAGCAAGCTGGGCGCCGCCAACAAGACGCACGCCGTGGCGCTGGCGATCCGCCTCGGCCTTTTGGACTGAATTAGAGCGTATGCACCTTGTCGCCGCGGGCGAAGCCCAGCAGCGGGGCGGGCAGGCCGCGACCCAGCGCGATCACCTTGAACAGTTCGCCCATCTCGTTGGGTGACAGCAGCACGTTCACTGCGCCGCGCGTGCGCAGGGCTGCGCTATCCAGGGAGCCGCTTTCTCCCAGCAGATCGCCGATGCCGCAGTTGAGGAGGAAGTTGGCCTGGCTGCAATAGCCCAGCACCTCCAGTCCGGCATCGAAGCCGGACTCGGCCACCGCAGTGAAATCGACATGCGAGGTGATGTCGGACAGGCCCGGATACCAGAAGGCGTCCTGGTGTACCCGGTGCCGGTAATGGCAGCGGATGCTGCCGCCATTGCGTTGCGGGTGGTAGAGCTCGTGGCGCGGCAGCCCGTAGTCGATCAGCAGCAGGGCACCTTGTTCGAGGCGGCGTGACAGGTCGCTGATCCAGGCGCGCACCGCGAGACTGAGTTCGCCGCGCCAGGGGCCTTCGATCGACATGGCCTGTGCGGCCGACAACAACGCGCCGGCGGCCGGTCGCGCCGCTTCGATCAGCCGGCCGTCCTTGAGTGTGACGCCGATCTCCTCGATGCGGCTGTCCTCGGTCCAGTTCAAGGCGTGGCTGGGCATCGCGTCGAGCACCTCGTTGCCGAGCAGGCAGCCGGAAAAATGCTCGGGCAGGGAATCCAGCCATTCCACGCGCTCAAGGTGGGCGGGTGCGCGTTGCGCGAGGGTTGCCTGCTGGCGCGCACGCAGGGCGCCGGATACTTCGAGTATGCGATAGCGTTGCGGCAGGCAGCCGAGGGCGTCGAGTGCCGGCAGCAGGTCGGCGGCGAGCCGGCCGCTGCCGGCGCCGGCTTCGATCACCATGGGGGCGGATGCGCGTAGCACCTGCGCCACCTGCCGGGCCAGGGCCTGTGCGAAAAGCGGGGTGATTTCAGGCGCGGTGAGGAAGTCGCCGCCCTCCGCGTGGTCGCCGAACTTCTGCGCCCCGCCGGCGTAATAGCCCAGGCCCGGCTCGTAGAGCGCGAGTTCCATGTAGCGGGCAAAGCTGATCCAGCCGCCGCGTGCCCCGATCTCGGCGGCGATCACCGCATCCAGCATTTCGCTGGCGGCGCGGGCGTCGGCCGTGGGCTCCGGCAACTCGGCCGGGTTGAGTCGCATCAGCGCAGTTTCCCGGCGTCCGGTCCGGCAATCAGCGCGGCGATGGCGTTTTCATTTTCTCCGTCCTGGGCACGCAGTGCCGCCACCACCCCGGCCCGGTTGGCCTCGGGCTGGTTCTGGCTGACTTTCCACTTGCCTTCCAGCGTCGCGACGTCGATCTCGATGCCGACCACGGCAGCGAGCATCTTGTCGATGTAATCGGGCGGGGCGTCGGCGATGCGCCAGGGCTGGGGCAGAGGGGTCTCGTGGTGATCGACCAGGTCGTCGAGCAGGGCGCGCAGGCGCTGCGGGTCTTCGAAGGTCGTCAGGCGGCCGCGGGCGTGCACCACGACATAGTTCCAGGTCGGTACCGCCTTGCCGTGTTCCTGCTTGGACGGATACCAGGAGGGGCTGACGTAGGCCTGCGGGCCGTGGAAAATTGCCAGCACCTCGCTGCCGGCCGCATTGCGCCAGAGCGGGTTGGCGCGCGCGACGTGGGCCAGCAGGCGTGGCTTGTTGTCAGAAGCGAACACCAGTCTCATGGGCAGGTGATCGGCCGCCAGGCCTTGCGTGCCTGAAGTCACCAACGTGGCGAAGGGATGCTGCCGCATCAGGGCATGCAGGACTTCCGGCCGTTGCTCGGCGAAGTGCTTAGGCAGGTACATTGTCTGCGCCGCGCTGGCCTACAGCGCCGGGTGCTCGCCGCGTTCGTAGACGATGTGGGCGCGGCCGACCAGAAGGGTATCGAGTGCGCCGATCTGCGTCTGGTCCTTGTTGGCATAGGGCAGCTTGTGCAGCACGTAGCGCAGGGCGTTCAGGCGCGCGCGCTTCTTGCAGTCCGACTTGATCACGGTCCACGGCGCATCGGCGGTGTCGGTATGGAAGAACATCGCTTCCTTGGCCTTGGTGTAATCGTCCCACTTGTCGAGCGAGGCCATGTCGATCGGGCTGAGTTTCCATTGCTTGAGCGGATGCGTCTTGCGTTCCTTGAAACGGCGACGCTGTTCGTCGCGCGATACCGAGAACCAGAACTTGATCAGATGCACGCCGCTCCTGACCAGGGTACGCTCGAACTCCGGTGTCTGGCGCATGAATTCGTCGTACTCGTCGTTGCTGCAGAAGCCCATCACGCGTTCGACACCGGCTCGGTTGTACCAGGAGCGATCGAACAGGGCGATCTCGCCGGCGGTCGGCAGGTGCTGCACGTAGCGCTGGAAGTACCACTGGCCGCGCTCGGTTTCCGAGGGCTTTTCCAGGGCGACGACGTGCGCGCCGCGCGGGTTCAGGTGTTCCATGAAGCGCTTGATGGTGCCGCCCTTGCCGGCCGCATCGCGGCCCTCGAAGATGATCACCACCTTCTGCCCGGTTTCCTTGACCCAGGCCTGCAGCTTGAGCAGTTCCACCTGCAGGTGGTATTTCTGCTTCTCGTAGTTCTTGCGCGACATCAGGTGGCGGTAGGGATAGCCGCCCTCGCGCCAGCCTGCCGCCAGTTCCTCGTCGGGATGGTTGCTGGCGGCGACCTCGCGCTGCAGGAAGGCTTGCTTGAGCGCCTCGACGTCGTCCGGCGAAGCGCCGTCCATCATCGCCTTGAGCGCGTCGGCCAGCCTGGCGCCCTCGCCCGGGGTGGCGTGGGCGACGATGTCATGGATCGCCTCTGCCTTGGAATCGATGGCCGCGGCGCTGCGGTCCTTGATCACGAAATTCCTGATCCCTTTTGGGGTACTCGCCGGCGTAACGTCGCCCGCCGCGGGGCGGCGCTGGCGCATAGCGGCCTGGGGTCGTGCGCCGGGAGCGGCCACTGCGGAATTGACGCCGGGTTTGGTTGCCGCTTTGGCGGCGGGTTTCCTGACTGCCATTCAATCCTCCAGTGCTTCCAGTTGTTCGTGTAATTCCAGCCAGCGTGATTCTGCCGCGTCGACGCTTTGCGTCAACCAGCTCTGGCGCTGGCCGAGTTCGGCCAGCAACGCGGCCTGCCCGGCGGCATACAGGGCCGGATCGGCCAAGCGCGTTTCCAGGAGCTTGAGTTCCTGCTGCCAGCCGACGATCTGCGCCTCCAGCTTTTCGGCCTCCTGTTTCAACCGCCGTGTGCCGGGCGCCGACTTTCGGGGCTCGCTGGCCGGCGTTGCCACGACAACCGGGCTGGGTGCTGCCGCCTTTTCGCGACCGGCGGATCTCTCGGCGGCGCGCGACTGGTTGAGCCATTCGGCATAGTCGTCGAGGTCGCCGTCGAAGGGCGTCACCTTGCCGTCGGCCACTAGCCACAGCTCGTCGCAGGTGGCGCGCAGCAGGTGGCGATCGTGCGACACCAGCACCATCCCGGCTTCCGTCTCCTGCAGGGCGATGGTCAGCGCCTCGCGCATTTCAAGGTCGAGGTGGTTGGTCGGCTCGTCGAGCAGCAGCAGGTTGGGCGCGGTGCGGATCATCAGCGCCAGCGCCAGCCGCGTCTTTTCGCCGCCGGAAAAACGGCCGCAGGGCGCCTCGGCCATGTCGCCGCGGAAATCGAAGCCGCCGAGGTAATTGCGCAAGTCCTGCTCGCGCGTGCGCGGCTCCAGCTTGATCATGTGCCACAGCGGCGATTCGGCCGGGCGCAACTGTTCCAGCTGGTGCTGGGCGAAGTAGCCCAGCTTGAGGTTGCGGCCTTCCTCGCGCACGCCGGCCAGCGGGGCGAGTTCGCCGGCCAGTAGCTTCATCAGCGTGGATTTGCCGGCGCCGTTGCGGCCGAGCAGGCCAATGCGGCTGTCGGGGCGCAGGGTGAAGCGCAGCTTGTCGAAGATCGTCGTCGCGCCGTAGCCGACCTTCGCGTCGTCGACCAGCAGCAGCGGATCGGAGAAGCCGCTCGGTTCGGGAAAGCGGAAGCTGAACGGGGCATCGACGTGGGCCGCGGCGATTTCGCCCATGCGCGCCAGCATCTTGATCCGGCTTTGCGCCTGGCGCGCCTTGGAAGCCTTGGCGCGGAAGCGGTCGATGTAGCTCTGCAGGTGCGCGGCTTCGCGCTTCTGCTTGGCCGCCAGCGCCAGGTCGTTGGCCAGGCGTTCGGCGCGGGCGCGCTCGCAGGCCGAATAGTTGCCGGTGAACAGCTGCAGCTTGCCGTTCTCGATGGCCAGGATGTGGCTGGTGACCACGTCGAGGAAATCGCGGTCGTGCGAGATCAGGATCAGCGTGCCGGCATAGCTCTTGAGCCAGGCTTCGAGCCAGATGATGGCGTCGAGGTCGAGGTGGTTGGTCGGCTCGTCGAGCAGCAGCAGGTCGGAGCGGCACATCAGCGCCCGCGCCAGGTTGAGGCGCACGCGCCAGCCGCCGGAAAACTCGGCCACCGGGCGGCGGAAGTCGGCATCGGTAAAGCCGAGCCCGTGCATCAGCGCGGCGGCGCGCGCCGGTGCCGCGTAGCCGTCGATCTCGCTCAGGCGCCCATGCAGCAGGCCGATCTGTTCCCCGGCATGCGCGTCGTCGGGGTGGGCTTCGGCGGTGGCGAGGTCGCGTTCGATCTGCCGCAACTCGGCATCGCCGTCGAGCACGAAGTCGAGCGCGGCGTCTGGCAGGGCCGGCGTGTCCTGCGCGACGTGGGCCAGCACCCAGCCGGGCGGGCGTTCGAGGTCGCCGCGGTCAGCATGCAGCTCGCCGCGCAGCAGGGCGAGGAAGGAAGATTTGCCGCAGCCGTTTGCGCCGGTGAGGCCGACCTTCCAGCCGGGATGCAGTTGCAATGAGGCGCCGCTGACCAGCGGGTCGCCGTTGCGGGAAAAACCGAGGTCGCGCAGCAGGATCATAGGAGTCGTATCGGCGAGGCCTGCTCGTGGCGGTAGCCCTTGCGGCCCTGGTAGCAGCTTGCGATCTGCGCCATGTCGGCGGCTTCATCGCCGCTAAGGCGGATGGTCGCCAGCAGGCCGACCTCGCGCTTGCCGTAGTCCACCACCGCCATGATTACCGGCACGTCGGCGGCCAGGGCAATGCGGTAGAAGCCGGACTTCCAGCCGGCTTGCAGGCTGCGTGTGCCCTCGGTGGCGATGATCAGGTGGAAGTCGTCGCGCTTGCGGAATTCCTCGGCGACGCGCTCGACGAAGCCGGTGCGTTCGCGGCGGTTCACGGCCACGCCGCCCAGTGCGCGCATGATCGGTCCCATCGGACCGCGAAACAGCGTGTCCTTGGCCACCCACTGCGCGCCATACGGGAGTGCCGCCAGCGCCAGCAGGGTCACCGGAAAATCCCAGTTCGAGGTGTGCGGGTAGGCGATCACCACGGCTTTGGCGGGCCGCTGCGGCAGGTCGATCAGCTTCCAGCCGAAGGTTTTAAGGATCAGGCGGGCGATGCCGCGCAGCAGGCTCATGGTTTCGTTGCCAGACGAAAGCGCTTGCGTCCGGGCAGGCGGTAGGTCTCGAAGTCGCTGCGATCCAGCGTCCAGACCGTATGTACCCCAGTTGCCATCGCCGCCACGACCAGCGAGGCGTCCGCGAGATCCATCGGCCGGTCGGCGTACTTCTCGATCCAGTCGATGGCGCGCACCAGTTCGTCGCGGCCGAGCGGAAGCAACTCAAGCCCGCCTTTTTCGATCCAGCGGTAGAGCGGCAGCGTCGCCGCAATCGAGGGTGCGAGGTGCGAGAACTCGGTCAGCACTGCCCAGGTGGTGAGCAGTCGGCCACGATAGGCGGCGAGGAAGTCCTTGCAGGTTTCGTGGGCGGCATCGTGCTTGTCCGCCAAGGCGACCAGCGGACCGGTATCGACCAGCAGGGACTGCATCAGGCCGGCTTTTTGCCGTGCTTGCGCTGGATCGCGGCGGCCACGCGTTGCTTGGCCGTGCCGGCGGCAGACGCCTTGCCGCCGCTCGTGCCTTTGCCGGAGAGGCAGCCGATGAAGCCGGCTTCCTGCGCCAGCTCGTAGGGCGTGCGTTCGGCCTGGGTACCCATGAAGCGCTGCTCCAGCAACTCGACGATGACTTCCGACTTGGTGCGCCGCGCTTCGACGCAGTAGGTCGCCAGCGCCTGTTCGACACGCAGGGGAAGGCGGACGGTGGTGGTCATGGCGAAGGGTCCTTGCGGCGGAATGTATTAACTGTAATACAAACCCGTCCGGGGGGCAAGCCACGGGTTCATTCCAGGCCCTGGCTCGACAAGTACTCTTCATAGTTGCCGCGGTAATCGACGATGCTGCGATCCGGCCGGATGTCGATGATGCGCGTCGCCAGCGAGGAGACGAACTCGCGGTCGTGCGAGACGAAGATCAGCGTGCCGTTGTATTTCTCCAGCGCGGTGTTGAGCGACTCGATGGATTCCATGTCGAGGTGGTTGGTCGGTTCGTCCATCAGCAGCACGTTGTTACGCAACAGCATCAGTTTGCCGAACAGCATGCGTCCCTGCTCGCCACCGGAGATGACATTGACGGGCTTCTTCGCCTCGTCGCCGGAGAACAAGAGGCGGCCCAGCGTGCCGCGCACCAGGGTCTCCACGTCGCCGCCCTCGTAGCCGCCGGCGCGTACCCACTGCACGATCCACTCGGTGAGCGGCGTCTTGCTTGCGAAGTCGGCGGCATGGTCCTGGTGGAAGGCGCCGGGGCGGGCTTTCTCGGCCCATTTCACCTTGCCGCCCAGCGGTGCCAAGCCGCCCAATTCGGGGCCCGCCAAGAGGCGCAGCAGCGTGGTCTTGCCGACGCCGTTCTCGCCGATGATGGCCACCTTGTCACCGGCCTCGATGCTGGTGGAGAAGGACTTGATGATCGGCGTCTTCGGCTCGTAGCCGAAGCCGAGGTTCTCGATCTCGCAGGCCAGCCGGTGCAGCTTTTCCTTCTCGTCGTAGTCGAAGCGGATCCAGGGGTACTGGCGCGAGGAGGGCTTGATGTCCTCGGGCTTGATCTTGTCGATCAGCTTGAGCCGGCTGGTGGCCTGCCTGGCCTTGGACTTGTTGGCCGAGAAGCGGCGTACGAAGCCCTGCAGGTCGGCGATGCGTTCCTTGGCCTTGGCATTTGCCGCCACCTGGCGCTCGCGTGCCTGGGTGCTGGCTTCCATGAAATCGTCGTAGTTGCCGCCATAGACCTTGATCGTGCCGTAGTCGAGGTCAGCCATGTGGGTGCACACCTGGTTCAGAAAGTGGCGGTCGTGGCTGATGATGACCATGGTCGACTCGCGCTCGTTGAGGATGTCCTCCAGCCAGCGGATGGTGTCGATGTCGAGGTTGTTGGTCGGCTCGTCGAGCAGCAGGATGTCGGGGTTGGCGAACAGCGCCTGTACCAGCAGCACGCGCAGCTTCCAACCGGGCGCCACCTCGCTCATCGGGCCGTTGTGCTTCTCGATCGGGATGCCGGCGCCGAGCAGCAACTCGCCGGCGCGTGCTTCGGCGGTATAGCCGCCATGCTCGGCGTAATGGTGTTCGAGGTCGGCGGCACGCATGTAGTCGTCTTCGGTCGCCTCGGGGTTGGCGTAGATCGCGTCGCGCTCGCTCATGCAGGCCCACATCTCGGCGTGGCCCATCATCACCACGTCGAGCACGCGCATCTCCTCGTAGGCGAACTGGTCCTGCTTCAGGTAGGCCATGCGCTCGCCGGTATCGAGCGAAACGTTGCCGGCGGTGGGTTCGAGCACCCCGGCGAGGATCTTCATGAAGGTGGTCTTGCCCGAGCCGTTGGCGCCGATCAGGCCGTAGCGGTTGCCTTCGCCGAACTTGACCGAAACGTTTTCAAAGAGCGGCTTGGCGCCGAACTGGATGGTGACATTGGAAGCGACGAGCATGGGACGGGAACCGGGGGAAATGCGGCAGAGGCGGCATTCTACCGGCCCGGCCGGCCAGACCCTGAAAGTCGGCGCTGGCGATACGGCGAGTTGCGACCGGGCGACCGTTTAGGCCGCCTTGGGCGGCGGCTTGAACTGCAGCGACTTGTATTCGAGGAAGTCCTCGAGGCCGTACTTGCCCAGCTCGCGTCCGTTGCCCGACTGCTTGTAGCCGCCGAAAGGCGCGTAAATGTTGAAGGGCCCGCCGTTGATTTCCACCTGGCCGGTGCGCAGCCGCCGCGCCACGGCTTCGGCATGGGCGTCGGTCGCCGACCAGACGCCGCCCGAGAGCCCGTAGATGGAGTCGTTGGCGATGCGCACTGCATCGTCCTCGTCGCTATAGGTGATGATCGACAGTACCGGGCCGAAGATTTCCTCCTGGGCGATCACAGCCTGCGGAGCAACGCGGCCAAATACCGTCGGCTGCACGTAATAGCCGCCGGCCGGCACGTCCGCGGGCAGGTCGGTGCCACCGGCGAGCAATTCGGCGCCGCCGGCGATGCCCTTGGCGATGTAGTCGCGCACGCGGTCCTCCTGCATCTTCGAGGCCAACGGCCCCAGCGTGGTGTCGGGGTGCAGCGGGTCGCCGACTTTGAAGCTGCGCGCCGTGGCGGCGGCAATGGCCGCGGCTTCGTCGTAGCGGTGCGCCGGCACCAGCAGGCGCGTTTGTGCCGTGCAAGTCTGGCCCGCGTTGAGGTAGCAGTTGCCGACCACACCGGCCACGGCCGTCGCAAAGTCGGCGTCGTCGAGCACGATCCCGGCCGACTTGCCGCCCAGTTCCAGCGCCACGCGCTTGACGGTGTTTGCTGCGACTTGCGAGATGCGCTTGCCGGCGCCGGTTGAGCCGGTGAAGGAGACCATGTCTACCTGCGGGTGCGTGACCAGTGCTTCGCCGATCTCCGGCCCGAAGCCTGTGACGAGGTTGAACACACCGGCCGGTACGCCGGCCTCGTGGATGACCTCGGCCAGAGCGAAGGCATTCAGCGGCGCCACCTCCGAGGGCTTCAGCACCACGGTGCAGCCCGCCGCCAGCGCCGCCGCGACCTTGGCCGCGATCTGGTGCAGCGGATAGTTCCAGGGCGTGATCGCCACCACCACGCCGGCCGGCTCGCGCAGCACCTTGGAATTGCCCACGGTCTCCTCGAAGGCGAAGTCGCCGAGGATGCGTGCATACATGCCGAAGGTGGCGGTCGGTGAGCCGACCTGGATGCGCTGCGAGAGCTTGAGCGGCATGCCCATCTCCAGCGTGATGGTGCGCGCGATCTCCTCGCTGCGCGCCTTGAGTCCCTCCTGGATTTTTTTCAGCAGCTCGGCACGCCGTGCCGGCGGCGTCGCGGCCCAGGCGTCGAAGGCCCGGCGTGCCGCGGCGATGGCGGCATCCGCATCGGCGGCATTGCCCTGCGGGATGCGCGCCAGCAGCACGCCATCGGTTGGGGAATGCACTTCGATGCTGCCGCTGCCGGCGGGAGCAGCCCATTGGCCGCCGATGTAGAACTTGTCCTTGATGATCATGTACCGCTCCGTGTCGGGGAAGGACTGCGCCTACTTGTCGTATTGCCGCGCGTAGGCTTCGTCGTTATAGAGGCCCTCGCCGAAGCGGTCGCGGCCGTAGTCGGCGATGATCTTCTGTCCGGCCGGCGAGGCGACGAAGGCGACGAACTTCTCGGCGGTGTCGCGCCCCGGGGTGGCGCCAGGCGGGGCGGTCAGCGCGTGGTAGGTGTTCACCAGGAACTTGTCGCCGCGGTAGAGGACGGTGAGATCCGGCGCGACGCCCTTCTCCATGATCCAGGTCGAGGAATCGCTCATGAAATAGGCCTTCTCGGCATTGGCGCGCTTGAGGCTGGCCGTCATGAAGTCTTTGGTCACGATGTACCAGGCCCCGGCAGGCTGGACACCGGCCTTCTGCCAGACCTGCATTTCCTTCTGGTGCGTGCCGGAGTTGTCGCCGCGGGAGACGAAGGGCGCACCCGCCTTTGCGATGCGCTGGTAGACATCGGCCGCGCTGTCGGCCTTGGCGATGTTGGCGGGGTCGTTCTTCGGCCCGACGATGTAGAACTCGTTGGAGCCGATCAGCGTCTTGCCGGTCGCCCAGCCGTCCTTGAGCGCCTTTTCGACCTGGGCCGGGGCATGCACCATGGCCATGTCGACCTTCTTTTCCTGCAGCAGCTTGAGCGAAACGCCGGTGCCGGCCTTAACCCAGACCATCTGGGCGTCGGCCCGGCGCGCGAATTCCTCTGCCAGCAATTTGAGCAAGCCCAGTTCGCCGGGGCTGCCGGTGGCGAGCGAAAACCGGTTCTTGCCACCGCCGTAGGTGGCGCCGGTTTCGTCGGCGGCAAAGGCGGGCAATGCGCTGGCCAGCGCAAGACCCAGCCCGAGCCTGATCAGTGTGCGTCGCATGGCGGCCTTCCTCACTTCGCGGCGTTGGGGAAGAACAGCGACTCGCCGCCGATCTTGTAGTCGGCGATGGATTTCTGTCCGGCCGGCGACACCAGCCAGTCGACGAACTTCTGCCCGTCGGCCTGCTTGACATGGGTATGCTTGGCCGGATTGACCAGGATCACGCCGTATTGGTTGAAGAGCTTCGTGTCACCCTCGACGACGATGCCGAGTTCGGCGCGGTTCTTGAAGTTGAGCCAGGTGCCGCGGTCGGCGAGGATGTAGGCGTTCATCGAGGCGGCGGTATTGAGCGCCGGCCCCATGCCCGAGCCGGTGTCGCGGTACCAGCTACCCTTGGCCTTGTCCAGGTCGACGCCGGCGGCCTTCCAGTAGCGGAGCTCGGCGGCGTGGGTGCCGCTCTTGTCGCCGCGCGAGACGAAGGGTGCCTTGGCCGCCTCGATCTTGCGCAGGCCTTCGAGGATGTCCTTGCCTGCCGCCTTGGCCGGGTCGGCCTTGGGGCCGATGACGACGAAGTCGTTGTACATCACTTCCTGGCGCTTGAGGCCGAAGCCCTCGGCGATGAATTTCTCCTCGGCCGTCTTGTCATGCACGAAGACGACATCGGCATCGCCGCGGCGCGCCATGTCGAGTGCCTGGCCGGTGCCCAACGCGACGACACGCACCTTGATGCCGCTGGCCTTCTCGAAGGCCGGCAACAGGTGGCCGAAGAGTCCGGACTGCTCGGTCGAGGTGGTCGAAGCGACGGTGATGAAGCGCTCCTGGGCCTGGGGCAGGCCGGCAGCCAGCAGCCCGACGGAAGCGAGGACGGAACAGAACAGACGGCGGGTGATCACGGGGTTTCCTCCTTGAGAAAGCGTTGCGCCGCTTCAGTCTGCGGCAATGAAAAGAACTGTTCGGCCGGGGTGTGCTCGACAATCCGACCGCGGTCGATGAAGACGATTTCGTCGGCCATGCGCCTGGCCTGGCCAAGGTTGTGGGTGGTCATCAGGACGCGCGCGCCGGCGGCAGCGATCTCGCCGACGATGCGTTCCACTTCCCGCGTGCTGGCCGGGTCGAGACTGGCGGTGGGCTCGTCGAGGATCAACAGTTCAGGTTCCAGCGCCCAGGCGCGTGCCAGCGCGACGCGTTGCTGCTCGCCGCCGGAAAGCAGGCGCGCCGGGCGCTGCGCGAGGTGCGGCAGTCCGACGTGTTCCAATGCCGCGCCGGCACGTTGCACGCATTCGTTTGCGGGCAGTCCCTTGAGCTTGAGTCCGTAGATGACATTCGCAATGGCCGTAGTGCGCAGCATCACCGGACGTTGGAAGACCATGGCCTGGGTCAAGTTCCGTGGCCAGCGAAGGGCACCGCTGCTGGGGTGCAGCAGGCCGTGGATCAAGCGCAGCAATGTGCTCTTGCCGGCGCCGTTGGGGCCCAGCAGCACGATGCGTTGCGCCGCGAGTGCGAGAGAGACATCCTCGACGATGTGCTTGCCGCTTTCGCGCAGGCCAAGGCCCGAGGTCGTGAGCCAGGCGTCCATCACCCCCACCGCCTTTCCGCCCAGCCGCGCAGCGCGTACGCGAAAGCGTTGATCGCCAGCACCACGGCGATCAGCACGAAGCCCAGGGCCAGCGCCAGTGGCAGGTCGCCCTTGCTGGTTTCGAGGGCGATGGTGGTGGTCATCACGCGCGTCACGCCGTCGATGTTGCCGCCGACGATCATCACCGCGCCGACCTCGGCAATGGCGCGGCCAAAGCCGGCCAGCGCGGCGGTGGATAGGGAAAAGCGGCCGTCCCACAACAGCGTGGCGGCGGCACGCGCGCGGCTGGCCCCCAGCGAACGCAGTTGCTCGCGGTACTCGGTCCATTCGTCGGCAATGACCTGCCGCGTCAGCGCGGCGACGATCGGTGTCACCAGCACTGCCTGGGCGATGACCATCGCCGTGGGCGAGAACAGCAGGCCGAAGCTGCCCAGCGGGCCGGCGCGCGACAGCAGCAGGTAGACCAGCAGGCCGACCACCACCGGCGGGAGGCCCATGAGGCCGTTGAACAGCACCACCAGCAGTCGGCGCCCCGGGAAGCGTCCAACCGCCAGCAGCGCGCCGACTGGCATGCCGATGACACAGGCAACCAGCGTCGCGCTGAGGCTCACCGTGAGGCTGAGCCAGACGATGCCCGCGAGCTTGGCATCGGCATCGGCCACGAGTTGCCAGGCGGTGAGGAAGGAATCCCCCAGTGTTGTCATTGCTTATGTAGCGTCGTGCATAAGGGAATGCAGGTTAAAGTACGCAGTTGAGGGAGCAAATATGTCGTCTACTGCAACTAGTCGTCCGCTACCGCGTTTGCGCTGGAGCTGGGACTTCGGTCCACTATTGGAGGACGTCGATACCTCGCGCCTCCTGCAATTGCTGGCCGCCCTTCAGGCCGGGGGCGCGCTGGGCACTGCCGCGCGCAATGCAGGCATGTCCTACCGCACGGCCTGGGGCCTGCTGCGCGCCTGCGAGCAGGCGTTGGGCGCGCCGCTGGTGGTGATGGAGCGTGGCCGCGGCACGAGCCTGACCGAGTTCGGTGCGGCGCTGGTGGAACTGGATGCCGCGGCGCGCGCGTCGCTGGAAGATGCCCACGCGCCGTGGCAGCGCCGCTTCGAGGCGCTGCTGGCACCCATCGTCCGCCCAACGCCGGACCGCTTGCGTCTAACAGCCAGCCACGACCTGGCACTGGCTGACTGGGTGGAACACGGCCGACGCATCCGCTTCGAGCTGTCGTGGCGTGGCAGCGAGGATGCCCTGGCGGCACTGGGCCGCGGCGAGTGCGAAATCGCCGGCTTCCATGCGCCGGAAGAGTGGCCGGTATCCCGGCTGGAAAACTGGCTCGGACTGTGGCTGGACGTGGCACAGCACATCTGCGTGCCGGTCATGCGCCGCCGCCAGGGACTGATCGTGGCGCGCGGAAATCCGCATCGCCTGGCTAGCCTGGCGGACGTGGCGCGGCGAGGCCTGCGCCTGGTCAACCGTCAGCGTGGCTCGGGTACGCGCAGCCTGATCGACGAACTGCTGGCCGCCAATCGCATCCGTGCGGAATCCATCGCTGGCTACCAGCATGAAGAATTCACCCACGAGGCAGTGGCGGCGGAAGTCGCCGCCGGGCAGGCCGATGCCGGCTTCGGCATTGAGGCTGCGGCAGTACGTTATGACATTGGATTCGTACCCCTGGTGGTTGAGCGCTACGGCTTCGCCATGTCGCGTGCCATTGCCGAAAGCCCCGAGGGACGCGGCTTCCTGGCGCGCGTCCATGGCAATACCTTCCGCCAGCGCCTGCTGGCCATGCCGGGTTACGAGCCTCTGGAAGTGTGCGCGCCGGGGGGGTGGGCGGATTTTCTCAGCTAGGATTGCGCGCGGCCAGGATGTCCTCGAAGCGCTGGCGCACCACTTCGTTGATGCGCTTGTGCGGGATGACGTAGAAGCGCTTTGCGGCCACTGCCTCGAACACGACAGCGGCAATGTCATCGGCACTGAGGCGGCCCGCCTCGAGCGCATGGGCGATCTGCCTTTCCTGCGCCGCCGAGAAATCGCCGGCCGTGGCGGCCGTGCCGTAGCGCGCGGGGCGGTTGCGCTGGGCCTGGTTGATGCCGGTCTTGACCCAGGCCGGGCACAGCACCGAGACGCCGACGCGGCTACCCTCGGCGCGCAACTCGTGGAACAGGGTTTCCGAAAGCGTGACCACGCCGTGCTTGCTGACGTTGTAGGCCGCCGCTGCGGGCGGCGAAAGCAGGCCGGCGACCGAGGCGGTGTTCACGATGTGGCTGGTATCGGACTGCGCCTGCATTCGCGGCAGGAAGTGCTGCACGCCGAAGATCACGCTCCACAGGTTGGCGCCCAGCACCCATTCCCAGTCGGCCGTGCTCATTTCGCGGATCAGCCGCGTCAGCGCCACGCCGGCGTTGTTGCACAGCAGGTGCACGGTGCCGAAGCGGGCGAAGGCGGCGTCGGCCAGCCCGGCGACGACGGCCTCCTGGCTGAGGTCGCCGGCGAAGGTCAGTACATGGTCGGGGGCCACGCCGAGCTCGGTGACGGCCTTTGCCAGGCGCGCCTCCTCGATGTCGGCCAGCACCAGGTTCATATTCTCGGCGGCGGCGCGTTTGGCCAACGCGTAGCCCAGGCCGCTGGCGGCGCCGGTGATGACGGCGGTGCGTCTCATCTTGCCGCCGTGGCGTTTTCGCGCAGGACGCGGCGCAGCACCTTGCCGGTGGCGTTCTTGGGCAGCTCGTCGATGAACTCGACCACGCGCGGCACCTTGTAGGCGGCCAGGCGTTCGCGGCACCAGGTGATGATTTCGTCGCGGCCGGCGACATGGCCGGCGCGCAGGCTCAGCACCGCCTTCACCGTCTCGCCGCGATAGGCGTCGCCGACGCCGACCACCGCGGCTTCGCGCACCGCCGGGTGGGCATACAGCACGTCCTCGACCTCGCGCGGCCAGACCTTGTAGCCCGATGCATTTATCATGTCCTTCTTGCGGTCCACGATGTAGAACCAGCCGTTCCTGTCCATGAAGCCGATGTCGCCGGTGCGAAAGCCATCGGCGCGCATGCACTCGGCGGTCTCAGTCGCTTTGCCCCAGTAGCCGCCGGCGACCATGGGCGCGTCGATCACGATTTCGCCGATCTCGTCGTGTCCCAGCCGCGTGCCGTCATCGCCGGCCACCCAGACATCGACGCCGCTGATCGGTACGCCGACCGACAGCGCGCCCGATACCGGATCCACGCGGCCGCCGGCGCCGCGCGGCATGATGATCACGCCAGAGGTGGTCTCGGTCAGGCCGTAGCCGTTGAGGATGCGCCAGCCCAGCTTCTGCTCGACCTGTACCGCCACGCTGGGCGGGACGGGAGCGCCGCCCGAGGTCACGGTGTCGAGGCTGGACAGCGTTGCCGGGTCGATGCCCGGCTGGTTCATCAGCGCGATGTAGGCGGTGATGGCGTTGGCGGTGCAGCGCGGCTGATGTTCGGCGATGGCGTCGAGCACAACGCCGGGGTCGAAGCGGTAGCACAGCACCAGCGGCCCGGCCAGGCACCAGGCGAGCACCATGTGGCCGGCCAGGCCGGTGATGTGGAACAAGGGCGCCGCGCAGAGCAGCGGCGTCCCGTCGGCCAGCGCGTACCAGGCACGGTGTGCGGCGCTGATGCGGACCAGGTTGTCGTGGCTGATGCAAGCGCCCTTGGGCAGGCCGGTGGTGCCCGAGGTGTAGACGATGAAGGCGATGTCGCCGCCTGACGGCACATGGTGCGGCGGCTTCCGGCCGGCAAAGTCGTCGATGCAGCGCATCAGGCTGTCGGCGGCCAAGGCTTCGCGACGCGGAAGCGCGGCAAAGATGCGCGGATCGTCGCGGGTCTGCCAGTCGTGTTCCCCCGACCAGAGCAGGATGTCCGGACGGTGCGTGCCCTCCGGCAGGCGCGGCAGGATGTCCTCGGCCAGGCCGGCGAGGCAGATCAGCGCTTTCGGGCGAGCGTCGTCGAGCAGCTTGGCCAGCTCGAATTCGCGGTTCATCGGATTGATGGTGACGACGATGCCGCCCAGTTTCCAGGCCGCCAGGGTGGCGATCGGAAAGCTTGGCTGGTTCTGCAGGTAGAGCGCCAGGCGGTCGCCGACACCGAAGCCCCGGCTGGCGAGTGCTACGGCAAGGCTGTCGCTGAGGCGGTCAAGTTCGGCGTGGCTGATGCGGCGGTCGAAATAGCGCAGGGCATCGCGTTCCGGCGCGGTTGCCACGGCGGCGCGAAACAGGCCGAGGGCGTCGGCGGCAAGTGGTTCGGCGAGTTTGGGCACGCCCGCCGGGTAGTGGGCGAGCCAGGGTTTCGGGGACGGCATGGATCAGTTCTCCGGATCGGTCAGCTTCGATGCAGGCCACTCTAAAGAATCGCCCCTGACGCCCGTGTCGGAAATTTCTGAACTTGCTGTAGGGCATTTCCGAAGTCGCCGGAACGCCATTTACGCCACCGGTCACCTCCCTAGAATCGGCTCCGCCCCAACCATTCCAACGAGGAGGACGCAATGAAATCCAGAATGATCGCCGCCCTGCTGGCGGCCATGTCCCTCGCCTGCGGCGCCCCCGCACAGGCCGAGATCAAGGTCGGCATCACGGTATCCGCCACCGGCAACGGTTCGCCGCTGGGCCAGCCGCAGAAGAACACCGTGCCGCTGCTGCCCGCCACCATCGCCGGCGAGAAAGTGACCTACATCGCGCTCGACGATGCCACCGATCCGACCCAGGCCACCAAGAACGGCCGCAAGCTGACCCTGGAAGACAAGGTCGACGTGCTGGTCGGCTCCTCGATCACGCCCAACACCGTGCCCCTGATGGGCATCGCGCTGGAGACGAAGACGCCGTTGCTGGCGCTGACGCCGCATGACCTGGAAGGCGAGCGCATGGCCTGGACCTTTTGTTTCCCGCAGCACATCGCGCTGATGGCCAAAGCCATTGCCGAGCACGCCGCGGCGCAGGGTTACAAGGCGATGGGCGTGTTCGCCCAGGCCGATCCCTACGGCGAGGTCTACCTGCGCGAGATCACCAAGTTCGGCGAGCCGCTGGGCATCAAGGTGGTCGGCGTCGAGCGCTTCAATCGCAGCGACACCTCGGCTACGCCGCAGGCGCTCAAGCTGATGGGCGCCAAGCCCGACGCGGTGCTGGTCGTCGGCGGCGCCGGCGCCGGCTCGATGGCCCACCTGGCGCTGACCGATCGCGGCTACAAGGGCCAGATCTACCAGACCCACGGCGCCGCCAACCGCGATGCCCTGCGCCTCGGCGGCAAGGCCATGGAAGGCGCGATCTTCGTCGCCGGCCCGGTCCTGGCCTGGAACCAGCTGCCGGACAGCTACCCCTCGAAGAAGGTCGCCACCGAGTACGTCAAGCGCTACGAGGAACTCCATGGCGCCAACACCATGGCGCCGCAGGGCGCCCACCTGTGGGATGCCATCCTGGTGCTGCAGCAGGCGGTGCCCGTCGCGCTGAAGAAGGCCAAGCCGGGCACGCCGGAGTTCCGCCAGGCCTTGCGCGACGCGATCGAGTCGGAGAAGAACGTGGCCGCGGCGCACGGCATCATCAACTACTCGCCGACCGACCACTTCGGCCACGACGCGCGCGCCCGTGTGCTGCTGCGCGTGGAAAACGGCGCCTTCAAGCTGCTCGCCGGCAAGTGAGCGCCGAGCCGCCAGCGGTCGCCGCGACGCCCGACGCGGCGGCGCTGGCGGCCTGGATGGCGGCCCACGTGGCGGGCTTTCGCGGCCCGCTGCAGCTTTCCAAGTTCGCCGGCGGACAGTCCAACCCCACCTACCTGGCGCGCGCCAGTAGCGGCGACTACGTGGTGCGCTGCAAACCGGCGCCGGCCGCCGAGCTGCCGCCCTCGGCACATGCCATCGAGCGCGAGTTCCGCGTCATGCAGGCGCTGGCCGGCAGCGCCGTGCCGCTGGCGCCGACTTTTGCGTTGTGTGCCGACGAGTCCGTGATCGGCCGGGTCTTCTATGTCATGGGCCACGTGCCCGGCCGCTGCTTCGCCGAGAACGACCTGCCCGGCATGGGCCGCGACGAACGCCGCGCCATCTTCGACGAAGCCAACCGGGTGATCGCGGCGCTGCATGCGATCGATCCCGTGGCCGCCGGCCTCGGCGACCACGGGCCGGCGCAGGACTACCTGCCGCGCCAGATCGCGCGCTGGACCCGGCAATACCGCCTCGCGGAAACCCAGCGCATCGAAGCGATGGAAAGCCTTATCGCCTGGCTGCCGACGGCGTTGCCGACGGCCAGCACCCGGCTTTGCCTGCTGCACGGCGACTTCAAGCTCGACAACCTGATCTTCGATGCCAGCGAGCCCCGCGTCGTGGCGGTGCTCGACTGGGAGCTGTCCACCCTCGGCGACCCGCTGGCCGACTTCGCCTACCACTGCTTGCCCTGGCATACCGCACCGGGCCTGCTGCACGGCCTGGCCGGGCTCGACCTCGATGCCCTGGGCCTGCCGGCGGAGGCCGAATACCGGCAGGCCTATGCCACCCGGCGCGGCATAGAGATCGGCAGCGAATGGAATTTCTACCTGGCCTTCAACTGCTTTCGCCTGGCTGGCATCTTCCAGGGCGTCCTGCGCCGTTCGCTCGATGGCACGGCGTCGCATGTACGCGCCGCCGACTTCGGCCGCATGGCGCCGGTGATGGCCGAACTGGGCTGGCGCCTGGCTCAGTCCAGCAGCGAGTGCTGCATGGCGTAGCGCACCAGCTCGGGATTGCTTTCGAGGCCGAGCTTGTCGAGGATGCGGCCGCGGTAGGTCGACACCGTCTTGACGCTGAGGAAGAGTTCGGCGCCGATGTCGGTCAGCGACTTGCCGGCAACGATGGCCAGCAGGATCTGCAGCTCGCGAGCCGACAACTTGAAGTGCGGCGGCGAATCGTCGATCGCTGAAAAGTCGGCGCTGGCGCGACGGCGACGGGCGACGAATTCCGGACTCAGCCACTTGCCGCCCTGGGCCACGTTGCGGATCGCGGCCAGCAGGTCGCCGGGTTCGGCATCCTTGGTCACGTAGCCATTGGCGCCGGCCTCCAGCGCGGCCTTGGCGAACTGTTCCTCGGGATACATCGACACCATCAGCACCGGCAGGGCGGGCAGGTCCTGGCGCAGCAGCTTGAGCATCTCCAGGCCGCTGCGGCCCTTCATGTTGATGTCCAGCATCACCATGTCGAAACGCCGCCGCCGCAGCGCCTGCATCGCATCGCCGGCATTCCCGGCTTCCTCGACCACCCGCATGTCGGCCTCGTCGGCCAGCAGGCGGCGCAGGCCGGAGCGGAAAATGGTGTGGTCGTCGACCACCAGCACTTCAATCATGGATTGGCCTTTCCTCGGCGGGGGGCAGCATCAGACGCAGCACGGTGCCGCCGTCCAGCCCGGGCGAGATCTCGAGGTGGCCGCCGACCTCGCGCGCGCGCTCGCGCATGCCGACCAGCCCGATCGAGGGCTGCTCCAGTTCGGCCGGCAGGATGCCGCGTCCGTTGTCGGCGATGGCCAGGTGCAGCACGCGGCCATCGAGGCGGATCGCCACCTGCACCCGCGTCGCCGAGGCGTGGCGCGCGATGTTGGTCAGGGCTTCCTGCACGATGCGATAGGCGGCGATGCCTTGCGCGGCGTTGATCGGCAGCGGCGAGGCGGTGGCGTCGATGCCGCATTCGATGCCGTGGCGTGCAGCGAACAGCTCCAGCTGGCGCGTCACCGCCGGCACCAGGCCGAGGTGGTCGAGCAGGCTGGGATGCAGGCTTTCCGACATCTGGCGCACCGCCTCGATGGCGTTGCTGGCAAGGTCGACGATGCCGTCGGCGATCTCGCGGTTCTCGTCGCGGTCCAGCCGCCGCCGCATGCGCGCCGCGTCGAGCTTGATCGAGGTGAGGATGCCACCCAGCACGTCGTGCAGCTCGCGCGCCATGTGGCGGCGCTGGCGCTCGCGGTCTTCGTTGATGCTGGCGGCGAGTGCGCGCAGTTGCTCGCGCGAATGCAGCAGGTCGTGCTCGTAGCGCACGTTCTCGGCGATGCTGACGGCGACGCCGGCCACCGCCGGCCGGCCGCGGAACATGACGCGGCTGCCATGCACCTCGACATCCACCGGGTAGCCGTCCTTGTGCCAGCCCTGGGTGCGGAAGCGCATGCTCGGCACCTCGCCCGAGACGCGCTGGCGGATGCGTTGCAGGTTCTCCTCGGAACGCCAGGGCGGCGTCAGGTCGCGGATGTGCATGCCGACGATCTCGGCCGGCGTGTGCCCGGTGAGCCCGGCGAAAACCGCGTTGGCATACTGGACGACCTCGTCCTGGATCACGTAGATGCCGACCAGCGACTGCTCGACCATCGCATCGAAGGGGATGTCCTCGCGCGGCGGCGCAGCGGACGGGGGCTGGCTCATGGCGTGGCTCTCGCGGGCGCCTGCCGGGCGGCGGCGCGGGGAGCCATGATAGCCCGGCAGGTCTGGCGCAGCCAGAGCACGGCCGGGTCGAGCTCGGCGCCGGCCTGGCCGTAGAGGAAGAGTTCCAGCCGGGCATCGGCCAGCGGTAGAGGATGGATGCGGGTCGGGTAGGGCGCCGCGGCGAGGCGGGCGAAGCGCGCCGGCAGCGTCGCCAGCAGGTCGCTGGCGGCGGCGACCTGGCAGGCGGTGGCGTAGTGCTGGCAGCGCAGGCGGATGTCGCGCGCCAGGCCCATGCGCGCCAGCACCATGTCCTCCAGCCCCGGCCCGGCGCGGCGCGAGGAAATCTGGATGTGGCCCTGGGCGAGGTAGGTGGCCAGGTCGGGCCGGCGCCGCAGCGCCGGATGGTCGTGGCGGGCGACGATGGCCAGGGGTTCGGCGAGCAGCGGCTCGCGGCTGACCGCCGCCGAGGTGGGCAGCAGCACGTCGATCGCTAGGTCGATGCCGCCGCCGCGCAATTCGGATTCGAGGCGGCGTCGGTCCACCCGCGTGGAGACCAGTTCGACGCCGGGCGCGGCCTTGAGGATGCGTTTCACCAGCGGTGGAATCAGCACCGCCTCCATCACGTCGCGCACCGCCAGCGTGAAGCGGCGGCGGCTGCTGGCCGGGTCGAATCCGGCGGCGCCCTGCAGCAGCCCGGAGAGCGAATCCAGAGCATCGCGCAGCGTGCCGGCCATGGCGCGCGCGCGCGGGGTGGGCACCATGCCGCGGCCCTGGCGCTGGAACAGCGGGTCGCCGAGCTGTTCGCGCAGGCGCGCCAGGGCGTGGCTGACGGCCGGCTGCGACAGGTTGAGCCGCCGGCTGGCGGCGCTGATGCTGCCTTCGCGCAGGATGGTATCGAAGACGACGAAGAGGTTGAGGTCGGCGCGGGCGAGCGGATTCATCTATTCGTGGCACTGATATATGGTGATGCAAACAATGCACTGTATTCAGTATAGCGCGCGGCGTAGGGTGGCGGCTTGCGGCGCTTCTGGCGCCGGATCGAGACTACTGGGAGAACCCGCATGGACTTCGCATTCACCCCCGACGCGCTGGTACTGCAACGCCGCCTGCGCGACTTCATGGACAGCCACGTGGTGCCGCGCAACCGGCTCTGGCTCAAGGAAGTCGCAGCCGGGACCTACCCCGTGTCCTTCATGGCCGACCTCAAGGCCCTGGCCCGCGCCGAGGGCCTGTGGAACCTGTTCCTGCCCCACCTGCGGCCGGACGAGCCGGGGCGCGGATTATCCAACCTGGATTACGCGCCGTTGGCCGAAATCATGGGCCAGCTGCCCTGGGCCTCCGAAGTCTTCAACTGCAGCGCGCCGGACACCGGCAACATGGAACTACTGCACCTGTTCTCCAGCCCGGCGCAGTACGCGCAGTGGCTGAAGCCGCTGCTGGCAGGCGAGATCCGCTCCTGCTTCGCCATGACCGAGCCCGACGTCGCCTCATCGGACGCCACCAACATCGCGACGGTGATCGAGCGCGACGGCGACGACTACGTGATCAGCGGCCGCAAGTGGTTCATCACCGGCGCCGCACATCCCAATTGCAAGCTCGCGATCGTCATGGGCGTGACCGACCCCGATGCGGAAACCCATCGCCGCCAGAGCATGGTGCTGGTGCCAATGGACGCGCCCGGCGTGAGCGTGGTGCGCAACATCAGCGTGATGAACCACGTCGCGCCGGACGGCCATTGTGAGCTGCTGTTCCGCCAGGTGCGCGTGCCGCGCGCCAACCTGCTGGGCGGCGAGGGAGAAGGCTTCGCCATGGCCCAGGCCCGCCTCGGCCCGGGGCGCATCCACCACTGCATGCGCAGCATCGGCCAGAGCGAGCTGGCCCTGCGCCTGATGTGCGAGCGCGTGCAGGAGCGCAAGACCTTCGGCAAGTACCTGCACGAGCACGGCGTGGTCGCGGAATGGATCGCCGAGTCGCGTTGCGAGCTGGAGCAGGCGCGCCTGCTGGTGCTGAAGACGGCGTGGATGATCGACCGCGTCGGCGCCAAGGCGGCGCAACGCGAGATCGCCATGATCAAGGCCGTGGTGCCGCGCATGCAGACGCGCATCATCGACCGCGCCATGCAGGCCTTCGGCGCCATGGGCCTGTCGCCCGACACGCCGCTGGTTGACCTGTGGGGCCACGGCCGTTTCCTGCGCATCGCCGACGGGCCGGACCAGGTGCACCTGCGCGCCATTGCGCGGCAGGAGATCAAGGCCAGCCGCGCCAACTACGGTGTCAGCGCGGCCTTTCTGAATATCGAAGCCTGAACCGGTGCTTTAAAACTCGACAGCGAACTCGGTCGCCTGCCAGATCGCGCGCTTGGCATCGAGTTCCGCCGCGACGTCTGCGCCACCGACCAGGGTGTGCGCGATGCCTGCGGCTTCCAGGCCGGGCACCAGCTCGCGCTGGGGTTCCTGGCCGGCGCAGATTATGACGGTATCGACTTCGAGCACGCGCTCCTTGCCTTCGACGGCGATGTGCAGGCCGGCGTCGTCGATCTTCAGGTACTCGACGCCGCCCTGCATGCGCACGCCACGCTTTTGCAGCAACAGGCGGCGCGCCCAGCCGGTGGTCTTGGCCAGGCCGTCGCCGAGCTTGGTCGCCTTGCGTTGCAGCAGCCAGACCTCGCGCGGGCTGGGCGCCATCTGTGGCTCGGTGAGGCCGCCGCGCTGGTCGGTGTAGGCCGGGTCGATGCCCCAGGTCTTGCGGTAGGCGTCGATCGGGTCGCCGTGGTCGTCGCTGTGGGTCAGATATTCGGCGACGTCGAAACCGATGCCGCCGGCACCGATCACCGCGACGCGCTTGCCCGCGGTCTTGCGGCCGAACAGCAGGTCGACATAGCTTGCCACCTTGGGATGGTCGATGCCGGGGATGGCCGGCGTGCGCGGCAGGATGCCGGTGGCGACCACGACGTGGTCGAAGCCCTGCAAGTCGGCGCTGGCGACACGGCGATTCAGCTGCACATCGACCTTGAGTTCATTCAGCCGGGTGCGAAAATAGCGCAGGGTTTCGCCGAACTCCTCCTTGCCCGGGATGCGCCGCGCCAGGTTGAACTGGCCGCCGATTTCGGCGGCGGCGTCGAACAGCGTGACACTGTGGCCGCGCTCGGCGAGCTGTGTTGCCGCGGCCATGCCACCGGGGCCGGCACCGACCACGGCGACCTTCTTCGGCGATTCGGCGGGCAGCACCTCGACGTCGAGTTCGTGGCAGGCGAAGGGATTGACGAGGCAGGAGCAGAGCTGGCGCGAGAAGATGTGGTCGAGGCAGGCCTGGTTGCAGGCGATGCAGGTGTTGATCGCATCGGCACGGCCGGCCGCGGCCTTGTTCACGAACTCGGCGTCGGCGAGGAAAGGCCGCGCCATCGACACCATGTCGGCATCGCCGCGCGCGATGACGTCTTCCGCAACCTGCGGATCGTTGATGCGGTTGGTGGTGATCAGGGGGATCTTCACCTGGCCCTTCATGCGGCCGGTGACCCAGGTGTAGGCGGCGCGCGGTACGGCGGTATAGATGGTGGGGATGCGCGCCTCGTGCCAGCCGACGCCGGTGTTGATGATCGTCGCCCCGGCCTTTTCGACTTCCTTGGCCATGGTTACCACTTCGTCCCAGGTGCCGCCGCCTTCGACCAGGTCGAGCATCGACAGGCGGAAGATGATGATGAAGTTGGCGCCGACGCGGGCGCGCACGGCGCGGATCACCTCGAGGCCGAAGCGCATGCGGTTTTCCAGGCTGCCGCCCCAGCGGTCGTCGCGGTGGTTGGTCTGCGGCGCGAGGAACTCGTTGATCAGGTAGCCCTCGGAGCCCATGATCTCGACGCCGTCGTAATTGGCGAACTGGCACATAGCGGCGCACTGCGCGTAGTCGGCGATGGTGGCCTGGATTTCCTCTTCGGTCAGCGCGTGCGGCGTCGCCGGGTTGATCGGCGCCTTGAGCGCCGAGGGGGCGACGGGGCGCTTGTGGTAGGCGTAGCGCCCGGTGTGCAGGATCTGCACGCAGATCTTGCCGCCGTGCTTGTGCACGGCGTCGGTGATGACGCGGTGCTTGGCCGCCTCGGCCTCGTTGTCGAGGATCGAGGCGCCCTGCATGACGATGGAGTCCTGGTTGGGGGCAAAGCCGCCGGTGACGATGAGGCCGACGCCGCCCTTGGCGCGCGCGGCATAGAAGGCCGCCATGCGGTCATGGCTGTTGCCGATGTCCTCCAGGCCGGTGTGCATCGAGCCCATCAGCACGCGGTTCTTCAGCGTGGTAAAGCCGAGGTCCAGCGGGGCCAGCAAGTGGGGGTAGGGGGTACTCATGTTTTCTCTCTCCTTGGTGGGTCTTGTTCGAAACTGCGCAGGAGCTTGATCGTCTCCTCGCACCATTCCAGCCAGCCCTGCTCGAAGCGGATGCCGCTTTTCAGGACCTGGTATTGCAGGGCGCGCTGGCGGTCCCGCACGCCGAAGGCCGTGTCTTGCAGGCCGGCGAAGTCACGGCTTTCGATCACGCGATAGGCGGTCAGGCGGTTGGCGTGGGCGGCGCGGTGGTGTTCCAGTTCCGGCAGCAGGCGCAGCGGGTCATCGAAGGCGGCGGCGCGCAGCTTGACCATCAGCGCGTCGCGTACGCCCTCCGGATCGCTTCGCTCCGCCAGCCAGCGTCCCAGTTCGGCGCGACCGCCCGCGCTGACCGAAAACAGCTTGCGGTCCGGGGCCGATTCGCCGGCTTCGACGCGGGCGGCGACCCAGCCGGCTTCCTCCATGCGCGCCAGCACCTTGTAGATCTGCTGGTGGGTGGCGTGCCAGAAGTAGCCGATCGAGCGGTCGAAGCGGCGCGCCAACTCGTAACCGGAACTGGGCTTTTCGAGCAGGGAAACGAGCAGGGCGTGGTCCAGCGACATGCCCTGCACAATACTATGCAACGATTTGCAATGCAAGCCGTTGCATAGGGTTTTACTTCGGCGTTCCGGAAGTCGGCGCTGGTGCTACGGTGGTTTTGTCGGGCGCGGGGCGTTCCGATGGCGGCAGATGGCGCGACTTGATGCCGGGGGCGTCGCTCGGCGCGCTCTGGCGCGAAAAGAAGCTCCAGGCCATGCCGGCCAGCGCGGTGACGACGATGACCGCGATGACGATCATGATGCGGTCGCCGCCGGGCTCGTATTGGGGAGGGGAATCGGTGGGCTTGTCCATGCCGGCGATTGTAGCGCCGGCTCCTCCGGTTACCGTTTGCGGCGTCCAGCGGCAGACGAAAAAACGCCGGCGCGGGGCCGGCGTTCCTGGCTGGCTTCCGGCCGAGTTACTTGGCCTTGGCGTCCTTCTCGCACTTCTTGATCGAAGCGGCCTTGGCGGCGCCGGCCAGCGGCTTGCCGTCCTTGCTCACGGCCTTGGCTTCGCAATCCGCGCTGGCGGCAGGCTTTGCGCCACCTTCGCACTTCTTCATGAAGGCCGTCTTGGCGGCGCCGGCGAGCGGCTTGCCGTCCTTGCCCACGGCCTTGGCTTCGCAGTCGCCCGCGGCAGCTTTGGCGGCGGGTGCGGACGGGGCGGCGGCCGCCGGCTTGGCGGCCTCGGCGGGCTTGGCAGCAGGGGCAGCCGCAGCGGGCTTGGCCGCTTCCGCCGGTTTGGCGGCGGGAGCCTGGGCCAGGGCCACACCGGTGGCAAACAGGGTGGACAGGGCGACGGCGATCAGCTTGTTCATGGGGTTCCTCCGGGAAATGGGTACGGCAAATCGCCGTGGCCAATTAACGTGGGCCAGGGCGGATTAGTTGACCGAGTTGTTGCCGGCATCGGCGCGCAACGCCGCTTCCTGGCGATCGAGAAATTCCTGCATGCTGTCTATGCCACGCAATTTGAGCACGGTGGCGCGCACCGCGGCTTCGAGCAACACGGCAAGGTTGCGCCCGGCGGCCACCGGCAATGTGACGCGCCTCACCGGCACGCCGAGGATGGTCTCGGTTTGCGCATCGAGCGGCAGGCGTGCGGCTTCGGGCACGCCGGGCGTGGGCTTCTGCAGATGCACGATCAGCTTGAGGCGCATCTTGCGCCGACAGGCGGTTTCGCCGAATACCGTGCGGATATTGAGCAGCCCCAGTCCGCGCACCTCGAGGAAGTCCTTGAGCAGTTCCGGGCAGCGTCCTTCGAGGGTATCGGAGCCGATGCGCGAGACCTCGACCACGTCGTCGGCCACCAGGCCGTGGCCGCGCGAAATCAGTTCAAGTCCGAGTTCGCTCTTGCCGACGCCGGAATCGCCGGTGATCAGCACGCCCATGCCGAGGACATCGAGGAACACGCCGTGCAGCGTGCCGGTTTCAGCCAGCTGGCGGGAAACGAAGGCGCGCAGGGTGTCGATGACGAAGGCCGATGACATCGGCGTGGTCAGCAGCGGCGTGCCCGATGCTTCGCAGCCGGCACGCACGCCAGGATTGATTTCGCAGGCGTCGGCGACGACGATCGCGGGCGGCTTCGCCGCGTAGATCTCGGCCATGTGGTGCGCCACCTTTTCGGATGAGTGGCGCAGCGCCCAGGCGACCTCGGGCGCGCCGATCACCTGCAGGCGCTCGGGGTGCATCAGGTTGAGGTGGCCGATCAGGTCGGCCGGCGAGACGATGTGTTCGGTGGTGCAGATGGCCCGCGTCATCGGGCCGCTGACCCAGGTGAGCTGCAATCGCTCCCGGTTGCGCTCGAACAGCTCGGAAACGATCAGCTGGCGTGCCAATTGGCGAAGAGGCCGTGCAGGGCGGCGGCATCGGCCACGGCCGCCAGCTGCTCGCGAAACTCGCGATCGGAAAACATCTGCGCCAGCTCGGAAAGCAGCTGCAGGTGATGTTCGTTGGCGGCTTCCGGTACCAGCAGGACAAAAATCAGGCTGACCGGCTTGCCGTCGGGGGCGTCGAATGGCACGCCATTGACCAGGCGCACGAAGGCGCCGACCGGCGCCTTGAGCCCCTTGATGCGGCCATGGGGAATCGCGATGCCCTGCCCGAGGCCGGTCGAACCCAGTTTCTCGCGCGCGAAGAGGGCGTCATAGACGGCGCTGCGGGCGAGGCCCTGATGATTCTCGAAAAGGATTCCGACCTGCTCGAAGATGCGCTTCTTGCTGCTGGCATCGAGGTTCGCCACCACGTTGTCCAGTGGCAGCAGGCTGGCGATCTGGTTCATGAAAGAGGCAATCCTGCGTGAGGGCGGAGCTTGCAGCGGCGGGGAGTATAACGCCAAGCGTCGCCGGCCGTGTCGCCACGGCCGGGAGCGGAATTATTCAGCTTGCTGGCGCTTGTCGTGGTTGTTGTGGTTGGAGACCTTTTCCTTGTGCTTGACCACCTGGCGGTCGAGCTTGTCGGCCACCAGGTCGATCGCGGCATAGAGGTCCGCGTCGATGGCATCGGCGAAGATGTCCTTGCCCTTGACGTGCAGCGTGACTTCCGCCTTTTGCTGCAGCTTCTCAACCGACAGGATGACGTGCGAGCTGGTCACCTGATCGAAATGCCGCAACACCCGTTCCAGCTTGCCCTTCACGTAGTCGCGAATGGCCGGGGTAACTTCGACGTGATGTCCGGTGATGTTGAGATTCATGATGTCTCCTGGTTTGAAGTGTTTTCTCAGAGTGCTTTTCTGAGGTTTACCGGCGGGATGCCGAGCAGTTCGCGGTACTTCGCAACAGTGCGTCGCGCCACGACGATGCCCTGCTCGCCGAGGATTTCCGCAAGCCGGGAATCCGAGAGCGGTTTTTTGCCGTTCTCGGCGCCGACCAGTTGCTTGATCAACGCCCGGATTGCGGTGGAGGAAGCCGCGCCGCCGGTATCGGTGGCGACGTGGCTGCCGAAAAAGTATTTCAGCTCGAAGATGCCGCGCGGACTGGCCAGGTATTTCTGGGTTGTCACGCGCGAAATCGTGGATTCATGCAGGTTCACCGTTTCGGCGATCTCGCGCAGCGTCAGCGGCCGCATTGCGACCTCGCCGTGGTCGAAGAAGGCACGCTGCCGGTCGACGATCGCCTGCGACACGCGCAGGATGGTGTCGAAGCGCTGCTGCACGTTCTTGATCAACCATTTGGCTTCCTGCAGCTGGCCCGCGAGGCCGGCCGAGGAGCCGTTGCCGGAGCGATGGCGTTGCAGGATGTCTGCATACAGGCGGTTGATGCGCAGGCGCGGCATGGCGTCGCGGTTGAGGCTGACCAGCCACTGGCCCTGGGTCTTGCGCACCGATACGTCGGGCACCACGTAGCGCGTGTCGATCGGTGCGTATTGCGCGCCGGGGCGAGGGTTGAGCGAGCGGATCAGCGTCTGCGCCCCGCGCAGTTCGTCGTCGTCGCAGCCCAGCGCCTTGCGGATGCGCGTGAAGTCCCGTGCCGCGAGGTGGTCCAGGTGGTGCCTGACGATGGACAATGCCAGACTGCGCTGCGGGCTGTCGTCGAGGCTTAGCAGTTGCAGCGTCAGGCATTCCTGGGCATTGCGCGCGCCGATGCCCGGCGGGTCGAAATTCTGCAGGTGACGCAGGGCGATGCCGAGTTCCTCGAGCAGTATTTCGCGCAGTTCGATGTCGTCTTCGGGCCCGACCAGCAGGTCGACCAGTTCATCCAGCGGCTGCGTCAGGTAGCCATCGTCGTCCAGGGCCTCGATCAGGAAGGCCACCAATGCACGCTCGCGGTCGCCCATCTGTGTCAGGCCGACCTGGGCGCCGAGGTGTTCGCGCAGCGAGGTGGCTGCGGCCTGGGTTTCGCCACTGTCGATATCGTCGTCGTTGGGGTCGCGCTGTGCGGCGCCGGACGAGAAGCTCATGCCCCAGCCTTCGTCCTCGCCGCCGCGCGATTCGCCTTGCTCGTCCGCTCCGCTGGCCGCCGGTTGCTGCTGATGGGCCATGGCATCGCCGGTCTGGCCGAGGGCGAACACCGGCGGCTCGCCCGGATCATCGCGCTCCAGCAGGGGGTTTTCCTGCAGGGCCTGGTCGATTTCGGCGTTGAGTTCCAGCGTGGAAAGCTGCAACAGCCGGATCGACTGCTGCAACTGCGGCGTCAGGGCCAGATGCTGGGAGAGCCTGAGCTGGAGTCCTTGCTTCATGACTTCTTGTTGTTTGCGTTACATCTTGAAGTGCTCGCCGAGATAAACCCGACGCACACTTTCATTATCGACTATCTCGGCCGGTTGTCCAGCGGCAAGGACTTCCCCGGCGTTGATGATGGTGGCGCGATCGCAGATGCCCAGGGTTTCGCGCACATTGTGGTCGGTGATCAATACGCCGATGCCGCTTTCCTTGAGGTAGCGGATGATCTTCTGGATGTCGAGCACGGCAATCGGATCGACTCCGGCAAAGGGTTCGTCGAGCAGGATGAAGCGCGGGCTGGTGGCCAGCGCACGGGCGATCTCGACCCGCCGCCGCTCGCCACCCGAAAGCGAGACGGCCAGGCTGTCGCGAATGTGGGTGATGTGCAGTTCCTGCAGCAGGGTCTCCTCGC
Organism: uncultured beta proteobacterium; assembly: GCA_903908065.1. Taxonomy (GTDB): domain Bacteria; phylum Pseudomonadota; class Gammaproteobacteria; order Burkholderiales; family Rhodocyclaceae; genus Sulfuritalea. The sequence goes on along the minus strand of CAIVQO010000070.1, from coordinate 27,856 downwards.
GTGCGTCCATGGCATCGTCGTCGAGGTCTTGCAGCTCCAATACCGCGCGCAGGTTTTCCGACACGGTCAGCTTGCGGAACACCGAGTTTTCCTGCGGCAGGTAGGACAGGCCCAGCCTGGCGCGGGCATGGATCGGCATGTGGGTCAGGCGCTGTTCCCCGGCGCCATTGGCCATGCGGATCTCGCCGCCGTCGGCGGCCACCAGGCCGACGATCATGTAGAAGCAGGTGGTCTTGCCGGCGCCGTTGGGGCCGAGCAGGCCGACCACCTCGCCGGCGCCCACCTCGAAGGAAACATCGGTGACGACGGTGCGCGCCTTGTACTTCTTGCGCAGGTTGTGGGCGGAGAGGACGGCGTTGCTCACGCTTGATCCTCCGCCTGCGGTTCCTTGAGCAAGCGGCGCACGATATCCCCGGCGAAGCCGCGGCTTTGCAGGAAGCGCGCCTGCCGGGCCCATTCCTTGGCGTTGCCCGGCGCTGCGGAAAACTTGCGACTCCAGATGGCGCGGGCGCGCTCCATTTCGTCGGGCAGTCCGGCCTGTTCGATCTGCTCCTCGATCAGCTCGGGCGACAGGCCGCGCGATTTCAGGCTGTGGCGCAGGCGCGAACTGCCGAGGCGGGCGGCATTGCCGCGCAGCCAGCTTTCGGCGGCACGGCTGTCGGATTGCAGTTGCGAGGCTTCCATTTCCGCCAGCACGCCTTCGATTTCCTCCGCGGTGCCGCGCCCGGCCAGCTTGCGGGCCAGCTCGGCTCGGGTGTGCTCGCGGCGGGCCAGCAGGCGGATCGCCTCCTGGCGCAGCTCATTCGACATGGGGTAGGCCGCGGCAGACGCGGTAGGACATGGTCGACACGATGCTAGCTTGGGCCGGCGTTTCCCTGTCAGGCGGCGGCCTCGGGCGTGCCCAGGGCGGCAACGCCGACCGCCTCGCGTACCTTGTTCTCGATCTCGACCGCGACATCGCCGTGCTCGCGCAGGAACTCGCGCGCGTTGTCCTTGCCCTGGCCGATCTTCTCGCCCTTGTAGGCGTACCAGGCGCCCGACTTCTCGACGATCTTGTGCTCGACGCCGAGCTCGACGATTTCGCCCTGGCGCGATATGCCTTCGCCGTAGAGGATGTCGAAGTGGGCTTCGCGGAAGGGCGGCGCCACCTTGTTCTTGACCACCTTGACCTTGGTCTCGTTGCCGATCACCTCGTCGCCCTTCTTGATGGCGCCGGTGCGGCGGATGTCCATGCGCACCGAGGCATAGAACTTCAGCGCGTTGCCGCCGGTGGTGGTCTCGGGATTGCCGAACATGACGCCGATCTTCATGCGGATCTGGTTGATGAAGATGACCAGCGTATTGGTGCGCTTGATGTTGGCGGTGAGCTTGCGCAGCGCCTGGCTCATCAGTCGTGCCTGCAGGCCGGGCAGCTGGTCACCCATTTCGCCCTCGATTTCGGCGCGCGGCGTCAGCGCGGCGACCGAGTCGATGACGATCAGGTCCACGCCGCCGGAACGCACCAGCATGTCGCAGATTTCCAGGCCCTGCTCGCCGGTGTCCGGCTGCGAGATCAGCAGTTCGGGAACATTGACGCCAAGCTTGGCGGCATAGGACGGGTCGAGTGCGTTTTCGGCGTCGATGTAGGCGGCGACGCCGCCGGCCTTCTGGATCTCGGCCACCACGTGCAGGCACAGCGTGGTCTTGCCCGAGGATTCCGGACCGTAGATCTCGACCACCCGACCGCGCGGCAGGCCGCCTATGCCCAAAGCGATATCAAGCCCGAGGGAGCCGGTGGAAACGGTCTGCAGGTCGTCGGTGGCCAGGCCTTCGCCCATTTTCATGATGGAGCCCTTGCCGAACTGCTTTTCGATCTGGGCCAGGGCGGCCTGGAGGGCTTTGCTCTTGTTGTCGTCCATGTTCTGCTTCCTTATAAGTGGTTCGATTATGGCATGGATGGCACAGTTTTTGCGCTACCCGGCCGGCGTCAAGGGGTGTCGATCCGGCGCAGCAGTCCCGTGAGGGCGTGGATCACCGCCTGGCGGCGGATGGCCTCGCGGTCGCCGGCGAAGACCTGCAACTCGGTTTCGGTTGCCGTTCCGGCTCGACACCAGGCAAAGCATACGGTGCCCACTGGCTTACCAGGTGAGCCACCCGTAGGCCCGGCGATACCGGTAATCGCCAGTGAAATCATGGCCTTGGAATTATAGAGTGCGCCGATGGCCATCTCGGCGGCAGTTTCCTGGCTCACCGCCCCGAATCGGGCCAGGGTTTCCGGGGAGACACCGAGCATTTCGATCTTGGCGTCGTTGGCGTAGGTCACGAAGCCGCGCTCGAACCAAGCCGAGCTGCCTGCTGTGTGAGTGATTACTTGCGCCGCCCAGCCTCCGGTGCAGGATTCGGCGGTGGCAACCAGAAGTCGGCGCTGGAGACACGCCGAACCGAGCGCCCGAGACAGTTCAACCAGGTCAGCGTCCATCAGAAGGGCAGGAAGGCCTTGAACACGGCAATGGTCAGGATGGTATAGCCGGCGGCAATCACGTCGTCCATCATGACGCCGAAGCCGTTTTTGACCTGGGTGTCGAAAAAGCGGGCCGGCTGCGGCTTGACAATGTCGTAGAAGCGGAACCAGAGGAAGGCGGCCAGCTGCCAGAAGATTTCCTGCGGCGCCATCATCAGCACCGCCCAGAAGGGCACGATTTCGTCCCAGACGATGGCGCCGTGATCGACCACGCCCAAGGCGCGGCCGGTGATCTGGCAGGCGGAGACGCCGACGGCGAAGGCCAGCAGCAGGAAGATGGCGAAACCAAGATCGCTTTCCAGGTACAGGCGCAGGAACGGGTAGGCCAGCCAGGCGAAGGCGGTACCCGCCGTCCCCGGCGCCCAGCGCGACAGGCCGCTGCCGAAACCGCAGGCGACCAGGTGCGCCGGGTGGTGCATCAGGAAGCGAAGCGGCGGGGGGGGAAGCTTGGCCATCGACGGGATCATCCCTGAAAGTGATCGTAGCCAAGGCGGTCGACCTGGATCGTCGCGCCGCTGGCGTCACGCAGGTCGATCTGCCCAGCCGGCCCGGCTTCGACGATCCCGATCTGGGTCAGCGGCAGATCGAGTGCCAAGGGCAGTGCGGCGATCTGCGCATGCCGGGCAGCGGGGGAGGTAAATACCAGCTCGTAGTCGTCGCCGCCGGCGAGCCAGGCCTGGCGTTCAAGAGTCGGCGCTGGCAACACGGCGATTTGCAGCTGCGCCGCGCGCCCGGATTGTTCGAGGATGTGCCCCAGGTCGCCGAGCAGGCCGTCCGATACGTCGATGGCTGCGGTCGCCAGGCCGTTCAGGGCCAGACCGAGGGCTGCCCGCGGTTGGGGACGTTGCAGGGCAGCGATGCAGTCGGCGCGACGCGCTTCGTCGAGTACCGTGCGCCCTTGCAGGTGGGCGAGGCCCAGTGCTGCGCGTCCGGGGCGGCCGGAGACCCAGATTTCGTCGCCCGGCCGGGCGCCGCTGCGGCGCAAGGCCTTGCCGGCGGCGACTTCGCCAAAGATGGTGACGCAGAAATTGCGCGGCCCGCGCGTGGTATCGCCGCCGATCAGATCGATGCCGAACTCGCTGGCGCAGGCGAAGAAGCCGCGCGCGAAGGCGCCAATCCAGGCTTCATCGGCGTCCGGCAGCGCCAGGGCCAGCGTTGCCCAGCGCGGCCGGGCGCCCATCGCGGCAATGTCGGAAACATTGACGGCCAGGGTTTTCCAACCGAGGTCTTCCGCATCGGTATCCGGCAGGAAGTGGGTCCCTTCCACCAGCATGTCGCTGGAAACCACCATTTCACAGCCGGGGCTGGGCGCAATCAGCGCGGCGTCGTCGCCGACGCCGAGGATCGTATGCCGGGTGTCGCGCGTGAAGTGGCGCGCGATGAGTTCGAATTCCGAGGGCACGGAATCAGCGGGGTCTGAGTTCGGCGGCCCTCACGACTGCCGCAAGCTTGTCCAGCACGCCGTTGACGAACTTGTGGCCGTCGGTGCCGCCGTAGGTCTTGGCCAACTCGATGGCCTCGTTGATGATCACGCGGTAGGGCGTTTCCGGGTGCAGCTTGAGTTCGCAGGCACCCAGCAGCAGGATGCAGCGCTCGATCGGCGAGACCTCATCCCAACGCCGGTCGATGTGCGGCGCCAGTTCGGCTTCGAGCATTGCAGCAGACGCGCGGGTTTCACTCAGCAGCGTGGCATACAGAGCGGTGTCGGATTTGTCGAAACCGGCCACACTCTCCGCCTGGACCTGGATCGCGGCCTCGTCCTGACCGGCAAGCTGCCATTGGTAAAGGCCCTGGACGACGAACTCGCGGGCGCGCCGGCGCGGCGACTTGCTGCCGGCCACTATCTGGGCGCCTTTGCCAGCGCTTTGGTCAGGTTCGCCATTTCGATCGCCGCCTGCGCAGCTTCTGCGCCCTTTTGCACCATGCGCACCAGCGCCTGGTCGTCGTTCTCGGTGGTCAGCACCGCATTGGCAATCGGGATGCCGCTGTTGAGCTGGACGTCGGTGATGCCGCGCGCCGACTCGTTGGATACGATCTCGAAATGGTAGGTCTCGCCGCGGATCACCGCGCCCAGCGCCACCAGGGCATCGAAGCGGCCGCTTTGCGCCATCACCTGCAAGGTCAGCGGCAGTTCCAGCGCGCCCGGTACGGTGGCGTAGGTGACATCGCTTTCGGCGACGCCGAGCCGTGCCAGTTCCGTCAGGCAACCCGAGCGCAGGCCGGCGCCGATGTCTTCGTTGAAGCGTGCCTGGACGACGCCAATGCGCAGGCCTTGGCCGGTGAGGTCGGGTTCGTGTTCGCGAATGCTCATGACTGCTCTCCCGCCGGGCTGTAATAGCCGGTGATTTCGAGGCCAAAGCCAGCCATGCTCGGCATCTTGCGCGGGCTGGACATCAGGCGCATCTTGCCAACTCCGAGTTCGCGCAGGATCTGCGCGCCAATGCCATAGATGCGCGGGTCCCAGGTGTAGGCCGGGCGCTCGGTCTTTTCCTTGTTCAGGGCAGCAAGCAGGGCATTGCCGGATTCGGCACGATGCAGCATGACCAGCACGCCGCTGCCTTGTTCGGCAATGGTGCGCAGCGCGAAATCGACGCTGTAAGTGTGGCCGCGGCTGCCTTGGTCGAGGAAGTCGAGCACACAGACCGCTTCATGCACCCGCACCAGGGTTTCCTTGCTCGCCGTGATGTCGCCGCAGGACATCGCCAGATGCACGTCACCACTACTGCGGTCGGCAAAGGCACGCAGGCGGAAGCGGCCTTGCGCACAGTCGACTTCCTTGTCGGCCACGCATTCGATCAGCTTCTCGGTTTCCGAGCGATGCTGGATCAGGTCGCGGATGGTGCCGATCTTGAGCCCATGCTCGCGGGCAAACTCCAGCAGGTCCGGCAGGCGCGCCATGGTGCCGTCGTCCTTGAGGATTTCGCAGATCACCGAGGCCGGCTCCAGCCCGGCAAGCTGGGCGAAGTCGCAGCCGGCTTCGGTATGGCCAGCGCGCACCAGCACGCCGCCGTTTTGCGCCATCAGCGGAAAGATGTGGCCAGGCTGGACGATGTCGGCGGAGGTCGCCTTCTTCGCCACGGCGGCTTGCACCGTGCGTGCCCGGTCGTGGGCCGAGATGCCGGTGGTGACACCCTCGGCAGCCTCGATCGAGACGGTGAACGCGGTGCCGTGGGGGGTCTTGTTGTCGCGCACCATCAGCGGCAGTTCGAGCTGGCGACAGCGCGCTTCGCTCAGGGTCAGGCAGATCAGGCCGCGGCCAAACTTGGCCATGAAGTTGATCGCCTCGGGCGTGCAGTGCTCGGCGGCGATCACGAGGTCGCCCTCGTTTTCGCGATCCTCTTCGTCGACCAGGATCACCATGCGGCCGGCGCGCATGTCGGCGACGATGTCGAGTACGGGGCTGATGCTCATGCTGTGCCTACCAGTGTGCGAAACCGCGCATTTTACGCCGCGTCGGGGTTGAGCATCCGCTCCACGTAGCGTGCGATCAGGTCGATCTCCAGATTGACCTTGGCGCCAGAATGCAGGCGCTTGAGGGTTGTCACCTCGACCGTGTGCGGGATCAGGTTGATCGAGAACCGGCGGCCCTTGACCTTGTTGGTGGTCAGCGAAACGCCATCGACCACGATCGAGCCCTTGCGCGCGATGTATTTGGCCAGCGCTTTGGGTGCCTTGATCACCAGCTCGTGCGATTCGCCGATCGGCTCGAATCTCTCGACCTCGCCGACGCCGTCGACATGGCCGGAGACCAGATGGCCGCCGATGAAGTCCGACAGGCGCATGGCCTTTTCCAGGTTAACTTCGCCGCCTACCGCGTCGAGGCCGATGGTGCAGTCGAGCGTCTCACGCGAGACATCGACCTGGTAGCTGGCCTTCTTCTTGGCGATCACCGTCAGGCAGACGCCACCGTGGGCGATCGAATCGCCCAGGGCCACGTCGGCGAGCTTGAGGCCGGGGGCCTCGACGGTCAGGCGCAGGCCTTTTTCCAGCGGCTGGACATGGGTGATCTTGCCGACGGCGGTGATGATGCCGGTGAACATGGGCTTACTCCGAGGTGGTTAGCGCAGTACGCGCTCGAGGGTGGGCAGGAAGGTTTCCGCGTTCTGGAAGCCGACCACGCGCAGGTCGGCCAATTCGACGCCGGCCCCGCTCCAGAAAATGATGCCGGGCGGCCCGAAGAGGCCGAAGCGCTTGAGCAAGGCCTTGTCGGCATCCGAATTGGCGGTTACGTCGGCCTGCAGCAGGACCATCTGCTTCATGCGCGCCGCCACCTTGGCGTCGGCGAAGGTGAAGCGTTCCATTTCCTTGCAGCTGACGCACCAGTCGGCATAGAAGTCGAGCATCACCGGCTTGCCGGTGGCCTTGGCCTCGGCCAGTCGCGCATCGAGCCTGGCGACGGTCGCGACACGCTCGAAGCTTGGTCCGTGCGCCTCGGCGGCATTGCCCGCACGCAGAAAGCCGAGCGGCTGCAGCGGGTCTTTCGCCCCGCCCAGCACGCCCATCAGCATCGCCGCACCGCCGAGCAGCAGGACCACGCCAAGGCCCTTGCCCAAGCGCTGCCACCCGTGCGCATTGCTCGGCAGCGGATCGAGGGCATGGAGGAAGATCGCCGGCACCACCATCAGCAGCGCCCAGCCCAGCATCTGGCTCCACAGCGGAATCACCGGCGACACCAGCCACAGCGCGGTGGCCAGCATGATAACGCCGAAGAATTTCTTCACGCCCTCCATCCAGGGGCCCGACTTGGGCAACAGCGAGCGCGAGAAGGCGCCGACCAGCAACAGCGGCGCACCCATGCCGAGGGCCATGACGAACAGTGCGCTGCCGCCGAGTACCGCATCGCCGGTCTTGGCAATGTAGAGCAGGGCGCCGGCCAGCGGCGCGGCGACACAGGGGCCGACGATCAACGCCGACAGGGCACCCATGAGGGCGATCGCCGCCAAGGAACCGCCTTGTTTGTTGGCCGTGTCGGATACCCTGCTTTGCAGCGCGGCGGGGAGCTGCAGCTCGTAGAAGCCGAACATCGAGAGCGACAACACGACGAATACTGCGGCGAAGGCGGTAAGCACCCAGACGTTCTGCAAGGCTGCCGACAAGAGGGTGCCGGAGAGCCCGGCGGCGACGCCGACGATGGCGTAGGTCACTGCCATGCCGAGCACATAGGCCAGCGAGAGGATGAAGGCGCGCAGGTGGCTTACCGCATGGCCGTGATTGACGATGATGCCGGAGAGGATGGGAATCATCGGGAAGACGCAGGGCGTCAGTGACAGCAGCAGGCCGAAGCCGAAGAAGCTGGCCAGTACCAGGGCGAGGCTGTCGCCCTTGAACAGGCCGGCGATGCGCGAGGTTTCGTCGCCTCCCGCGTCGGCTTTGGCGGTGCCCGCAGAAGTCGGTGCTGAGGTGCCCTGCATGCCGGGATTCGCGCTTTGCGGGGCGGCAACGGCGGTTCCAACTGCGGCAAGATCGACCTTCGCTTCCTGGTTTATCGGCGGATAACAGATGCCGCCGTCCCAGCAGCCCTGCGATACCGCCTTGAGCGTGACCGTGCCGGTCGCCTCGACCGGGATCAGGATCTTCACTTCCTTGCGGTAGGTTTCGACCTTGCCGAAATTCTCGTCGTCCTTGACCTTGCCCGGCGGATAGTTGGCCGCACCCAGCGTGCCGCCTTCTGCCGCGAACTTGAACTTGTCGCGGTACATGTAGTACTGGTCAGTGATTTGCCAGCGCGCCTCGATGGTCTTGGCATCCACGGCGCGGGCCGAGAAACGGAAGGCCTGCTCGGGCGGCAGGGGTTCTTCCGCACGGGTCGGGCCGCTCAGCACGAGCAGCAACAGAAAAACAAGGCGGATCAACATTGGGCGGGGCTTTCCGGGATGGCAGGCAGGGTTTCGGCCACCACCCAGTCGAGATAGGCTGGCAGGCCGTGCCGGACAGGGACAGCAATGATCTCCGGAAGTTCATACGGATGTGCGGTCCGGATCGCTTCTTCCAGCGCCGCGTAGCGAAGCGCGGTGGTCTTGATCAGCACGGGGATCTCTCGCGCTTCCTCGACCTTCCCCTGCCAGCGATACACCGACGCACATGGCGTCAGGATATTGACGCATGCCGCCAGCCGGTCCTCCAGCAGCCGCTTTGCCAGTGCTCGGGCGTCGGCTTCATCGGGCAGGTTGGTCAGGATCAGCAGGGTTTGCGCGGTTTCCATTGGCTTATTCTACCTTCGGCAAACGGCGGGCCTGCGGTAGGCTGGGGTTTCCGGCCGGTATCTGCCGGGCCCATACGGAGGCTGGCTTGAGCAAACTTCTTACCGGATTGATGGAGGCCGAACGCAAGCGTCGCCAGCTCGCGCCGAAAAAGCCAGCCATGCCGGCTCCTGCTGCTCAGCCGTCGAAATCGGACGCAGTAGAGCGTGTCGATTCCGACGACGTTCGCATTGCCGCCGAGCGCAGCGCAATGGAAGAAGCGAATCTGCGCATCGAGGCCGAGACCAGGGCATTGCAGGAGGCCCAACGGCGCGAAGAATCCGCGCTGGCTTTCGCCGCTGCCGCGCGGGAACGGGCTGCGCGCGAGGCCGAATACTCGCGTCTGGCCGAAGAGCGGCAGGCAGCGGAAGCCCGTGCCGCAGCAGAGGCCGAGAGCCAGCTGCGTGCAGAGCAAGATGCCGCGCTTGCCGCCGAACGGAAACGCGTCGGCGAACAGCAGGCTGCCGAGGCGGCGCGGGTGCGGGCAGACACGGAGGCAGCCGCTGCGCGAAAGGCCGCCGAGGCCCGGCAGGCGGAACAGGAGGCGGAGGCCGCCTTGCTCGCGCGCAGGGCGGAAGAAGACCGTGCCCGGGAAGCAGCGATGCGTCGCGTCGAGGCCGAGGCCGAGGCGACCCGTGCCGCCGAGGCCCGCAAATCGGCCGCAGACGCTTTGCGCCGTAGCCAAGCCGAACGGATTGCTGTCGAGGAAGCGGCGGCGCGGGATGCGTCGATCCGACAGCAAGCCGAACGAACGGCGGAAGCCGCGTTGCGCGCGCGGGTCGAAGTCGAACAGCTGGCCCTGGCCGCTGCGCAAGCCGCCGAGCGCAGCCATGCCGAGCAATTGGCAGCGGCTGAAGCTCGGGCACAAGCGGACGTCGCGTTGACCGCAACTGCGGCAGCCCGTATTGCGGCGGAAAAGAATGCGGCGGAGCAAGCGCGGGTGCGGGCAGATACGGAGGCAGCCGCTGCGCAAAAAGCCGCCGAGGCCCGACAGGCGGAACAGGATGCGGAAGCCGCCCTGCTGTCCCGCGCTGCGGAAGAAGATCGGGCCCGCAAAGCCGAAATGAGTCGCATCGAGGCCGAGGCCGAGGCGACCCGTGCCGCCGAGGCCCGCAAATCCGCCGAGGAAGTCTTGCGCCGTAGCCAAGCCGAACGGATCGCAGCCGAGGAAATCGCGGCGCGGGATGCGGCGAGCCGACAGGAAGCCGAACGAGCCGCGGAAGCCAAGTTGCGCGCGCGTATCGAAATCGAACAGCTGGCCCTGGCCGCTGCGCAAGCCGCCGAGCGGAGCTATGCCGAACAATCGGCAGCGGCCGAAGCCAAGGCAAAAGCGGAAGCCGAGCTGGCTGAGGTTGCTGCCGCACGCCGGATAGCCGAAGCGGAGGCGACAAGGCGTGCTGCCGACAGTGCCCGGCTTGAACAGCTGGCGACCGCGGCGGCCCAGGCAAGGACCGAGGAGGAGGAGCGGGCCATGCAGGCAAGCCGAATCCGGGTCGAGCAGGAAAACGAGGCCCATCGCCATGCCCTGCTGCGCCATGAGGCGGAGGCTGCGGCAAAGGCAGCCGTCGAGCAAAACGCCGCGCTGGCGGCTGAAGCGGCACGCAGTGAAATTGAGCGCCAGCGCCTGCAGGAAATGCAGGACCGGATTCTTGCCGAACGCCAGGCCGGCGAGGCGCTTGCCGGCAGAGTTGCTGCGGAACAGGCTGCGTTGGAGGACGCCCGTCGGCGCGAGACAGTGGCAAACCAGCTCGCCGCCGTCGCGGCGGAGCGCGAGGCTGGCGAGGTGGAACTTGCGCGCAAGGCGGAGGAACGCCATGTCGCTGAAGCCAAGGCCCGCTCCAGCCTGCTTGAGCAAACTCGAGCCGAGGAAGCGCTGGCTGCAGCGGCAGGGCGCAAGCATGCCGAAGAGTTGAAGGCGATGCAGGCTGCCAGGGAGCGGGCGGAGGCCGAAGCCCTCGCCGCGGCCGCGGCGCAGCAGCGCCTGGCGGCGGAAGCGGCTGCTCTGGATCAGGCCCGTCGGACGGAAACGGAGGCGGCAAACAAACTGGCTGCCGAACAAGCGCGCCTGATGCAGGAATCGGAGCTGGCCGAGCTGGCACGCCAGCGCGCGAGCGCAGAGTCAGATGCTGCCCGGCGGGTTGCCGAAGCACTGGGCGCGGAGCGAAACGCAGAAGAGAAGGCGCGGGCGCGAAAGGCGCGCGAAGAGTCGCTGGCTGAGGCGGCGCGCAAACGCGCCAAGCTGGAAGCCGAGCTGGCAAAAGTGGCCCAAACCCGCCGTGATGCCGAGGCGGCGGCGGACGAAATCGCGTTGGCGCGTACCACGGCAGCAAATGTCGGCGCCAAAACTCCGCCAGGCACGAGCCGCGCTGGCGCCACCCCGCGCCTGTGGCTTGCTTCGGCTTGCGCCATTGCCTTGGCGAGCGGTATCGGGATAGGCCACTGGCTGGCCGGACCGCCGCGAACTCCTGCCTTGCCCGCGATATCTGAATTGCCGCGGACAGACCTCAAGCTCGACTACGGCCTAACCCTGCCGCCTACCAAGGCGGTGCTGGACAAGTAGAAGAGGTTCGACGCTAAGGGATGCGAACAGGTCGGAACAGCGCTGTGGCGATTTCGCCGCGAATTGACTGGGCCCCAATGATATTGTTTGCTTGAACCCCCCCACTTCTGTTAACATTTGATATCTCAATGGTTTCATTAGCTAAATTTTTCACCAGACCTGTTGCGATCTGGATCTTTTTGCTCCCGTTGATGGGGGCGAGTGTGGTCTCGGCCCAGGATTCAAGTTTCAGCATCCAGCGCTTTCAGGTCGAAGGCAATTCCATTCTCGCTCAGGAAAAAGTCGATCAATTGCTGCTGCCCTTTGCAGGCAGCGGCAAGGTTTATGGCGACGTACAAAAGGCACTTGAGGCTCTGGAAGGCGAATACCGCCGCCTGGGCTACGGTACGGTGCAGGTTTATGTTCCGGAACAGGAACTTACTGCCGGTGTCGTCAGGCTGCAGGTGAGCGAGGGGGTGGTCGGTAAGATCACTGTCACCGGCAACAAGCTGTTCAACGACGACAATGTCCGGGCCAGCCTGCCCCACCTGAAGCAGGGCACAGCGCCGAACATGCGTCAGCTTTCCGAAAATGTCCAGCTGGCCAACGAAAATCCGGCGAAGCAAGTGGAAGTCACTCTTGGGGTCAGCGAAGAGGAAGGCAAGGTCGACGTCAAGGTCGAGGTGAAGGAAGAAGATCCGGAACGCGTGTATGTGACTCTGGACAACACCGGCACCAAGGCCAGCGGCAAGCACCGCATTGGCGTCTCCTACCAGAACGCCAACATGGGTAACCGTGATCAGGTCCTGACCCTGGCCTACACCACGGCCCTGGATCAGCCCGCGGGAGTGAAAGTCGATATTTTCAGTATCGGCTACCGCCTGCCCTTGTACGGCATCGGCGACAGCATAGACGTGATCTACGGCAATTCCGGAACCACCACGCCGGCATCGGTGCTTGCACCCGGTGGCACCCTGGCACTCAACGGCAAGGGCGCGGTGTTCGGCCTGCGCTACAACCACATCTTTCCACGCGACGGAGAGTACACCTCGAAGCTGGTGCTCGGCTACGACTACAAGTACATGAATTCGCGCTGCACCACCAACGGCGTACCGACGTCCATCGATCCGCCAGGCGTTACGGCGAGCTGCACCCCCTACACCCTGCGTCCGGTGACTGCCACCTACAGCGGACAATGGCAGCGTCCCGGCGAAGCCATCGATTTCAACATCGGCGTCATGCATCACCAGTTCCCGATGGGTAGCCGCTACACCGGTCCTGCGGGAATCGACCGCTACTCCTTCGTGACCACGCGCCAGACTTCCGACAAGTTTTCGGCCATCCGTCTGGGCGGCAGCTATTCGACAGCCCTGTTCGGCGAATGGCTCGGACGTGCGGCCATCACCGGCCAGATCAGCAACAACCCGCTGCCGGCCGGCGAGCAGATCGGCCTGGTGGGCAGCAACAGCGTGCGCGGGTTCCTTGAGCGCGCCGTATCCACCGATCGGGGTTACGTCGCGAACCTCGAGATCTATTCGCCCGACTACGCGGCGGCACTTGACGTCAAGGGCTCGCTCAAGGGCCTTGCCTTCGTCGATTGGGCCAGCGGCCACAACCTGGCGTCGAACTCGTTTGCGCGTGCCAACGTCGCTTCCGCCGGCATCGGCTTGCGCTACAACCTGAACAAGGACATTTCCGCGCGTTTCGACATCGCCCGGGTGCTGGAGGGCCACCAGCCCACCCCTGGCAACTCGGCCGAGGCAGCGAAGCCCGGAGACATCCGAGGACATTTCGGCCTGGCGTTCGGTTTCTGACGCACGCGGCCGAATCGGTGGAATGTGACATTGTCCCTAGCGTGACTGGGGCTGAACAGCTATAAATCAATGATGGAGTGGCGGCATTTCCGCCTGGAGCGCGCATCATGGAGACCCCCCGCTTTTCCCGTAATCGCAGACCCCTGCGCCTGACCACCAGCCTGCGCCGAGGCGTTGCTGCCGTGGCCGCCTGTTTCATGGTCGGGCAGCCGTTTGCCAACCCTGTCAATCCGACTGTCGTGAGCGGAACCGCGAACTTCAGCCAGTCCGGCACCACGCTGACGGTGACCAACAGCAACGGCGCGATCATCAACTGGGACAAGTTCTCCATCAAGGCTGGAGAAACCACGCACTTTGCGCAGCCGTCGGTATCCAGCGCAGTCCTCAATCGAGTCCTCAACGACCCGAGCGCGATCTACGGCACGCTCAGTTCGAATGGCCGGGTCTGGCTGATCAATCCGGCCGGCATCATGGTCGGGGCGAGTGGCCGGATCGATACCGCCGGATTCGTGGCCTCAACGCTCAACCTCCGCAACGAGGACTTTCTCGCCGGCCGCAAACTGTTCGAGAACACGCCGGGCGCCGCGAACGTAATCAACCAGGGCGAGATTCGGACTCCCTCGGGCGGCAGCGTGTACCTTGTTGGCAGCAATGTTTCCAACGAAGGCATCATTCATACACCCGCCGGCGAAACCATACTTGCCGCCGGAAATACCGTTAGCCTGATCGACAGTGCTACGCCGGGCGTCAAGGTCGAAATCACCGGTGCGGCCGGTAACAGCACCAACCTTGGCAGCATTACTGCCGAGGCGGGTCGCGTGGGGATCGTCGGCGTCATTGTGCGCAACAGCGGGCTGGTCAATGCCAGCAGTGTGGTGAGTGAAGGCGGCCGGGTGTTCCTCAAGGCAAGCCAGGACGCCTATGTCGATGGTGCAGGGCGCATCGTGACGACCGGGACGCGTGGCGGGCGGGTCGAGGTTCTCGGCGAACGTGTTGCGGTGATGGACCAGGCGTCGATCGATGCCAGCGGTAGCAGCGGTGGCGGGGCGATTCTGGTTGGCGGCGATTACCAGGGCGCGAATCCCGAGATACGAAACGCGAGCGTCAGCTATTTTGGTCCGCAGGCCTCGTTGCGGGCCGATGCACTTGGCACGGGAGACGGCGGCAAAGTTGTGATCTGGGCCGATGACACGACGCGTGCCTACGGCAGCATCTCGGCGCGGGGCGGAGATGTCGCCGGCAACGGGGGGTTAGTGGAGACCTCCGGCAAGCGCAGTCTCGGCATCGCTGGCGCGCGAGTCGACACGCGTGCGCCTAATGGCGGCTCCGGTACATGGCTGCTCGATCCAAGCGATATCAGTATCGTGAGCGGTGCATCGAGTACGACATTGGGCAGTGTGTTCGACCCGGGGGGCAGCACGTCGATAACCGATGGCGATGTCAATACTGCCCTTGCAACCACCAACGTGATTATTCAGACCAGCGGCGGTAGCGGCGGGTCCGGACACATCAGCGCCACCAACGTTAACATCGGAGGCGCCGCGAACGACCTGAGCTTGCTTGCGTATGGCGGTGGCTCTGCTACGGGCAACATCCAGATTTCAAATTCTGCGATCAATCTGGGTAGCGGGGCATTGACGCTGATAGCCGGTTGGGGTGGAGGCGGAAAATCGCTGGCCACGCCGGACGGCACGAACGGTTCAATCACCATTTCCGACAGCTTGCTGCACTCCGGCGAGATGACGCTGAAGGCAGTCGGGGACATCACGATTTCCGGCGTTACCAAGGGCTCCTGGTTGCAGAGCCAGAGCTTCATGGAAATCGAGGCGGCTAATCTTTACCTGAACGGTGGCTCAAGCTACGGTGCTGCGAGTTTTGCTGGCGGATCATTCCAGTTTCCGAATGCTGGTGCCGGTGTCATGCTGCAATCCTCCAGCACGCAAACCGTCAAGATTTCTGGTTTGCTGCGCATGCAGGCGGGCAGTGCCAACAACACTCTCTACGGTGGCTCTTTCTACGGCGGTTCGGTTGCAATCTCGGCTGTTGGTGCCCAAGATGTTTCCGCCCAATCGATCCTGATGTACGGCGGGGCGAGCGGACATGACAATTCGGCCGAGATCGTCGGCGGAGACGCTCAAAACATAACGATCTACGGTGGCTCTCTGGTTCTGGCCGGCGGTGGCGGTGCCGCCGGCTACAACAACCAGGCACGAATCCAGCACGGGCAGTGGGTCGGCAATAACGCGGCGAACGGCAGCGGTAACCAGGTGATCACCCTTTATGGTGGCGCCAGTGTGAGTCTGGCCGGCGGCAGCGGAGCGGGAACGCAGGGTTACTACGGCTCGGATTGTTACGCAGCCATTCTCGATGCGAATGCCTGTCGCGGAAGCAGCAACGGCGCCAGGATCGAAAACCTGATCGGCAACCAGACGGTCGATTTCACCCCAGGCGGCGGGAGCTTGAGCATTTACGGCGGGACGCTCGGATCGAACAACTCGGCCGAGATCTCGCAGCAGAACGCGTATGGGTCGCAGTCTATCCTCGGCAATCCGACCATCAACCTGACCGGTGGCGCCAGCGGCGGCGCATTGGTGGTTTATGGTTCCGATATTTTCGAGCTTTCCAACGATGCCGGAATCTACAGCAAGGGGAGTGGGGCGCAGACGATCAATGCCAGCTCGATCACTATTAGCGGTGGTGGGGCGGTTGCCGGTGGAGCCGGAATCAGCAGTGAAGGCGGCGGCACACTGCAGGTGGCCGCACTCGGCAACCTGACCATGACGGGGGGCAGTAGCAGCTCCGCAACGCCTTACGGCGCGGCTGCCTACATCGCCCATGATGAGGCAACCGGATCGATCAACCTTCAGGTCGGTGGGGCCTTGAGCATGACGTCCGGCAGCGGAAGCTCTGCGCCGGCCGTCATCGGCACCATTAAGGGCCCGACGAGCGTGACGATAATCACGGGAGGTGGCATTGCCGTGACCGCGAATGCCAGCAAGGCGGCCATCGGTTCCATGGCGACCGGCTATGGCGCCAGCGTGACGCTGGACGCTGGCGGAGGCATCTCCCTAAGCGACAGCACCAGCAATTCAGGTGGTCGCGTACTGATCGGAAGCCTTGAAAATGCACTGTCCGACACGACCGTGATCTTGCGGGCGCGGGGCGACGTGACCGTTGGCAACGCCGGCGGCACTGGTGCATTGATTGGCGTTGGCAATCCCACCACCATGAATTCGAGCGTCAATATCTACGCCGGCGCGGGGGGATACGGCGGCAACCTGACCTTTAACGGCAGCAGTCAGATCAACGTTGCCGACGGCAGCGTTGATCTTCGCGCCGGCCAAAATTCGGCGAGTACCGGCGGCATCACCCTGATGAGCGGCAGTTCGGTCTATGGCGGAAATGTCACTTTGGCGGCAGGTGGGGCGCTTGTCGCGAGCGGCACGATTCACAGCACGCAGTCGCTCGGCATCAGCGCGGCCGCAGGTGTGGATGTGTATGGCGGCACGTGGGCACCGAGCACATACGGTGGCAACATGAGCTTGGGCGGCAGTCTTCAGGCCATCGGAGGCGGCGTGAACCTGTATGCCTCGGCGAACGTCGCCGGGAGCAGCGGCGGTCAGATCAGCCAAAACTCGGGGAGCTCGATCACGGCGCTGGACGACGTGAACATCGACGCCATGGGCGATATCGGCCTCAACGGCAGTGTGAATACCAGCGCGGGAATCCAGGTCCGCGCAGGCTACTCGAGCCCGCTTGCGGCCGCCTCTCCCTACGGAGGCAATCTGACGATTGGCGGGTCGCTGATCGATGCCAGCTCGGCGCCGTTTGTCCATCTCTACGCGCTGTCGGGAAGCGCAAATGGGTTGAAGGGCGACATTACCCAGTCATCCGGTAGTTTGATCTACGGGGGCGACGTTCAGATCAACGCTTTTGGTAACGCGAACTTGGCGGGCACCGTCACCGGCACCCTAGGTATTGTGGTTGACGCCGGATATGACTACATCCTGGACAGTGCCAGTGCTCGCGGCGGAAACGTCGCGATCGCAGCGACCGGCAGCCTGCAGTCGGCAGGCACAATTGACCTTTTCGCTGCCGCCGGGACCGTGAACACGGCTAACGGTGGTTCAATCGGGATAGATGGTCAGATTTCTGCCGCGGGCGCTGTCACGATCTGGGGCGACCGTGGCATCGCGATCAATGGCAGCGTCGTTTCGACCGGTAGCTACATTGAAATCTGGTCCGGGTACAACGACAGTCCGGATTATGGCGGCGATATCGTGCTTGGACCCGCGGCGCAAGTGGCTGCATACGGCGGCGACTTGTCTGTTTACGCGGTCGGTGCAGCGGAGGCGTCCGGGGCGATCACCCAGAACGGAGGTAACCTCTACGCCAATGGTGACCTGACCTTGTCCGGAGACGGAACAGTACTGTTGCGCGGCCGGGTTGAGGCGGTCGGCGCGCTCAATGGCTACGCTGGTCAGGATAATTTCACATCGAATGGTATCCCCGGGACTCTGACCAGCACTTACGGCGGAAACCTGCTGCTGGCCGGCACCAGCCGCCTGATTGGTGACCACGTGGGGCTCTATGCCAATCAGGGCCAGT
The DNA here is from genome assembly GCA_903908065.1 of uncultured beta proteobacterium. Taxonomy (GTDB): domain Bacteria; phylum Pseudomonadota; class Gammaproteobacteria; order Burkholderiales; family Rhodocyclaceae; genus Sulfuritalea. The sequence continues at coordinate 10,156 of CAIVQO010000070.1, read as the reverse complement.
ATCCCGACGGTACTACAGGCCACGTAAGGCAGGGCGCTGGCGGCCAGATCGACGTGGTGGACGGCGCGTTGATTGCAAGTCTGGATGTCTATGCCGCCGGCAATATCGAGTTGTTGGGTACGGCGACCGTTTCCGCAACCGATCCGGTGAACCTGAATGCCGGCTATGACTCGACGGCTGGGAAGCCGCAGCAGGCGCTCGCGGGGCGTTCGCTCACCATTGGCTCCTTGGTGACCTCGGGTGGGGTCGTGAATCTCAGTGCCACAGGTCCGATCAGCGCGCATATCGAGAATGCCAGTCAGATTGCAGCGACGATTGCCAACAGTTCCAGCGGTGGAATCGTTATCGACCACTATGGCGTAGCAGTGCCGGCATCGCTGGATTTGAATGACGGCGCGACCGCCAATAGCGCTGTCACCTTCGTGCATCGCGGCAGCGACGTGACGGTCATAAACGGTCTCCACAGCTTTACCACCTATGGTGGGGCGGGTGACATCTTCGTCTCGGCGCCGGAGAACAATCTGACTTATTACGGAGCCGCCCTGGATGGGGCGAGCGCGATCCTCTCCGCGGGTGGAAACCTTACCGTGACTTCTGCGCTTGGGCCGCTACGTGCTCTGGCTGCAGTAACCGACTTCGGCCTAAGCGCGGGTGGAACAATCAACGTCGACGCCCAGGTATCCGGTGGCAATGTCAGCCTATCCGGCGGAACCGTGAACATCATCAATGCGCCGGTCAGCGCTACCGGGGACGCGATGGTCTTTGGCTCCACCATAAACATCGGTTCCGGTGCTTGGGTGCAAGGGGCGAACGTGCTGCTGCGGGGCCTGACCCTGGGTACCGGTACGCTGAACCTGCAGGGCAGCGTATCGTCGCCCGGTGAAGTCGAGTTCAACCTCGGCGGCATCGTCAGTAACGGTGGCATCATGGTTGCGACCAGTCCGACGAGCAACATCACGGGCTTTGTCTCGGGCGACGTCACGCTCGACAATGCATCGTATTTCGAGGCTGGAAACGATATCGACCTCAAGCTGACGGGTACGGCGTCCACATTGTCGCTGCTTAACGGCTCCTACCTCCTGGCTGATGCCAACAGCCCGCCGAGCAGCATCTACCTCGATTTCACGACAAGAACCACACCCGGCCTGATCGTGTCGGGTGTGGGCAGCGGACTGTTCGTCGGCGATCTGAGTACACCGGCAACGGCGGCGAATGGCCTGCATCTGACCTATGTAGCTCCGGTACAAAGTTCCCAAGTGGTGAATGAGCTCGTTACTTCCACGGAAAAGGCCAGCGCGACAGAGACGCCGACCGAAAGCAACACGCCGCCGCCGCCGACCACGGGACAAACCGACCCAACTCAACCGCCATCCGGCCTGATCGGTACGACCGGCGGTAGTGAAGGTACCTTCGGTAGCGACGCCAGTGGTACAACTTCCGGAGGTACGACGTCGGGAAGCACTACCACCTCGGGCGCTACCACGTCGGGCAGTACGGACGGCTCGGGAACCTCGAGCGGCAGCGGTACCGGATCGTCATCCGGCGATCAGTCCTCCACCGAGTCGTCTGACGGGAAAACCACTGCGTCGAACGGCAAGGACGAAAAGACCAGCGAGAAGGACAAGGAAAAAGACAAAGACAAGGACAAGGATAAGGACAAGAAGGACCAAGCCAAGGAAGAGAAGAAAGATGAAAAGCCAGCCCAGAAAAAAGTCGCCCAGTGTTCGTCCTGATCCCGTGAAAGCTTTGCTTCTCGCTGGCGCGCTTGCCGCGTCAGCGGGCTGGATGCCGCTTGTCCATGCCGGAGTCGCGGGGCAGATCACCCATCTTTCGGGTACGCTGTCGGCCAAGCGCGCCGACGGCAGCAGCAAGCTGCTTTCGGTCAAGTCCGAGATTCTTGAGGGGGATACGCTCAGTACCGAGACGGAGACCTATGCGCGCATCAAATTTTCGGACGGCGCCGAGGTAGTGATGCGACCGGTCAGCCAGCTCAAGATCGAAAGCTACTCCTACAATGCCTCAAAGCCCGAGAGCGACAATGTCCTGATCAACATGTTCAAGGGCGGTTTGCGCGCCGTCACCGGCTTGGTGGGCAAGCGCAATCGCGAGAAAGTCACGTTCCAGACCGAAACCGCAACCATCGGCATACGCGGCACCCACTTCGGTGCCCTGCTGTGCCAGAACGACTGCGGAGGGGTGCCGACCACGGGTGGCAAGCCGCCCCCCAACGGCCTGCATGTCGATGTCACCAATGGTTCGATCGCGATGACCAACAAGGCGGGTACGGTGCAACTGAACGCCGGTCAGTTCGGATTCGTTGCCAATTCGAACTCGGTTCCCACCCAGGTTCCGCCGCAGCAGGGCATCCAGGTCACCATGCCGAGTTCGATTGCGCAGAACAAGGGCGAGGGCAAAGGCATTGGCAAGGGCGCCGATGCAGAATGCAAGATCTGAGGTTTCGGGAAGACTCCTTGTCGGCGTGTTGCCAGCGCCGACTTTTCGCTGAACAGGCCGCCTTCGGGCGGCTTGTTCATTTCTGTTTCGGCAGCCTTCCCATCAGGTAGAACTCGTCGTTGGGACGCATTCCGGCCATGTTGGCCATGCGGTTGCTGAGGCCGAAGAAGGCCGCGACGGCGCCGATGTCCCAGATGTCTTCATCATTGAAGCCATGGCCGTGCAGGGTGGCGTAGTCGGCTTCGCCGATCGCGGCGGAATCCAGCGCCACCTTCATGGCGAAGTCGAGCATGGCTTTCTGACGCGGCGTGATGTCGGCCTTGCGGTGGTTGATCGCCACCTGGTCGGCGACCAGCGCGTTTTTGGCGCGAATGCGCAGGATGGCGCCGTGGGCGACCACGCAGTACTGGCAGCCGTTGGCATTCGAGGTGGCGACCACGATCATTTCGCGCTCGGCCTTGGTTAGCCCGCTGTCCTTTTCCATCAGCGCGTCGTGATAGGCGAAGAAGGCGCGCCATTCGGCCGGCCGGTGGGCCAGGGCGAGGAAGACATTGGGCACGAAACCGGATTTTTCCTGCACCTCGAGGATGCGCGCGCGGATGTCCTCGGGGAGGTCTTCCAGCTTGGGTACGGGGTAGCGGCTGATCGGCAGCGTGCTCATGGTGACCTCATTGATATGGCGAACGGGAACAGGTATTTTATGTCCCCGCCCTCGGGCGGGGACGGTATCTTCAGATACGAACCCCCAATGGACAAGGAGAAACAGATGGCCAACGCCACGCACCCGAACACTTCCGATGAACGAAGCCAGTTCGACAGCCTCATGCCCGCAACCCAGGTCGATCGGCGCGGCTTCATCGTCACCGCGCTGGGCGCCGGCTTTGCCTTGGCGGTGCAGCCAGCCGCAGCGCAAAGCCCGATCAAGACAAGTGCCGACGGGCTGACCGCGGGCGAAGTCAAGGTGCCGGTCAAGGACGGCGAGATGGTGGCCTATCGCGCCATGCCTGCCGGCAAGACAGGTGCGCCGGTGGTGCTGGTGGTGTCGGAGATTTTCGGCGTGCATGAATACATTGCCGACGTCTGCAGGCGTTTGGCGAAGGAAGGTTATCTGGCCATTGCGCCCGAACTCTTCGCCCGCTACGGCGATCCGCGCAAGATGACCAACATCCAGGAAATCCTGGCGGGCGTCGTCAGCAAGGTGCCCGATGCCGGGGTGATGTCAGACTTGGATGCCTGCGTCGCCTGGGCCGGAAAGAACGGCGGCGACGTGACGCGGTTGGCGATTACCGGATTCTGCTGGGGCGGACGCAACACCTGGCTCTATGCCGCGCACAACCCGGCGGTCAAGGCCGGCGTTGCCTGGTATGGCCGCATCGACGGCGAAGTCAATGACCGCACGCCGAAGTATCCGCTTGACCTCGCCGCGCAAATCAAGGGTGCGGTGCTCGGTCTTTACGGCTCGGCGGACCAGGGTATTCCCATGGATGACGTGAATGCGATGAAGGATGCCATCGCCAAGGCCGGCGGCAAGTCGCAGATCCATGTCTATGAGGGTGCGCCGCATGCCTTCCATGCCGACTACCGGCCAACCTACCGCAAGGAGCCGGCCGAGGATGGCTGGAAGCGCCTCCTGGCCTGGCTGAAGCAGCACGGGGTGTAGGTGCTGCGGGGCCGGCGCGAGGCGCCGGCTCAGTTTGCCTTGGCCAGCCGCGCCAGGGCGTTGCGGCCGGACATCAGGTGGTCGTGCATGCTGCGTTGTGCCCTGGCCGGGTCCTTGTCGCGCAGGGCGTCGAGGATGTCGCGGTGCTCCGCCAGGGATTGCTTGAGCCGTCCTTCGAGGCGCAGCGAATCGCGTCGGGTGAGCTTGATCACCTTGCGCGCGTCGTTGATCAGCTGTGCCAGGTAGCGGTTGCCGGCGATGTCCTGCAAGGCGTCGTGGAAGCGTTGGTTGGCCTCGAAGAAGCGGTCGGCGTTGCTTGCGGCGGCGTGCTTTTCAAGGTCGTCGTGAATCGCCGCGAGGCGGGCATAGTCGGCGCTGGTGATACGGTGCGCGGCGAGTTCGGCAACCTTGCCTTCAAGCACGGCCATCACCGGGAAGACTTCGTCGATGTCCTGTTCGGACAATTCGGTGACATAGCAGCCGCGCCGCGGCTTGAGCACCACCAGGCCTTCCGCAGCCAGCACCTTGAGTGCCTCGCGCAGCGGCGTGCGGCTGATGCCGTACTCCACCGCCAGCGCCTGTTCGTCGATCCATGCCCCGGGCTGAAGTTCGTGAGCGAAAATGCGGGTCCGCAGGCGTTCCGCGACTTGTTCGTAGAGCGCCGGCAGGACCAGAATCTTCGAAGGAGTTCTTGCATTCATAATTATGGATGCAGTATCATGCGTCTTGGTCAGGAAGTCAAGCGTCAGCTTTGAAAACGAGTTTCAGTGAAAGCTAGCGCCAGCATCATTGGCGTTGAGCGCAGCGGCGGTAACCAAAAGGACAAACCATGAGCAAGGCACCCGAAGTCAGCATTCCCTCGATCGAGACCTGGGCCAAGGCCGCGGCAAAGTCGGCACCCGGCAATGATGTCGGCAAGCTGGACTGGATTACGCCGGAAGGCCTGACGGTCAAGCCGCTCTACACCAAGGCCGATGTCGAGGGGCTACCGTATGCCGATACGCTGCCCGGCTTTGCCCCCTTCATCCGTGGCCCGCAAGCGACGATGTACGCCGTGCGCCCCTGGACCATCCGACAGTACGCGGGCTTCTCAACGGCGGAAGCGTCAAATGCCTTTTACCGCAAGGCGCTCGCTGCCGGCGGCCAGGGCGTGTCGGTGGCTTTCGACCTGGCCACGCACCGCGGCTATGACTCCGACCATCCTCGCGTCACCGGCGATGTCGGCAAGGCCGGCGTGGCAATCGATTCCGTCGAAGACATGAAAATCCTCTTCGACGGCATCCCGCTGGACAAGATCTCGGTCTCGATGACCATGAACGGCGCGGTGCTGCCCATCCTCGCCGGCTACGTCGTGGCGGCCGAGGAACAGGGCGTCACCCAGGAGAAGCTCTCGGGGACCATCCAGAACGACATCCTCAAGGAGTTCATGGTCCGCAACACCTACATCTACCCGCCCGAGCCCTCGATGCGCATCATCGCCGACATCATCGGCTACACGGCGAAGAACATGCCGAAGTTCAACTCGATCTCGATCTCCGGCTACCACATGCAGGAGGCCGGCGCGACCCAGGCGCTGGAACTGGCCTTCACCCTGGCCGACGGACGTGAGTACGTGAAGACGGCGCTGGCTGCCGGCATGAACGTCGACGAGTTCGCCGGGCGCCTGAGTTTCTTCTGGGCCATCGGCATGAACTTCTACCTCGAGATCGCCAAGATGCGCGCCGCGCGCCTGCTCTGGTGGCGGATCATGAAGGAGTTCAACCCGGGCAATCCGAAGTCGATGATGCTGCGCACCCACTGCCAGACCTCGGGCTGGTCGCTGACCGAGCAGGACCCCTACAACAACGTGGTGCGCACCACCATCGAGGCCATGGCGGCGGTGTTTGGCGGCACCCAGTCGCTGCACACCAATTCGCTCGACGAGGCCATCGCCCTGCCGACCGAGTTCTCGGCACGCATCGCCCGCAACACCCAGCTGATCATCCAGGAAGAGACGCACATCACCAACGTGATCGATCCCTGGGCCGGCAGCTACATGATGGAAAAGCTGACCCAGGACATCGCCGACCAGGCCTGGGCCATCATCGAGGAAGTCGACAAGATGGGCGGCATGACCCAGGCCGTGCAAAGCGGCTGGGCCAAGCTGCAGATCGAGAAGTGCGCCGCCGAAAAGCAGGCGCGCATCGACTCGGGCAAGGACGTCATCGTCGGCGTCAACAAGTACAAGCTCAAGGAAGAGGCGCCGATCGACATCCTCGAAATCGACAACTCAGCCGTGCGCGAGGCACAAGTAGCGCGGCTCAAGGCCATCCGCGCCACACGCGACGGCAAGGCGGTGCAGGCGGCGCTCGACGCGCTGACCGAGGCCGCCGCCAACAAGAGCGGCAACCTGCTCGACCTGGCGATCAAGGCCACGCGCCTGCGCGCCACCGGCGGCGAGATTTCGGACGCGCTGGAAAAGGTCTGGGGTCGGCACCGCGCCACCAACCAGACCGTTTCCGGCGTTTATAGTGCGGCTTTTGGAGATACCCCCGGTTTGGACGAAGTCCGCGAACTCACCGACGAATTCGCCGCCGCCGAAGGCCGCCGGCCGCGCATCATGATCGCCAAGCTGGGCCAGGATGGTCACGACCGCGGCGCCAAGGTGGTGGCCACGGCCTTCGCCGACCTCGGCTTCGACGTCGACGTCGGCCCGCTGTTCCAGACCCCGGAAGAGGCCGCGCGCCAGGCGATCGAAAACGATGTGCATGCGATAGGCGTGTCGACGCTGGCCGCCGGCCACAAGACCCTGGTCCCTGCGCTGGTCAAGGCACTGCGCGAGCAGGGCGGAAGCGACATCGTAGTCTTCGTCGGGGGCGTGATTCCGGCGCAGGACTACGACTTCCTGTTCCAGGCCGGCGCCAAGGGCATCTTCGGGCCCGGCACGCCGATCCCCAGTTGCGCCCATGAGGTGCTGCGCGCCATCCGCGCCGCGCACCTGCCGGGCAGCGCCTGAAAGTCGGCGCTGACGACACGGCGATGGTGCCGACGGCGGAGCTGGGCTTGGCAAGCGAAGATCGCGACCTCGTCGAGGGCGTGATCGCCGGGCGCCGTCGCGCGCTGGCCAAGGCCATTACCCTCATCGAATCAACCCGCACCGACCACCAGCAGCGTGCCCAGGCCGTGCTCGGCGCCCTGCTGCCGGAAACCGGCAAATCCATTCGCATCGGCATTTCCGGCGTGCCCGGGGTCGGCAAGTCGACGTTCATCGAGGCCCTCGGCATGTACCTGATCGAGCGCGGCCACAAGCTGGCGGTGCTGGCGGTCGATCCCTCGTCCTCGGTGACCGGCGGTTCGATACTCGGCGACAAGACGCGCATGGAGCTTTTGTCGCAGCGCACCGAGGCTTTCATCCGTCCCTCGCCCTCATCGGGCAGCCTCGGCGGGGTCGCCGCGAAAACCCGTGAGGCCCTGCTGCTGTGCGAAGCAGCGGGCTACGACGTTATCATCGTCGAGACGGTCGGCGTCGGCCAGTCGGAGACGGCAGTGGCCGGCATGACCGACTGCTTCGTCCTGCTCCAGCTGCCGAATGCCGGCGACGACCTGCAGGCGATCAAGAAGGGCATCATGGAGCTGGCCGACCTGGTCGTATTCAACAAGGCCGACCTCGACCCGACCGCCGCCCAGATGGCCGCCACGCAGATGCGCTCGGCGCTGGGCATGCTGCGTGCGGCGTCGCCCGCCTGGAAGCCGCCGGTGCTGACGCTCTCGGCAGCGAAGAAGGAAGGCATCGAAGCCTTCTGGACCACCATCGAGGCGTATCGCGAAGCCCTCACCGCCAGCGGCGACTTCGCGGCGCGACGCCAGCACCAGGCCCTGGCCTGGATGTGGCAGCAGATCGAGGAAGGCCTGCACACGCGCTTCCGTGACCACGCCGGGATCAAGGCGGCGTTGCCCGAACTGGCGCGCGCGGTCGAAGCCGGCAGCGTTACCCCGACGGCGGCAGCCCACCGGCTGCTGGCCATGCTCAACCGATTTTTCTGAAGACGACGGATTCAAGGAGGCACACCACCATGCATGAAATCATCGACCAACTGGACGAAAAGCGTCGCCGCGCGGCGCTCGGCGGCGGGCAGAAGCGCATCGACGCCCAGCACGCCAAGGGCAAGCTGACCGCCCGCGAGCGCATCGAGCTGCTGCTCGACGACGGCACCTTCGAAGAGTGGGACATGTTCAAGGAACATCGCTGCGTCGACTTCGGCATGGGCGAGCAGGAGAAGATCCCGGGCGACGGCGTCGTGATCGGCTACGGCACCATCAACGGTCGCATGGTCTTCGTCTTCTCGCAGGACTTCACGGTGTTCGGCGGCGCACTCTCCGAGACCCACGCCGAGAAGATCTGCAAGGTGATGGACAAGGCGATCCAGGTCGGCTGCCCGGTGATCGGCCTCAATGATTCGGGCGGCGCCCGCATACAGGAAGGCGTCGCCGCACTCGGCGGCTATGCCGACGTGTTCCAGCGCAACGTCATGGCCAGCGGCGTGATCCCGCAGATCTCGATGATCATGGGGCCCTGCGCCGGCGGCGCGGTGTATAGCCCGGCGATGACCGACTTCATATTCATGGTCAAGGATTCCTCCTACATGTTCGTCACCGGTCCCGAGGTGGTGAAGACCGTGACCCACGAAGAGGTAACCGCCGAGGAGCTGGGCGGCGCCGTGACCCACACCAGCAAGTCGGGCGTTGCCGACCTGGCCTTCGACAACGACGTCGAAGCGCTGGTGATGTTGCGTCGCTTCTTCAACTACCTGCCGCTGTCGAACAAGGAAAAGCCGCCGACACGGCCGACCAACGATCCGGCCGACCGCCTCGACCACTCGCTCGATACCCTGGTGCCGGACAATCCCAACAAGCCCTACGACATCAAGGAACTGATCTTCAAGGTGGTGGATGATGCGGACTTCTTCGAGGTTCAGCCCGACCACGCCAAGAACATCGTGATCGGCTTCGCCCGCATGGAAGGCCAGACCATCGGCATCGTCGCCAACCAGCCGATGGTGATGGCCGGTTGCCTGGACATCAAGAGCTCGATCAAGGCCGGACGCTTCGTGCGCTTCTGCGATGCCTTCAACATCCCGATCGTCACCTTCGTCGATGTGCCGGGTTTCATGCCGGGCACGGCGCAGGAATACGGTGGCATCATCAAGCACGGCGCCAAGCTGCTCTACGCCTACGCCGAGTGCACAGTGCCGAAGATCACCGTGATCACGCGCAAGGCCTACGGCGGCGCCTATGACGTGATGGCCTCCAAGCACCTTCGCGGCGACGTGAACTTCGCCTGGCCCAGCGCCGAGATCGCGGTGATGGGGCCGAAGGGCGCGGTGGAGATCATCTTCCGCGAAGACAAGAACGATCCGGCCAAGCTGGCGGCGCGCGAAGCCGAGTACAAGGCCAAGTTCGCCAACCCCTTCGTCGCCGGCGCACGCGGCTTCATCGACGACGTGATCATGCCGCATGAGACGCGCAAACGCGTGTGCCGCAGCCTGGCCATGCTGCGCGGCAAGGACATCAAGAATCCGTGGCGCAAGCACGGCAACATTCCGCTCTGAGCCCCGGGGAGAAAGAAAAAATGTTCAAGAAAATACTGATTGCAAACCGCGGGGAGATCGCCTGCCGCGTGATCAAGACCGCCCGCAAGATGGGCATCAAGACCGTCGCCGTGTACTCCGAGGCGGACAAGGATGCGATGCATGTGTCGATGGCCGATGAATCGGTCTGCATCGGGCCGCCGCCGTCGAAAGAGTCCTACCTGGTGATGGACAAGATCATCGCTGCCTGCAAGCAGACGGGCGCCGAGGCGGTGCATCCGGGTTACGGCTTTCTCTCGGAGAACGCAACGTTTTCGCGCCGGCTGGAGGAGGAGGGGATCGTCTTCATCGGTCCCAAGCATTACTCGGTCGAACAGATGGGCGACAAGATCGCCTCGAAAAAGCTGGCCCTGCAGGCCAAGGTCAATGTCATCCCCGGCTACAACGACGCCATCGACACGCCCGAGCAGGCGGT
>CAIVQO010000069.1 GCA_903908065.1 uncultured beta proteobacterium | reverse complement strand
TCGTCCCGTGGCCTGCAAACCGCCATGCAACGCCTGTCCTCCGGCGTCCGCATCAACAGCGCCCGCGACGACGCGACCGGCATGTCCACCGCCTCCGGCTTCGAATCCAAGATGCGCGGAGCCAACATGGCCTTGCGTGCCGCCAACGAAGGCATTGCCAAGGCGCAGATCAACGACGGCTACCACGCCCAGGTCTATGACAACCTGCAGCGCATGCGCGAAATCGCCGTGCAAAAGGGCGGTACCGCCTCCGGCGACGAATACACCTCGCTCGTGGCCGAAAACACGCGTCTGCTCGGCCTGGCCGGCGCCACCGGCGCCGTCGTGGTCAAGTCCGATGGTTCTACCGTAACCGGTGTTGCAACGGCCGCGGGTGCCGTCGGCGCCGTGGCAACCGTTGCAGGCATTGACAACGACATTTCCAACATCGTCGCCGCCCGCTCGAAGTACGGTGCCGACATGGCCACCTTCTCCTCGGCCGCCGGCGCTCTCGGTACCGAAGCGGTGAATTCCGCCGCCCAGTTCAGTGCCGTAATGGATACCGACTACGCCGTGGAAACTACCAACATGCTGCGCAACCAGATCCTGCAACAAGCCGGTTCCGCCATGCTGGCCCAAGCCAACCAGGTCCCCAACGGCGTGCTGTCACTGTTGCGCTAAGGGATCGAGTAAGCCAACGGAAGGGTGATTCGCGGCGCTTGACATACCGGGGAACGGGCAACTGCTCACCCCGGTATTCGTCCAACTCACGATAATCCGACCACGGAACACGAGATCAGAAATGCAAGTGCGATTCGGGAATCAACACTGTCCGAGTTCGCGAAAGACCAAAGGGGATACATCATGAATGTCCCGCAAGTCGGAAACGCAGGTATGGATACCCAGGGCGCAGTGCGCCTGCGCAGCGATGCCCAGCGATCCGCCCAGGCAACGTCCGTCAGGACCGCGGCGCCCGTTCCGGCCGGCACGCCAGTCGAACCCGTGCAAGCCACGACCGAACAGCTCACGACCAAGAAGCCAACGTCGGAACAGCTCAAGGAGGCCGTCAGGGAAATCAATCGTGCCCTGGCGCAGTCCAACCGGGCCCTCGAATTCAGCGTTGATGAAGATACCGACCGCTTGATCGTACGCCTCAAGGATGGGGAAACCGGGGAGACGATAAGGCAGTTCCCGTCAGACGAGACCCTGGCGATCGCCCGCTACATCGCAGACGTTCAGCAAGGCCTGCTGCTGAGCCAGAAAGCCTGAGCTTCAGACACTTCGCGCGTGCCGCCTGCCCTCCCGCTAAGGGAGGTCGGCGGCTTCGCTGCATTTTGAATCAAACCCTAGCGGCCGCCTTGAGTACGCTGTAGAAATTCCGAAAGGCCGCTCAATGCGAGCGTCTCTTCGTAGATGCGGTAACCATTCCTGAGAATGCGTTGCGCCAGGCTGGAGCGCAATGAAGGGGAGTTTGCGATCTCGACTGCCTTGACAGCATAGGATTCCAAATCGCCTGCGTTACATTCGCCGGTCTCCAGAAGCTCGTTGTAATAGGCACCCATTCGCCCGCGCATGAAGCCTCCGCGCCAGGTGATCAAGGGAGTTCCCGTCACGCCGACCACCACGATAGTCGACCCGATCCCAAAATGAAACGGATCGAGCAGTACGTCCGCATGGATTACCGAGGCCACGAAATCCTTGTAGTCGGACACCCAGGGCAAGAACACGATCCGACTCCGCAAACGCTCCGGGATCGTGCGGGCAAATCGTTCCTCCAGCATGCGCCGCCAATGCCCACGCATGCCATCCTCGAACAGGATCACCCACCCCTCTTCGTCCAGCTCAAGAATCCGGGCGATCGCCCGATCGAAATCCGGATGCAGTTTCTGCAACTTCATCGGACACATGTACAAGCGCCCCCTCGCTGGCAGCCTCAGATCGGAGCGATTCTTCAAGGCAGCCGGAACCTCCGGCCTGCCGTAACAAACCAACGGTACGGGAAGGCGAACCAGGGTTTCGCTGTAATGCGAATCCGCATCGGCAGTCTCGAACACCTCGCTCGACAGGAAGTAATCGATTGAGGCAATGCCTGTCGTCACCGGATGGCCAGCCATTACGCATTGCACCGGCGCCAGGCGGGAGAAGGCCAGGAAATAACTCATCGGTTCCATGCCGATATCGAGGTAAAGCAAGGCATCCAGCCTGAGGTCGGCGATGATTTCTCGGGCATGGATCAAATGGTCGGGCAGTTCGACGATGCGCCCCTGGAAGCCGGAGTAGATCGTCCTATCCACACTGCCATCGGTAATCAGGGTCACGTCGAAGCCATCCTGCATGGACAGTCCGGTAATCAAACGGCTGTAGCAGGTGGAGACCGAGTGACTGAACAGGTATTTCGAATAAAAGGCGACGCGGACCTTGCGGTCGGCTCGCGCTTCCGGCGTTACGCAGTGCGGCGCGGTCCATACGAGAGCAGGACAGGATGCCGCATACAAACGTGCCACCTTGATTTGCAGGTCGCGGTCATTCAGGCCGTGGTAGGCCAGGTAAAAGTTGGGTTCGCCAAAGCAATCCTGCGGATCCTCGATCCGCGGCGGATCGGATAGCAGGGCGTCCACGGCTGCCTCAAGGCGCTGGCGCGACGCGAGTACCTCGTCCTGAGTGCCCATGATCGAAGGCAGCAGCATCGCGTTCCGAATGCGGGCCATTTCTATCCCCAGTGATGCGGCGCGCGTAAAACAGGCGCTTGCCTCGTCGAGGCGATCAAGTGCCTTGAGACTGACACCCAGATTCAGATGCGCCAGACCTGCATCATCACTGACCTTGAGTGCCTGGCGTATCGCTGCCGCCGACTCCTCCAGCCTGTTCAGGCGGCGCAGCAAGCCGCCGAGGTTGTTCAATGCTTCCGCGCTGTTGGGTCGGATCTCGAGCGCCTGCCTGACTCGTTGTTCGGCATAGTCCAGGCGTCCCTGCTTTTTCAGGCAGATGCCAAGATTGTTCAAGGCAACGAAGGAATCGGGACGGCGCTCAATGGCCTTGAGCAAGCTTGCCTCGGCTTCGTCATGCCGTCCCATTTCCAGCAGCAGCGAACCCAGTTCCTCATGAGTTTCCGCTCGATCAGGCCTAATCGCGAGGGCTTGCATGAGGCTGGCTTCCGCATCGGCCAGTTTGCCCTGGGCGATCTGGATGGCCGCGAGGCTGCAATAGTTGGCCGGGTCGCCGGCATCCAGGGCAATCGCGCGCCGCACGTCCGCCTCGGCGTCATCCGCCTTTCCTGCTGCCGCCCGAACCGTTCCCAGGTTGCGGTAGGCCTCGGCATCGGCGACCTTCAACTCCAGTGCCTGCCGATAACATGCCTCCGCCGCTTCGAAGCGCTTGAGATCGAGCAATACCGAACCCAAGTTATTCAGCGCCTTCAAGTACTGAGGATTGATCGCCAGCGCCTTGCGATAGCTGCTTTCGGCAGCCACCAGACGTCCCTGCGCCTGGAGTGCGGCGCCAAGGTTGCAATGCGCTTGGGCATATTGCGGGTCGAGTTCCAGCGCACGCTCATAACTGTCCTGCGCTTCGTCTAACCTCGCCAGTTCAAACAAGGCGATGCCAAGGTTGTTAAGGGTTTCCGCATCGCCGGGCGCCAGGCCTGCTGCCTTGGACAAGGCTTGCCGGGCCTCCTCATGCTGCCCTTGCCCCAGCATCAGGACCCCGAGCATTTTCCAGCCGCCCCAAAAGTCCGGAAAATCGCGGCTCATCTGTCGGGCCATCCGTTCCGCATTCCCATGGTCGCCTCGATTGAAGCTGACCACCATGGCGTCGAAGTCCGCCTTGGCCGGTACCCTCGCTTTTTTTGATTTCCCCTTTTTTCGGGAAACGGGTCGGACAGTCGAGGGCGCCGGCTGCAGCCGATGGGCAAGCTCGTCGACATCTTTTCCTTCCAGCCCCTGTCGGCGTGCAAGCGACAAGACATCGAGGGCTTCGCGCAATTGGCCGGCCAGAGACAAGGCTTCGATGTAGCCTATCCAATACTCTGGATTCGACGGCTCGCTTTCCAGGGCGGCCTCGAAGTAAGGTAGCCCGAGCGCAGCCACCCCCATCTGCAGGGCCACCTTGCCCATCCGGTAATTGGCTTCGGCGTGCACCGGGACGAGGTCGATCAATTCGCGATAGCGCTTCCCGGCCTCCTCCCACTGACCTGCGCGTTCCAGCTCGTGCGCCTGTTCCAGCAAGACAGCGACATCCCGACCGGGACTGGCTCCTGGTACCGTCATCTCTGCATCCGCAGTTGTCAGGCCTGATTCCACACTCATCCTCCCTCATCACTCGTCCGGCAAAGTTTCCGGCAGTTTTTGCCGATTTCCGGCAAGGAAACACCCGACTGGCGACTGGAACGAGTGCTTGCCCCATTCGAGGCAGGTTGCGTGCCAAATATTTTTTGGCCCCCCTCAAGTTCCGCCTAAAGACGCCGTTAAATGAGGTCGGAAGCGCAATTTGTTTTCCTTGCAAAAGGAGTTCTTCATGGAAATCAGAACGATAGAACCAAGCCCCGGTGATGGCCCCCAGCGCCTTTCCTCTCGCGAAAGAGCCTCTGCGAACATCCAGCCGGTCACTACCAACAAACGCACCGAGGGGCCCGAGGCCACTTCCGAACCGGTCCGCCCAGCCCAAACGCAGCGAAGGGCAGGATTGGCCCAAGCCGTCAGCAAGGGGTTCGCCGATGCCGGACTGCCCACGCTCGGGCAAACGCCAACCTCCGTCGAACCTGCCCGGGACATTCCAGCCAGCAAGTCCGCCGAACAGGAGAAGCAACAGATGGAAGCGTTACAGGCATTCATGCATTCGCTGGTTCAGGCAGCCACTGCGGAGCAAAGTCCCCGCAACGCCTCTTCCACAACGCCATTTGCGGGTTCCGTGTCCGAACCGGCTCAGCCTCCGGGGGCAAACTCCGCCGGCGCAAGCTATACCGGGCTCGTCAGCCGCTTGGAAGATCTTGCCCGAAGCCTGGAGAACCCGGCGCCATCAAGCCAGGACGGCGCGGAGATGGCCGCACTGAAAACTGCGTTTGGCGATGTGCTGGACGTGGCCGGCGAACGGAACCCGGGTGGATCAGCCGAACGTCCGCCCTTGAGCGATGTCATCCGTACCATTGCGCGCAACCTGCAAAGCACGGGAAACCCGTATCTGGCCACAACGGGTAACGTGATCAACACCGCGGCTTGAAGTAAAGCGGACATTAGCTGATACATTTGTCGCCCTGCCATCCCGGAGCCGAGCTCAATTGCTGAACGAACGGCCGCTAACCGATGTAGACGCCTGGCTGGCGGTATTTGCCCAGTCGGAGCTGCCGGTATTGCGCCATTCGGTCAATGAAATCGAGCGCCTTGCGGCCGACGAGGAAAGCACCAATGGCCGCGTTCTGGCCGGCGTCATCCTGCATGATCCCTTGCTGACATTGCGCGTTCTCGCCTATATCGAGGAACATCGTCGCAAACGCCAAACCACGGATATCACGACCATCGATCGAGCCATCATGATGATCGGCATCGTTCCCTTCTTTCGCGCGTTTGGCAGCCTGCCGGTGATCGAGGAACGACTTGCAGCCTACCCGCAAGCCCTGCTGGGACTCCTCAAGACGATCAATCGAGCCAGGCGCGCGGCCCATTGGGCGCGGGAATGGGCGATCCTGCGCCGCGACATGGATGTCGATGAAATCACGCTGGCCACGCTGCTGCATGATGTCGCCGAGATCATGATGTGGCTCTACGCGCCCGCCATGGCCCTCCAATTCCGCGATGCGCAGCGCGCCCAGCCGAATCGCCGGTCCGCAACGATCCAGGAAGAGGTCTATGGCGTTCCGCTCTACCAGCTCAAGCTGGCGCTGGCCGAAGCCTGGCGCCTGCCGGCGCTGGTGGTGCAGCTGCTCGATCACCGACTGGCAGAAAACCCCAGGGTTAGGAACGTGAAACTCGCAGTCGACCTTGCGCGACACTCCGCCTTGGGCTGGTCCGACCCGGCTCTGCCAGACGACTTCAAGGCCATTCGCGCCTTGCTTCACATTAACCAGGAAACGCTGATCCGCCACCTCGCGGTGGATGACGAGAGCGCGCAGATGATTCTTGCGATGGATCAGGGCGACTGAATTTCCGGCGACCCCGGAATCGCTCCCTGGAACGCTATTGGCCCTTGCGGCCTTTCAGGCTCAACAGCATCGCGTCCGCGATGCCCAATTCCTTCAGCTTGGCACGTGCCGCGTCTGCTTCGGCCTTGCTGGCAAACGGACCGACCTGGACCCTGGCTTCGATGCTGGCGCGGATACCCGCCTTCTCAAGGCGAGCACGGAGTTCTTCCGCATTCGCCACGTCACTGAATACGCCCAATTGCAATGCGAAGGGTTTGGCTGCCGTCGGCGTCGCCGGGCGTGCTTCCGCCGACGCTACCGCTCGGGCTGGCGAGGGCGTCGAAAGTCCCGCAGCGGATTGCGATGCCCCACCTTTGGTCGATTCAGGAAGCGCCGGCCGTGGCGCCGGCAACTCTGCCGAGCGCATCAGCGCGTGGCGGCCGGATGCAGGCGGGGTCAGCGGCTTCTCGCCGGGCGCTGTCAGCGGTGACAGGCCCTTGGGCGCTGCACTCGACTCCGGCACCGTCGGCGCCGCCTCGGGCGTCGTAACGGCAGGCGACTTGTCGTCCTTGGGTGGCTCGACTGACTTGATCAGGTCCGGCAGCGCCGCCACGGCTGCCGGCGGTGGCGTGCTGGGTTTGGCGTGCGGCTTTTCGGGCGGCGGCGGCGCATTGACGCGATCGAACACGGCCAGGCTGGCCAGCAGGCCAGCCAGCACCACCACGGCAAACACGATGCGGCCCAGCAGCCTGCGCTTTAGCGCCCCGTAATCATCCAGCTGTTCGTCCATGCCGCATCCGCCCCAATCCGCCCTTACCGGAATGACTCTTCGGATTCGCTGCCGTCCTCGTCGCCCAACTGGCGATTGGCCAGTGCCGCGACGAGTTCCGCCTCGCCCAGGGAAATGCCGCAACGCGCGGCGATCCCGGCTGGAAGTTCACCACGTTGCGCCATGGTCATGGCCTCGGAATAGATGGGGGAAACATTATGTGTTGCCTTGAGCTGACGTACGTCCTCGCGCAACTGGTCGAGTTCAGCCTTCATATCGGCGCTTTCCCGGCGCAAACGCTGAACCTCGAGGTTGATGGCCGAGATCGCGAGATGGTCGGCGAAATCGATGTCGGAAGTATCGACCCGTGGAGCGATCGGCTCCGTTCGTTGCGACGGCGGCTGCTCGGGGGCAAGCTGCCCGGCGGATGCAGAGGATGGCTTCGCCGGTTTGGTCAGACGAAGCAGTTGGACAATCAGGTAGGCGGCCACCAGACCCGCGGCCAGAAGAAGGATGTCGCGCAATCCGAGGGACGACAACTCAGGCATCTTCCAAGCCCTGACGGCTCGGTAGCCGGCAAGAGTCGGCGCTGGCGACACGGCGATCGGGCATCACGGGCATGGGCTTCACGCAGACGTAGGGAGCAACCGGATCATACCTCCGAAGCGCGGCCCGATCTCGACCTGGTCGGTTGCCCGGATCCTCACTCCCACTCAATAGTTAACGAGCCTTCCAGTGGCTTGTTATTTATAGTAAATATTTTCATCGGGTGCGGAAATACCATGAAAAGTACCATTCCCAGAGGTCTGCTTGGCGTTTCCAGTCATTGCCTGTAGTTGCCAAACAACAGAGCGATTTTCGGATTGAAAGCGAAAGCCTTCGACTAATTTTGCAAACGCAATCATGGTATCGGAATTAGGCATCTTTTGACACCAAGACGTAATGCGTATTACGCCCTGCCCCATCTGTCTTGAGCACACCTAGTTCGACCAAGGCAAGAATATCCCGGTAAGCCGTGTCCTGCGAGGACTTGGTCAGCTTGGCCCACTTGGTAGTCGTAAGTTTCCCATCGAACCCGTCAAACATGCGATTGAGCACTTTGACCTGACGTTCATTCAATTGCGCATCATTGAAATGATCCCAGAATCGAGCCTTCTCCATCACAGCTGACAAGGTACCGTCAGCTCGCTGTATTGATCGATCCAAGCAGACCAGGAACCACGCCAACCACTCCGTCACATCCAAGTCACCCTTCTGGGTTTTCTCGAGAATGTCGTAGTAATCGCTACGCTCCAATTGAATTTGAGACGACAGGCTGTAGAAACGTTGGTGAGTCTGTTCCGAACGAGCCAGCGCCATATCCCCGACGGCCCGGGCGATCCGGCCGTTGCCATCGTCGAACGGATGGATCGTCACCAGCCACAGATGAGCCAGTCCGGCCTTGATCACACCATCGAGGTCATATTCAAAGTTTTCGAACCACATCAAGAAACGGCGGATCTCTTCACTCAACCGATCAGCCGGCGGCGCCCGAAAATGGACTTTCTCCTTCCCAACGGGACCGGAGATCACCTGCATTGGCCCTTGACCATCATCCCGCCATTTGGCAACGCGGATCTTGGCCATGCCGCTTCGCCCCGTCGGAAACAGGGCGCCATGCCAGGCATGAAGGCGTTTCATTGACAAGGGCTTCGCGCAATTCTGGGTGGCATCGAGCATCACCTCGACGATACCTTCGACGTGGCGATCGACAGGTGCCAAGGCGCCGATGTCCATACCTAACCTTCGGGCGATCGAGGATCGCACCTGGTGGGTGTCGAGTCGCTCCCCCTCGATCTCAGAGGTCTTGAGTACATCTTGGGTCAGGGTTTGCAGCCAGGCTTCGTCGCGGAGTTTGAAGCCGAGGGATTCCATCCGGCCAAGCAGGCGTCCCTGGGCATGGCGAACGGCGGCCAGAGGAACACTCAGCTTCCCAGCATCAAAGGTCATCTCGGGCCAGCGGGGTCGCTCCCAGATGTATTTGGTCATACCTTATCTCCGCAATTCATGCGGACATTGTCGAAGGTTTTCTCCGCAAAGGCAAGATTTTTCTCCGCATATCGTGCGGAGTATTGACCTGTTAATCTCCGCATGATGGCTTACTCTCTGCGCCCGACTCCCTCAAGAATCTGGCTTGCTTGCTCCAAATCCACTCCTTCAGTCGGCGGACTGGCATCACGGCAGAGGTTGATGCCGTACTCGACGCCGAACTGCCCCTTACCTGCTCCTTCCTGTCGGATCCTCAGGCTGAGTCGCCGGCAGCCCTCCTGGCGGAAATGCTTCAATGTACTGACTTCAACCAGAACCGGCAGAGGTGATCCTGTCATCTCACGAAATCTATCTGCAATGGAATCGGTCAATACGCCGCCGGCTTTGCCATCCGGAGCATCGATCGCCATCAGTAGCATCTGCTTTACCGTGGCAGACGATTCCGCCGACACCAATGTTGGTAAAGCAAGAACCAAAAGGGCGGTAAGAATCTTTGTTGGTTTCATCGTTGATAGTAGTTCTGGACCTTCTGCTGTACCGTGCCCTGGATCTGCTGGCTCATGGTGCCGACATTGGGCATCTTGATGTTGGCCATGATCTCTGCCGTGAATTCGGACAAGTCGATACGCGAGAAATCGAGGGAGGCAAACTCCGCCGTCGTGAAACCGGAGCAATTGGGGCTCTTGGCACTGCCCCAACTCTTGCCGATCTGCCCCCTGCCCTGTTCATTGATGATTCTGGCGAGGCGACTGTTGAAGCAACAGTGGGACTTGGTGTGTTCGATGCAGATCTTGGTCACGATCAGCTTCAGTTCCTTCGAGCAATAGGTGCCGATCTCGTGACAAAGGTTTTGCCCCCGCCGCATCGCCAGAATCTGCTCTGACT
>CAIVQO010000068.1 GCA_903908065.1 uncultured beta proteobacterium | reverse complement strand
GTCGTCCTTCAGCTGGCCGAAGATGCCCTGGTAGTCGGCGTCGATCTTCTGCGTCAGGTCGCCGCTGGCGACGCGCTGCAGGATGCGGGCGACGTCGGTCAATCCGTTCTGGGTGACTTCAGAGAGCTGGTTGAGGCCTTCGGAGAGCTGGCGCACGAAGCCTTCCTTGCCATCCAGCGCGAGGCGGGTTTCGAAGTTGCCGACCAAGGCGGCGTCGACCATGCCGGCGACTTCCTTCTCGATCCGGACTTCGTCGGTGCGGTCCAGCCATTCGGCGACGGCGCCCAGGCGTTCGCCCCGGTCGTTGATCACCGGGCTGGCCGAGACGCGCATGGAGCGGTCGCTGATTTGCAGGTTGGCGACGTAGGTGCTGGTGAATTTCCCCAGCAGGTCGGCCTGGTGCTTCGGGTTCTTGTGGAAGCTGTCGATGTTCACGCCGATCATGTTGTCGGCGTCGAAGTTGGGCAGCTGCTTCTTGATCGCGGCTTCGGCACCCTTGAGGATCCGCTTCACCGAGTTGTTGGCGTAAATGATCGTCCGCTCGGTGTTGGCTATCATCACCCCCGTCGATACGTTGTCCAACGCAATCTTGATCCGTAGCGTTTCGTCGGCCTGGCGCTTCGTTTCGGCGACTTCGAAGCCCATCCGCGTCTGCAGGATCTGCAGGCCCTGCATGGCCTTGCCGATTTCGTCGTTGCGCGAGATGTCGATCACGTTGGAGTAGTTGCCGCCAACCACGTTGGCGAAGGTCTGGTCCATCTCCAGCAGCGGGCGGCGGATGGTCCGCGCCAGCAGCATCGTCGCCAGCATTGCGATGACCAGTCCGACCAGCCCGGCGCCGAGCGAAAGGCGCTCCGCGGCGCTGACCGTCTGGCGCAGCTCGTCGCGGCCGTCCAGCGTCGACTTGGCCAAGTTGGCGCGGCCGTCGAGCAGCAGCTGCTTGTACTGGCGCCACAGCGGCGTGTCTTCCTCATTGAGGAGCTTGCGCGCCAGGGTGATGTCGTTGGCCTTGATGGCGTCAGCCACCTTGTCATGGACGGCGAAATGCTGGGCGCTGAGCTTGCCTATGGCGTCGAGGGACTTGCGCAGGGCCGGATCCTCGTCTTGAACGCCGTTTGCGACCGCCAGTTGCTGCTGGAAGTCCTTGCGCGCCTGCAGCAGGTTGTCATAGGCCTTGCGGTTGGCCGGGTCGAGTACGATGTTGCGCACCGCCTGGCCCATCTGCAGGCCCTGGGCATACATTTCGGAATGCGCATCGAGCAGCTTCTGCTCATGGTTGAGGAAGTGCCCGAACTGCTCCTGCGCGCGATGCATGCCCAGCCAGGAACTGCCTACGGAAATCGCGCCGACGGCGAGGATGGTTGCCACGCCTGCCCACAGCTTGCGCGCAATGCTCCAGCTGTTGAAGTCGATCAGGGCTGGCTTCACCGCCTTGCCGAAGCGGATCTGGAGGCGTCCCTGCTGCTTCTCGCGGAACATGCGATAGGCGGCTTCGTGGGCTTCGATGGCTTCGCGCGTGGCCCTGCGGCGGGCGGAAATGTAGCCGGTGATCTGGCCGTTCTCGATGATGGGCGCGGCGTTCGCCAGCACCCAGTAGTAGTCGCCGTTCTTGCAGCGGTTCTTGACGTAGCCGGTCCATGGCCGGCCCGCCTTGAGCGTGTCCCAGAGGTCCTGGAAGGCCTCGACCGGCATGTCGGGATGGCGCACGATGTTGTGCGGCTGTCCCATCAGCTCGGCCTCGGTGAATCCGGAAATATCAAGGAAGTCCTTGTTGATGTAGGTGATGCGGCCCTTGAGGTCGGTCTTGGAAACGATCAGGGTGGCATCAGTCAGCTGGACTTCGTTGGTGGTAACCGGGAGGTTGGTTCTCATGGCGGGTTTCCTTGGCTGGCTCGTGTCACAGCGCCGTCCTGCGGGCGCCGACTTTCATGGATGGATGATCTGAACTCTTCCCCCTGCTCGGTGGCATCGGCGAGATGGGGGGGAGGGGACTTGCGGCCTGGGGCGGGACGGGGAGCGGAACGTGAGCCTGGCGGCAGCTGGCGCGGCGTCGC
>CAIVQO010000067.1 GCA_903908065.1 uncultured beta proteobacterium | reverse complement strand
GGGCTTTTTTTGTGCGCCCAGCATGGGCGCACTCTTGCGGGTGGAAGTCCTGCTGCAAGCTGGCCACAGCGAGCGAAGCGAAGCGCAACTGCGGAAGGGTGACCGGCCGTGGGGAGGAAGCGTGGAGCGAAATTGCGAGCCGAGGAACACGAACTGGATAGAAGGCGCTGCCGAGCAGGGCGAGCGGGCAAGAAACCGTGAAGCTCTTGTGGCCAAAGGTGGAGCGGCGTAGATCCGGCGGTTGTGCAATGAAGGAGTGCGTTCTTACCTGGGGAGATCTCGCCTCGTGCCTGAAAGGGCGAC
Organism: uncultured beta proteobacterium; assembly: GCA_903908065.1. Lineage (GTDB taxonomy): Bacteria > Pseudomonadota > Gammaproteobacteria > Burkholderiales > Rhodocyclaceae > Sulfuritalea. The sequence continues at coordinate 36,527 of CAIVQO010000067.1, read as the reverse complement.
GGTGCGAACCGGAGCGAGAAGTCAGCCGAGGCCGTAGTAGCCGCAGCGCGGGCGAAGGGCCGAACGAGAAGGAGCGTCAAACGACGTGACGATGGATCGTGCACTGCATCAGATGCCTGTGCCAGCGGGACGGATCGTGGCAGGACGGGGTGAAGCCTCGTCTGAAGCGATCAGTGATGAAGCTCGGTCCCCGCGTTACGAACCGGAAGGCGCGGGACGAGACTTGCTTGCGCAAGCGCTCGCGAAGGGAAACATGCAACGCGCGTGGAAACGCGTAAAGGCGAACAAGGGAGCGGCAGGTGTCGATGGGCTGGACATTGGCCAGACCGGACAGCACCTCAAGCACGCGTGGCCGACCATCCGGCAGCAACTGATGGAAGGTACGTACCGGCCCCTGCCGGTGCGGCGCGTGGCGATTCCGAAGCCGGACGGGAGTGAGCGTGAGCTGGGGATACCCACCGTGACCGACCGTCTGATTCAGCAGGCACTGTTGCAAGTGCTGCAACCGCTGATCGATCCAACTTTCAGTGAACACAGCCACGGGTTTCGGCCTGGCCGCCGGGCGCACAATGCGGTGGTCGCTGCACAGCAGTATGTGCAGGACGGCTACCGGGTCGTGGTCGATGTTGACCTGTCCAAGTTCTTCGACCGGGTCAACCACGACATCCTGATTGACCGTCTTGGAAAGCGCGTGCCCGATCCTGGCGTGATCCGGCTGGTGCGTGCCTACCTGAACGCGGGGATTATGAATGGTGGCGTGGTGGTCGAGCGCGTCGAGGGCACGCCGCAAGGCGGGCCGCTCTCTCCGCTCTTGGCCAACGTGCTCCTCGACGAAGTGGATCGTGAGCTGGAACGACGGGGCCACCGCTTCGCTCGCTATGCCGACGACTGCAATGTGTATGTGCGCAGCCGGAAGGCGGGGGAACGAGTGATGGCCATGCTAAAGCGCCGCTACGACCAACTGCACTTGCAGATTAACGAAGCGAAGAGTGCTGTTGCCAACGCCTTTGGCCGCAAATTTCTGGGATACGCCCTCTGGGAGGACCGGAAAGGCGGGGTCAAATGCGCCGTGTCGGGAACGGCGCTGGAGACGTTCAAGCAAAAGGTCCGGCAGCTTACTCGCCGATCTGGCGGGCGCAGCATTAACGACGTGATCGACGGCCTCCGTCGTTACGTCTTGGGTTGGAAAGCGTATTTCTACTTGGCGCAAACCCCACGCGTCTGGCGACAATTGGACGCGTGGATGCGCCGGCGAATGCGCGTCCTCCATCTCAAGCACTGGCGACGTGGCAAGACGATGTACCGGGAACTGCTCCGTCTCGGGGCCCAACCCCACGTTGCGCAATCCGTGGCGGCCCTAAGCCGTCGCTGGTGGCGCAACAGTCTGACCGCGCTGCATAACGTGTTGACGATTGCCTACTTCGACCGCCTTGGCATGCCTCGTCTCACATAACCTCAACTTCTCGAACCGCCCGGTGCGGACCCGCATGCCCGGTGGTGTGGCAGGGGAACGGCCAGCGAATGCTGGCCGCCCCTATGCCGATCGTCTCGACCGGCGCGACGGGGTGTATTCTTGCGCCAAAAGAACGATAACGACGACCGCATGGAGGGGGAGCATGGCCACCAAGATTCTGATCGCCGACGATGAGCCGAACATCGTCATTTCGCTCGAATTCCTGCTCAAGCGCGAGGGCTACGAGGTCGTCGTGGCCCATGATGGCGTGCAGGCGCTGGCGCAGGTGCGCGCCGAGCGACCCGATCTGGCGATCCTCGACGTCATGATGCCCAACCGCAACGGCTTTGAAGTCTGCCAGGACCTGCGCCAGGACCCGGAATTCAAGACCCTGCGGATCATGATGCTGACTGCCAAGGGGCGGGATACTGAGGTGTCCAAGGGGCTTGCGCTCGGTGCCGACGTGTATATGACCAAGCCCTTTGCCACGCGGGACCTGCTGGCCAAGGTCAAGGCCCTGCTCGAACGGGCCTGAGGCCTGCCCCGGCGAACCGGAGCCCCAGCATGTGTACCCGAGCCAAGCTGGTTGCCGCCGTGGTCGTTGCCAGCGCTTACCTGGCGGCGGTGGCACTGGCGCTGGCCTATGTCGCCGGCGCCGGGTTGGAGGGCCAGGAGCGGGATGTGGTCACCGCCTTGGTCGACAGGCGCCTGGGCGCGCTGGTGATGGTGTTCTGCTTTGCCTGCGTATTCCTGTTCCTGATTCTGCGCGCGGTGCATGGTTTCCTGGTGCAGCCGCTCGCACGCGCCGCCGAAGAAGCGATTGCCATGGTCGAGCAGCCGGCCACCCGCCTCAGCCTGCAGGGCAGCAGCGAACTGCATTCACTCGCCGTGGCGGTCAATCGACTTGCCGACCAGCGGCAGCGGCACGATGCCGAAATCGAAATCCGGGTGCGTGCGGCAAATGCCGCCGCCGACGCCGACCGCAACCGCTTTGCCGTGCTCATGTCGGAACTCGCGCAAGGTGTGATCGTATGCAACATGGACGGCCGCGTGCTGCTGTACAACCGCCGCGCGCGGGCGTTGTTCGCGGGGACGTCGGCACAGGGAATTGCGGCGCTCGGCCTCGGCCGCTCGATATACGGCCTGTTCGATCGGCACCTGATCGGCTATGCGCTGGAGCACATCGAAGCGCGCGGCGGCGGCCATCGGCACTTCGTCTCGGTCACCGAAGCCGGGCGCCTGCTGCGCGTCCTGGTGGCGCCGATTCCCGATGCCGACCGCGATGCCGCCGGGTCAGCGGATGCCGGCAAGCCGGGATTTTCCGGCTACATGACCATGATCGAGGACATGACCGAAGCCTTCGACAGCGAATCCGCGCGCGACCAGTTGCTGCAGGACCTCACCGAATCCAGCCGGGGCCCTGTCGGCAGCCTGCGCGCGGCGGCGGAGACCTTGCACGATTACGGGGATATGAGCGCCGAGGAACGGCAGCGCTTCCTCGCCGTGGTGAGGGATGAAGCGGAGGGCATCGCCTTGCGCGTCGAGGCCGCTGCGCGCAGCTTTGCCGCCGTCCTCAAATCGCGGTGGCCGCTGGAAGAAATGCTGGGTGCGGACCTGCTCACGGCGGCGCGGCGCCGTATTGCCGAACGCTGCGAGATCCCTGTCAGCCTCGATGAAGTCGACCCCGACGTGTGGATCAAGGTCGATGGCTTCTCCCTGTTGCAGGCCATGAGCTACTTTGCGCTGCGCCTGCGCGACGAGTACCGGATCCGCGAACTGCGCCTGCGCCTCGTCCGCGACGGCGAAATGGCCTGCCTGGACCTGATCTGGTCCGGCGTGTTCATGAGTACCGAGACGGTGATGAACTGGGAACTCGACCCCATGAACCTGAGCGGCGAATCGTCGCCATTGACGGTGCGCGACATCGTCGAGCGCAATGGAGGTGAGGTCTGGTTCCAGCGCGACCATGCCGCCTATCGGGCCTATTTCCGCTTCCTGCTCCCGGCGGTCAGCGGCCAGGGCGGTACGGCGCCGCTGCTCGCCACGGCGGATAGCCGACCGGAGTTCTACGACTTCGATTTGTTTCGCGACGAGGAAACCGACCTTGCGCTCGAGGACCGCCTGCTGGCACAGCTTTCCTATACCGTGTTCGATACCGAAACCACCGGACTCAATCCTTCGGAAGGCGACGAAATCATCCAGATCGGTGCCGTGCGCATCGTCAATCGACGCCTGCTGCGCCATGAGGCCTATGAACAATTGATCGACCCGCAGCGCAGCCTGCCTGCGCAGTCGGTCAGGATCCACGGCATCAGCGCCGACATGCTGGCCGGCCAGCCGCCGATCGGCCGCGTGTTGCCGATCTTCCGGGCGTTCGTCGCCGATACCGTGCTGGTCGCACATAACGCGGCCTTCGACATGCGCTTTCTGGAGTTGAAGGAGTCCGCCACCGGTGTGCGCTTCGACCGTCCGGTGCTCGATACCTTCCTCCTCTCGGCTGCCTTGTTCCCCAATCAGGAAACGCATCGCCTGGAAGCCATCGCCGAGCGGCTCGGGGTCTCGGTGATGGGACGCCACACCGCAGTTGGCGATGCCATCGTCACCGCCGAAGTGTTTCTCAAGATGCTGCCCCTGCTCGCCGAGAAGGGTATCCGCACCCTTGGCGAGGCGCGTGCCGCCAGCGAAAAGACACTTCATGCCCGCATCAAGTACTGATCCGCGCAAGGACGAGTCGATGGCGGTGAACCTCAACACGGCGCTGCGCCAACTGCCGCTGGCATTGCCGGTCATCGTAGCGCCGGAGAACACCCTGCGCGAGACCCTGCGCGCGATCGACGAGCGGGCAGCCGAGGCGGCGGTGATCGTCGATCCGGCGACCCAGGTGCCGCTGGGCATCGTCACCTTGCGCGATGCCGTGCGCGCGATCGCCGAGGAAAACAGCGACCTCGACGTTCCGGTGGCGGTGATGATGACCGGTGGCCTCGCCAGCCTGGGCGCGGATGCGACCGTGCATCAGGCCACGGTGTTGATGTTCCGTCGCGGCATGCGCCACCTGATCCTGGTCGAGAACGATGGCCGCCTGTTCAATGTCGTTTCGCAGGGCGATCTCTATGGCATGCAGGCGGCCGATTCGGCCAGCCTGGCCAATGCCATCCTGGCCACTCGCAGCATTGCCGAACTGGCGACCCAGAGCGGCGCCGTGAGGCGTTTCGCGGCGCGCCGGCTGGCCGAGGGCAGCGGGCCGGAAGCCCTGTGCGAATGGCTTTCGGCCTTGAACGACCTGATTGCCCTGCAAGCCATCGACCTGGTCGAGGGCGAGTTCGATCTGCCCTATGTGCCCTGGTGCTGGATCGTCTTCGGTTCCGAGGGAAGGCTGGAACAGACCCTGCTTACCGATCAGGACAACGGCATCGTGTTCGATGCCGGCATGGCTGACGTAGCCGAGTTGCGAGTCCGCTTCCAGCCCTTTGCCGTGGCGGTCAACGGCGCGCTCGATGCCTGCGGCTTTCCGCGCTGCAAGGGCAACATCATGGCCGGCAATCCCGAGTGGTGCCTGTCGCTGGACGAATGGAAGCAGCGCTTCGGTGCCTGGGTTTCGGTGCCGCAGCCGGAGGCCCTGCTCAATGCCAGCATCTTCTTTGACTTCCGCCCGCTCTACGGGCGCGAGGAACTGGTGAGCGAACTCCAGGGCTGGCTGCTGCAGCATGTTCGCGGCAACAAGGCTTTCCTGCGTGCCCTCGCCGTCAATGCGCTGAGCCAGCAGACGCCGCTCGGCTGGTGGCGCGACTTCCGCCTTGGCGGCGGGCCGGATCATCCGCATACCCTGGACCTGAAGAACCAGGGTATCCGCATTTTCGTCGATGCCATGCGGATTCATGCGCTGGCGGCGGGAATCGAGCATACCAATACGGTCGAGCGCCTGCGCGGCGCACGCCAGTCGCTTGGCATGCCGCTCGCGGAAGCGGCGGCGATCATTGCGGCGTTTTTCCAACTGCAGCGCCTGCGCCTGCAAAACCAAATGGGCGGCGGATTTCCCCAAGCCGGCAACCGACTCGATCCCGATCGCCTGCACCGCCTGGATCGCCAGATTCTCAAGGAGGCGCTACTGCAAGCGCGGCAGCTGCAACAACGCTTGCGCATGGACTACATCGACTGAAGGCGCCAGGGGTTGCGCGTGGCGTCCGCCTACAGCGCCATGGACGCGGCATATCCGGTCATTTCGAGGTAGCCGTGGCCGTGCAGGCTGCCCTCGAGTTCGACCAGGCCTTCCCAGTAGCTGATCGGCAGCGGCCGCCGGCTGGCGATTTCCTGGTCGTCGAGGACAGGCCGGGTGCGCACGGCATGCTGACCGAACCGGATCTCCAGCTGCACCGGGTAGCGCGCACCATTGCGTGGCGACTGCCAGTGACTTAGCGGAACGAAACTCAGTTCAGCGGATGCATAGCGCTGGATTCGGCCGGATGCCTCCCGCAGGCAGGCGTGGGCATGTACCGTCGCCCCCGTGGCGTCGCGGATGCGAAAGGCCATCAGCACTCCACCATCGTCGAGGTTGATGCCGATCCAGTCCCAGCCCACGCTGCCGCGGTCGAGCACTTCCGACGACCACTCATGGTCGAACCAGGCATGGCCCTTGGCCGCATGGCTATGCTCCTCGACTCGCCAGCGACCCTCGACCTGCAACTGGGGCCAGCTCACGTAATGGCTGGCCAGTTCTGGGCGCGTTCCCTTTTGCGACCAGCCGCCATCGCCCTGCAGCAGCAGGGGCTGGGTCGGGGTCAGCGTCAGGTCGAGCCCGAGCACGCGGTCCTCCGCTCGTAATCGGAGGCGCTCCCCGTCGCCTTGGCCTTCGCGCCGCATGTGCCAGGAGCCGACCTGCACCGCGCAGTCGCTGGTGGAATAGCTGGCGCCGAGACCGGTGCGCGCAGCGCGTTCGGCGTGGCGCAGGCGGTCGCCGGCGCGGCTGATGGCCGCATGGGCAAACAGGATCTGCCGCGCTGCGAGCGGCGAGTCGAGCTGTTCTGCGCGACCGCTGCGGGTGCGAAAGAAGGTGAGCTGGAAGCCAAGCTCGGCGCGCGGCGCATCGAGCACGCCGGTGACATACCACCACTCGGTGCGGAATTTGGGGTGTGCGCCATGGTCCGCCGGAAAGCGCAGGACGTGGCCGCGCTTCGGCGTGGCGTAGGCTGCTACCGCAGGCGGCCGGGCTGTGGCCAGCGCGGGCAGCAGCAGCGGCGTCAGCAGGAATTGGCGACGATCCACGTCCCGGCCTACTGCGCACCGGCCAGGATGCGGGCCGCCGGCATGCGCGTGGCCTGGCGTGCGGCAATGCCGCTGGCGAGCATGGCGGCGAGCAGGGTAAGGCCGGCTACCGGCAGGACCTGCGTCCAGGGTACCCGCAGCGGCATGCGCCAGTGGAAGGCCTGCGGATTGACCACCTCGGTCAGGATGGCGCCGACGCCGATGCCGCAGGCCAGGCCCAGCAGCAGCCCGATACCGGCGATCATGGCGCCCTCCAGCACCACGGCGCGGCCCAGCATGGCGCGATCGAAACCCAGCGCCGCCAGCGTCGCGAGTTCGCGTGCGCGCAACCAGATGCTGGCGGCGAGCGTGACGGCGAGGCCGAACAGGCCGATCAGCATCGCGGCGGCTTCCAGCGCATGGGTGATGGCAAAGCTCTTGTCGAAGATGGACAGGCTCAGTTCGCGAATCTCGCCGCTGGCCGCCGCTTCGACGCCAAGGCGCTGCGCTTCGCCGCGCAGCCATGATTGCGCGACGGCTTCCTGGCCGGGGCGTGGCCAGAGCGCGAGGTCAGTGGCCTCGAAATGCCCTCCCAGCGCCAGATAGTCATCTGCCGACATGACCACCGCGCCGAACTGGCGGGCGTAGTCGCGCCAGATGCCGCCCACCGTGACCTCGACGTCGCGTCCCAGCAGCGGCAGGCGCAGTTGCTGGCCCACCGCGATGCCATGGACTTCCTGCATGGCCTCGCTGACCCAGACCGGAATCTCTGTCGGCGCGACGTCGATCACGGCACCGGAAAACGGCAGCCGCGCGCCCGGCTGGCGGCGGTCGATCTCCCTCACCAGCAGGGCCACCGCGGGCCGTTGCGGGTCGAGGCTGAAACTGCTTGCCGCCATGCGCTCGACGCGCAGGAAGGGACTATCGGGGCGCGCCAGGTCGGCCAACAATTCGGCGGGCAGCGGCACGGCCTTGCTGCGCATGTAGAACGGTGCCGGCAGGACCGCGTCCAGCCATTGGTCGAGCGCGGTGCGAAAGCTGGAAACCATGGTCACCATGCTCACCGTCAGGGCGAAGCTGACGATCAGGCCGCTGGCGGCTACTTGGGCCATCAGCGGTGCCTGAAGGATGTTCTGTACCGCGATCTTCTGCGGCGCAGGAAGCCAAGCGCGAGCCAGCGCGCCAAACAGTGCGCGGGTGGCCAGGGGGGCGCTGACGATACCGAGGATCAGCAGCAGCGTGATGGCGGCATAGCCGCCGAGGGGGAGGTCGGCGATGGCCGGCACGCGGGTGAGCGCCAGCGCACCGACGGTCAGCACCAGGATCAGGAGCAAGTCGCGGCCCAGGGCATGCCCGGCGCCCGGCCTCTGGCGCTGCGCAAAGCCCGTTTTCAGGGCCTGGGCCAAGGGCTGGATGCGGTTGAGCCAGGCCGGGTACAGCGCGCCGAGCAGGCTGGCGAGGCAACCGAGGGCAAAGAATCCGGCGGCCGGCAGGGTTTGCGCGTCGATCTCCGGCGACGCCGCTGAAAAGAAGCCGCCACCCAGGTCGCCGCCCAGCACACGGGTGAAGCCGGTGGCGAGACCAAAGCCGAGGAGCAGTCCGCCTGCCGAGCCCGGCACGCCGATCGCCAGGCCTTCGACCAGTACCTGCAACAGGCGCTGGCGCGGCGGCAGCCCCAAGACGCCAAGCAGCGCAAACTGTGTCGAGCGTTGCGCCACTGCGGTGAGTTGGGTGGCGAAGACCAGGAAGGCCCCGGTCAGCAGCGCGACCATCGCCAGCACGTTGAGGTTGACGCGATAAGCGCGCGAGATATTGGATACGCGGGCCTGGTTGTCCGCGGCGGCGCGCAGCTCGATGCCGGCCGGCAGCTTCGGGGCCCATGATGCACGCCAGGCGGCAAGCGGCGTTTCCGGGTGCAGGCGGATGCGGATTTCGCCGACGCCCTCGCGCGGGCCGAAATGGGCCTGGACCCAGGCGATGTCGGCCACCAGTAATCTCTCCCCGGCCGGTGCTGCCGGCAATTCGCCGCCGATATGCGTTTGCCAGCGGGCCGCGCCGCGAATCACCGTGGTGTCAGCGCCGACTTTTGCCGCCAGGGCCGGCGATGCGAAAACCGCACCGTCGAGCAGGCGGCCCATGGCGTCGTTGGCTTGATCCGGCAGCAGCATCGGCATTAGTTGCGCGGCGCTGAACGGGTCGAGGCCGATCAGGCGCACGAGCATTGGGGTGTCGCCGATCCGCACCCGGGTTTCGATCACCGGGGCCAGCACGGCCACCGCTTCATCGCGGCTGAGCAGGTCGATCAGTGCCAGGGGAACGTGGCCGGCGCCGTCGCGTGCGGCGATCACCACATCCGGCTCGCCCTGCACGGCTTTCATGGCGCGCGAAAAGTCGGCCAGTGCTGCATCGTTAATCAGGTGGATGGCATAGCCCAAGGCGACGCCGAGCGCGATGGCCAGCATCGACAAGGCCGTGGCACCGCGCCGGGCAAGGAACTGGGCGCGAATCAGCCACCAGCCCAGGCGCATCATCGCAGCCCCTCCGGAGTGAGCGCCAGGATGCGGTCGCAGGCCTGCGCCACATGCTGCGAGTGGGTCACGATCAGGGCGCCGGCATGCGACGCTCGCACCCGTTCCAGCAACAGGGAAAGCACCTCGTCGGCGGTGCGTGGATCGAGGTTCCCGGTGGGCTCGTCGGCAAGGATCAGGGATGGCCGATGCACCAGCGCCCGCGCGATGGCCACCCGTTGCAACTCGCCGCCCGATAGCGACGCCGGCCAGCGCGAACCGAAGCCGGCGAGGCCGACGCGGGCCAGCAGTTCCTCGATGCGCGCTGGATGCTCGGCCGCGTCGATACCGTTCAACAGCAGCGGCACTGCGATGTTCTGGGCCACGTTAAGGGTCGGCAGCACGTGGAAGGCCTGGAACACAAAGCCAATGCGCCTGGCGCGCAAGGCCGCCGCAGCCGCTTCGTCAAGGCGCGCCATGTCGGCCGCGTCCGGGCCGACCAGGACGGTGCCGGTGTCCGCCGGCTCAAGGCCCGCGATGCAATTCAGCAGCGTGCTCTTGCCGACTCCAGATTCACCGACCAGCGCAACGACCTCGCCGGCGCCGACGGCGAAGCGGAGTTCGCTGAACAAGGGCCGGGCCGCGCCGGGGTGGCGCTTGCCAAGGCCAGTCACGCTCAGCATCAGGGACCGGCGCGGCCCGCGATCGGGAGGCGGCGCCGGCTCAAGGCTGTTTCTGGATGGTCGACTTGCGCTTGTGCCGCGGCTTTTTCGGCGCGTCGCCGCGCAGGCAGGCCTTGAGCGCCTTTCCGCTCTTGCCCTTGCACACTTCGCGCGCCTTTTGCGTGGCTTCGCAGCGTTGCGGATTGGCCGCCTTGGCGCAGTCCACAGGCGGCAGGGAGGCATCCAGGCAGGCACGCTTCTCGGCGCCGTGCTTGTCGGCGCAGGCCTTGAGGGCGGCGCGCTGGGCCTCGCAGCGCCCGGGGTCGCGCGCGTTGGCGCAGTTTTCGGTGGCGGACTGGGCGCTCGCTGCCCAAGGCAGCAGGATGGCGAGGTTCAGCATCAAGCGCAGTTTCATGCGACGTCTCCTTGACGATTCGGGAATAATACTCCCGCATTGAGGCCCGGCCGGGTTGTCGGCTATAGTTCAGCGTTACCTGTCCGTCACTCCCGAGCACTCGCCAACTAGCCAATCCAGCGCCCAACGAACGCCAACCAACCCGTCGCGAAACTAATGAATACGACCGCCATCAAGGACCATCGCCTCACCCTGCCGGAAGTGGTCGACGCCCTGGTGGCCGATGGTCTGCTCGCGGCCGCCGAGGCCGAACGCTTCAAGCAGGAGCGGCGTTATTTCAAGGGCGATGCCCACCCGCTGGTGGTGGTTGCCGAGCAGAAATGGAAATCCTTGCAAGCGCCGCATCGCATGCTCGACCTCGAAGGGCTGACGCAATGGATGGCGCAATGGTCGGGCATCGAGTACCTGCACATCGATCCGCTGAAAATCAATTTTTCCGCGGTCACCGACGTGATGAGCAATACCTACGCCACCCGCTTTCGCATCCTGCCCGTCGAGGTCAAGCTGAACGAGGTGGTGATCGCCACGGCGGAGCCCTTCCAGCGCGGCTGGGAGGCGGAGATGAAGCCGATCCTGCGCAAGGACATCCGCCGCGTGGTCGCCAATCCCGAGGACATCACGCGTTACCAGGTGGAGTTCTACAACCTGGCGAAATCAGTCAAGGGCGCGCTGAACAAGGGTGAAATTTCCACCGGCGCGTCCAATTTCGAACAGCTGGTCGAACTCGGCAAGACCAACAAGCAGTTCGACGCCAACGACCAGCACATCGTGCGCATCGTCGATTGGCTCTGGCAGTATGCCTTCGAGCAACGTGCCTCGGACATTCACGTCGAGCCGCGGCGCGAGTTGGGCATCGTGCGCTTTCGCATCGACGGCGTCCTGCATCAGGTGTACCAGATCCCGATGACCGTGCTCAACGCCATGACCAGCCGCATCAAGGTCCTGGGTCGCATGGACATCATGGAAAAGCGCCGCCCGCAGGATGGCCGCATCAAGACCCGCATGCCCGACGGCCAGGAGGTCGAGCTGCGCCTGGCCACCCTGCCCACCGCCTACGGCGAAAAGCTGGTGATGCGCATCTTCGACCCCGAAGTGCTGGTGCGCGACTTTTCCGAGCTTGGCTTTGCCCCGGAAGAAGCGGTGCAGTGGCAGCACATGGCGTCCCAGCCGAACGGCATCATCCTGGTCACCGGGCCGACCGGCAGCGGCAAGACGGTCACCCTGTATTCCACGCTGAAGAACCTGGCGACGCCGGAAGTCAACGTTTGCACCCTGGAAGACCCGATCGAAATGGTCGAGCCGGCCTTCAACCAGGTGCAGATCGTCGCCGACATCGGCGTCGGTTTCGCCGAGGGCATCCGTGCCCTGATGCGCCAGGACCCGGACATCATCATGGTCGGCGAGATCCGCGACCTGGAGACCGCCGACATGGCGATCCAGGCGGCGCTGACCGGGCACCTGGTGGTGTCCACGCTGCACACCAACGATGCGCCCTCGGCGATCACGCGCCTGATCGACCTGGGCGTGCCACCCTACCTGCTTTCGGCCACTGTGCTGGGGGTCATGGCCCAGCGCCTGGTACGTACGCTTTGCCCGCAATGCAAACAACCCGGCGGCCTGCGCGCCGAGGATGACGATGCCTGGACGGCGCTGGTGGCGCCCTGGAAGTCGACCAAGCCGACCCAGCTCTACCACCCCGCCGGCTGCCTGGATTGCCGCATGACCGGCTACAAAGGCCGGGTTGGCATTTATGAGATCATGCCCATGTCGCAGGAGCTGAAGAAAGTAGTCGCCGCAGGCAGCGATCTGGCCAAAATCAGGGATCTGGCGATGCGCGAGGGCATGAAGCCCTTGCGCATTGCCGGCGCCAAGAAGGTTGCGGCCGGTTTGACCACGATTTCGGAAATCATCAAGGTCGCACCGCCGATGTTCGATACGAACTGACTGGGTTCGACTACGTATAAACCGCAGTTTCTTGCGTAAAAACACGGATAACGAGGAGGCGCGGACTTGGTCACAATGGATTCATGCGGGGTTCAGGCCGGTCTGGCTTCCCTCCCGACGCGCACATCCCTCCGGCGCGTTTGGACTCGGACCGGCTTGGGTCCCGCAGTTTTTTTGGAGGCCCTGGCGGACTGAGTACCATGGCAAGTCGAGCGACCAAGTCGCCGCCCCATCTCTTTGTTTCCCCTTCGGGCCGAGCGCTTCCGCGCTGGGAAGAAGCCTTTCCCCGCTTGCGCTGCCTCAAGGCCGGCGCGCCATTGGGGGTGCTGGAAGTGTCCAGCCTGGTCTGGCTGCGGCTTGACCCGGCCGACGCGGCGCTGGCCCAGGTCGAACGCTTGCTGGCTGAACGGCCCGGAATCCAGCTCATCGTGCTGGCCGATCAGCCCGACGACGAGCAAGCCCTGACGCTGTTCTCGGCAGGAATCCGAGGCTATATCAATGCCCACGCAACGGCGGCCAACCTGAAGCAGGTAGCACAGGCGGTGGTCGCCGGCGGCCTGTGGCTGGGCCCCAGCCTGATGGCGCGCCTGGTGGCAGCCACCAGCCGTGCCCTGGCCGCTACCGCACCGGCTATCCCACCCGATCCGCGCCTGTCTGCCCTGACCCAACGCGAACTCGAAGTCGCCCACAAGATTGCCGCCGGCGCCAGCAACAAGGAAGTCGCCCGCGCTCTCGACATCGCCGAGCGTACCGTCAAGGCCCACGCCGGAGCCATCTTCGAAAAGCTGGGGGCTCGCGACCGCTTGCATCTGGCCTTGATCATGAACGGGCGCGACCCGGCAGCCGTGTCGTCCCAGGGTGCCGCCGGAGGCGGTGGCAAAGGCGGAACGGGGCGCAAAGCGGTCAAGCGTGTCGCCGGCCCGCAGCACGATGCCACCGTCTCGGCGCGCAGCACCGTCGTAGCCGGCTTGAAGGCCTGACCGGCGACCCGTAACAGCAGCGCCGAAGCCCATGGCGGATTCGGGCTGCCGGGCTGGCGAGTGCCCCCGGGGTATCCGCAAATTTCTTGGCACGCCGTGATGGCGAATGCCGGCCCGTCCCTCAGGAAATGACAGCCCGCACTTCCGGCCAGGCGATCGACAGGCGTTCGAGGTCCTCCGCCCGGTCTACGTCCCACAGCGTGGCCGGCTCGGTCCAGCGACAGCCGAGTTCCGCCAATCGCCGCCGCGTATGCGCCATGACCGTCGACTCGCCCCAGCGAATGCCCGAGAATGGCGCGGCCGATGGCTGGCGCATGGCCATCAGCACATAGCCGCCATCCTCGGCGGGCAGGACGACGACATCGTTTTGCCGTAACGCTTGAGCGACCTGGTGCAAGTGGTCTGGTGTCAGCGCCGGGCAATCGGTTCCGATCACGATCACTCCGTCCGGCGTCGCCGCCTGCTCGGCGGCCTGTGCCATGCGTGCGCCGAGATCGCCGCCGGGCTGTCGGAATCGGTCCAGGCCCTTGCCGCCGCAGGCGATGAATTCCGGATGGTCCGGATCGCCGGCACAGAAGAGCCGAACCGGCCCCAGCTCCGCTGCCTGCGCGGTCGCTACCGCCCGTCGCAGCATCCAGGCCGCCAGCTTGGCGGCGCCCGCGGCTCCAAGCACCGGGATCAGCCGCGTCTTGGTTTCCCCGGCCACCGGGGCGCGGGCAAGGATGGCAACGCCGGGTTTCATCGCCGGCTGTCGTTGAGCTTCCAGTCGTAGTCGAGGAAGTCGAGCGTGTAGTCGCCCTTGCGCAGCCTCGCCTGTGCCTCGGGCGTGGCAGCGAGTTGCGCCGCATGGCGGGCGAAGGCGGCTTTCAGCGAGTCATAGCCCTTATGTCCCTTCTCGAAGTCCTTGCCGTACCAGTCGAAGATCCTGGACACCTGGAGCTTTCCGCTGCTGGCGTCGAAGCGGTTGCGCGTGCGGTCGGAGAGGAATCGGTTCATGCCGTCGTCAAGCTGGGCGTCGAGCTTCTCCGCGGTGAAGGCCTCGGGCCTGAGCATTGGACAGCCGATCGAGGCGCAGACCACGCCGGCGTGAATGCGCGGGTCGTCGAAGGCACCGGGCGTACGGATCAATCCGTGCTCGATCTCGTCGAGGTGCCGCTCCTGGCCGAGCAGCGTGAAGAACTTCCTCTTCCAGGGCGAGGAGAACACCGAGCCGAGGTCCTTGATCGATTCGAGCTCGGGATATTTCGTGAGGATTAGCTCGATGGTGAAGGCGTTATAGGCGTTGATCAGGAAGGCCAGGCGCTGAGCCTTGCTCCATTTGCCGTAGTCGGATTCGCTGACCGCCGTGAGCGTGCCAAGGTAGGTTTTCAGCGCTGCATGCTCGGACTTGAGCGCAGCGTAATCGACGGCGCTGGCATTGCCGTTGGCGAAGGTCTTGACGTGCCTGGCCAGCAGCGCGTTCCATGCCGCATGCGAGTGGTCGAAGGCCTGGGCGCGAACCAGTGTGGCGCAGGAGAGGAGGGCAACGGCGAACAGCAGGCGCACCAGTTCGATGTGTCTCACGCTCATCCTCCCCGCCGCCAGGCATGAAAGCGCGCCACCCAGCGCAGCAGGCGTTCCGGCGCATGCGCCTTCTTCCATACCCCGGCGACGTACTTGTTGGCCTCGGCCAGCGTCGGATAGATATGGATAGTGCCGAGGATCTTGTTGAGGCCGATGCTGTGCTTCATCGCCAGCACGTATTCGGCGATCAGGTCGCCGGCGTGCTCGCCGACGATGGTCACGCCGAGGATGCGGTCGCTGCCCGGCACGGTCAGCACCTTGATGAAACCATGCGCCTCGCTGTCGGCAATCGCGCGGTCGAGGTCGTCGATGTCGTAGCGCGCCACCTCGCAGGCGATGCCCCTTTCCTTCGCCTCGGCTTCATTGAGGCCGACGCGCGCCACCTCGGGCTCGACGAAGGTGGCCCAGGGGATCACCGAGTAGTCCGCCTTGAACTTCTTGAACGGGTCGAACAGCGCATTGACGGCGGCATACCAGGCCTGGTGCGCGGCGGTGTGGGTGAACTGGTAGGGCCCGGCGACGTCGCCGCAGGCGTAGATGTTGGGGTAGCTGGTCTGCAGGAACTCGTTGGTCTCGATGGTGCGCGAAGTGGCGACGCCGAGCTCCTCCAGGCCGTAGCCCTTGAGGTTGGCGACGCGGCCGACGGCGACTAGCACGGCATCGAAGGGGATGCGCACTTCCCTGCCCTCGTGGTCCGCGATCAGCGCCTTTTCGCCATTCTCGACGACGAAGCGCATCGCCTTGTGGTTCAGCAGCACGTCGATGCCTTCCCGGCGGAAACGTGCGGCCACCAGTTCGGAGACTTCCGGGTCTTCACGAATCATCAGGCGCGGCAGCATCTCCACCTGGCTGACCTTGGCGCCGAAGCGGGCGAAGGCCTGCGTCAGCTCGCAGCCGACCGGCCCGCCGCCCAGCACCACCAGCCGCCTGGGCAGTTCGCGCAGGTCCCACACCGTATCGGAGGTGAGGTAGCCGACCTCCTCGATGCCCGGGATGGGCGGCACGAAGGGCCGCGCCCCGGCGGCGATGACGATGCTGCGCGCCGAGAGTTTCTCCGTCGCGCCGTTGTGGCACCTGACTTCGACTGCCCAGGGCGAGACCAGCGTCGCCGTGCCTTCGATGACTTCGACACCCAGCCCGGTGTAGCGCTCGACGGAATCGTGCGGCTCGACGGTCTGCACCACTCGCTGCACCCGCTCCATGACGTCGGCGAAGTTAAAGTCGGCGCTGGCGCCACGGCGAAACCCGAACTCCTCGGCGCGCGCAATGTGGGATAAGAACTTCGCCGAGCGGATCAGCGCCTTCGACGGTACGCAGCCGGTATTCAGGCAGTCGCCGCCCATCCGGTGCTTTTCGATCAGCGTCACTTTTGCCTTCACGGCGGCGGCGATGTAGGCGGTGACCAGGCCGGCGCTGCCGGCGCCGATGACGATCAGGTTACGGTCGAACTTCGCCGGCTTGGTCCAGCGCGCATAGACCTGCTTTGCCTTGACGCCGTCGACCAACTTCTTGGCGATCAGGGGGAAGATACTCAGCAAGAGGAACGAACCAATCAATTCCAGTGAGAAGATGTCCTTAATGCTGCCTACGCTCGCCAGTTGAGTTCCTGCATTCACATAGACTGCCGTGCCGGCCAGCATGCCCATCTGACTAACCCAATAGAAGGTCCAAGTGCGCATCGGCGTAACCCCCATCAGAAGGTTGACGGCCCAAAAGGGAACTTGTGGTATTAGGCGAAGCGTAAGCAAATAAAAGCCGCCGTCCTTCTCGACGCCGCGGTCGATCGCCGCCAGGCGCGGGCCGAAGCGCTGCTTGACCCAGTCGCGCAGCACGAAGCGGGAGGCAAGGAAGGCCAGCGTGGCGCCGAGGCTGGAGGCGAAGCTCACCAGCACCGTGCCCCACAGCAGGCCGAACACCGCGCCACCGGCGAGCGTCATGATCGCCGCTCCAGGCAGCGACAGCGCGGTGACGGCGACATAGATCGCGAAATAGACCACGGCCGCGAGCCAGGGGTTGGCAGCCCGGTAGGCTTCGATGTTCGCCTGCTGCGCCTTGAGCGCGTCGAGGCTGAACCATCGTCCCAGGTCGAAGGCGAAGAAGGCGCCGACCACAACGGTGATGGCGACGACGAACAGCAGCTTGCGAGATGACATGCTCACTCCCGATCATGCATGCCGCAGGCACGACATGCAGCTTGGTCGCCACTGGCGGCGAATCCTTACGCTACACACGGTAAGCGGTGCACTTGAACAACACTCAACATCGCAAACTGATCGGTTCGATCGCTTCACCCTGCGCCAGAACCCGGCCGATGCGCGCGGCGCGTGGGTACCCCAGTTCGCGCAAGTCTGCGAGGCAGGCCTCGGCGTGCTCGGCCGGGACGCTGGCGAGCAGGCCGCCGGCAGTTTGCGGGTCGAAGATCAGCGGGTAGGCGGGGTGTGACAGCGCCTCTTCCTGGTTGCGCAGGGCCCGCCGCAGACGCACATTGGCCGGTTGCAGCGAGCTGAGGATGCCGGCGGCGACACACTCTGTCGCGCCGTCGAGTAGCGGCAGGGCATTGAGTTCGATCTCGGCATCGACGCCCGATGGCCGCGTCATCTCGACCAGGTGGCCGAGCAGGCCGAAGCCGGTAAGGTCGGTGCAGGCGCTGGCACCATGAGCGATCAGGCAGGGCATGGCGGCGCGGTTGGAAATCTGCATCGATTCCAGCGCCGCGTCGATCCACCGGCCGCGCGCCTTCAGGCGTGCGTGGGCGGCGAACAGCGTGCCGGTGCCGATCGGCTTGGTCAGGATCAGCACCTCGCCGGGGCGCATGCCGCCCTTGGTCAGCACGCTGGCAAGCTGCTCGTCGATCAGGCCGTTGACGGCGAAGCCCAAGGCGAGTTCGCCGCCTTCGCCAGTGTGGCCGCCGACCAGCGCACAGCCGGCTTCGTTGAGCACCGAGATGGCGCCGCCCATCATGTGGCGCAGCGTGTCCTCGACCTTGGCTTCCAGCCCCGGCGGCACGGTGGCGATGGCGGTGGCCGACTGCGGCTCGGCGCCCATGGCGAAGATGTCGCCCAGCGCATGGTTGGCGGCGATGCGGCCGAAGACCCAGGGGTCGTCGATGAAGGCGCGGAAGAAATCGACGCTATGCACCAGCGCCTTGCCCGGCGGCACGCGCAGCACCGCCGCATCGTCCGGCGCGTGCAGTCCGATCAGCACGTCGTCGCGGGCAACCGGCTGCAGTTCGGCCAGTGCGCGCGACAGCACGCTGGCGCCGACCTTGGCGCCGCAGCCGCCGCAGCGCATGGCGATGGCCGAGATGGCCTGTTCCTGTTCCACCGGTGCCAGGGCGACCTCGTCGTTGGCGGCCGGCCTGGCATCCGCCATCGGCGCCAGCTCGCAGAACTTGCGCATGAAGCGGCGGTCGATCCAGTCCTTCCAGCGCCAGATCCAGTCGCCGCAGGCAAACAGCCAGCCGCGCGAGGCTACCGCGTGGCGATCGCCGGTGCTGATCAATGCCAGCCAGCGCGACTGCGGGCGGTAGTGCGTCAGCTCTTCGCGGGTCACGCTGCGGCGCAGGTTTTCGGCTAGCGGCATGCCCATGCGCACGGCGAAGACGCCGGCCTTTTCCAGCCGGTAGCCGTTCATCGCGGCGCAGTCGCCGGCGGCGAAGATCAGCGGGTCGGTTTCGCTTTGCAGGGTCTCGCCGATGCGAATGAAGCCGGATTCGTCCAGCGCGAGGCCGGTGTCCTTGAGCCAGGCGGCACCGCCGGCCTGGGTGACCCAGACGATTTCGTCGGCCTCCAGCGTGGTGCCGCCACGTACTTGCAGGCGCCCGGCGCCGACCTGGCTGACCTCGGCGCCGCGATGCACGCTGACGCCGCGCGCGGTCAGCACCGACTCGAAGGCGCGGCGCACGGCGGCGTTGTGCGTTGGCAGGATTTCCGCCTCGGCCGAGAACAGGTGGAAGTGCAACTGGTCGGGGTCGCGCCCCAGTGCGGAAAGTTCATTGCGCAGGCGGTACTGCATGGCCAGCGTCAATTCAACGCCGGCAGCGCCGGCGCCGACCACGGCGATGGTGGCCGGCCCGGCGTGGACGCGCATGCGTTCGAACAGTGCCAGCCAGCGCTGGTTGAAGCGGCGGATCGGCTTCACCGGGATGGCGTGTTCGGTGGCGCCCGGCACGCCGGCGAGCTGCGGTGTCGAGCCGATGTTGATCGACAGCGCGTCGTAGCTGACCGGCGGGCGCTCGCGGCAGAGTACCTTGCGTTCGGCGCGGTCGATGCCGATCACCTCGTCGCGCAGGTAGCGCGCGCCGGCAAATTCGGCGAGCCGGCGCAGGTCGATATGCACGTCGTCAAAGCCGTAATGGCCGGCGATGTAGCCCGGCAGCATGCCGGAATAGGGCGTGTCGGTGTCGGTGCAGATCAGCGTCAGGCGCACCCCCGGCAGTGGGCGCATGGCGAAGCTGTGCAGCACCACGACATGGCTGTGGCCGCCGCCAACCAGGACGATGTCACGCAGGACGGGCGCGTTTGCCTTCATTTGCGGCCGGCCAGCAGGTCGCCGGCGAGGCGCCGCAGGGCGGCACGCTCGGCGTCGGCGGTGAACAGGGGCGCACGCGCGGCGCATTGCCGGGCCAGCGTCGCCAGTAGGTCGTCGCCGTGTTGCCGGCGCCAGCGCTCTGCATCCCTTCGGTAACTTTCCGCATCCCGGCGCGAACTTTCCACGCAGCGCCTCAATAGTGCGGCCAGCGCCGCGGCATCGCCAGGCGGAAAGTAACCGCCATAGTCCGCGCCGAGCATGCCTACATTGCCGTCGATGCGTGACGCGATCACCGGCGTGCCGCTGGCCACGGCTTCCATGATGACGTGGGCACCGCCTTCCATGCGGCTGCAATGCACCAGCACGTGGGCGCGCTGGATGCGGCGCCGTACTTCCTCGTGCGGCAGGCCGCCGAGCCAGCGGTAGTTTGGCGCGGCGGCCATGGTGGCCTGCGCGGCCAGGCCCAGCGCCGGGTCGAGCGCCTCGCCGATATGGTCGATGCGGATGTGTGGCTGGTCAGCCAGCAGGCGCGCGGCGGCGAACAGGGTGTCGGGGGATTTCTCGTCGCGCAGGTGGCCGACCATCACCGCACGCAGGGTGCGGACAGGCTTGTCCAGTGCCTTGCGCGCCGTGGTCGATTGGTAGATGACGCGGCACTTCGAGCGCAGGCGTTCAGGCAGAGCCTGTGGGCCGAGTTCCTGCAATACGACGATGTGCCGGGCGTGCTCCAGCGATGCCTGGGCGGCGGCATCGACGGCGATGTCACGGTAAAGGTCGGTGCCGGTCAGCACCACGGCGAGGCCGCGATCCGGGTAGGCACGCGCCCAGGCCGCGATCGACTCCGCCGAGCGGCGTGCGTGCAAGGCGATCATTGCCGAGTCGGCGCAGGCCAGGGAGGTCGGCCATTGCTTGACCAGGCGCACGTAGTAGCGGTCCTGCAGCAGGTGCTGCCAGCGCCGCGCGGTCTGCCAGTTACCGTTGTTGGCATCGCGCAGCGCCGGCGTGACGATCACCAGTTGCGGCATACTGCGCGCTTCAGCCATGGCAGCCATCCACAACATCGATGCAGCGAACGAGGCCCGCAGCGGCGGCCGCGCGACGCTGGCAAAGTTCTTGAGCGACAGCCGCGCCACGACGCTGGCGCTGCTGGACGCCTATGTGGCCGCCTTGGGCGAAAGCCTGGTGGTGCCCTACTCGGTGCAGCTCAATCCGCCGATTTGGGAAGCCGGCCACGTGGCCTGGTTCCAGGACTGGTGGCTTGCGCGCAGCCGACAGCGCGAGCGCGGCGTCGCCTGCGACCCGGACCACCCCCGCCCCGACGGGCGCATGGCGAATGCCGATGCGCTTTACAACTCCAGCCTCGTCGCCCACGTCACGCGCTGGGCCTTGCCCTTGCCGCCGCTGGCGATGACGCGCGACTACCTCGCCGCCAGCCTGGCCGAAACCTTGGCGCTGCTGGCCACTGCCGAGGAAAGCGACGACGGCCTGTATTTCTATCGCCTCGCGCTGTTTCACGAGGACATGCACGCCGAGGCGGCGATCTACATGGCACAGGCGCTCGACATCGCGCTGCCGGAAACGCTGCTGCGTGCCGCCCGCCCCTGTGCCGACCCCAAGCCGCTGAGCGTCGCCGCCCAGTCCTGGAGCCTGGGTAGTGCCGGCCCGGGATTTGCCTTCGACAACGAACTCGGCGCCCACACGGTGGACCTCGACGCCTTCGAGATCGACAGCGAGGTGATCAGCTGGGCGCGTTACCTGCCCTGCCTCGAAGCCAGCGGCGCCGCGCCGCCGCGCTACCTGCGGCGCCAGGACGGTGGCTGGCAATGCCGGGAATTCGGTAACTGGCGGGCGCTCGACCTCGATGCGCCGGCCACCCACCTGAGCTGGCATGAGGCAGAGGCCTGGTGCCGCTGGGCCGGACGGCGCCTGCCGACGGAAGCCGAATGGGAGTTTGCTGCCTGCACCCGGCCGGAATTCGGCTGGGGCCAGGTCTGGGAATGGACGGCCAGCCGCTTCCTGCCCTATCCCGGATTTGTCGCCCATCCCTACCGTGATTACTCGGCGCCCTGGTTTGGCGAGCGCTACGTGCTGCGCGGCGCCAGTCGCGCCACCGCGCCGCGCATGGCGCATCCGCGCTACCGCAACTACTTCACGCCCGAGCGTAACGACATCCACGCGGGATTTCGCAGCTGCGCGATCTAGCGCCGGCTGGTCTGGTCGAAAGTCGGCGCTGGAGATGCGGCGATCCATGTTCAGGCAAAGCCGAGGAAGACGGCGAACCAGCCGCGCTCGTCAGTCCAGTGGCGCAGGCGTGAAAAGCCGGCCTGTTGCAACAGCGCGGCAAAGTTGTCGAGCTGCCACTTGCAGGAGTTCTCGGTATGCATGCGCTCGCCGGCGGCAAAGTTCCGTTCGCCGCCGGACCAGCGAACCGTCGCGCCGCGCAGCGCTTCGAGATGCATCTCGATGCGTGAATCGACGCTGTTGAAGAAGGCCACATGGCGCCAGTCGGCGATGTCGAAGTCGGTGCCGGTCAGGCGGTTGAGGTGCAGCAGCATGTTGCGGTTGAAGGCGGCGGTGACGCCCAGCGGGTCGTCATAGGCCGGTTCCAGCACGGCCGTCGGCTTGACCAGGTCCACGCCGATCAGCAGCGCGCCACCGGCGCTGGCGGCATGCGCCTGGCGCAGGAAGGCCAGCGCCGCGTCGGGTGTGAAGTTGCCGATGCTGGAGCCGGGATAGAACAGAGTGCGCGGCCCGCTGCCGACCTCGGCCGGCAGCGCCAGGCTTTGCGAAAAATCCAGCCCAATGCCGAGCACGTCCATCTCCGGATGTTCGCGCTGCAAACAAGCCAGCGAATCGCGCAGGAAATTCACCGAGATGTCGACGGCCACGTAGCGCTTGACGCGGAAGGTCTCGAACAGGCGCGCGGCTTTTTCGCAGTTGCCGGCACCGAGGTCGACCAGGCAGTCGACTGGCCCCAGCGCAGCTGCCATGTCTCTCATTTCGCGGCTGAAGATGGCGGCTTCGGTGCGCGTCGGGTAGTACTCTGGCAGTTCCGTGATGGCGGCGAACAGGCGCGAGCCGAGCGCGTCGTAAAGATACTTGGGTGCGATGTGCGCAACCGGTGCCTGCAGGCCGGCGAGCAGTTCGGCGCGCACCGCCTGCGGGTCGTCGTGCGCGATCTGGATCAGGCGTGGGGAGTTCACTTCGCCGTGCCGCCCTTGGCCTTGGCGGCAGCGATGGCCTTGGCCAGGTCGTCGCCGCTCTGGTAGTGCGGAACGCGGAAGATCAGGCGCTTCCAGCGCTGGAAAAAACTGTTGTGACCGGCGACTTCGTCCTTCCAGTAGGACTCGGCCAACGCCAGGTTCTTCTTCTCGTCGAGTTCGAAGGCGTCTTTCGAGGCCTGGCCGCCGAAGATGTAGAGCTTGCCGTTGATCATCTTCCACATGTCGGCGTCGCCGCCCCAGGGTATGCCATAGGCGATGCCGTTGGCGCAGTAGCCGCCGAATTCCGGCAGGTACTTGGTCGGCTGCTTGTCGAACAGCGCCTTGTTTTCCGCGCTGGCGAAGCGGAAGCTGATGTCTTCGTAACGGCTGCTGTACTGTGCCGTGCCCTGGCGGAATTTTCCTTCGCTGAAATAGGCCACCACGTCGGCACCCTTGAGCATCACGCGCGCGTCGGCGCCATCGGCCACGGCGTTCACCGGCGTGTAGCTGCCGGACGGATTTTGCGCGGTCATGGCACCGCAGCCGGATAGCAGCAAGGCGGCGCCGGCAATCAGTAAGAAACGTTTCATGTCGGAGTCTCCAGGGAAAGTTCATGGGTCAGGGCCGCCTTGTCGTCGGCGGCGGATTCCAGGGTCGCGCAGGGCGAGGGCCAGCCGAGCAGGGCGCTGGCAGCCGCGCAGCGCGCGGCAAGGTCGGCGGCGTCGGCGCCCCCCAGGTGCAGGATGCCGTAGCGATAGCTTGCCAGCCATTTGAAATCGCGTGCGATCTGGCCGGCGGTCTTGGGAAAGCGGAACAGCATGGCATCGGGATACTGCCGCGCCAGGTCGGCGATGCGCGCCGCCGACGGCATCGGCGGACGGGCCGCCGGGTCGAAGCTGCGATAGACGAAGCTGGCGGCGATGCCGGCGCTAGGGGTGGCGCGCGGCACCAGCGCCGGGTCGCGCCCGTGGGCAAGTTCCAGCGCCAGACGATGCAGGTCGATGCCATCGACGCGCAGGTAGAGGTCGGAAAACTGGGAGGCCATGCGCGGATTGAATTCGATCACGGTGAGTTTGCCGCTCGCCGCATCGAAAAAGAATTCCATGTTGAACAGGCCGTGGTCGAAGCCGATCGCGGCAAGGAAGCGCCGCGCCACGTCTATTGCCAGTTGTCGCGCAGCCTCGGGCAGGCCGCAGGGATAAACGAAGCGGCGGAAGCATTGCGTGCCGGGGTACATCTCGGAATGCACCACGCCCAGCGGGCGCAATTCGCTATTGATGACATAGCCGTCGAGGTTGTACTGGAGACCTTGCGCCGGCTGTTCCAGCAGCAGGCGATGGGCGCTGCCGGCCTCGGGCAGGCGCTGCTGAGCAATGCGTTCGAAGGGCTCGACCAGGTGGCGGATCACCCACAATTCCCAGGCGCCGAAGCGCGTCATGGCCTGTAATTCAGCTTGACTGCGTACGGTGCGCGCCAGCACCGAAAAGGCGGCCTTCACCGGCTTGACGAAACTCGGGTAGTCGATGCCCTCGGGGATGGGTTCGCCGTAGCGCGCAGGCATTAGGCCGAAGCCGGTGTTGGCCTCGGGTGCGACCTTCTGCAACACCCGTCGCGCATGCAGCTTGTGCTGGCAGGCGAGCACCGCATCCACCGGCGTGCCCGGCCAGCCCATGCGCTCGGCCAGCATGGCGGCCGCCAGCGCACCGAACTGCTCGTGGTTGGAGGTCACCGCGGTCCACCCGGTGTGCGGGGCCTTGCGCGCGAGTCGATCAACGAAGCGTGTCAGGTCGAAGCCGGGCAGGCGCGCATTGCTGGGAAAGCTGAACAGGTCGAAGCCGGCGTGGTCGTGCGGAAACTCGGCAGCCCAGCGGCCAAAGCCGATGCGGTCCCAGTCGTAGTTGAAGAGGACGAGGCTACGCTGGCCGCTCATCGTTGCGTCGCCGGGCGCCGCCGGCGCAACAGAGGTTTCAGGAGCCAGGGCAACAGGGCCAGGGCTGCCAGAGAAACCAGCAGCGAGGGTGAATGCAGGTCGGCAAGCTGGCGCACGTGGCCCAGTTCGCTGCCGGCATTGACATAGACGAAGGTACCCGCCGCCATACCGACGAAACTGACCCAGGTGAAGGTCCAGGCACGCATCGTGGTCAGTCCGGCGGCCAGGTTTACAACGGTGAAAGGCACTACCGGCAGCAGGCGCAGGCTGAACAGCCAGGAGGCGCCGTCGGCGTCGATGCGGGCTTCGATATCGGCGAGTCGTGCGCCGTGGCGACGCCGCACCCAGGGCTGCAGCCAGCGGCGCGAGCCGAGCATGGCGAGCGTGGCGCCGCTGGTGCAGCCGGCGAGGCAGAGCAAGGTGCCCACGGCGGGGCCAAATCCCGACCCGGCGGCCAGCATCAGCAGAGAAGCGCCGGGCAGACCCAGCGCGGCAAGCAGCGTGTGTAGGACGAAGGTGAGTGCCACCGCGAGCAGCCAGTGGTTGTCGACCAGGTGCCGAAACCCGTTTTGCCATTCCCGCCAGGCGGCGAAATCGGGATTGAGGTGCTGGCTGCCCGGCGAGAGCCAGGCAAGGACCAGCACCACGAGCGAAAACCCTGCCCACCAGCGCAATGTGGCGGCAAGGGGGCGGGGGCGGGCAGGCGTCGGATTCGCTTGGTTCATCTTGTGGGTGCTGCGGCCCGGGCCAGCGCATGGTCCGGGCCGTCGACGATGCGCCGGTAGTATGACACGTGTGCCGGCGATCCCGGCGGCCAGTTGGCGAGGAAGGCCGCTTCCCAGGCGACGCAGTCGTAGTCCAGGGGGAGGGCATCGATGTGCAGCGAACCGAGGCGGCAGCCATAGAGTGCAGGAGTCGGCGCCGGCGACTCGGCATCGCCATGGACCACGCCGATCGCCGCGTCGCCGACACGGTAGCGACGCACCATGGGCAGCGTGCCCAGTTGCCGCCGCAAGTCGGGATGCGCCTGTGCGGTCTGCTTCAGCCGGGCATGAATCCGGTTCGAGCGGTCGACGGTGCCGGCATCGACGCTCTCGGGATAGGCGCAGCCGCATCCGGCTTCGTCATCCGGCGACAGCAACTCCGCCTCCATATTGCCGAGGCAGGCGTCGTGGGCGAGGACGGCGCGATTGATCGCAACGAAACCGGCAGCGTCGACATTGAACCAGTTGAAGTCGCCGTTGAAGCAGAGCGTGGCGGGCGCGGCTTCTCGTGCCGCGAGTTGGCGCAGGGCCTCCAGCGCGGGCAGGTTGCCGTAGAAGCCGCCGACGACATACAGCGTGTCGGCGGCGTGTTCCGGGGCCGAGGCCAGCGCGGTCGCGCCATGGCGATAGCGCAGCGGGCAACTCCGCCCCGGAGCCGGATCCTTTGTGTCGGTGGCTTCAGTCAGCGCCATGCAACTTGGTCGCTTGCGCGGCCGGAACCTTACGCCGACTCGAAAGTCGGCGCTGGCGGCACGGCGATGGGGGCCAAGCTCAGGCTCAGTACTTTCTGCCCGTGCCGTAGAACGGCGTTACCCGGCCGACCAGCCCTTCGAGCAGGGTGAGTTCCTCGTCGGTATGGTTGATGACTTCCGCCGGTACCATCATTTTCGCCATGGCCATGTCGTTGTGCACGTACATCGGCCGGTCGTGCTGCCGCGTGGTGTAGGTCTCCACCTCATGCGGCGCAGCCTTCGGCGTGAGTTCCGCAGTACCGTAGCAAAGGCAGAAATAGGTGCGCGCCTTGGCGCCCGTGCCTTCGTCCTCGATGTAGCAGCCGGTGCCGCGAATGCCGATGGTGGCGGTGGAGGTCTGGATGCTTCTGCCGGAATTCTTGCCGAACACCGAAAGGATCTTGCCCGATACCACGCGCATCAGGTTTTGCAGCGCATCGGCGCCGAAGCTGACGGTGGTGAGTTCGCGCTGCATGTAGGCATCCTGGCCGATGACGTAGATCGCTTCGCTGTTGCGGCCGGTGACGATGGTGTCGCCGGGCTTGATCAGCTGGCCTTCGCTGGCGACGCGATGATTGACCAGGACTTCGCCGCGCAGCTTCTGCAGGCCGGTCTTGAGCGGCACCTCGCCCTTGGCCAAGGCGTCACGGATCAGGCCGGAGATGCCGGCGGGGCCAAGCAGGCCGGCGGCGGCAAGAGCCTTCAGGGTGCGGCGGCGATCATTTTCCATGGCGTGCTCCTCACTTGTTCAGTTCGCGCATGGCGCGCTCGAGACCGGCCAGCGTCAGCGGGTACATCCGGGTCCCGAAAATGGTGCGGATGATGTCGATCGAATGACGGTAATCCCACAGCCGCTCCGGCTCGGGGTTGAGCCAGACGGCGCGCGGCCAGGTGTCGAGCATGCGCTGCAGCCAGACCGCGCCGGCTTCCTCGTTGGCGTATTCGACCGAGCCGCCCGGCTGCATGATCTCGTAAGGGCTCATCGTCGCGTCGCCGACGATCACCACCTTGTAGTCCTCGCCGTACTTGTGCATCACGTCCCACAGCGGAAAGCGCTCGGCATGGCGGCGCCGGTTGTCCTTCCAGACGTGGTCGTAGATGCAGTTGTGGAAATAGAAGTACTCGAGGTGCTTGAATTCGCTCTTCGCCGCCGAGAAGAGTTCTTCGCAGACCTTGATGTGGTCGTCCATCGAGCCGCCGATGTCGAGGAAGAGCAGCACCTTGACCTTGTTGTGGCGCTCGGGGCGCATCCGGATATCGAGCCAGCCGGCATTGCGCGCGGTGCCGGCGATGGTGCCGTCCATGTCCAGCTCCTCCTCGGCGCCTTCGCGGGCGAAGCGGCGCAGGCGGCGCAGCGCCACCTTGATGTTGCGCGTGCCGAGTTCAACGGTATCGTCGAGGTTGCGGTATTCGCGGTTCTCCCAGACTTTGACCGCCGTGCGGTTGCCCGCCGAGGGGCCGCCGACGCGGATGCCCTCGGGGTGGAAGCCGCCGTGGCCGAAGGGGGAGGAGCCGCCGGTGCCGATCCACTTGCTGCCGCCGGAATGGCGTTCCTTCTGCTCGGCGAGACGCTTCTTGAATTCCTCCATCAGCTTGTCCCACCCCAACTTTTCCAGCTTGGCCTTTTCCTCGGGCGTCAGATGTTTCTTCATCATCAGTTTGAGCCATTCCTCGGGGATCTCGGCTTCGAGCCCGGGAATGTGGGTGATGCCCTTGAAGTATTCGCCGAAGGCCTGGTCGAACTTGTCGTAGTTCACCTCGTCCTTGACCAGGCAGGTGCGCGAGAGGAAATAGAAATCGTCGATCGAGTGGCCGGCGACGCGTTCCCGGATTGCCTCGAGTAGCGTGAGGAACTCGCGCGTGGAGACGGGAAGCTTCTTCGCCTTGAGGTGGAGGAAAAAGTCGATCAGCATGGTGTTTGGTCGGGCAGTGCGCGGCTTCCTTACAGTTTCATGCTCAGCGGTTGTGCCGCGCCATGAACACCAGGCGCTCGAATAGGTGCACGTCCTGCTCGTTCTTCAGCAGCGCGCCGGCCAGCGGCGGGACCACGGTCTTCTTGTCCTTGGAATGCAGCACTTCCGGCGGGATGTCTTCCGCCACCAGCAGCTTGAGCCAGTCGATGAGTTCGGAGGTCGAAGGCTTTTTCTTCAGGCCGGGCACGTCGCGTAGTTCGAAGAAAACTTCCAGCGCTTCCTTCAGCAGGTCCTGCTTGAGGCGCGGGAAATGCACGTCGACGATGCGCCCCATGGTCTCCTTGTCGGGAAACTTGATGTAGTGGAAGAAGCAGCGGCGCAGGAAGGCGTCGGGGAGTTCCTTTTCATTGTTGGAGGTAATGATGACGATCGGGCGCTGCGCGGCTTTCACCGTCTGCCGCGTCTCATAGACGTGGAATTCCATGCGGTCGAGTTCGCGCAGCAGGTCATTGGGGAACTCGATGTCGGCCTTGTCCACCTCGTCGATCAGGATCACGCAGGGTGTTTCGCGTTCGAAGGCCTGCCACAGCACGCCCTTTACGATGTAGTTGGAAATGTCCTTGACCTTCTCGTCGCCGAGCTGCGAATCGCGCAGGCGCGATACCGCATCGTATTCATAGAGGCCCTGCTGCGCCTTGGTGGTGGACTTGATGTGCCATTGCAGCAGCGGCACGCCCAGCGCGCTGGCGATCTCTTCGGCCAGCATGGTCTTGCCGGTACCGGGCTCGCCTTTGATCAGGAGCGGACGTTGCAGGGTGATCGCGGCGTTGACCGCCAGCATCAGGTCGGGGGTGGCGACGTAGGTATCGGTTCCTTGGAAGCGCATGGTGTTCTCTTTCAGGTTTGAAGCAACAGAATATCGCAGTGCTGGGTGTTTCGGCGTTTCCTGCCCGCGAAGCGGAATTCCAGGTACGCAAAGCGACGTCGGCACCGACTCTTTAACCGGCCGCCCGCCGCAGGCAGTCGAGATAGGCTTCGCCGTCGGGCGGTTGGCGTTCGCGCTGGCTGCGCCAGACCATTTCGCCCAGGCATTCCAGCACCACGTGCAGCGCCTGGTGGCGATCATCGCGGCGCGCCAGCAACTTGTCGAAGGCGGCGCGGATGCCCGGCGGCTGGTCGATCGACAGCTGCTCCTCGATCGCCAGGTGCAAGGACAGGTGAAGAAAGGGATTAGTCTCGCCCTGTTCCGGGGTCCATTCACGCGTCAGCGCGTCGGTGGCCTCAAGCAGTTCGTGGTATTCGGGATGCAGGTCGATCAGGTCGGCGGCAAGCGTTTCCATTGGTGTTGCCGGCAGACGTTGGCGGCGCTTGGCCCAGGCATCGATGAGGAACTGCCGCGCCTGGTCGCGGGTTGGGTTAAACACGGGTCTTCTCCTTGAACGCGCACAGGCCGATCACCGGACAATGCGGGCAGTCCGGCGTGCGGGCCTTGCACAGATAGCGGCCATGCAGGATCAGCCAATGGTGGGCGTGCAGGCGGAACTCGGCGGGGACGACCTTCAGCAGCTTTTGCTCCACGGCGTCGACGTCCTTGCCGGGCGCCAGACCGGTGCGGTTACCGACGCGGAAGATGTGGGTGTCGACCGCAATGGTCGGCTGGCCGAAAGCGATGTTGAGCACCACGTTGGCGGTCTTGCGGCCAACGCCGGGCAGTGCTTCGAGCGCTTCGCGCTGGTCCGGTACCTCGCCGCCATGGCGTTCCAGCAGCAATTGCGAAAGCCGGGCGACGTTTTTCGCCTTGGTGCGATAGAGGCCGATGGTCTGGATGTAGTCGGCGATGCCTTCCTCGCCCAGGGCCACCATCGCCTGCGGCGTCGGGTGGGCGCGGAACAGCGGACGCGTGGCGCGATTCACGCCTTTGTCGGTGGCCTGGGCGGAGAGCACCACGGCCACCAGCAACTGGTAAGGGGTGGCGTATTCCAGTTCGCCTTTCGGTTCCGGGTTCGCCGCCGCGAGTCGGGAAAAGAACTCGCGGACTTTTTTCGGGCTCATGCCGTGGCCGGTGCCACAGGTGGGTGCTCGTGCAGACGCTTTTCAAGCAGGCGCCGGTTGGCGCGGGCTTCGAGCCAGTTGCGCCCAGCGATCAGCAAGGCGAGGACGAAAAATGCGCCCGGCGGCAGGATGGCGATGAGGAAGCCGGGGTAGTCTTCCGGCAGTACCTGGATCCCCGATAACGTCGGAAAAATCATCTCGATGCCGGAAAAGATCGTGCCTTGGCCAATGAATTCGCGTACGGCGCCAAGCAGGCCGATCACCCAGACAAAGCCGACCCCCATCATCAGCCCGTCGAAGGTCGATGCGCGCAGGCCGTTCTTGGCGGCAAAGGCCTCGACGCGCGCCAGCACGATGCAGTTGGTGACAATCAGCGGAATGAAGATGCCCAGCACCAGATACAGGTCGTGCAGGAAGGCATTGAAGGCCAGATCCACCACGGTGACCAAGGCGGCGATGATCAGGATGAACACGGGGATGCGGATTTCGTAGGGGATCAGGGCGCGCAAGGCCGAGATGGCGAAGTTCGCCAGCATCATCACCAGGATGGTGGCGAGGCCGAGGCTGACGGCATTGACCAGGGTGGTGCTGACAGCCAGCAGCGGACACAGGCCAAGCAGTTGGGCGAGGATGGAGTTCTGCTTCCACAGGCCGTTCCAGGCGATTTCCTTGTAGGCGCTCATTGCTTGGCTCCTTCGTCTGCATGGCGGCTGTTGGCCGGGAGGGCGAACAGCTGGTCGCGATTTTCAACGGCCCAGGCCAGAGCACGACCGCTGGCATTGGTTACCGCACGGGCGGAGATGGTGGCGCCGCTCATCTGGTCGAAGCGGCCGCCGTCCTTCTTGACGCGCCATTTGTCGCGCGGCACCTGGGTCAGGCCGAGGCCATTGAATTGCGTGATCCAGGGCCGCGTCTTGTTGCGGTCTTTCTTCGGGTCGATATAGTCGCCGAGGCCCGGCGTTTCCTTGTGCGAGGTAACGCGCAGCGCCAGCAGGCGGCCGTCGGCGGCCACGGCCAGGATCAGGCCGATGCGTCCGGAATAGCCGTCGCGGGCCGCCGCCTCGAAAACCAGGGCGACCGGCTGGCCGGCCTTGCGCGCGCGCCAGACGCGGCTGTCGTCGTCGGTACCCAATACTTTCTGCGGCGGCAGGATAATGGCATCGGCCATCACGTCGTTGTCGTGCAGCGCTGGCGGCAGCACTTCACCAATCAGGCGCAGCTTCTCGGCGGCAGCGCTGGCGGCGACCAGCGGTTCGGTGAGCTTGTAGGTGCCGGCCATCAGGGCGGTAAACACCAGGGTGAAGCCGAGCATGATCGCCGCGGTACGCACCGAGATGCGCAGCACGCTGGATTCGCGGCGGGCGATTTCGAGGGGATCGCTCATTTCGCGCTGCCTCGCTTGTCCTTGTGGCCGAACACGGGCGGCTGGGTGTTCATGTCGATCAGCGGCGCCGCAATGTTCATCAGCAATACCGCGAAAGCGATGCCATCAGGGTAGGCGCCGAAGGTACGGATGATCCAGGTCAGCAGCGCGATGCCGGCGGCGAATATCAGCTTGCCGCGCGGCGTGGTGCAGCCCGAAACCGGGTCGGTGACGATGAAGAAGGCGCCCAGCATGGCGCCGCCGGTGAATAGGTGGAAGCTCGGGCCGGCAAACCGGGTTGGATCGAAGGCGGCAAACGCCCCTGATATCACCAGCAGGGTGAGCAGGAAGGCGGTCGGCATGTGCCAGGTGATGATGCGCTGCTGCAGCAGGTAGAGGCCGCCAAGGAAGTACCCGGCGGCGACCCATTCCCAACCTTTGCCGCCGATGTTGCCGAAACTTGCCGAGCTGCCCAGCACGCCGGCCACCGTGGCACGCGCGTCTTCGGTATGGAGCGCGGTGCGCAACGCATCCAGCGGCGTTGCCATGGTGATGGCGTCGAGCTGGCGCGGGCCGAAGATCGCATTCAGCTGCGGCGCGAAATCGGTAAAACCGACCGCCGGCCACTGCGACATCAGGGACGGATAGGCGACGATCATCAGGGCAAAGGCAACCATTGCCGGATTGAAAGGATTCTGGCCGAGGCCGCCATATAGATGTTTCGCCACCACGATCGCCGCCAGCACGCCGACCACGGTCAGCCACCAGGGGGCGATCGGCGGGAAAGTCAGCGCGATCAGCCAGGCCGTGACCAGTGCCGATCCATCGCCGAGGTACAGCATCAGCGGCTTTTCGCGCAGCTTCAACATGGCCGCTTCGGCCAGCAGGGCAGTGACGGAGGCGAGGGCGATCTGCACCAGCACTGCCGCGCCGAAGAACCAGACGTAGGCAGCAATGCCCGGCAGCAGCGCGAGCAACACGCGCAGCATCACGGACTGGACGCTGGCGGGCTTGAGGAAATAGGGTGAGTTTTGCACGATAGGGTTCAGTCGTCGGCGCGCAGGTGGGGCTTGGCCTGCTCGCGGATTTCAGCACGGCGGGCCTCGATGGCCGCGATCTCGGCCTGCTGTTCGGGGCTGAGGTTGCTGGTGTTTTCCGGTTGTGCCTGTTCTTTTTGCGCCTTGGCGCGTTCCAGCGCGGCAGCGATCAGGGCGTGCTTGGCTTCCTCCTCCGGAGTGCGTGCCGGTTTTTCAGCCTCGGCCAGGGCAGCGGCGGCCTTTTCGCGGCCTGCCGCAGTCTTGGCCGCAAGCTTGGCGGCCTTTTCCTGCTTCTCCCGTTCCTCGCGCAGCAGGCGGAACTCGTAGCGGTCACGCGCCAGGTCGGCGGCTTCCTTTTCGACCTCGCGCGCCCAGATCTCGCTCTTGGCGAAGCGGTAGTAATCGACTAGGGGAATGCGCGAGGGGCAGACATAGGCGCAGCAACCGCATTCGATGCAGTCGAACAGGTGGTATTCCTGGGCCTTACCGAACAGCCGCGCCCGTGCGAACCAGTACATTTCGAAGGGCTGCAAGTCGGACGGACAGACCTTGGCGCATTCGCCGCAGCGGATGCAGGACATTTCGGGCGGCGGCGGCGGGAACAGGGCGCCGGAGCCGACCAGCACGCAGTTGGTCGCCTTGACCACCGGAACTTCATCCCCGGGCATGCGAAATCCCATCATCGGGCCGCCCATGATGACGCGGTCGCTGTCAGGCAGCGGCTTGCACAAGGCCGTCAGGTCGCGCATCGGGGTGCCGAACAGGACCTCATAGTTGCGCGCCTGGCCGACATTGCCAGCTACCGTGACGATGCGCGAAATCAGCGGCTGGCCGAGCGTGATGGCTTCGTGGATGGCATAGGCCGTGCCGACGTTGAAACACTGAACGCCATAGTCGGTCGAACGTTCGCCGTGCGGCACCTCGATTCCGGTGAGGACACGGATCAGCTGCTTGGCGCCGCCAGCTGGGTAGCGCGTGGGCACCGCAACCACCTGGATGGCGTCGTCACCTGCGGTCCGCGCAGCCTCCGTCATGGCGGCAATCGCCTCGGGCTTGTTGTCCTCGATGCCGATCAGCACCCGTCCCGCCGCCAGCATCTCGCGCATGATGGCGGCGCCCTTGAGGATGGCTTCGCCGCGTTCTCGCATGAGTAAATCGTCGCAGGTGATGAAGGGCTCGCATTCGGCACCGTTGAGCACCAGGGTGTCGAGCCGGCCCTGCTTGCCGGCATTGAGCTTCAGATGGCTGGGGAATACCGCGCCGCCGAGGCCGACGACACCTGCATCGCGCAGGTAGTCGCGCGTCTCGGTCGGCGAGGCGCCGCGAAAGTCGAAGGGCTGCCGGGCGATCCATTCGTCGCGGCCGTCCGGCTCGATCACCACGCAGAGCGCGGAAAGCCCCGAGGTGTGAGGCATGCGGCGCATTTCCACCGCCCGTACGGTGCCCGAGGTCGAGGCGTGGACCGCGGACGAGACATTGCCGTCGGCATCGCCGATGCGCTGGCCCTTGAGCACCCGTTCACCGGCCTGAACCAGGGGACGCGGCGGCCCGCCGATGCTCTGGTGCAGCGGAATCACCAGCTCGGCCGGAATCGGAGCGATTGCGATCGGCTGGCGCGTAGATGCATCCTTGTGATAGTCCGGCTTGACCCCGCCATGGAATCGGAACAGCTTGCGCAACGCGCTCATGCCGCTTCCTTCCGGCTCGGCGTCAGCTTGAACACCGGATATTTCCACTTCCAGTTTTCGACGCTTTCCGCAATCGGTTCCATGCTGATGCAGTTGACCGGACAGGGCGGCAGGCAGAGTTCGCAACCGGTGCATTGATCGGCGATCACCGTATGCATCTGCTTGGCGGCGCCGACGATGGCGTCTACCGGGCAGGCCTGGATGCACAAGGTACAGCCGATGCAGGTCTGTTCGTCGATCAGGGCTATAGCCTTGGGCTTTTCAATGCCGTGCTCGGCGGAAAGCGGCTTGAATTCGCGGCCCAGCAGATCGGCAAGCTTGTGGATGCCTTCTTCGCCACCCGGCGGACATTGGTTTATTTCAGCTTCGCCCTTGGCAATTGCCTGCGCATAGGGCTTGCAGCCGGGGTAGCCGCACTGGCCGCACTGGGTCTGGGGCAGGATCGCATCGATCTTCTCCACCAGCGGATCGCCCTCGACGCGGAAGCGCACGGCGGCATAGCCAAGCGCACCGCCAAGTACGACGGCGCCAAGCGCCATGACGATGAGTGCCTCGAACATGCCTACTTGAACTTGTCGAGGCCGGCAAAGCCCATGAAGGCAAGACTCATCACGCCGGCGGTGACCATCCCGATGGCGGTGCCGCGGAAATGCACCGGAACGTCGGCGCCTTCGAGGCGCTCGCGAATGCCGGCAAACAGAATCAACGCCAGCGTGAAGCCGAGGGCGCTACCAAAGCCGAACAGCAGCGACTCAAGGAAGTTGTGGCGCAGGCTGACGTTGAGCAGAGGCACGCCCAGTACCGCGCAGTTGGTGGTGATCAACGGCAAATAGATGCCGAGGACCTGATGCAGTACCGGGCTGGTCTTCTGGATCACCAGTTCCGTGAGCTGGACGATGGCGGCGATCGTGACGATGAAGGATAGCGTGCGCAGATATTCTAGCTGGTTGGGGATCAGCAGCCAGCGGTCGATGATGAAGCTGGCGCCGCAGGCCATGGTCAGCACGAAGGTCGTGGCTGCGCCCATGCCCAGCGCGGTCTCGAGCTTTTTCGAGACGCCCATGAATGGGCAGAGGCCGAGTATGCGGACGAAGACGACGTTGTTGACGAGAACCGCGCCGAGAATGATGAAGAGATAGCTGGTCATGATGCGCGGAGCGCCGTTGCGCGTCCGCTTGGTTTGCCGGAAGTGAAATTATCCCGCCTTTGCCTATGCGTCGGCAATCAGGGAAACGCCTAATTTTAGCCGGCGCGACCGATATCAGTCGCTTTGATGCATTCCCCTACCAGGCCTGGGCCTCTGTAGATCAGGCCGCTGTAAAGCTGTACCAGGGCGGCGCCGGCGTCGATCTTGTCCCGGGCCCGCTCTCCACTGGTGATGCCGCCGGCGGCGATGATCGGCAGTTCGCCAGCCAGGGCCTTTGACAACAGGCGAATCACGGCGGTCGATTTCTCGAACAGGGGCGCTCCCGACAGGCCGCCGGCTTCCTTTGCCAGGGGTGAGCTTTCCACCCCCTCGCGGCCGAGCGTGGTATTGGTGGCGATTACGCCGTCGATGCGATGACGACGCAGCGCATCGGCAATGTTGGTGATCTGGTCCGTGTCGAGATCCGGCGCAATTTTCAAGGCCAGCGGCACATATTTTCCATGGCGTTCGGCGAGCACGGTCTGGCGCTCCTTCAACGCCCCGAGCAGGGCGTCGAGTTCGGAACTACCCTGCAATTGGCGCAAGTTCTTGGTGTTCGGCGAGGAAATGTTTACGGTGATGTACGCCGCTGCCGCATAGGCCTTTTCTAGGCCGATCAGGTAGTCGTCAGCGGCCCGCTCTATCGGCGTATCGAAGTTCTTGCCGATATTGACGCCAAGGATGCCCTGGTAACGACGCATGGGCAGGCGACTCAGCAAGGCGTCGATGCCCTCGTTATTGAAGCCCATACGATTGATGATGGCTTCCTGCTCCGGCAATCGGAACAGCCGCGGCTTCGGATTCCCCGGCTGTGGACGGGGCGTTACCGTGCCGACCTCGATGAAACCGAAACCGAGTCCGGCCAAGCCATCGATCGCAATCCCATTCTTGTCCAGCCCGGCAGCCAGGCCCACCCGGTTGGGAAATTTCAGGCCCATGACGCTGACCGTATTGGCGGTGTTGGCAGGGGCATTGCCCATCCCCAATGATGATGTGGCGGACAGCGCCTTTAGGGTCAGTTCATGGGCGCACTCGGCGTCGAGCGCAAATAACAGCGGACGAATCAATGTGTAGGGGAGCATGGGCAGGAATTCTACGATGCCTGTTCCTCGCCGTTTTTTTGCTTGCGAGCTGAAGAAAAATTGTGAAAGGGGTTTACAGCCGGAAAATAGCCTCCTATAATCGCGCTTCTCTGCTGATTGCGGAGGCGCCGAAAGCGGCGAAGATCTTTAAAAACCAAACAGCCGATAGGTGTAGGTGTTTGCGTGCTGGGGTAGTGGTGAGTGGTGATGCTGAGGAATCGAAGGCATTGCTGTGGGTGGAGTCGGAAGACTGTGCTCGGTGGAACCTGGAAAGGGGAAACCTGCT
>CAIVQO010000066.1 GCA_903908065.1 uncultured beta proteobacterium | reverse complement strand
TCCGGCGGCGAGCAGCAGATGCTGACCCTGTGCCGCACCCTGATGGGCGATCCCGATTTCGTCATGATCGACGAACCCACCGAGGGCCTGGCGCCGAAGATCGTCGAACTGGTCGGCGAGTTCCTCCAGGAGGTGAAGAAGCGCGGCATCTCGATCCTGCTGATCGAACAAAAGCTCGCCATCGCGCTCGACATCTCCGAGCGGCTCTACCTCATGGGCCACGGCCGCATCGTCTTCGAAGGCACGCCCGCCGACCTCAAGCAGAACGCCGCCATCCGCAAGGAATGGCTGGAAGTATGATTTCCGTTTCTCTACCGCACAACACCACCCGTCAGGAGCACGCATGAGCAGCGCCAAGTACGAAGTGCACGGCAGCACCGCCGTCATCACCCTCGACAATCCGCCGGTCAACGGCCTCGGCTACGACCTGCGCGTCGGCATCGTCGCCGGCATCGACAAGGCGACCGCCGACCCCGCTGTCACCGCCGTGGTCATAATCGGCAACGACCGCGCCTTCTCGGGCGGCGCCGACATCCGCGAGTTCGGCTCGCCCAAGGCCTACGCCCTGCCCAACCTGCCGACGGTGATCCAGATCGTCGAGAACTGTCCCAAGCCGGTGGTCGCCGCGATCTCCGGCGTGTGCATGGGCGGCGGTTTCGAACTCACGCTCGGCGCGCACTTCCGCGTCGCCAAGCCCGACGCCAAGATCGCCCTGCCCGAAGTCAAGCTGGGCCTGATCCCCGGCGCCGGCGGCACGCAGCGCGGCCCGCGCATCCTCGGCGTCGAGGGCGCGCTGAACCTGATGGTCAAGGGCGACCCGGTGCCGGCCTCGGCTTTCAAGGGCACGCCGCTGATCGACGAATTCGTCGAGGGCGACCTGCTGCCGGCCGCGCTGGCCTTCGCCGCCAAGGTGGTGGCCGAGAAGCGACCGATCCGCCGCATCTCGGAAATGAAGGTGGACTACCCGAACCACGAGGCCTTCCTCCAGTTCGCGCGCAACATGATCAAGGGCGTCGCCGGCCCCTTCCCGGCGCCGGCCAAGTGCGCCGACGCCATCGCCGCCTCGCTGACCAAGTCCTTCGCCGAAGGCATGAAGGTCGAGCGCGAACTCTTCATCGGCCTCATGGGCACGCCGGAATGCCGCGCGCTGCGCCACCTGTTCGCCGCCGAGCGCGCCGCCAGCAAGATCCCCGACGTGCCCGACGACACGCCGACGCGCACGGTCGCCAAGGTCGGCGTCATCGGCGCCGGCACCATGGGCGGCGGCATCACCATGAACTTCCTCAATGCCGGCATCGCGGTGACCATCCTTGAAATGAAACAGGAGGCGCTGGACAAGGGCGTCGGCATCATCCGCAAGAACTACGAGAACTCGATGAAGAAGGGCAAGCTGAGCCAGGAGAAGCTGGACCAGCGCATGGGCCTGTTGTCGACCACGCTCAGCTACGACGATTTCAAGGACTGCGACCTGATCATCGAGGCCGTGTTCGAGGACATCGGCGTAAAAGAGGCCGTGTTCAAGACCCTCGACGGCATCGCCAAGCCGGGTGCCATCCTGGCGTCGAACACCTCGACGCTCGACGTAAACAAGATCGCCAACTTCACCAAGCGTCCGCAGGACGTGGTCGGCATGCACTTCTTCAGCCCGGCCAACGTGATGAAGCTGCTGGAAGTGGTGCGTGGCGCGGCGACGGCCAAGGACGTGATGGCCACCGTGATGCAGGTCGCCAAGAAGATCCGCAAGACTGCCGTGGTCTCGGGTGTCTGCGACGGCTTCATCGGCAACCGCATGATCGAGCACTACGGCCGCGTCGCCGGCTTCCTGCTGGAAGAAGGCGCCACGCCGGCGCAGGTCGACAAGGCGCTGGAGAAATGGGGCATGGCCATGGGCCCCTTCCGCATGGGCGACCTCGCCGGCAACGACATCGGCTGGGCCATCCGCAAGCGCCGCTACGTCGAGAAGCCCCACATCAAGTACGCGAAGTTCGCCGACAAGCTCTGCGAGCAGGGCCGCTTCGGCCAGAAGACCGGCAAGGGCTGGTACCTCTACAAGGCTGGCGACCGCAAGGCCATCGCCGACGCCGAAGTCGATGCCATGCTGGTCGAGTACCGCAAGGAACTGGGCATCACGCCGCGCAAGATTTCCGATGCCGAGATCGTCGAACGCTGCGTCTACGCGCTGATCAACGAGGGTGCGCGCATCCTCGAGGAAGGCATCGCCGCCCGCGCTTCTGACATCGACATGATCTACCTCACCGGCTACGGCTTCCCCATGTTCCGCGGCGGGCCGATGCTCTACGCCGACGAAGTGGGCCTCTACAACGTGGCGCGGCGCATGCAGGAATTTGCCGCCAGCTCGGGCGACGCCTTTTGGGAGCCGGCGCCGCTGATCGCGAAGCTGGCCGCCGAAAACAAGCCGCTGGCCGCCGCCTGACCCCGCACCGAATTCCGGAGATTACAAAATGACTGATGCCGTTATCGTATCCACTGCCCGCACCGGACTGGCCAAGTCCTGGAAGGGTGCCTTCAACATGACCCACGGCGCCACGCTCGGCGGCCATTCGGTGAAGCACGCCGTGGCCCGCGCCAAGCTCGACCCGGCCGAAGTCGAGGACGTGCTGATGGGCTGCGCCACGCCGGAAGGCGCCTGCGGCAGCAACATCGCGCGCCAGATCGCGCTCGCCGCCGGCCTGCCGGTGACGGTGCCCGGCGCCACCGTGAACCGTTTCTGCTCCTCGGGCCTGCAGACGATCGCCATGGCCGCGCAGCGCGTGATCGCCGGCGAAGGCGACATCTTCGTCGCCGGCGGCGTCGAGAGCATTTCCTGCGTGCAGCAGGAAGCCAACCGCCACATGATCACCGACCCGGCCCTGCTCGCCGCCAAGCCCGAGATCTACTGGAACATGCTGCAGACCGCCGAGCAGGTGGCCAAGCGCTACAAGATCCCCAAGGAGCGCATGGACGAGTACGGCGTACGCAGCCAGGTGAACGCCGCCGCGGCGGCCGCGGCCGGCAAGTTCAACGACGAAATCGTGCCGATGACGGTGACGGCGGGCGTCGCCGACAAGGCCACCGGCCAGCTGCTGACCCGGCAGGTGACCATTGCCGCCGACGAGGGCATCCGCGCCGACACCACGCTGGAAGGCGTCTCCAAGATCCGCTCGGCCATCCCCGGTGGCGTGATCACCGCCGGCAATGCCAGCCAGTTTTCCGACGGGTCCTCGGCCTCGGTGGTGATGAATGCCAAGGTCGCCGAACAGAAGGGCCTTACGCCGCTGGGCATCTTCCGCGGCTTTGCCGTGGCCGGCTGCGAACCCGACGAAATGGGCATCGGCCCGGTGTTCGCGGTGCCCAAGCTGCTGAAGAAGGCCGGCGTCTCGGTGGCCGACATCGACCTCTGGGAACTCAACGAAGCCTTTGCCGTGCAGGTGCTGTATTGCGCCGACACGCTGGGCATCCCGATGGACCGCCTCAACGTCAATGGCGGCGCCATCGCCGTCGGCCACCCCTACGGCGTCTCGGGCGCGCGCCTGGTCGGCCACGCACTGATCGAAGGCAAGCGTCGCGGCGCCAAGCTGGTGGTCGTCACCATGTGCATCGGCGGCGGCCAGGGTGCTGCCGGCCTGTTCGAAGTCGTTTAAGGAGGCGCCATCATGGGAGTCAAGCAGCTGTTCGACCTCACCGGCAAGGTGGCCCTGATCACCGGCGGCTCGCGCGGCCTGGGCCTGCAGATGGCCGAGGCGCTGGGCGAGATGGGCGCCAAACTGGCGCTCACCGCGCGCAAGGCCGACGAACTGGCCGAGGCCAAGGCGCACCTGGAAAAGCTCGGCATCGAGGCCATCACCGTGGCCAGCGACCTCTCGAAATTCGACCAGATCCCCGGCCTGGTCGATGCGGTGCTGAAGCACTACGGCAAGCTCGATATCCTGGTCAGCAATGCCGGCGCCACCTGGGGATCGCCCGCCGAGAACTACCCCGACGACGCCTGGATGAAGGTGATCAACCTCAACCTGAATGGCATGTTCTTCCTCACGCGCGAAGTCGGCAAACGCTGCTTCATCCCGCAGAAGTCGGGCAAGATCATCGTCACCGCCTCGATCGCCGGCCTGCGCGGCAACCCGCCGGAGATGGGCACCATCGCCTACAACGCCAGCAAGGGCGCCGACGTGAATTTCGTGCGCGCCCTGGCTTCCGAATGGGGCCGCCACAACATCAACGTGAACGCCATCTGCCCCGGCTTCTTCCCCTCGAAGATGGCCAACGGCCTGATCGACACCCTGGGCGAAAAGATCATCGCCGGCACCCCGCTCGGCCGCATCGGCGGGCCGGAGGACCTCAAGGGCCTGGTGGTGCTGCTGGCCTCGGAAGCCGGGCGCCACATCAGCGGCCAGGCGATCGCCGTCGATGGCGGCAGCATGGCGTTCTGAAATCGCGGCGATGAGCGACGCCGCCGATTTCTTCGGCCTTTCCGTTCCCTTCCTCAAGCATCTCGGCGTCAAGGCCGAGATGGCCGAGGGCGGCCGCTCGCGCATCTCGCTGGACTTGCGCCCCGAGCTGCTGAACAGCTTCGAGGTCTCGCACGGGGGCGTGATCATGACCATGCTCGACGTCGCCATGGCGGTGGCCGCACGCGGCCACCAGAAGCACCCGGCGGGCGTGATGACGGTGGACATGTCGCTCAACTTCCTGCGCTCCGCCAAGGGCCGCATCGTCGCCGAGGGCAAGGTGCTGCGCGGCGGCCGCTCGCTCTACTTTTGCGAAGGCGAGGCGTTTGACGCCAGCGGCGAACTGATCGCCAAGTCGCTCGGTACCTTCAAGCTGCGCCGTCTCGAGGATTAGGCACAGAATCGCCGTATCACCGGCGCCGACTTTCAACCCCGAACCCGCTCCAGCAAGGAAAACACCATGGAAAAGAACCAGCGCATCGTCCTCGCCAGCCGCCCCGCGGCCTGGGTCGAAGAAAGCAACTTCCGCTTCGAGGAAGCCGAGATCCCGCAGCCAGGGGACAACCAGGTGCTGGTGAAGAACCACTGGCTCTCGCTCGACCCCTACATGCGCGGCCGCATGTCGGACGCGAAGTCCTACGCCAAGTCGGTGGAGATCGGCGAAGTCATGGTCGGCGGCTGTGCCGGCGAAGTGGTGGCCTCGAAGCATCCCAAGTTCGCCCCCGGGGACAAGGTGGTCGGCGCCCTCGGCTGGCAACTGTTTGGCGTGGCAGACGGCGCCGCGCTGCAGAAGGTCAATGCCTCCGCGATCCCGCTCTCGGCCTACCTTGGCCCGGTGGGCATGCCCGGCGTCACCGCCTGGGTCGGCCTCAATGACATCTGCGCGCCGAAGGAAGGCGAGACCGTGGTGGTCACCGCCGCCTCGGGCGCGGTCGGCAGCGTGGTCGGCCAACTAGCCAAGCTCAAGGGCGCGCGCGCCGTGGGCATCGCCGGCGGTGCCGAGAAATGCCGCTACGTGGTCGAGGAACTCGGCTTCGACGCCTGCATCGACTACAAGGCCGGCAACCTGCGCGGCGACCTCAAGGCCGCCACGCCCAAGGGCATCGACTGCCTGTTCGAGAACGTTGGCGGCGAGATCTTCGACACCCTGCTCGGGCGCATGAACCCCTTTGCCCGCATCGCCGTCTGCGGCCTCATCGCGCAGTACAACTCGGCGCCCTACCCGATGCAGAACATCGGCTCGGTGCTAATCAACCGCATCAAGATGCAGGGCTTCATCGTCTCGGATGACATGAGCCGCTGGCCGCCCGCGCTGAAGGAACTCGGCGGCCTGGTCGCCACCGGCAAGCTCAAGTACCGCGAAACCGTGGCCAACGGCCTCGCCGCCGCACCCGCCGCCTTCATCAGCCTGCTGAAGGGCGGCAATTTCGGCAAGCAACTCGTCAAGCTGACCTGACCATGAGCGAAGCACACACGGGCACCCGCCCGATCACCGACAAAGACGCCCTCGACCTCGGCCGCCTGGCCGAATGGATGAAGGCCAACGTCGAAGGCTTTTCCGGCGAGCTGCACGTCGAGAAGTTCAAGGGCGGCCAGTCCAATCCCACCTTCATGCTCAGCGCCGGCGGCCGCAAGTACGTGATGCGCCGGAAGCCGCCAGGCAAGCTGCTGCCCAGCGCCCACGCCGTGGACCGCGAATACAAGGTGATCACGGCGCTGGCAAAGACCGACGTGCCGGTGGCGAAAACCTACGCCCTGTGCACCGACGACAGCGTGATCGGCACCATGTTCTACATCATGGACTGTGTCGACGGCCGCATCCTCTGGGACCCGGCCCTGCCCGGCATGACGCCGGTCCAGCGCGGCGCCATCTTCGACGAGATGAACCGCGTCATCGCCGCGCTGCACACGGTCGACTACGCGGCTGTCGGGCTAGCCGACTACGGCAAGCCGGGCAGCTACTTCGCGCGCCAGATCGACCGCTGGAGCAAGCAGTACCGCGCCTCCGAGACGGAAAAAATCGAGGCCATGGACCGGCTGATCGAGTGGCTGCCGCAGAACATCCCGGCCGGCGACGAAACCTCCGTCGTGCATGGCGACTTCCGGCTGGACAACACCGTGTTCCACCCCACCGAGCCGCGCATCCTGGCGGTGCTCGACTGGGAACTCTCGACCCTGGGGCACCCGCTGGCCGACTTCGCCTACCACTGCATGAGCTGGCGCCTCTCGCCGGGGCAGTTCCGCGGCCTGGCCGGCAACGACCTCGCCGCGCTGGGCATCCCCTCGGAAGCCGAGTACGTCGCCGCCTACTGCAAGCGCACCGGCCGCCCGCCCATCGCCCCGCGCGACTGGGAGTTCTGCATGGCCTTCAACATGTTCCGCCTGGCCGGCATCCTGCAGGGCATCATGGCCCGCGCCCTGCAGGGCAATGCGTCGAGCGCCGAAGCCATCGAAACCGGCAAGCGCGCCCGGCCGCTGGCCGAAGAAGCCTGGCGCCAGGTCGAACGCCTGCTCGCCAACCCTTAACGCTCGCGGCAGCG
The DNA here is from genome assembly GCA_903908065.1 of uncultured beta proteobacterium. Taxonomy (GTDB): domain Bacteria; phylum Pseudomonadota; class Gammaproteobacteria; order Burkholderiales; family Rhodocyclaceae; genus Sulfuritalea. The sequence goes on along the minus strand of CAIVQO010000066.1, from coordinate 58,673 downwards.
AGCGCCACCCTCTGACAATGAAGCACGCGAAAAGCAAATTGAAGGCCCGCCCCTCCCATCCTCCCCTCGCGGGGAGGCTATTGTTTGGCTCGCTGCGCTCGATTGTTACTCGCGGCTCCGATCAAGTTATTTCACGTTAAGGACACAACATGGACTTCGAATACTCGCCCAAGGTCAAGGAACTGCAGGCCCGCCTCAATGCCTTCATGGACCAGCACATCTATCCCAACGAGGCCGCCTTCCACGGCGAGATCGAGGCCAACCGCGCCAAGGGCAACCCCTGGGTGCCGACTAAGCTGATGGACGAACTGAAGGAAAAGGCGCGTGCCGCCGGGCTGTGGAACCTGTTCCTGCCCGAATCGAAATACGGCGCCGGCCTCACCAACCTCGAATACGCACCGCTGTGCGAGATCATGGGCCGCTCCTCGCACTTCGCGCCCGAGGTGTTCAACTGCGACGCACCCAACACCGGCAACATGGAAGTGCTGGTGCGCTACGGCACGCCGGCGCAGCAGGAGGAATGGCTGGTGCCGCTGCTGGAAGGCAAGATCCGCTCCGGCTTCGCCATGACCGAGCCGGCGGTGGCCTCGTCGGATGCCACCAACATCGAGGCGCGGATCGAGCGCAAGGGTGACGAATACATCATCAACGGCCGCAAGTGGTGGACCTCGGGCGCGCCCGACCCGCGCTGCAAGATCCTCATCTTCATGGGCAAGACCGACCCGGACAACCCCAGCCGCCACAACCAGCAGTCGATGGTGCTGGTGCCGATGGAAACCCCCGGCGTCAAGCTGGCGCGCGCGCTCACCGTGTTCGGCTACGACCACGCGCCGCACGGCCACGGCGAAATGCTGTTCGAGAACGTGCGCGTGCCGGTCTCCAACATCCTGCTCGGCGAAGGCCGTGGCTTCGAGATCGCCCAGGGCCGCCTCGGCCCGGGCCGCATCCACCACTGCATGCGCCTGATCGGCGTGGCCGAGCGCGCACTGGAACTGATGTGCAAGCGCGCCCTGACCCGCGTCGCCTTCCACAAGCCGGTGGCCGACCAGGGCGTGACGCGCGAGCGCATCGCCAACGCCCGCATGCTGATCGACCAGGCGCGCCTGCTGACGCTCAACGCTGCGTGGAAGATGGACGTGGCGGGCAACAAGGTGGCCAAGCAGGAGATCGCCATGATCAAGGTGGTGGCGCCGAACATGGCCTGCCAGGTAATCGACTGGGCGATGCAGGTGCATGGCGGCGGCGGCGTCTGCGACGACTTCCCGCTGGCCGATGCCTACGCCAATTCGCGCACCCTGCGCTTCGCCGACGGCCCCGACGAGGTGCACCGCAACGCCATCGCCAAGCAGGAACTCGGCAAGTACCTCGGCAAGTAAGTCCGGCAAGGAAGGCCCACGATGTCTACACGCCACTTCGCGCACTGGCCCAAGGGCCTGCCGCGCCACATGACGATACCCGAGACCGACCTGTTCTACAACGTCGAGGTCTCGGCGCGGCGCTACCCGGCCAAGCCCTTCCTGGTGTTCTACGACACCCAGATCAGCTACGCCGAGTTCAAGCAGGAAGCCGAGCGCATCGCCGGCTGGCTGCAGGGTCAAGGCGTGAAGAAGGGCGACCGCGTACTGCTGTACATGCAGAACAGCCCGCAGTTCGTGCTGGCCTACTACGGCATCCTGCGCGCCAATGCCGTGGTGGTGCCTGTAAACCCGATGAACATGACCACCGAGCTGCGCCACTACGTCAAGGACGCCGGCGCCCGGGTGGCCATCGTCGCGCAGGACATCTACCCGCAGATGCAGCCCCTGCTCGGCAGCGGGCCCGAGCAGGGCCTCGAGCACATCCTCGTTGCGGCCTACTCGGATTACCTCAAGGCGCCCACCGACCTCAAGGTGCCCGATTTCGTCAAGGCGCCGCGCCAGCCCATCGCCGCCCCCGGCGCCACGCTCTGGGCCGACATGCTGGCGGCCGACGCCCGCCCCGGCACTATCGAGGTCGGCCCCGACGACCTCTGCGTGATGCCCTACACCTCGGGCACCACCGGCCACCCCAAGGGCTGCATGCACACCCACCGCACGGTGATGCACACCCTGATGGCCGGCTACCAGTGGTTCGGCATCCAGCAGGACGCGGTGTATCTCGCCGTGCTGCCCTTCTTCCATGTCACCGGGATGCAGGGCAGCATGAGCGGGCCGCTGCAATCCGGCGCCACCGTGGTGCTGCTGCCGCGCTGGGACCGCGAAGCCGCCGCGCAATGCATTGCGCGCTACGGCGTCACCTCATGGACCGCGATCCCGACCATGATCATCGACTTCCTGATGAACCCCAACCTGGGCAACTACGACCTCAGCTCGATCACGCGCATGAGCGGCGGCGGCGCCGCCATGCCCGAGGCCATTGCACAAAAGTTGCTCGACATGGGCATCACCTATGTCGAGGGTTACGGTTTGTCGGAAACCATCGCGCCCTCGCACATCAACCCGCCCGACCGCGCCCGCAAGCAGTGCCTGGGCATCCCGATCTTCGACGTCGAATCGATGGTGGCTGACCCCAACGACTTCAAGGAACTGCCGGCCGGCGAAGTGGGCGAAATCCTCACCCGCGGCCCGCAGGTCTTCAAGGGCTATTGGAACAATCCCGAGGCCACGCGCAACGCCTTCGTCGAGATCGACGGCAAGAGCTGGTTCCGCACCGGCGACCTGGCCTACGTGGACGCCGACGGCTACTTCTTCATGGTCGACCGCCTCAAGCGCATGATCAACGCCTCCGGCTTCAAGGTCTGGCCGGCCGAAGTCGAAGCCCTGATGTACCAGCACCCGGCGATCCAGGAAGCCTGCGTGATCGGCGCCCGAGACCCGCATCGGGGCGAGACCGTCAAGGCCATCGTGGTAATCAAGGAAGCGCAGCGCGGCAGCGTAAGCGAGCAGGACATCATCGACTGGGCCCACGCCAACATGGCCGCCTACAAATCGCCGCGCATCGTCGAGTTCGTCGACACCCTCCCCAAGTCCGCCACGGGCAAGGTGATGTGGCGCGCACTGCAGGAAAAGGAAGGCGCCAAGGGCTAAGACCTCACGGAAGCCAGGGGCTGTGCGGCGGCGAATGCCGCAGCCCGCCCCGAATCCGCCGCAGGCGCCCCCGTTGCCCTGCGGCCTAAGCAGCCCTTACCCACCCCCGAAACAAAAGTCGGCGCTGGCAACACGGCGACGGGAGGGCTACCACAGCCCTATGCTGGACGGGAAATTGCCGTTGGCGTATTCTCTTCGCAGTCATTGGCACGTCATCTCGCACCTGAGGCAACCCTGCTGAGCCATGATGTACTAAAAATACCTAATTAGCTGATTACAAGAGAGAACGCCATGATGGCAGGAATTTTATGCATCCCATTTGGTGGAACGTTATCCGTCATGATGGATAACGTTCCGATCATTGGGTGCCACAAGTTACGTTAGCCATTTTTCCCCATGTCCATCGACGAACTCAAACAACTTCTAAGCCTCGCAGGCGCCTTTGGTATCGGCGGCCTAGTGGCAGGGGGCGTGGTCTTCTCGCTGATTAAATCGTTCATCCCCTCATATCTAGCGAAGAAGGCTGAGAACCTTGCCACCCGAGAAGACATTGCGGCGATCACCTACGAAATAGAGCACGTCCGCTCCGAGTATGCCTTTCTGATAGAGCAGCTTAAGGCTAAGCATCAACTTCGAATGGCTGCGCTTGATCGCCGGCTACAGGCTCATCAAGAAGCTTTTGAACTTTGGCGCGAGTTACTTGAGGCCGCCCACACAGATGGAATCGGGAAAGTGGTGATGAAGTGTCAGTCTTGGTGGGAGAGAAATTGCCTCTACCTAGAACCAAAAGTTCGTGAAGCCTTCGTCGCTGCCTACTCGGCAGTTACTGACGTGTGCACCAAATAGTGCGTGATGCGTTACTGGAAGCATGGGTACGAAGACCGATGCACGGAAGTTGGATGGGGCCACGCAAGCGCACCTGCGGAAGCTGGTGGTCAAGGCGGTGCGTGGCGGAGTGAGGCAAGTTGAAGCAGCAACGATCTACGGTGTCAGCCTGCGCGCGGTGAGCAAGTGGATGAAGCTCGCCCGCGATGGAGGGTTGAAGGCGCTCAAGCCGGGCAAGCGTGGTCGCCGCCCGGGTGGCGGGCGGCTGAACGCGACGCAGGCAACGCGCATTCGTGCACTTGTCGTGGGCAAGATGCCCGATCAGTTGAAATTGCCCTTCTACCTTTGGACACGGGAGGCCGTGGCGCACCTCATCGAACGGGAGTATGGCATCACGGTGTCGCCGACGACGGTGGGACGCTACCTCAAAGCGTGGGGCATGAGCGCGCAGAAGCCAGTGTGTCGGGCATACGAACGGAACGATGCGGCGATTGCGCGCTGGCTGGAGGAAGACTACCCGGCCATCGTCAATGACGCAAAACGCGAGAAGGCGACGATCTATTGGGGCGACGAGATGGGTTTGCGCAGCGATCATGTCAGCGGCACTTGCTTTGCGCCGATGGGACAAACGCCCGTGGTGCGAGCCACCGGGCAGCGCTTCGGTTGCAACATGATCTCGGCGATAACCAATCGCGGCAATCTCGCCTTCATGGTGTTCGAGGGCAAGTTCCAGAACCCGGTGTTCATCGAATTCATGCGGCGCTTGCTCAAGCAAGCCAAAGGCAAGCTCTACCTGATCGTGGATGGACATCCGGTGCATCGGTCGGCTGCGGCGAAGAAGTTCGCCGCCGACAACACCGAACGCCTGCGGCTGATTCGTCTGCCTGGCTATTGTCCCGAACTGAACCCCGACGAGTTGCTCAACCAGGATGTCAAGACCAACGCCTTGGGCAAGAGTCGCCCCACCAACAAGGCGGAGATGGTTGCCGGTCTGCGCAGCCATCTCCATCGCCGGCAGAAGCAGCCTCACGTCATCCGGAATCTGTTTCAGGAAAAGCATGTCCGCTATGCGGCCTGATCAAAATCACGCACTATTTGCCGGCCTCCTCAGTAATACACATCGTGCTCTGGTGCAGGGGCACGCCGAAAACAAAGACATCCGCGAAAATTGGGATACCTTCACTCGATTCCCAAACATCATCTTCGAAGCAATTCAATTGCCGGCCTTAACAGAAGTTGAATTGAAGCCTCTCACCCTGGACAATCAACAAAGCGCGGGGAATCCAAATGGCTAACCCATCATTCCACCGGACCTGCGCGAAAAGCCGCGCAGGCCGGTGAATTCAGACGTTCGGCGCTTTGACCCAACAACCCTATCCAAGCTTCCGTGCCATTGCTTTACCTGGCCTCCAACACCAGATCGTGCCCAAGCCACACTCGATGCGCCAACTAAGCAATGCCCTGCTGCTGTTAGCGGCGCTGTTCCTGCCAGCGCTTCCGTCACTGGCGCAAACGAGCAGCACGGCAGCGAACGACCCCAACCTCGAATTCCCCACCCGGATGCATACCGTGGCGCGCGAGGGTTACACGATCTCGGCGCTGGTTACCCACCACGGCACGCCGCAGGCCTTTCGCCACGGCGTGGCCTTGTTCGCCGGGCATCCCGGCATCCTCAAGCTGCGCGAGGAGGACGGGGCCGTGCGCTTCGACCTGCGCGGCAATTTCCTGGTGCGTTCGCGGCGGCAGTGGCTGGATGAGGACATTCTGGTGGCGGTGGTGGATGCGCCTTCCGACCAGTGGGCCAGTTTCAGCCAGCAGTGGCGCGAGACGCCGCGCTATGGGGCCGATGTGGCGGCGCTGCTGACCGACATTGGGGCCCGCTACAAGGTGGCGGACTGGAGCTTCGTCGGCACCAGCGAGGGCTCGATCAGCGCCTTCCACGCGGCGCGGATGAACCCGGCGTTGGCGCGGCGCCTGATCCTGACGGCCTCGGTGTTCAGCCCTTCGCGCAACGGCCCCGGGCTATCCGGCGTCGAGCTTGCGGCGCTGCCGGCGGCCACGCTGTGGGTGCACCACGAAGACGACCCCTGCCGCTATACCGCCTACCGCGACGCGCAGGACTTTGCCGCGAAGTCAGGCAAGCCCCTGCTGACCCTGCGCGGCGGCGGGCCGGGACGCGGGGGCGCCTGCGAGGCCTACACCGCGCACGGTTTTGTCGGCGTGGAACGCGAGGCGGTGCGCGGCATGCTGCACTGGATCCGCAACGGCGAGCTGCCGCCGCGCTGACCGGGCGGCAACCGTGATGGACATCGCTTATCGCGAACGCGCCGCCGCGTCGTGCGCCTGCACGCGGACGAGCATGGCGTCGAGCGAGGAGTAGTCGGCGCTGCGGCAATCGGTGTCGCTCTTGTTGCGGTAGTAGCGGATGCCGCGGTCGGATTCGGGATTGCCCCGGCCATTGGCGAAGGCGATCGTTTCGCCGCGTTGCCTGCGGTCTGCCGGCACGATATCGATGGTCATCGCCACCGTGCCGTCCATCATCCTGCGCCGCTGCAAGGTGGCAATGTCGCCATTGCCGCAGGGCGCACGCGCCTCGGCATGCAACAGCAGGTTTTCATTCTCGCCCGGGATCCTGGCGGCGGTCTCCATGCGTTCCTGATTGAGTCGCCACCGGTCCCAGGCATGCAGTCCCGCCAGCAACAGCACAACCCCGCCCACGCAGGCCTGCGCGGCCCAGCGGCGGCCCCGCACCGCCAGGTAAAACGCGGCCACGTCAAGCAGCAGCGCAAGGCTCAGTGCCAACTGCACGGCCCACGTCAGTTGGCGGCTGATGTCGAAGCCGATGTATCCCATCAGGATGACGAACACGAGCAGCACGCTGGACGCGAGCGGGGACGGCAGCTTTATCACGGGTTGCCTCCTCTGGCCGCCGGCGCCGGCGGCATGGGCCGTGTGGCATGGTGCCGGGAGTTGGCGCCGGGGCGCTTGTCGAAGGGTTGCTGGCGGTTCATGGGCGTTTCCGGTTCGGGGTTTGCCGTTGGCGATTGATATTACATTCGCTTCACACGGGTGGTCGACAGCCGCCCGATGTACGGCCGCACCGAGTCGGCCAGCTCCAGGTTCGGCCTCCTGGCGCATGGCTGGACGCCTATGCGTCTTGGGGGCATAGTAGAGCAAATGCATACCTTGGCCCGCTACCCCATGCCCACCACGATCCGCCCCGAAGCACCTTCTGACGAAGACCCAATCGAGCAGCTCACGCGCCGCGCCTTCCTGTCCCACCCTTACAGCCAGCAGACCGAGCAGTTCATCATTCGCGCCCTGCGGGCGGATCATGCGCTCTCGGTTTCCCTGGTTGCCGAAGAGGACGGCCGCGTCATCGGGCATATCGCCCTTTCGCCGGTAGGCATCAGCGATGGTGCCGCTGGCTGGTATGGGCTGGGCCCCATCTCCGTCGAGCCCAAATGCCAGCGGCGTGGCGTTGGCCGCGCGCTTATGGAGAGGGGACTCGCCGAACTGCGCAGCCTGGGCGCGAAGGGCTGTGTTCTCGTCGGTGATCCTTCGTTCTACAGCCGCTTCGGGTTTGCCAGCAACCCGGCGCTCGTGCTTGAGGGCGTACCCCAGGAGTACGTGCTCTCGTTGGCCCTTGGTGCGTCCTCGGCCCGCGGCAATGTGCAGTTCCATCCGGCATTCCAGGCCACGGGCTGACATGGCCGCCCAGCGGGCCTGCGCGAACGGTGTGGCACCGGGCGCAATTCATCGAGGCCCGATGACTTTGCCGATCTCCAGGAATTAGTTGATTCGCCGTGTGCCCGGCGCCGACTTTCGGCGCGGGTTTCAGCGCACCAGCAGCAGGTAGCCCTGGGCCTGGTTCTTGTCGTCCACCAGCAGCGAAACCTGCAGCTCGGCATGGGCCGATTTGCCCTCGGCCATCCATGCCAGCAGTTGCACGTGCAGGCGCCCGTTGGCGAGGGCCTGCGGCGTCAGCAGTTCGCTGGCCTCGGGCCAGCCCAGCGTCGCCAAGGCCTGGCGCAGGTCGCAGTCCGGCGCGGCAAAGACCTGCAGCTTGTCCATTGCCGCCACCGCCGGGCTGCAATAGCTGACGCGGCCATCGAGGTCGGCGGCGATCACCGCCGTCCCCACCGCGGAACGCAGGATGTTCTCCAGCAGGCGCTTTTCGCTGACCGCCACCTGGCGGCTTTCGAGCACCTTTTCCTGCTCCTGGATCATGTCCTTGAGGTAGCTCACATACTGGCCTTCGAGGCCGTGCACCACCTCGTGATGGGTCAGCACGCCGCACACGCCGCCCTCGCTGTCCACCACGGCCAGGCGGCGGATGTGCGCGGCATCCATCGATTGCACCACATCGTGCAGCAGGGCATCGCGATGCGTGGTGCGCACCGGGCTGTGCATGGTCGTGGCCAGGGTCAGCCCCTGCGGATCGTCGTGCAGATGACACAGGCGAACAATGTCGCGCTCGGTAAGCACGCCCAGCGGACGGCGCCCGGCATCGACGGCGAACACGCAGCTCTGGCGCCGCTCGTCCATCAGGGCCACGGCCTCGCCCACGGTGGCCGTCTCCGGCAGCAGGATCACGTCCACCGACATGGCGCCGCCGACGTCCTTGAAGCGCATGTAATGCTCGACGCCGAAATCGCGCAGGATGTCGCTCTCGCTGACGATGCCGACCAGCAGGCCCTCGGCATCGGTCACCGCAACGTGGCGGATGCGTCGGCCGTCCATCAGGTGATACACGTCGAGGCAGTTTTCGGTCTGCTCCACGGTGACCACCGGTGCCTGCATCAGGTCGGTGCAACCCAGGCCTTTCAGGCCGCCCTTGCGGTGCAGGTTGCGCACCACGTCGCGCTCGGTGATGATGCCCAGGGTCAGCCGTTCCTCCACGACCAGCACCGAGCTGACCGACATCGCTTGCATCTTTTCGAGGATCTGCTCCGCCGACCAGTCGGTCGGCACTTCGCACACCGTGCGCGTCATCAATTCCGAAATCGGCTTGTCGTTGGTATCCATATTTACCCGCTCCTCGACGGTCAAGCGCCGCGCCCAAAAGTCGGTGCCGACGGCACGGCGAAGCGGGAGTATCGACGGCTGCCGGAGCCGAGTCAATTACGTCGCGCGGGCGAACCCGATCCTCGCCGGCCCCGCGCCACCCTGCGCGATAATGTCGGTCCCGGCCTGCCGCCGCGCAGCGCGCCGGAACACTGCCCTCGCTCGATCACCCGCAGGAGGATTGCATGAACGCCACGCTGACGTCCCTACTCGGATTCATCGCCTGGACCTTGTCCCTCCTGGTCCTGATGGAGCTGATCCGTTCCTGGCTGGTGCTGACCGGCACCGTTCCCGCCAACGGCTTCCAGCCGGACAACGGCAATCTCTCGCCCTTCATGCAGCGGCTCGCCCGGGCGCACGCCAACTGCCTGGAGGGCCTGCCGATTTTTGGCGGACTGATGCTGGTCGCGGTGCTTGCCGATCGCGCGGCAATCACCGATCCGCTGGCCCCCGTCCTGCTCGGCGCCCGCGTGATCCAGTCGGCGATTCATATGGCATCGCTTGCGGAGCGCGCCGTGACCCTGCGGTTTGCCGCCTTTGCCATCCAGGTCGGCATCGGCATCCACTGGGCGGTGGCGCTGATCCGTTCCTAGTGCCCATCCGTCGCCACTTCCTTGCCGCTGCCCTCGCACTGCCTGCGCTGGCCGTGATGCCTTCCGCCCGCTCCGGCGCGACACCGGCGCATCGGCCGATCCCGGCCGACGGACGGCGCCTGCCGGTGATCGGCCTCGGCACCTGGCAAACCTTCGATGTCGGCGCCGACGACGCGGCGCGCGGCGCGCTCGGTCGCGTCCTGGCGCGCTTTGCGCAGCTGGGCGGAACGGTGGTCGACAGCAGCCCGATGTATGGCCGCGCCGAGTCGGTGCTGGGTGGCCTGGCGGCGGGGCAAGGCATGCGCGAACGCCTGTTCCTCGCCACCAAGGTATGGACCCAGGGCCGCGCCGAGGGCCTGGCACAGATGGCCGAATCGCTGCGCCGGCTGCAGACGCCGCGCATCGAGCTGATGCAGATCCACAACCTGGTCGACTGGCGCACGCACCTGCCCGCGCTGCGCGCGTGGCAGGCCGAGGGACGCATCCGCTACATCGGCATTTCCCACTACGCGGCGAGCGCCCATGCCGAGGTCGAGGCCGTGCTGCGCAGGGAACGGCTCGACTTCCTGCAGATCAACTACTCGCTGCTGGAACAAGAGGCGGCGCAACGCCTGTTGCCGCTGGCGGCCGAGCGCGGCGTGGCGGTGATCGCCAACCGGCCGTTTGCCGAGGGCGCGCTGTTCGGCCGCGTCAAGGGCCGGACGCTGCCGGCCGAGGCGGCGAACCACGGCTGCCGCAGCTGGGCGCAACTGTTCCTGCGCTGGATACTCGCTCATCCGGCGGTGACCTGCGCTATTCCGGCGAGCAGCAAGCTCGAGCACCTGGAAGACAACATGGCGGCGGGCATCGGCCCCCTGCCCGACCTCGCCGAACAGAAGGCGCTGGCGCGTATGGCGGGGTTCTGAAAGTCGGCGCTGGCGACACGGCGAGGCAACGCCCAAAAGCAAAAAGCCCGGCCGAAGCCGGGCTTTTTGTCGATGCGGGAAGGCGCTGCTTAGATCATTTCCCAGATCGTGGTGATGCCCTGGCCGCCGCCGATGCACATGGTGGCGAGGCAGTACTTGCTGCCGACGCGCTTGGCTTCGTAGAGAGCCTTGGTGATGATCACGCCGCCGGAAGCACCGATCGGGTGGCCGATGGCGATGGCGCCGCCGTTCGGGTTGGTCTTGGCCGGATCGAGGCCGAGCACCTTGGCGACGGACAGCGACTGGGCGGCGAAGGCTTCGTTGGACTCGACCACGCCGATGTCCTCGATCTTCAGGCCGGCTTTGGCCAGCGCGATGCGCGTGGAGGGGATCGGGCCTTCGCCCATGACGTCGTTGGGCACGCCGCCAATGCCGTAGGCAACCAGGCGGGCCATCGCCTTGTGGCCGCCGGCAGCGGCCTTGGCGGCGTCGGCCAGCACCAGGAAGGCAGCGCCGTCGTTAATGCCGGAAGCATTGCCGGCGGTGACGGTACCGGCCTTGTCGAAGGCGGGCTTCATCTTGGCCAGGGTTTCCATGGTGGTGTTGGCCTTGACGTGCTCGTCGGTGTCGAACACCACGTCGCCCTTGCGGCCCTTGATGGTGATCGGGACGATCTGTTCCTTGAAGTAGCCGGCGGCGATGGCGGCGGCGGCGCGGCGCTGCGATTCGCAGGCGAACTCATCCTGCTGCTCACGCGTGAAGCCGTGCTTCTTGGCCAGGTTCTCGGCGGTGATGCCCATGTGGCCAACGCCGAAGGGGTCGGTCAGCGCCGCGACCATGGCGTCGATCATCTTGGTGTCGCCCATGCGCGCGCCAGAACGCATCGCGGGGGACAGGTAGGCGCCGCGCGACATGGACTCGACGCCGCCGCCGATGGCGAAATCGGCATCGCCGAGCAGGATGGCCTGCGCCGAGCTGACCACGGCCTGCTGGGCCGAGCCGCACAGGCGGTTCACCGCGAAGGTGACGGAATCCATGGTCATGCCGCCCTGGATGGTGGCGTTGCGCGCCACGTAGGCATAGCGCGATTCGGTGGGGATCACGTTGCCGACGGTGGCGAAGGTGATGGCCTTGGGGTCGACGCCGGAACGGGCGATGGCCTCCTTGATCACCAAGCCGCCCAGATCGGCCGGTTCCATGCCGGCGAGCGTGCCGCCGAAGGTGCCAACCGCGGAACGCGCGGCGCTCAGTACTACGACTTCTCTCTTGTCAGCCATTACGTAAAACTCCTGTTTTCAAGTATCAACCGCCAACCCATCCGGAAACCCAGATCAGGGCCAGCACCAGCAAACCGAGCACCAGACTGCGCCAGACGAGGCCTATCGTGCTCTGCATGAAATCGGGGTCGGCATCTTCACCCAACCCCAGCTCGGGGCGATCAGAATGCTCACCCGTCTCGAGAACCGAATCGTGCACCGGCATGCCCAGGCGCACGCCGAGTGCCCCGGCGCCACTGGCCAGCAGTATACCGGAGCCAGCTTCCGGCCAGCTTACAGCCTGCGTCCGCCAGCAATGGGCCGCGCCCTCGAAATCGCCGACCACGGCGAATGAGGCGGCAGTGACGCGGATCGGCACCCAGTCGATGAAATGGAAGGCCTGGCGGGCAAACAGCCCGAATTCGCCGAACTCGGCCTCGCTGCGCCGGCCCCAGTGCTGGTCGAGCCCGTGGGCCAGGCGATAGAACAAGGCCCCGGCCGGCCCCAGCACGGCAAACCACAGCAGCGGCGCAAAGACATGGCGATGCGAATCGAGTAGCGCCTGCTCGATCGCCAGGCGGGCGATGTCGCCGCTGCTCAGGCGGTCGCCAGAACGGCCGCGCCATTCGGCGAGCAGGCGCCGCGCTTCGTCGAGTTCGCCCTGGCGAAGGGCGAGATGGATGCCGGTGAAGAAATGGCTGAACTGGCGGAAGCCCACCGTCAGGTAGAGCGTGGCTATCCCCAAAAGGAGCGCGGCGAGCGGCTGGAAATGCCACAGCAGGGCATGGGCGAGCGACAGCAGCGTCGCCGGCAGCGCGGCGCCCAGCCCCCAGGCCAGAGCGCCATGGTGGCGCCCGCCGTCGTTGAACTTTTCTTCCAGCACCGCCGCCAGGCGCGCGATCGGGCGGCGCACCGCGCTGTCGATCGGCAGCGCATGGATTTGCTCGAGGACCAGCGCGACGATGATCGCAAACAAGGTCACGGTTTCAGACCCCGGGTTCGAGGAAGCGTTGCAGGGTCACCAGCATGCCGGCGGTGGCGCCCCAGATGAAATAGCCCTGCCAGGGCATGGCCCAGAACTCGTGGCGCTCGCCGCGCACTTCGATGCTCTGGCGCTGGTGGTTGGCGCGGTCGAGGAGGAATTCCAGCGGCGGCTCGAACACCTCGGCGACTTCGAAATCGTCGAGCTTGAGGTTGAGCGGCGGCTTGACCAGGCCGACCACCGGGGTGATGACGAAGCCGGTGCCGGTGCGGTACTCGGGCAGGCGACCGAGGATCTCGACCTGCGCCGGGTCGAGCCCGACCTCCTCTTCCGCTTCGCGCAGGGCGGTGGCCTCGGGCGAGGCGTCGTCGTCCTCGCAACGGCCGCCGGGAAAGCTGACCTGGCCGGCATGGTCGCGCAGGTGGGCGGTGCGCTGGGTCAGCAACACGGTGGCGCCGGTAGGTCGTTGCACCACGGGAACCAGCACCGCGGCGGGCGTCAGGGCACGACCATCGTCGCGCAGCGAAGTTTCGCTCACCGGGCCCGCGACGACGCCTTCGCTGAATCGACGTCGCATCAGCTGCACTAGTCCGCCGTTAGAATCCGGGGCTGCGTTTTCCAGTGACTCCGGCATGAAACCGATCGCAATCTTTCGTCATAGCCCCGGCGAGGGGCCGGGCTATTTTGCCACATTCCTCGACCGCGAATCCCTGCCCTGGCGGCTGTTCAAGGTCGATGAGGGCGAATTTCCGCCGGCCTCGCCGGCCGAGTTTTCCGGGCTCTGCTTCATGGGCGGGCCGATGAGCGTGAACGATGAGCTGCCCTGGATTCCTGCGGCACTGGCGCTGATCCGCGCCGCCGACGCGGCGGGCATTCCGGTGATCGGCCATTGCCTGGGCGGCCAGCTGATGGCGAAAGCCTTCGGCGGTACGGTCGGCCGCAACCCTGTAAAGGAGATCGGCTGGGGCGAAGTCGCCGCCACTGGCGCAGCCGAAGCGGCCGACTGGCTGGGCGACACCCGCCGTTTCGAGGCCTTCCACTGGCACGGCGAAACCTTCAGCCTGCCGCCCGGGGCGACGCGCATCCTCGGCAGCGAGCACTGCACCAACCAGGCCTTCCTGCGCGGCCCGCACCTGGCGATGCAGTGCCACGTGGAGATGACGCCGACCATGATCGAGAGCTGGTGCGGCCACTGGGCCGCGGAGGGCGTGCCGGCCTCGGCCTCGGTGCAGACGCCGGCGGAAATGCAAGCGGGAATGGACGGCCGCATCGCTGCAATGCGCGCCGTGGCAGACCGGCTTTACGCACGCTGGACCCGCGGCCTCAAAGCCTGAGAAAGTCGGCGCTGAAGAAGCCCCTGCGCAGCAGGGCGGTCGAGCAAAAAGCGCTCTTCTCGCCGCTGCGGATGGCGGTACGGCGTTTCAGTCGCGGAAATTGCCGAACTGCAGGGGAAAGTCGGTGACCGACTTCTTCACCAGGGCAATCGCTTCCTGCAGCAGGTCGCGCTTGGCCCCGGTGACGCGCACGGAGTCGCCTTGGATGCTGGCCTGCACCTTGAGCTTGCTGTCCTTGACCAGCTTGACGATGGTCTTGGCCAGTTCCTGCTCGATGCCGACCTTGATCTTGAGTTCCTGCTTGGCCTTGTTGCCGCCCACCGTCTGCACCGCCCCATGCTCGAGGCGCTTGGTCGATTCGCGCTCCTTCTTTTCCATTTCGGGGAACAGGATGTCCTTGATCTGGCCGAGCTGGAATTCGGAATCGCCGTGGAGGGTGATGGTCTTGTCCTTCTCGTTCAACTCGACCTTGGCCGAGGTGCCCTTGAAGTCGTAGCGATTGCCGATGTGGCGCCCGGCGACGTCCACCGCATTCTTCAGCGCAACTAGGTCGGCTTCCGAGGAAATGTCGAAGGATGGCATGGCGGGCTCCGTGCTTAACCGAAGTGGCAGACGTAGTGGTAGGGCTCGCCCGTCACCTCAATCTCGAAGCTGGAGTTGCCCGGCACCTTGAACGACTCTCCGGCCGGGCAGCTCTTCCAGTCTTCACCCTTGAGCTTGTAGCGGCAGGCGCCGGCCACGGTTTCCATGATCTCTGGCGCTCCGGTGTTGAAGGTCAGCGTCGCCGGCAGGATCACGCCGACGCTCTTCTTGGTGCCGTCGGCGAACTGGACGGTATGGCTGACGCACTTGCCGTCGAAATAGACATTGGCCTTCTTGACCACGGAGACGTTATCGAACTCATTTTTCAACACTGTCATTTAGATTCCCCAAATTTTCTGGATGATGAATTTGGCAATGAAGCCGAGCATGCCGAAGGAGAGGACGAAGAAGAGGACGAAGGTGCCGAGCTTGCCGGCCTTGGAGCTCCAGGCCAGCTCGCCGATGATGAACAGCATGTAGAGCATGAAGGCCCCGAGGCCGAAGGTCATGCCGAATTCCGCCAGCTGCTCCTCGGAAAAGCCGAACATCGTTGCTCACCCTGCCCGTCCGCTCAGGCCTTCTTCTTGCCGCCCCGGCCCGCCGCCCGATTCGCCGCGATGCGCATGCGCAAGGCATTGAGGCGGATGAAGCCGTGGGCGTCCTTCTGGTTGTAGGCGCCGGCGTCGTCCTCGAAGGTGGCGATGGTCGGGTCGAACAGCGAATCGGTCTTCGAGTCGCGCCCGGTGACAATGACGTTGCCCTTGTAGAGCTTGAGCCGCACCCAGCCGTTGACCGTCTGCTGCGTGTGGTCGATCAGGGTTTGCAGCGCGCGTCGCTCCGGGCTCCACCAGTAGCCGTTGTAAATCAGGCTGGCATAGCGCGGCATCAGGTCGTCCTTCAGGTGGGCGACTTCGCGGTCAAGGCAGACCGACTCGATGGCCCGGTGCGCCTTGAGCAGGATGGTGCCGCCGGGGGTTTCGTAGCAGCCGCGCGACTTCATGCCGACGTAGCGGTTCTCGACCAGGTCAAGGCGGCCGATGCCGTGCTTGCCGCCGAGCTGGTTCAGCGTCGCCAGCAGGTCGTGGGCCTTCATCTTCTTGCCGTTCAGCGCGACCGGGTCGCCGGCCTTGAACTCGATGTCGAGGTACTCGGCCTTGTTCGGTGCCTTCTCCGGCGAGACGGTCCAGCGCCACATGGATTCCTCGGCCTCGGCGGCCGGATCTTCGAGGTGGCGACCCTCGTAGGAGATGTGCAGCAGGTTGGCGTCCATCGAATAGGGCGAGCCGCCCTTCTTGTGCTTCATTTCGACCGGGATGCCGTGCTTCGCGGCGTAGGCCATCAGCTTCTCGCGCGAGAGCAGGTCCCACTCGCGCCAGGGTGCGATGACCTTGACGTTGGGCATCAGGGCATAGGCGCCGAGCTCGAAGCGGACCTGGTCGTTGCCCTTGCCGGTGGCGCCGTGCGAGATCGAATTGGCACCGACCTTCTGCGCAATCTCGACCATACGCTTGGCGATCAGCGGCCGCGCGATCGAGGTGCCGAGCAGGTATTCGCCTTCATACACGGTGTTGCAGCGGAACATGGGGAAGACGAAGTCGCGCACGAATTCCTCGCGCAGGTCGTCGATGAAGATGTTCTTCGGCTTGATGCCGAGCTTGATCGCCTTGGCCCGTGCCGGTTCCAGTTCCTCGCCCTGGCCGAGGTCGGCGGTGAAGGTCACCACCTCCGCCTGGTAGGTGTCCTGCAGCCACTTGAGGATCACCGAGGTATCCAGCCCGCCCGAATAGGCAAGCACTACTTTGTTCTTGTCGCTCATTTCGTTTTCCCGTCGTGCAAATTCGTCAGTCAGTCACCCTGCCCAGGAGCAGGAATTCCATCAATGCCTTTTGCGTGTGCAGGCGATTTTCCGCCTCGTCCCAGACCACGCTGTGCGGGCCGTCGATCACTTCCGCCGCGACTTCCTCGCCGCGATGGGCCGGCAGGCAATGCATGAACAGCGCATCCGGCTTCGCCGCGCGCATCATGTCCGCATCGACCTGCCAGTCGGCGAAGTCGCGCAGGCGTTCCTCGTTCTCGGCCTCGAAACCCATCGAGGTCCAGACGTCCGTGGTCACCAGATCGGCGCCGCGCACGGCTTCCATCGGATCGGCAAACTGCTCGAAGTGGGCCGTGCCGTGCAGTCCGGCGCGCTCGGCTTCGACTTCGTAACCGGGCGGCGTCGAGACACGCACCTTGAAGTCGAACACCTCGGCGGCCTGCAGCCAGGTGTTGCAAACATTGTTCGAATCGCCGATCCAGGCCACCGTCCGGCCCTGGATCGGGCCGCGGTGCTCGATGAAGGTGAAGATGTCGGCGAGGATCTGGCAGGGGTGGTATTCGTTGGTCAGGCCGTTGATTACCGGCACCCGCGAATGACTGGCAAAGCGATCGATGATCGCCTGCTCGTAGGTGCGAATCATGACGATGTCACTCATGCGCGAGATCACCTCGGCAGCATCCTCCACCGGCTCGCCGCGCCCGAGCTGCGAATCGCGCGTATTGAGGTAGATCGCCGAACCGCCGAGCTGGTGCATGCCGGCCTCGAAGGAAAGGCGAGTGCGCGTGCTGGCCTTCTCGAAGATCATCACCAGCGTGCGGTCCTGCAGCGGCCAATGGCGCTGGTAGGCCTTGAAGCGGGCCTTGATGATGCGCGAGCGCTCGAAAACGTAATCAAGCTCTTCGCGCGAAAAATCCTTGAGCTGGAGGAAATGCCGCGGCGCCGCCATGATCAGGCTCCGAGGAAGTCTTTGATCAGTTTGCCCAGGCTGGCCACCAGTTCCGCCGCCTCGGCGTCGCTCATCACCAGCGGCGGCAACAGGCGCACCACCTTGTCGGCGGTGACGTTGATCAGCAACCCGGCCGCCAGCGCCTGCTTGACCAGTTCACCGCAGGGGCGATCGAGTTCGACACCGATCATCAGGCCGTCGCCGCGAATGTCGACCACACCGGGATTGCCGGCGAGTGCCTGGCGCAGCCCGCCGCGGATGGCATCGCCGAGCGCGACCGCGCGCGCCATCAGGCCGTCGGACTCGATGACGTCCAGCGTGGTCAGGGCCGCAACGCAAGCCAGCGGATTGCCGCCGAAGGTGGAACCGTGGTTACCCGGCTTGAACACACCGGTGGCACGCCCCGCCGCGAGGCAGGCACCGATCGGCACGCCGGAGCCGAGTCCCTTGGCCAGGGTCATCACATCGGGAACGATGCCGGCATGCTGATGCGCAAACCAGGTACCGGTGCGGCCGATGCCGCATTGCACCTCGTCGACCATGAACAGCCATTTGCGCTCGTCGCACAGCTTGCGCAATGCACGCAGGTAATCCTGGTGGGCAATGTTGATGCCGCCCTCGCCCTGGATCGGCTCGAACAGCACGGCAACGATGTTCGGGTTATGCGCCGCGACCTGTTCGATGGCGGCGAAATCGTCGAAAGGAACGCGCACGAAACCCGCCACCAGCGGCTCAAAACCAGCCTGTACCTTGCGGTTGCCGGTGGCCGACAGCGTGGCGAGGGTGCGGCCGTGAAAGGCGTGCTCCATGACGATGATCGCTGGCTGGTCGACGCCCTGCTGATGGCCGTACATGCGGGCCAGCTTGATGGCAGCCTCGTTGGCCTCGCAACCGGAATTGCAGAAGAAGACCTCGTCCATGCGCGACAGCGCGGCGAGGCGATCGGACGCGGCTTCGGCTTCGGCAACCCGGTAGATGTTCGACACATGGATCAGTCGCCCGACCTGCGCCGCAAGTGCCTGCACCAGGCGCGGATGATTGTGGCCCAGGGTATTCACGGCGATTCCGCCAAGCGCGTCGAGGTAGGACTTGCCCTGCTCGTCGACCAGGCGACAGCCTTCGCCGTGGGTGAAGGCGACCGGCAGCCGCCCGTAGGTGTTCATCAGATGCGGCATGAAAGCACTCCGCCAAAAGCCCCACACAAAAACATACGGCGGCCGAGGAGCAACGCGGCCGCCGTGCTTGGAAACGCCCCTATACTAAGTGAAAACACCGTCCCTGTACAGAGCAGGGACATGGAGGGACGACTGTGCGGGTCGCGGTTTTCAACCAGAAAGGCGGAGTCGGCAAGACCACCACGGCGCTCAACCTGGCGGCCGCGCTGGCACGCGCGACCAAGCCGGCACTGATGGTCGACCTCGACCCGCAGGCGCACCTGAGTTCGATCCATGGCGAGGCCCCGAGCGAGGCGCAGCGCAGTGTGTTTGCCCTCTATCAGGATAACCGGCCGTTAGTGGATATCGCGATCGCCTGGGAGGGCATCGGCCGCCTGATCCCGGCGCATCCCGAGTTGATCAAGGTCGACTCGGTGTTCGGCAAGGGGCCGACCATCCTGAACCGGCTCAACGCCGGACTGGAAGCCTACGAGGACAGCGAGGCCGAGGAGTCCGTGATCATCGACTGCTGCCCTTTCCTGGGAGTACTGTCGCTGAACGCGATTTTTGCCGCGGATCGCATTCTGGTCCCGGTGTCGTCGGATTTCCTCAGCCTGCGCGGCGCGCTGCAAATCGAGCACACGCTGAAAGCGCTGGAGCCGGTACTCAAGCGCCGTATCGAGCGCCGCTACCTGCTGACGCGCTTCGATCGCCGGCGCAAGATGAGTTTCGAAGTGCAGGAACGCTTGCGCCAGCAGTTCGGCGCAGAGTTGTGCGAGACGGCGATATCGGAGAACGTCGCGGTAGCCGAGGCACCGGCCATGAACCGCGACATTTTTGCGCACAGCGCAAGCAGCCGCGGCGCGCTGGATTACCTGCAATTGATGGAGGAGCTGCTGGCTGCGGGCTTCCTATAGGCGCCGCAGGGAACCGCTATTACGCGTTCAGCGAACGATGATGTTCGCGACTTCCTCGAAGCTGGCGACCGGAATGCGGACGCTGCCATGATGGCAGACGCAATCCATGATCTGGCAACCGTGGTACATCTGGCGGAGTTTACGCTGGGCCTCATGCTCGTCGCGGCCGTGGATCATCAGGTTATCCACGATTACGCCCATCCGCGTTTTAATACGAAATGCATATTTGACGAACTGGTGGGAATGCATAAAAACCCTTTCACTTCAATGAAGTTATCCGAGTATATGCAGTGAATTCGCCAAATTCAAGCTATTTATCTAATTTGGTGAGCATTTTTTCCGGCTCATATGCCAGTTTCGCAACCGATACGGCATGACTGAGGCCGAAAACAAAAAAGGCTGCACCAGGCAGCCTTTTTGGGAACCGCGCCAACGCGCGGGAGGATCAGAGTCCCTTGATCGCGGCCGAAAGACGGCTCTTCTGGCGAGCCGCCAGATTCTTGTGCACGATGTTCTTGTCCGCGATCGAATCGATCACGCTTTGCGATTCCTTGAACACGGCCTGTGCAGCGGCCTTGTCGCCGGCCTCGATGGCCTTGCGAACCTTCTTGATTGCCGTACGCAGCGTGGAGCGCTGGCTCATGTTGTGGGCGCGCTGCTTGGTCGCTTGACGGGCACGCTTGCGGGCTTGGGCGGTATTCGCCATGTTTGGTAATCCGGTAGATCTGGGAAAGGAGCGAGATTATAAAAGGGCTTTTCACCCATTGCAAGCGGCTTTTGCTCGCCGCAAGCCGACTACCATAGCCGCATGAACCTGCTTCGCGCCCTGGCTACCGTCAGCGGGATGACCCTGCTGTCACGAATTCTCGGTTTCGTCCGCGATTTCATCATCGCCCGGGTGTTCGGCGCCGGCATGATGACCGACGCCTTTTTTGTCGCCTTTCGCCTGCCCAACCTGCTGCGCCGCCTGTTTGCCGAAGGCGCATTTTCGCAGGCATTCGTCCCGGTGCTGGCCGACTATCGCCATCGTCGCGGCGAAGCCGAAACCAAGACACTGATCGACCGCGTCAGCAGCGTGCTGTTCCTGATCCTGATTGGCGTCAGTGCCCTGGGCATGGCCGGAGCTCCCTTGCTGATCGCCGTCACGGCACCCGGCTTCAGCGCTGACGCCGGGAAATTCGCGTTGACGGTGGAAATGACCCGGGTCACCTTTCCCTACATCCTTTTCATGTCCCTGGTCGCCGTGGCCGCCGGCATACTCAACACCTGGAGCCGCTTTGCCCTGCCCGCGTTCACGCCGGTGCTGCTCAACCTCGCCTTCATCGGCATGGCCCTGTTTGCCGCGCCCTGGTTCGATCCGCCCATCATGGCGCTGGCCTGGGCCGTTTTCATCGGCGGCGCCTTGCAACTGGCAATACAGCTTCCCGCGCTGGCCAGAATAGGCATGTTGCCCCGCTTCGATCCGAACTGGCGCGATGAAGGCGTGCAGCGCATCCTCAAGCTAATGGCGCCGGCGGTGCTGGGCGTTTCGGTGTCCCAGATCAGCTTGCTGATCAATACCGTGTTCGCTTCCTTCCTGGTCAGCGGCAGCGTGTCCTGGCTCTACTATGCCGATCGATTGATGGAGTTTCCTGCCGGACTGCTGGGTGCGGCCCTCGGTACGATCCTGTTGCCGAGTCTGGCCAAGACGCACGCCAGCGGCGATAGCGCGGAATTTTCGGCACTGCTCGACTGGGGCCTGCGCCTGACCCTGATGCTGACCCTGCCGGCCGCGCTCGCATTGGCGATACTTGCCGTGCCCCTGCTGTCCACCCTGTTCCAGTACGGCGCCTTTTCTGCCGATGACGTGCTACGCACACGCGAGGCGCTGGTAGCCTACTCGGTCGGACTGGCCGGACTGATACTGGTCAAGGTGCTGGCCCCGGGTTTCTACGCACGCCAGGACATCCGCACCCCGGTGCGGATCGCGATCTTTACCTTGCTGCTGACCCAGGCGATGAACCTTGCCTTCATCGGCTGGCTCCAGCATGCCGGTCTGGCGCTCTCCATCGGATTGGCCTCCTGCATCAACGCCTTCATGCTATGGCGCGGCCTGCGCCGCAGCGGCAGTTATTTGCCCCAGGCCGGCTGGGGCGGCTTTGCATTGCGCTTGCTGCTCGCGCTGCTGGTCCTCGGCGGCGTGCTGTGGTTTTCCGCGGGAACCGATGCATCCTGGCTAACGAAAAACGGCGCACAACGGGCAATGCATCTGGGTGGTGTCGTCACCGGCGGCATCCTCGCCTATTTCGCCACGCTCTGGCTGCTCGGTTTCCGGCTGCGCGATTTCAGACGCCGCACTGCATGATCAGCCGCCCCGCGCCTGCCCTTCCCGTCGCGGATCGGCGCCACCAATCCAGGCACCATTGCGACGCACGATCACGTGCAGTCCGCTGGTCATGTCCAGCACCTGCAGCCGATGGCCAAGCGCCTCGAGCTCGCGTCGCGTCATTGCGTCAACACGACCGAGTTCGATCTCGGTTGCACCGTTGCGATTTCCGACATGCCCGAGTTGCAGTGCCTCCGCCACGTCCATATTGCCGTCGAGCAACGCCATCAGGCTGCGCGCCACATAATTGATGATGCGGCTGCCACCGGGAGATCCGAGCACGGCAAACAATTTCCCCGAGGCATCGAACACCAAGGTTGGGGACATCGACGACAGAGGGCGTTTGCCAGGTTCGGCACGATTCGCAACCGGCAGTCCCCGGCTTTCGCGAGCCAGGGAAAAATCGGTGAGCTGGTTGTTGAGCAGGAAACCCTCGACCTGGATTCGACTGCCGAACGCCGCCTCGATCGAACTGGTGAGCGCAACTGCATTGCCCGCCGGATCGACGATGGACAAATGCGTCGTGGCGGGCAGCTCCGGCGCATCGTCGTCTTCCTGCCGCGCCACGGATGCCAGTTCGCCCGGTTGCGCCTTGTCCATCGCCGTGCCCGCTTGAATCAAGCGGGCACGGCGACCAAGGTAATCAGGCGCCAGAAGTTGCCTCACGGGTACATCAACGAAATCGGGGTCACCGAGGTATCTGGCGCGGTCGGCAAAGGCAAGGCGTCCGGCTTCGGCAAAATGGTGGATAGCCGCCGTACGATCTGGAACTCCCGGCGGCAGACCGCTGCGTTCGACAAGGCCAAGTATCTGCAGCACGGTGATGCCCCCCGACGACGGCGGCGGCATGCCGCAAATGCGCCATCGGCGATACGCGCCGCAGACGGCCTCGCGTTCTCGCGGCCGGTAATCACGCAGATCGTCGAGCGTCAGGCGGCCGCCGCGCTTGCCAACCTCCGCAACAATGTGCTCGGCGAGCGGACCGCGATGCAGCACCTGACTGCCGTCAGTTGCCAGCCGACGCAGAACCGCCGCCAGCTCAGGATTGCGCAGCATGCTCCCAATCGCCAGAGGCTGGCCATCGGCCTCGTAATACAAGGCTCGTGCTGCAGGGTCCCGGCGCAGCAGCGGATCGTCGCGCAACAGGGAATGCAGACGTGGCGAAATCGGGAAGCCATTTTCCGCGAGGCGAATCGCGGGTCCGAGCAAGCGTTTCCACCTCAGCTTGCCATGGCGGTGATGGGAAGCCTCCAGCATGGCGACGAGACCGGGCACGCCAACGGCATCGCCAACGGCAAGCAGTTCGAGGAAAGGCACCGGGCTGCCATCGCCACGGCGGCCAAACTCGGGAGGCAGCGAACGTGGCGCTGTTTCGCGCCCGTCCCAGGCGCCGAGCTTTCGTCGTGCCGCATCCCAATGCAGCAGGAAACCTCCGCCGCCAATGCCCGAGGACTGGGGCTCCACCAAATTCAGGACCCACTGCGCCGCAATCGCGGCATCCAGGGCAGTGCCGCCGAGTTCGAGGATTTCGACTGCCGCTTCCGTGGCATGGCGATTGGCCGTGACGGCCATGTAAGCCTTGCCGCTAGCCGCCGGCCGCGGCAAAAAGCCACTGGCGGCCTCCGGTTGCGGCGTCTGGCTCATCGCGGCAACTGGCCATAGCGCGAAAGCCAATAAAAAACGGGCAGCCCGAAGGCTGCCCGTTGCTATGCCGAGTAGGTCGGAGATCACACCACCAGCGGCAGGATCATCAGCGCAACGATGTTGATGATCTTGATCAAGGGGTTCACCGCGGGGCCCGCCGTATCCTTGTAGGGATCGCCCACGGTGTCGCCGGTAACCGCCGCCTTGTGCGCATCGGAACCCTTGCCGCCGAAGTGGCCGTCCTCGATGTACTTCTTGGCGTTGTCCCAGCAACCACCGCCGGTGGTCATCGAGATTGCGACAAAGAGGCCGGTGACGATGGTGCCCATCAGCACGCCGCCCAGCGCACGCACGCCTGCGCCAACGCCGCCAACAGCTGGCATCAGCATGTTCATCGCAACGGCGGCGACCACCGGAACCAGCACCGGCAGCAGCGACGGGATCATCATTTCACGGATAGCAGCCTTGGTCAGCATGTCGACGCAGGTGCCGTATTCCGGCTTCGCCGTGCCTTCCATGATGCCCTTGATTTCCTTAAACTGACGGCGCACTTCGACGACCACGGAACCCGCTGCGCGACCCACGGCCTCCATACCCATGGCGGCAAACAGGTAAGGCACCATGCCGCCGATGAACAGGCCGATGATGACGGCCGGGTCGGAAAGATCGAAGGCGAATTTGACACCCTGCTTGAGCGCCTCGAGACCGTGGGTGAAGTCGGCAAACAACACCAGCGCAGCCAGGCCGGCCGAACCGATCGCATAGCCTTTGGTCACCGCCTTGGTCGTATTGCCGACGGCATCCAGCGGATCGGTAATGCCACGAACGCTATCGGGCAGTTCCGCCATCTCGGCGATGCCGCCGGCGTTGTCGGTGATCGGGCCGTAGGCGTCGAGCGCGACGACGATACCAGCCATCGACAGCATGGAGGTAGCGGCGATGGCGATACCGTAGAGGCCGCCCAGCACGTAGGAGGCCCAGATCGAGGCACACACCGCCAGCACCGGCCACGCCGTGGCCTTCATCGACACGCCGAGGCCGGCAATGATATTGGTGCCATGGCCCGTGGTCGAGGCTTCCGCGACGTGCTGCACCGGCTTGAATTCGGTGCCGGTGTAGTACTCGGTGATGTACACCATCAGGCCGGTCAGGACCAGGCCGATGACAGCCGCGCCATACAAACGCATCTGGGAGCCGCCGCTGATATTGAGAATGCTGTCGAGCAGGTGATCATCGACCAGCCATCCGGTCATCGGGTAAAAGGCCACCAGGGCCAGCACGCCGGCGACGATCAGGCCGCGATACAGCGCATTCATGATCTTGCCGCCGGGCGAGGCCTTGACGAACATCACGCCAATGATCGAGGCGATGATCGAGAAGCCGCCAAGCGCCAGCGGATAAATCACCGCCTGCTCGGCAAAGGCCGCGTTGCCCTTGAGCAGCAGCGCGCCCAGCAGCATGGTCGCCACCGTGGTCACGGCATAGGTTTCGAACAGGTCGGCCGCCATGCCGGCGCAGTCGCCGACGTTGTCACCGACGTTGTCGGCGATCACCGCCGGGTTGCGCGGGTCATCCTCGGGGATGCCGGCTTCCACCTTGCCCACCAGGTCGGCGCCGACGTCGGCGCCCTTGGTGAAAATGCCGCCGCCGAGACGGGCGAAGATCGAGATCAGCGAGGAACCGAAGCCCAAGCCGACCAGCGGATGGATGATGTCTTCCATCTTGGCGCCCGTACCGCCCATCATCTTCAGCACGGCGTAGTAGCCGGCGACACCCAGCAGGCCGAGGCCTACCACCAGCATGCCGGTGATGGCACCGCCCTTGAAGGCAACGTTCAGCGCTTCGTTGAGGCCGGTACGCGCCGCCTCGGCAGTGCGCACGTTGGCGCGAACCGAGACGTTCATGCCGATGTAACCGGCGGCACCCGAAAGCACGGCACCGATCACGAAACCGATCGCCGTCTTGGCGCCGAGGAACACCAGGATCACCACGGCGAGAACGGCGCCAACAATGCCGATCGTGGTGTATTGGCGGTTCAGGTAGGCTTGTGCGCCTTCCTGTACGGCGGCGGCGATCGACTTCATGCGGTCGTTGCCGGCCGGCTGCGCCAGAATCCACTGGCTCACGACCCAACCGTAAGCGATCGCGGCCAACGCGCAGACCAGCGCAAACATCAGTCCTGCTGACATATGTCTCCCCCTTGGAATTGATGGACTAAACACATAATTTTATCACCACATCGAGACCGGACAATAGCCAGAGCCGGGTTTTGTTGCTTGAAATCTAATGGGATTCGGCGGTTCCTTGCGCATCTTCAAGGCACTCGCCGGCAGATTAAGATTGTCTGATAGCTGAATCGGCGGGCTGCATGCGTCGGACCGTAATACACGGCTATAGTCCGACTTTGGACGGTGCCGTGCGAAGCGACGCCGTGATCGTGAATCAGGGAAAGGAAAACGCCGATGCCACAGGGAAAAGTACTGGTCGCCCAGGGTGGAGGACCAACCGCCGTGATCAATCAGTCGATGGCCGGCGTGGTGCTCGAGGCACGCAAATTCCGCAATGTCGAGCTGGTCTACGGCGCTTACCACGGCGTACGCGGCATCGTCGAAGAAGAGTTTCTCGACCTGACCCAGGAAACCAGCCACAACATCGAGATGGTGGCCTGCACCCCATCCTCGGCGCTGGGCTCGACCCGCGACAAGCCCGATCTCAAGTATTGCCAGGAGATATTCAAGGTCCTCAAGGCGCATGGCATCGGATACTTCTTTTACATCGGCGGTAATGATTCCTCAGATACCGTGCGCATCGTCAGCGAGGAGGCGCGCCGCGCCGGATATCCCCTGCGCTGCATACACATCCCGAAGACGATCGACAACGATCTGGTCGGCAACGACCACACCCCCGGCTTTCCCTCGGCCGCGCGCTTCGTCTCGCAGGCCTTAATGGGCGCCAACCTCGACAATGCCTCCTTGCCCGGGGTCTACCTTGCCGTGGTGATGGGCCGGCATGCCGGGTTCCTCACCGCGGCATCGGCCCTCGGCAAAAAGTTCCCGGACGACGGCCCGCATTTGATCTACCTGCCGGAACGAACGTTCAGCGTCGACAAGTTCCTTGGCGACGTAAAGGCTGCGTATGAGAAATACGGGCGCTGCGTGATTGCCGCCTCTGAAGGCATCCACGACGAAAAGGGCACGCCGATCATTACGCAGCTCGCATCCCAGGTGGAGCATGATGCCCACGGCAACGTGCAGCTCTCGGGCACCGGCGCGCTGGCCGACCTGCTGTGCGACCAGATCAAGGAGAAGCTCAAGATCAAGCGCGTACGCGGCGATACCTTCGGTTATTTGCAACGGTCTTTCATGGGCTGTGTTTCCGACGTCGATCAGCGCGAAGCGCGGGAAGTCGGGGAAAAGGCCGTCCAGTACGCAATGTGGGGTGACAAGGACGGCTCGGTCGCGATCAAGCGCACCGGCTTCTATTCCGTCGACTACCAGCTGGTTCCGCTGGAATCCGTTGCCGGCAAGACGCGGGTGATGGAAGACGAGTTCATCGCCGCCAGCGGCACCGATGTCACCGACGCCTTCCGCCTCTATCTGCGCCCGCTGCTCGGCTCCGGCATGCCGGACGCCTACCGGCTGCGCCTCAACAAGGTCGCCAAGATCCTGAAGCAGGATTCCTGAGGCGCGATGCGGGCGACTCAGTCGCCGAAGCTGATGCCGATGTCGCGCCCGGTTTGCAGCGTGTCGCTATCCAGCGGCACGCCCTTCATGCGCCCGGCGACCTCTTCAAGTGCAACATAATTCACGTTGGGGAAGCCCAGCGCGACCATGACGCCCGACTGACCTTCGTCCAGCGCCCTCACCGCCGCGCTGCCGAAGCGCATCGCCGCCAGCCGGTCGAAGGAGGTCGGACTGCCGCCGCGCAGCAGGTGACCGAGCACCACGGTACGCACATCCTTTCCGGTCTTCTCGGCCAGCACGCGCGCGACACGCTCGCCCACACCGCCGAGCCGCTCGGCGTGCCCGATTTCGGCGGCTTCGAGTATCTCGCGATGGCCATGGATGGGCTCGGCGCCCTCGGCCACCATTACCAGCGAATACATGCGCCCCTCGTTGTCGCGGGCACGGATCTTGGCCGCCACCTTGTCGATGTCGAAGGGGATTTCGGGAATCAGGATCGCATGGGCGCTGCCGGAAATCCCGGCGTGCAAGGCGATCCATCCGGCATAACGCCCCATGACCTCGACCACCATGACCCGCTGGTGGCTTTCCGCGGTGCTGTGCAGGCGGTCGAGGCATTCGGTGGCGAAGGCAACCGCCGTGTCGAAGCCGAAGGTGGTGAAGGTCTTGTCCAGATCGTTGTCAATGGTCTTCGGCACGCCGACCACGCGCAGGCCTTTCTGATGCAGCGCGTTGGCGATGGTCAGCGAACCGTCGCCCCCGATCGACACCAGCGCGTCAAGCTCCTTGCGCGCAAAGAACTCGAGGATCTCGTCGGAACGATCGGTGTCGCGCATCGTGCCGTCGGGCATTTTCATCGGGAAATGCAGCGGGTTTCCCTTGTTGGTGGTACCCAGTATGGTGCCGCCCAGATGGCCAATGCCCCGCACCCGCTCGCGGGTCAGCCGATACACGCCGCCTTCGGGATAGCGCTCCGGGAACATGATGCCGTTGAACCCGTCGCGAATGCCATAGCATTCCCAACCGCGATTCGCGGCAGCGATCACCACGGAGCGGATCACCGCATTCAGGCCAGGGGCGTCGCCGCCGCCAGTACAAACCGCAATGCGTCGAATGTGACTGGCCATGACCCCTCCTTTGTCGTTTGCGGAAAGCGGAAGACCTCAGCTCAATGCGGCGAATACGGCGGCCTTGATCGAGTCCAGCGAGCCGACACCGGAAACCTTGCGATGCTTGGGCGCCCCGGCCGTACCAGATGCCGACCAATCGGCGTAATACTGGATTAGCGGCTGGGTCTGGCTGTGATAGACCGTCAGGCGCTTGCGTACCGTCTCTTCCTTGTCGTCGTCACGCTGAATCAAGGGCTCGCCGGTTACGTCGTCCTTGCCTTCCACCTTGGGCGGATTGAATACCAGATGATAGGTGCGACCGGAACCGGTATGCACTCGGCGACCGCTCATGCGGCGGATGATCTCCTCGTCGCTGACATCGATTTCCAGCACGTAATCCAGTTCCACGCCCTGGGCGCGCAAGGCTTCGGCCTGGGGAATGGTGCGGGGAAAACCATCGAAGAGGAAGCCCTTGGCGCAATCCGGCTGCTTCAGGCGCTCCGCAACCAATCCGAGGATGATCTCGTCGGATACCAATCCGCCCGAATCCATGATCTTCTTGGCTTCAAGACCCATCGGCGAACCACCCTTCACGGCCGCACGCAGCATGTCACCGGTGGAAATCTGGGGGATTCCGAATTTCTCGGTGATAAATGCTGCCTGCGTTCCCTTGCCCGCGCCGGGCCCACCCAAGAGGATCAACTTCATCACGCTCTCCAAAAAAAGTTATGCATCACAATGGCTTATAAATCTTTCAAGCAACTTACGCCGATTCCTTCGCGGCGTCAAAAATACGCCGCACACGCTCCAGATCCTCCGCGGTATCGACGCCCGGCGCCGGCGCCCGAGCAGACGCGACCACGGTGATCACGTAGCCATGCCACAAGGCGCGCAGCTGCTCCAGAGACTCGATCTGCTCGAGGGGCGACACCGCCAAGGACCCGTAGTCGCGCAAGAACCCGACCCGGTAGGCATACAGTCCAATGTGCCGCTGCGCACCGAGACGTTCAGGCAATCCGGTCCGTTGCGAGGAAAATCCGTCGCGATCCCAGGGAATCGGTGCGCGACTGAAGTACATGGCACGGCCGCTCGCGTCACAGACCACCTTCACGACATTCGGATTGAAGAATTCCTCCGCCGATTGCAGGGCGTGGGATGCAGTGGACATTGCAGCATTCCCATCCGCCTCCAGGGCGAATGCCACGGCATCGATCAAGGCGGGATCCAGCAGGGGCTCGTCGCCCTGGACATTGACCACGATGTCGTCGCCGTTCCAGCCCAGCGTTTGCGCAACCTCGGCAATCCGGTCGGTGCCGCTGGGATGGTCGGCTCGCGTCAAGACAACGTCGTAGCCCGACGCGCGCACCGCCGCGGCCACTCGCTCGTCGTCGGTCGCGACGCAGACGCTGGCGGCCTGCGAGCGCATCGCCGCCTCGACGACGCGCACGATCATCGGCTTGCCGCCGATATCCGCGAGCGGCTTTCCGGGCAGCCGGGTTGATGCATAGCGCGCCGGAATGACGATCCGATAGGACATCAGGCCTCTTCGGCGGCGAGCGGACGCGCTTCGTCCTCGAGCATCACCGGAATGTCGTCCTTGACCGGATAGGCCAGCTTGCAGCCCTTGCACACCAGTTCCGCAGCCGATGCGCGATTTTCCAATGGCCCCTTGCAGACAGGGCAGACCAGTATTTCAAGCAGGCGGACATCCATTCAGCTTCTCCAGTACGAATTCGCCAAGATCGGGGCTTACGCGAGCAGTGACGGGCAGCACCCACACCGGCAAGGATAATTTGAGCGTCGCCAATTTTACGGCATCCTTTTCGGTGGTCAGAATTGCATCACCACCGAAATCGAGATCATCCGGCTCATACCAGTGATGGTCGGGGAAGGCATGTTCGGCGAACTCGATGCCAATCGCCCGCAGGTGCGCGAAAAACCGTTCGGGAGCGCCGATGCCGGCCACCGCATGCAATTTGAGGCCAGCCAGCCCGGCGACCGTCTGCACGTGCATTTGATCCAGGGAACGAAACTCGCACCCCTCCAGCGTCATGCGGAACGAGGCTTGACCAAAAGTCGGCGCTGGCAGCACGGCGGCATCATTGAGAATCAGGGCATCGACCGAAGCCAGGCGCGAGACCGGCTCGCGCAGCGGTCCGGCGGGCAGGCACCAGCCATTCCACAGGCCGCGTGAATCGAACACCACGAGTTCGACATCGCGCGCCAGCCGGTAATGTTGCAAGCCATCGTCGGCTAGGATCACGTCGCACTCCGGATGGGCTGCAAGCAGGGCGCGGCCGGCTGCCGCGCGATCCCTGCCGACAAACACCGGACACTCGCAGCTGCGCGCCAGTAGCAGCGCCTCGTCGCCAAAAATCTCCGGCGCCCCCGCCACGGGCACTTGCAGCGAATGCGTTGCGCTGCCCCGGTAGCCACGGGTAATTACTCCCGGACGGCGGCCCTTGCCTTTTAGAGCACGTGCCAAATGCACGACCAGCGGCGTCTTGCCGCTACCGCCCACCGTGATGTTGCCCACCACCACAACCGGTACCGACAAGCGGCACGTATGCAGCACTCCGTGTCGATACGCCGCACGGCGCACTGCGGAAAGGCCGCGAAACACCAGGGATATTGGATACAACAAACAAGCCATCGGACCGCGCTGCCGCCAGACGGCGGCCAAGCCGCGGTCAGCGCTGGGCCTGTTGCGTGGCAAAGGAGATATGCGACAGCCCGGCCTGCTGCGCGGCCTGCATTACATCGATGACGCTTTGGTGTGCAGCCTTGGCGTCGGCATTGATGATCACCACCGGTTCCTTGCCACTGCCCGATACGCGCTTCATGGCGGCGGCAATGGACGCGATATCCCGCGTTCCAAGCGGCGACTTGTTGACCAGGACGTCGCCGGCGGCCGTGACCACGACGTTGATCTCGTTCGGCTGCTCCTTGTTCTGCGGTGCATCCGCCGTCGGCAGGTTGATTTCCAGGCCGGAAAATTTGGAATAGGTGGTGGTGATCATCAGGAAGATCAGGATCACCAGCAATACATCGATCATCGGGATCAGGTTGATCTCGAGTTCCTCACGATGGCGCCCGCGCTGAAAATTCATGGTCGAACCTTATTTGCGCTGGCCCTGCATGGTTTCCACCAGCTTGACGGCTTCCTGCTCCATTTCGACCAGAAAGCCGTCGACCAGCGCCCGAAAATGGCGGTAGAAAATCATCGCGGGAATGGCGATGATCAAGCCGAAACCGGTGTTGTAGAGCGCCACCGAAATACCATGGGCAAGGGCTTGTGGATTGTTGCCGGAGGATGTCGGCGAACCGAAGATTTCGATCATGCCGACCACCGTGCCGAACAACCCCATCAGGGGTGCAATCGAAGCAATGGTGCCGAGGGAGGTCAGGAAACGTTCCATCTCGTGGGCAGCCGCGCGCCCTGACTCCTCGATCGCTTCTTTCATGATCTCGCGCGAGCTTCCTGCATTGCGCATGCCCGCCGCCAGTACGCGACCCAACGGCGACCCGGCTTCAAGGCGCGCGAGTTGCTCATCCGTGATCCCATGCTGGCGATAGTTGGCGATCGAACTCTGCAGCAAGCCGGGGGGAAGAATTTTTGCGCGGCGCAAAGCGGCCGAACGTTCGATGATCAGGGCAACTGCGATAACCGATGCCAAGAGCAATGGCCAGATGGGCCAACCGGCCGCCTGAATGATCGAAAACACAGGGAACTCCGAGATTCGGGAAAGGCCGCACTTTATCCGGACTGGATCGATTCAGCAACATCCGGACCTCGTCAGTTTCGATTCCTCGACACAAACTCCAGTCGACGGTTTATCCACATTGTCTGTGGATAAGCCTGTGGATCGATACCAAGTAATCGATGGAATCCCCCTTGCCGTCCGGTACGCCTACCCGCCGCACAGAATTTGAACACCGGAAATGCTTTGCAATCATCGCCTTGCCAAATCGCACGCAGGTAATCCCCTGATAGGGCCGGGTGTCGAGTTAGGACACCAATGCTCGCCGGGTTCTGAGCTAAAATTTTTTCATGCCATTTCCTGCCGCGTGCCGCAATCCCGATGTCGACTGACGCAAATGCAGTCATTCCGGTCAGTGAGTTGAATCGACGCGTTCGCTCGGCACTCGAAGGCGAGTTTCCGTTGCAATGGATTGCCGGCGAAATCTCCAATCTGACTCGCGCGGCCTCGGGGCATGTTTATTTTTCGCTCAAGGATGAATCCGCGCAGGCACGTTGCGTAATGTTCCGCTCGCGCGCCCAGGCCATTCCCTGGCGCCTGGAAAACGGACAGCAGGTGGAAGCCCGCGCCTTGGTCACGCTCTATGAGCCGCGTGGCGACTTCCAATTGGGCGTAGAGAGCCTTCGTCGCGCCGGGCTGGGACGATTGTTCGAAGCCTTTGCCCGCCTCAAGGAGCGCCTGGAAGCCGAGGGCATGTTTGCCGGTGACCGCAAGCGTCCGCTACCTACCTTTCCGCGAACGATAGGCGTCATCGCTTCGACCCAGGCTGCCGCCCTGCGCGACGTACTCGCCGCACTCCGGCGCCGCGCCCCT
The DNA here is from genome assembly GCA_903908065.1 of uncultured beta proteobacterium. GTDB lineage: Bacteria > Pseudomonadota > Gammaproteobacteria > Burkholderiales > Rhodocyclaceae > Sulfuritalea. The sequence goes on along the minus strand of CAIVQO010000066.1, from coordinate 25,853 downwards.
CACCTGGGTGTGGTCCTCTACCCCAGTCTGGTCCAGGGCGAAGGCGCAGGCGAACGGATTGCCGATGCCATTGCCGTTGCCGGCGCGCGCATGGAGTGTGATGTGCTGTTGGTGGTGCGCGGCGGCGGCAGCATCGAGGATCTCTGGGCATTCAATGAGGAATGCGTTGCTCGAGCGATCGCCACAAGCCCCTTGCCGGTGGTCAGCGGCATCGGCCACGAGACGGATCACACCATTGCCGATTTCGTGGCGGACATGAGGGCGGCAACGCCAACCGCCGCCGCAGAACTCGCGACCCAGCACTGGTTTGCCGCCAGGCAGCACCTCGTTGAGCAGGAGAGTTCGCTGCTACGTTCTTGTCGCAGAACGCTCGATCAGGCCCAGTACGCCATCGATCAGCTGGCATGGCACCTGGTTCATCCGTCGACCCGGCTGGAGCAGCTGCGAACCGCACTCGACCTGCTGGCGTCGCGCATGAAAAGTACGCTTCCCGAAATGTTGCGTCATACGCAATCGCGGCTGAATCAGGCGACCCTCGCCCTCGGACGCGCCGCGCCCCGCACAGCTGCGGCATCCGGCCGAATCAAATTGCTTGCCCAGAGGCTGCTGGCTTCAGCGCAACAGCGGCATGCCGAGCGCTTGGGCCATGTCTATCAATTGGAAAAGTCGCTGCAGCATTTGAACCCGGCGCACACCCTCGCCCGCGGATACGCGGTCGCACGTGACTCCAATGGCGCCGTGATTCTCGATGCCAAGACGCTGTCAAGGGGCCAGGCGGTCACAGTCCAGTTTGCCCACGGCACTATCGACGCCAGCATTCTTGCCGTCCGCCCCGGCTAATTCTTGCACCGGACAAAATTCCCGACTACAATAGTCAACTTTAAAACCCCTACTCAGATCACAGGAGAATTCGAATGGAACATACACTTCCGCCCCTGCCCTATGCGATGGATGCGCTGGCACCGCATATCTCGAAAGAGACCTTTGAATACCACTACGGCAAGCATCATCAGGCCTATGCGACCAATCTGAACAACTTGATCAAGGGCACCGAGTACGAGAACCTCGATCTCGAATCGATCATCAAAAAAGCGCCTGCCGGCGCAATTTTCAACAACTCCGCACAGGTGTGGAATCACAGTTTCTTCTGGAACAGCATGAAAGTCGGCGGTGGTGGCACGCCGAGCGGCGCGCTTGCCGATGCCATCAGCAAGAAATGGGGAAGCTTCGACGAATTCAAGAAGGCTTTCCAGGCCTCCGCCGTGGGAAATTTCGGCTCCGGCTGGACTTGGCTGGTGAAGAAACCGGATGGCTCCGTCGATATCGTCAATACCTCGGGCGCCGGTACGCCCTTGAACACCGAAAACAAGGCCCTGCTGACCATCGACGTATGGGAACACGCTTACTACATCGACTACCGCAATGCGCGGCCGAAGTTCGTCGAGACCTTCCTCGCTTCGCTGGCCAACTGGGATTTCGCCGCGAAGAACTTTGCCTGACGGCAACTTGCCAGCCGAAATCAAGGGCGCCGACGGGGCGCCCTTGTGCTTTCAGGAACATCCATGGAATCGAAAATCACCGAGTTGGAAATCAAGCTGAGCCACTGCGAAGACCATATCGAGGAATTGAATCGAACGGTATTTCGCCAGCAGCAACAGCTTGAGCTGCTTCAGGCGCAGCTGCGCGAGCTCTATCAGCTGGCCCAGGCGGAATCGATTGGTGAACGGCGCAATCTGCGCGACGACATTCCACCGCACTACTGACGCACGGCGGTTGAAGGCAGGAAACCCTCGGGATCAGCGCGGGGGGCCCGCCTTCTCGACGCCACTGATTGCAATTCCGGAGGCAAATCCCCGACTGCGGAACCAGCCGAGGTTCATTTCCAGGGCATAGCGTGCAGGCCGCGATGCACAGTGATTCACCTCTGTCTTTGGCTGCATGTCCTCGATGTTGATGACGACGCCTTTCTCATCCAGAAAGGCCACGGAAAGTGGAAGCAGGGTGTTGCGCATCCACATGCAATGCTTGGCAAGGTCTGGAAAAACGAACAGCATCCCACGCTGCGGCGCCATGAAACTGCGCTGCATCAGCCCAATTTGACGGCTTTCCGGATGCGAGGCTACCTCCGCCTCGATTCGATGCATCCCTGCAAAAAGCTCCACCAAGGGTAACTGGCCCTGTTGGGCTGAAGCCGATAGGGGACTGGCAAGGAAAAGCATGGCAAGCAAGGCTGGCAAACGCATTTCTGACTTTCGGTTGAATGGCTACCGGATTATCCGGCAAGCCTGAGATTCAGTGCGAACGCACTGGAGGCTCTTCTCGCTGAACGGCGCAATCTCGAAGACAACGGGCCTGAAAGGAAAGCTTCAGGCGAAAAAAATGGCAGGTTCCCCTGCCATTTTTCGTGAAGCCGCGAATTACTTGGCGGCGTCAGCCTTCTTGGCCTTCTTGGCCTTCTTGGCCTTCTTGGCCTTGCCTTCCATGCCGGCCATGCCCTTGGCGTCCATGCCGGACATGCCAGCCATGCCCTTCGGAGCCGGCGCAGCAGCAGGAGCAGCAGCCGGAGCGGCGGCGGCGGGAGCAGCAGCCGGAGCGGCGGCCTTGGGAGCGTCAGCGGCGAAAGCGGAGGTGGCGATCAGGCCAGCAGCCAGAGCGACGAAAAGCTTGGTCATGGTGTTTCCTTTCGATTGGATATAGGTGGATTGAAACTAACACCACGATTCTTCGAGGCGTTAGGGCCAATAACGCGCGGTTGTCGCGCAGGTTGACGCGAAATGGACAACTCTCGCCATTGTCCCGGTGCCAACCCATCGAGCGTCCAGTCACCGATTGCCCAGCGGACCAGCCGAAGTGTCGGAAATCCGACATGCGCAGTCATGCGCCGAACCTGGCGGTTCTTGCCCTCCCTCAAGATCAATTCGATCCAGGCAGTCGGAATCGCCTTGCGATAACGAATAGGAGGAACTCTCGACCAAAGGCCCCCTGGCTCGTCAATCAAACGCGCCTGGCATGGCTTGGTGACAAAGTCGGCCAATGGAACTCCGTTTGCCAGGGTCTGCAGCGTCACGTCGGTCGGCACACCTTCAACCTGTACCAGATAGCGCTTGGGTAGCTTGTGGCGCGGGTCGGCGATCCTGGCCTGAAGCGTCCCATCGTCGGTAAGCAACAGCAGGCCTTCCGAATCCGCATCCAACCGTCCGGCCGGATAGACACCCGGAACTGGAATGAAATTCGCCAAGGTTTCCCGTCCCGCTACTGGCGTGAATTGGGTCAATACCCCGTAGGGCTTGTTGAACAGCAGCAGCCTGCTCAATTCGGCACGCCACTCGCATAGCAGTTGCAAAAACGCTGGGCCTCGGGGTAGGGAAAGAAATCCTGAACCTTGCCGAGGCGAATCTGCTCCTGCGCGTCATGCCAAAACGCAACATCGAACAAATCGGAATGATGCCGCATGAACGCCTCTCGTATCCTGTCCGACACCAGCAGGAAGGTCTCGAACTCCTCGGGGAAAACATCCTGGCGCGAAACGGAATACCAGACCTCCCCGGACATTTCAGTTTCGAAGTCCGGCGCGGGCGGAATGCGACGAAATTTGCAGTCCGTCATGTGCTCGATTTCGTCGTAGTCATAGAACACCACGCGCCCATATCGCGTTACGCCGAAATTTTTCCACAGCATGTCGCCAGGAAAAATGTTCGCGATTGCGAGTTCGCGAATCGCATTTCCGTACTCCCGTACCGCCTGATCGACGAGGTCATCCCGGCCGGCCTTTTCCGCCTTTTCGAGATACATGTTCAATGGCTCCATGCGTCGCTCGATATACAAATGTTTGATGATCAGGTCCTCGCCGTCCTCCTCGATCAATGAAGGAATCTCCCGATACAGCTCGTCAATCAGCACCTGAGAGAAGCGATTGCGCGGCAGCGCGACCTTCGAAAACTCCAGCGTATCTGCCATGCGGCCCACACGATCGACCTGCTTCACCAGCTGATACTTGCGTCGCACCGTCTCGTGATCGACCTCCTTGGAGCTGCCAAAAACATCCTTGATGACCTTGAACACGTAGGGATACGACGGCAGGGTAAAAACCATCATGACCAGGCCACGGATGCCGGGGGCAACGATGAACTGATCGGCGGAATGGTGCAGGTGAAAGATCAGGTCGCGGAAGAACATGGTCTTGCCCTGCTTGCCCAGGCCCAACATCGTGTAAAGCTCCGACCGGGGCTTGTTGGGCATGATCGAGCGTAGAAACTGGACGTAGCCGGACGGAACCTCCATGTCGACCATGAAGTACGCGCGCGACAAGGAAAACAATACGCTGATTCGCCATGCATCAAGGATGATGGTGTCAAGGTATAGCCTGCCCTCCGGCGAGTGCAGTACCGGGACCGTGAATGGATACTCCTGCGCGCCATTCACGGCCTTGCCGATCACATAGGCCCCCTTGTTGCGATAGAACGCCGAATTCAGCACCTGAATCTGCAAATTGGCCTCACGCCCGGGCAGCACATCAAGGTGCTCGCGAATGCCCCTCAGTATGTATTCGACATCACGATCGAGATTCTCAAATTCTCGATTCCAACTAAAGTCGCGGAACAATTGAGCAATCGACGAACGGAAACCCGATTCATTGGGGTAGTAACAACGATAGATCGGAGGGTCGGATTCGATGTACTCCGTTGAAATGACAGGGCGAACGAAGATGAAGTCGTTGTGAAAGTAGGTTCGGTGCATCATTTGGCAGAACACCGAATTGAAAAAGGTCTCGGCCAGCTCCGGTTGCTTGTGGTCGGTCAGCAACCCGATATAAAGCAGCTTGGCTTGTTGCCAAACCGTCTCGTCGAGTCCTGCGGTATCGAATTCGGATTGCAGGAACTCGACCGTTTCCCTGACGCGATCGTCGTAGAACTGTATGCGTTCGCGCATCGCCTGCTGGCCTTCGATCCACTCCGCGCGCTCGAAGCGTCCCTTGGCACTGGCAGAACATTCGCGAAACAACCGGTAGTGCTTGTCGAAGCCTCGCACCATGGTCTGGGCGATCCGATGCGAAGAACTTTCCAGGTCGACAGGCTGGCTCATGGCAGGAAAGGAGTGAGCAGATGTGCGGAATCGATTCTAGCAGTGGACAAAATGCGCCCGAACCCGGAATTCCGTAGCCGTGCCACCACCAACATGCATCGATGGCCCTATTTGCCCGACTTATTGACTGTAGCCCTCCGGTCAAGGATACTCGCCAGTCCGGCTACCGCCGCGATCACTTCTTTTAATTACAAATCAATAATATACGCGAGGCATGGCAATGAGCACTGGGAAACCGAGAATCACCTACACCTTGACCGACGAAGCGCCGCTTTTGGCAACCTGCGCCTTCCTGCCGGTGATCCGGACATTCGCCGCGCCGGCTGGAATCGAAATTGAAAAAGCCGACATTTCGGTTTCCGCACGCGTACTGGCCGAGTTTCCCGAGTTCCTCACCGATGCGCAAAAGATGCCGGATACCTTGGCCGACCTCGGCCGTCGCACCCTGCTGCCCGAGACCAACATAATCAAGTTACCCAATATCAGCGCCTCGGTGGCACAGCTTGTCGCCTGTGTTCGCGAATTGCAGGCCAAGGGATACAAGATTCCGGACTACCCCGAAGACCCCAAGACCGAAGAAGAGAAGGCCATCCGGGCCCGCTACTCGAAGTGCATTGGCAGTGCGGTCAATCCCGTGCTTCGCGAAGGCAACTCCGACCGACGCGCACCCAAGGCAGTCAAGGAGTACGCGAAAAAGAATCCGCACTCGATGGGCGAATGGAAACAGTGGTCACAAACACATGTCTCGCACATGCACCACGGCGACTTCTACCATGGCGAAAAGTCGATGACGCTGGACAAGGCGCGCGACGTCAGGATGGAGCTGGTCACCAAGGGCGGCAAGACGATCGTGCTAAAGCCAAAGATCAGCCTGCAGGCGGGCGAGATCATTGACAGCATGTTCATGAGCAAGAAGGCGCTTTGCGACTTCTATGAACGCGAATTGGAGGACTGCCGCCAGGCCGGAATCCTGTTCTCCTTGCACGTCAAGGCGACGATGATGAAGGTTTCACACCCGATCGTCTTCGGGCATTGCGTCAAGATCTATTACAAGGACGCCTTCGAGAAACACGCAAAGCTGTTCGAAGAGCTGGGCATCAACGTCAACAACGGCATGGTGAATCTTTACGAGAAGATCAAGACCCTGCCCGAATCCAAGCGCGACGAGATCGAGCGCGATCTGCACGCTTGCCAGGAGCACCGCCCGCGTCTGGCGATGGTCGACTCGGCCAAGGGCATCACCAACTTTCATTCGCCCAACGACGTCATCGTCGATGCCTCGATGCCGGCGATGATCCGCGGCGGTGGCAAGATGTGGGGCGCCGACGGCAAACCCTACGACTGCAAGGCGGTAATGCCGGAATCGACTTTCGCCCGCATCTACCAGGAGATGATCAACTTCTGCAAGTGGCACGGCAACTTCGACCCGAAGACCATGGGCACCGTGCCCAACGTCGGCCTGATGGCCCAGCAGGCCGAGGAATACGGCTCGCACGACAAGACCTTCGAGATTTCCGAGGATGGCGTCGCCAATATCGTTGATCTCGCCACCGGCGAAGTATTGCTCTCGCAGAACGTCGAGCAAGGCGACATCTTCCGCATGTGCCAGGTAAAAGACGCCGCGATCCGCGACTGGGTGAAGCTCGCGGTCACCCGTGCGCGCCAGTCAGGCGTGCCGGTGATCTTCTGGCTCGACCCGTACCGTCCCCACGAAAACGAAATGATCAAGAAGGTGCGTACCTACCTCAAGGATCACGACACGAATGGCCTCGAAATCCAGATCATGTCGCAGGTCCGCGCCATGCGTTACACGCTGGAGCGGGTGGTCCGCGGATTGGACACCATTTCTGCCACCGGAAACATTTTGCGCGACTACCTGACCGACCTGTTCCCGATCATGGAGTTGGGCACCTCAGCCAAGATGCTCTCCATCGTGCCGCTGATGAATGGCGGCGGCATGTACGAAACAGGGGCTGGCGGTTCCGCTCCGAAGCATGTCCAGCAACTCGTCGAAGAAAACCACCTACGCTGGGATTCGCTGGGCGAGTTTCTGGCACTTGCGGTTTCGCTGGAAGATCTGGGAACCAACACCGGCAACAAGAAGGCGACCGTATTGGCCAAAACGCTTGATTCGGCAACGGGAAAATTGCTCGATAACCGCAAATCGCCTTCGCCCAAAACCGGCGATCTGGACAACCGTGGCAGCCAGTTCTACCTCGCCATGTATTGGGCACAGGAACTTGCCGCCCAAAGCGAGGACAAGGACCTTGCCGCACATTTCGCCCCTCTGGCGAAGAAGTTTGCCGAAAATGAAGAAAAGATCGTCGGCGAATTCAAGGCTGTCCAAGGGCAACGGGTGGATATTGGTGGCTATTACAAGGTCGACCCGGACAAGGTCAAGGCCGTGATGCGTCCCAGCGCAAGCCTGAACGCAATTCTCGCAGCCGCAAGAACAGCCTGACTTCGTTTTCACCCCGACGGGGCTCGCCCCCGTCGGGCGCAGCGCGCCAGTCCAATCTTGGTAGATAATCGACCGGGTAGCCATGATCACAGTCATGGTTATCGGAGGACTCGATTTTTCCAAAACAATGATACGGAGCAGACATGAGCGCGTCACTGATCAAGATTCCCGCCCAAGGCCAGAAAATCGTCCCGGGCCAGCCGATACCGGATAACCCGATCATCCCGTTCATCGAGGGAGATGGGATCGGGGTCGATATCACTCCGGTGATGAAAAAGGTGGTCGACGCCGCGGTTGAAAAGGCCTACGGCGGAAAGCGCAAGATTTCGTGGATGGAAGTTTTCGCCGGGGAAAAGGCGACCCGCCTTTACGGCCCGGACATCTGGCTACCCGCAGAAACGATCGCCGCCTGCAAGGAGTACTCGGTGTCGATCAAGGGCCCCATGACCACGCCGGTCGGGGGGGGCATCCGCTCCCTGAATGTCGCCTTGCGCCAGGAGATGGACCTCTACCAGTGCGTGCGTCCGGTGCGCTACTTCAAGGGCGTTCCTTCTCCACTCAAGGATCCGTCTAAGACCGACATGGTGATCTACCGGGAAAACACCGAGGACATCTATGCCGGGATCGAGTGGGCTGCCGAAACCGACAACTGCCGCAAGGTAATCGACTTCCTGCAGAACCAGATGGGGGTCAAGAAGATTCGCTTCCCCGCCACCTCGGGAATCGGTATCAAGCCCGTTTCAAGAGAGGGCACCGAGCGCTTGGTTCGTGCCGCGATCAAGTACGCCATCACGAACAAGCGCAAGTCCGTGACCCTCGTGCATAAAGGCAACATCATGAAGTACACCGAGGGCGCATTCCGCGACTGGGGCTATGCCCTGGCCAAGAACGAGTTCGGAGGTGTGGAGATCGATGGCGGCCCTTGGCTCAAATTGCCGAACGGCATTGTCGTCAAGGATGCGATTGCAGATGCGTTCCTACAGCAGATCCTCTTGCGACCCGCCGAATACGATGTGATAGCCACCCTGAACCTTAACGGGGATTACATCTCCGACGCCTTGGCAGCACAGGTTGGCGGCATCGGAATTGCACCGGGGGCCAATATCTCGGACCTGTACGCCTGCTTTGAGGCCACCCACGGCACCGCACCGAAATATGCAGGCAAGGACTATGTCAATCCGGGCTCGCTGATTCTTTCGGCCGAGATGATGTTGCGCCACCTGGGTTGGGTCGAAGCCGCCGATCTGATCATCAAGTCAATGGAAGCGGCCATCGGCGACAAGGTGGTTACCTATGACTTTGCGCGCTTGATGGAAGGTGCAACCGAAGTCAAATGCTCCGCCTTTGGTCAGGCAATGATCGACCGCATGTAATCACTGCGACCTGAAATAAAAAAAGCCCGCCTTTCGGCGGGCTTTGTTTTTCGGAACTGGTAGGGCCAGAAACCGAAACGGAAAGATCAAGCCTTCTGAATATTAGACGCCTGCTTGCCCTTCGGCCCTTGCACGACGTCGAAGGAAACCTTTTCACCTTCCTTCAGCGACTTGAAGCCGGACATGTTGATCGCGGAGAAATGCGCGAACAAATCCTCGCTGCCGTCATCGGGAGTAATGAAGCCGAAACCCTTGGCGTCGTTGAACCACTTAACAGTACCAGTTGCCATGTAACTTTTCCTTAATCAAAAACGAACAAATCGGCCACCGTTGCGGGCTGCAAGACACCGCACCCCGGCCGGGGCATGTATTGGTTCAATTTCGGAGAGGCAGAGGGGGCCAAGCGGCGATTCAGAGGAACTGCTGGAAAACAGGCTTTGAGAAGACCGTAGGTCACTGCGGGGAATTTGAGCCAAACACGGTTCGCGTTTTACGCATATTGTCAAGCAGCGTCAAGAACTTTCGATGTTGCATTGCACAGACATTCCGATCTTGCGATTGCCGTTTTCGTACCAAGATAAGCTTCGGGCGCGGCGCGAATCCCCTCTTTTTCGTAGTGTTGAACTGAATCGGAATCAAATTACAATCGGCCAATGGCGACACGCAAGCAAGTTGAATTCGATGGCAGCGCGGCCCTGGCCCCGGAACAAAGCAGGACCAAGCCGCCCCCCATGTACAAGGTACTGCTACTCAATGACGACTTCACTCCCATGGATTTCGTCGTCATCGTGCTGGAAAGGTTTTTCGGGCTTTCACGGGAACAGTCAACCCAGGTAATGCTCAAGGTTCATCGCGAAGGCAAGGGGGCATGCGGCGTCTATCCCTACGACGTAGCCGCCACCAAGGTTCAGCAGGTCAGCGAATATTCGCGCAAACACCAGCATCCGCTGGCATGCGTAATGGAGGAAAACTGATGATTGCCCAGGAACTCGAAGTCAGTCTGCACATGGCATTTGTGGAGGCGCGTCAAAAACGGCACGAATTCATAACCGTCGAGCACCTGCTTCTGGCGCTCCTCGACAATCCATCCGCCGCCGAGGTCCTGCGTGCTTGTGCAGCCGACATCGAAGCCCTGCGCAAGGAACTGCTCACCTTCATCAACGAACACACGCCTACCGTTGCTGGCAGCGAGGAGATAGACACCCAACCGACGCTTGGCTTCCAGCGCGTCATCCAGCGAGCGATCCTCCATGTGCAGTCCTCTGGAAAGAAGGAAGTCACGGGAGCCAATGTACTGGTGGCGATATTTGGCGAAAAGGATTCGCACGCCGTTTTCTTCCTGCAGCGCCAGAACGTATCGCGTCTCGATGTCGTGAATTTCATATCACACGGCATCACCAAGACGCCGCAGGCGCGTCCCAATAAGGAAGAAGCCAACGAAACCGAAACCGAAACCCAGGAGAAGGGCGGTGCGCTGGAGAGCTTTACCCAGAATCTGAATCAGCAGGCACTCACCGGCAAGATTGACCCCCTGATCGGGCGCGACAAGGAACTGGAACGCGTCATTCAGACGCTTTGCCGGCGGCGCAAGAACAACCCCCTGCTGGTTGGCGAGGCAGGGGTCGGCAAAACAGCGATTGCCGAGGGTCTCGCACGGCACATCGTCGAAGGCCGGGTACCTGAAATCCTGGCCAACGCGACCGTGTATTGCCTGGACATGGGTGCCCTGCTGGCGGGCACCAAGTATCGGGGCGATTTCGAGCAACGCCTGAAAGGCGTCCTCAAGCAGCTGGCCGACAATCCCAATGCCATATTGTTCATCGACGAAATCCATACCCTAATCGGCGCCGGTGCTGCCTCGGGCGGAACCATGGATGCCTCCAACCTGCTCAAACCGGCCCTGTCGTCGGGTGCCCTGAAGTGCATTGGCGCAACGACCTACACAGAGTTCCGCGGCGTGTTCGAAAAGGATCACGCGTTGTCCCGTCGCTTCCAGAAAGTCGATGTCAACGAACCTTCGGTCAATGAAACGGTGTCCATCCTGCGCGGGCTCAAGTCGCGCTTCGAGGAACATCACGGCGTCAAGTACTCGTCGGCGGCGATTTCCAGCGCCGCCGAGTTGTCCGCCAAGTACATCAATGACCGGCACCTGCCCGACAAGGCGATCGACGTGATCGACGAAGCCGGGGCGGCCCAGCGGATCTTGCCGAAGTCGAAGCAGAAGAAGACCATTGGCAAGCTCGAGATCGAAGACATCGTCGCCAAGATTGCGCGCATTCCCCCGCAGCATGTCTCGGCGGACGATCGCTCGGCGCTCAAGAATCTCGACCGCGACTTGAAGAACATGGTGTTCGGACAGGATGCCGCCATCGATGCGCTGGCCAAGGCGATCAAGATGTCGCGTTCCGGCCTCGGCGACCCGCAAAAGCCGATCGGCTGCTTCCTGTTCTCCGGCCCAACAGGTGTCGGCAAGACCGAAGTCGCCCGCCAGCTCGCGTATGGCATGGGCATCGAACTGATCCGTTTCGACATGTCGGAGTACATGGAACGGCATGCTGTCAGCCGTCTGATCGGCGCCCCACCCGGCTATGTCGGTTTCGACCAGGGCGGCCTGCTGACCGAGGCCGTCACCAAAAAGCCGCACGCCGTGTTGCTTCTGGACGAAATCGAGAAGGCCCATCCCGAGGTGTTTAATATCCTGTTGCAGGTGATGGATCACGGCACGCTTACCGACAACAATGGGCGCAAGGCCGATTTCCGCAATGTCGTGATCGTGATGACCACCAATGCCGGCGCCGAGGCGCTTCAGAAGACCAGCATCGGCTTCACTACCAGCAAAGGCCCGGGCGACGAAATGGCCGACATCAAGCGGATGTTCACGCCGGAATTCCGCAATCGCCTTGACGCGATTATTTCCTTCCGCGCGCTCGACGCCGAAATCATTCTGCGCGTGGTCGACAAGTTCCTGATGCAACTCGAGGGGCAGTTGCACGAAAAGAAAGTCGAAGCGATTTTCACCGATGCCCTGCGTGCCTGGCTGGCCGAAAAGGGCTTCGATCCGCTGATGGGTGCGCGGCCCATGGCAAGGTTGATTCAGGACACGATTCGCTCGGCCCTGGCCGACGAACTGCTGTTCGGCCGACTGATCCACGGCGGGCGCGTAACCATCGACCTCGACGAACACGAAAAGATCCTGCTGGCGTTCGAAGAACTGACGTCGACCACCCCACCGATCACCACCCCAATCGATTGAGAACGATGGATTTCCTGACTACCGATCTTTGCGATGCCCATGAAGACAAGGTTCGCGTCGTCGAGCCCATGTTCAGCAGTTTTGGCGGGCGAGAGGCCTTTTTTGGGCGCATCGCCACGCTGAAGCTGTTTGAAGACAATTCGCTGGTTCGCTCGACACTGGCGACTCCCGGCGAAGGACGCGTATTGGTAATCGATGGCGGCGGAAGCTTGCGCAGGGCACTGGTGGGCGACCAGCTCGCCGAACTTGCGGTCAAGAACGGCTGGGCCGGCATCCTCGTGTATGGCTGCATTCGCGATTCGCGCGCGATCGGTGAAATGGATCTGGGTGTCTTTGCCATTGACACGCATCCGATGAAGACCGTGAAACGGAACGTTGGCGAAGCCGAGATCCCGGTCAGTTTCGGCGGGGTCAGCTTCCTTCCCGGCGAGTGGCTGTATGCCGACGAGGATGGTGTGATCGTGAGCAGTTCGGCACTGCACGATACAAGTCCTCTATAAGACATATATCTGTCAGGTTTCCTATTTCTCATTGCGGAATCGATTTCGCAATGAGAAATTATTAGCTTATCCGATTGTTTAAAATAAGAATAATATTTTGATAACTCTTATATAAGACCGTTGCTGCAACGCAAAATCCTCTTTATACTGGCGTCGTCGCTCCTCACAAGAGCACCCCCTTCGACAACCCCTTAAAGAGGATTCAACATGACTGATCGCAAAGCACAAGCCGCCGCCCTGGCCAAGGACTGGGCCGAAAACCCCCGCTGGAAAGGCATCAAGCGTGGTTACAGCGCCGACGACGTCGTGCGCCTGCGCGGCACCTTCCCGATCGAGTACACCGTCGCCAAGCGCGGCGCCGAAAAGCTCTGGTCGCTGGTCAATGGCACCGCCAAGAAGGGTTACGTCAATGCCTTCGGCGCCATCAGCGCGGGCCAGGCCATGCAGCAGGCCAAAGCCGGCCTCGAAGCCGTTTATCTCTCGGGCTGGCAGGTTGCCGCCGACGGCAACACCTCCGAGACCATGTATCCGGACCAGTCGCTGTACGCGTACGACTCAGTGCCGACCATGGTCCGCCGCATCAACAACACCTTCAAGCGTGCCGACGAGATCCAGTGGTCGCGCGGCATTGATCCGGAAAGCAAGGAATACATCGACTACTTCCTGCCCATCGTTGCAGACGCAGAAGCCGGCTTCGGCGGCGTGCTGAACGCCTTCGAACTGATGAAGAACATGATCACCGCCGGCGCTGCCGGCGTGCATTTCGAAGACCAGCTGGCGGCCGTGAAGAAGTGCGGCCACATGGGTGGCAAGGTGCTGGTGCCGACCAACGAGGCTGTGGAGAAGTTGATCGCCGCGCGCTTCGCCGCCGACACCATGGGCGTGCCGACCATCATCCTGGCCCGCACCGATGCCGAAGCCGCCAACCTGCTGACCTCCGACCACGACGCCAACGACAAGCCCTTCGTCACCGGCGAGCGCACCCCGGAAGGCTTCTACCGCGTCAAGAACGGCCTTGAGCAGTCGATCAGCCGCGGCGTCGCCTACGCCCCCTACGCCGACCTGGTGTGGTGCGAAACCGGCAAGCCCGACCTCGGCTTCGCCCGCGAATTCGCCCAGGCCGTGCAGGCGGCCTCGCCCGGCAAGCTGCTGTCGTACAACTGCTCGCCGTCCTTCAACTGGAAGAAGAACCTCGACGACAAGACCATCGCCAAGTTCCAGGACGAGCTCGCCGCGATGGGCTACAAGTACCAGTTCATCACCCTGGCCGGCATCCACATCAACTGGTTCCAGACCTTCCAGTTCGCCCACGCCTATGCCCGCGGCGAAGGCATGAAGCACTATGTCGACATGGTGCAGGAGCCCGAGTTCGCCGCGCGCGACAAGGGTTACACCTTCGTCTCGCACCAGCAGGAAGTCGGCGTCGGCTACTTCGACGACGTCACCACCGTGATCCAGGGCGGTGCCTCGTCGGTGACCGCGCTGCACGGCTCGACCGAGGAAGAACAGTTCCACTAAGCCTTACGCCACATCGCTCCATCCAGGGCCGCAACGGAATACCGTTGCGGCCTTTTTGTTTGCGTTAAAGTCATCGGCAGATACCGGGGCTAGGCTGGGCAAGTCATGGAACGCGGACGCAAACAGAATGGGAAGTCGATGCTCTGGTCGGCGCTGCAGATCGCTTTCCTGGTTTACCTAGGATTGGCCGCCCTGATTTATTTCAAGCAGGACGCGCTGGTATTCCAGGCAGCGATGGATCGCGGCTATCCGGCGACACCGGCGGCCATTGGCCTGCGCTTCGATGCGCTGACACTCACCACTGACGACGGCGAAACGCTGGACGCCTGGCATGTCCCAGCCCAGGCCGGCAAGACTGCGCACGGCCTGATCCTGATCTTTCATGGCAATGCCGGAAACATCGGCCATCGCCTGGATTACCTGCGCATGTTCCATGAGCTCGGCTACGCCAGCCTGATCTTCGACTACCGCGGCTATGGTCGCAGTAGCGGCCAGCCGTCGGAAGACGGCACCTACCGCGATGCGGCCGCCGCATGGCGTCATGGCACGCAAGCCCTCGGCTACCCGCCCGCCCGGATCGCCCTGTTTGGCGAATCACTGGGCGGCGCGGTGGCGGCGCAACTGGCCGCCGTCCAGCGGCCGGCAGCGCTGGTCATGGCCTCGACCTTCACCTCGGTGCCGGACCTCGGCTCACAGATTTATCCGTGGCTGCCGGTACGCCTGCTCGCCCGCATCCGTTATGACACGCGCGAGCGCATGGCATCGATCACGTCACCGGTGCTGGTGATCCATAGCCGAAGCGACGACATCATTCCTTTTGCCCACGGCGAGCAGTTGTTTGCGGCGGCCAGGCCACCCAAGCGCTTCCTCGAAATCGAGGGCGGCCACAATGAAGGCTTTGTCTTCAGTCGCGAAGCGTGGATCCGCGGGCTCGACAACTTCCTGCGCCCGGCCTTCGGTCGGCCAGCCGCTCAGGCATCCCCGGCGGTCCAGTAAGCCGCATCGCGCCAGCGCAGCTTGAGCAGGTCGATGAACAGTCGCACCCGCAGTGGCAGATGACGGCGCTGCGGCACCACGGCATGAATGCCGACCGGCGGTGCCGCAAACTCGTCGAGCACGGTCACCAGTCGCCCGGCCTTGATATCTGCCCCCACCTCCCACAGGGAACGCCAGGCTAGGCCCTTGCCGGCCACCACCCAGTCATGAAGCACGGCACCATCGTTGCATTCAAAGCCACCGCTCACTTTGACGACGCGCACTTCGCCGTCACTCCGCAAAGTCCAGCCGCGCTGCTGGCGCAGCGACAGGCAGTTGTGCTCGGCGAGGAAAGTCGGCGCTGACGGTACGCCGAATTTGGTGACATAGGCCGGACTGGCGACCACCACCCGGCGCATTTCACCAAGGCGGATGCTGATCAGGCTGGAATCGGCCAGGTCGCCGATGCGTATCGCGCAGTCCACGTTCTCTTCGACCAGGTCGACCACGCGGTCCGACAAATCGAGGCTGACGGTGACCTCCGGGTTTTCCGCCATGAAGTCCATCACCAGGGGCCCGACATGGCGCCGGCCGAAGCCGGCCGGCGCCGACACCTTCAAATGCCCGCCCGGCCGAATGCCGCCGAGACTGACGGCGCCCTCGGCGTCGGCCAGTTCGCGCAGGATGCGCTGGCAGTCTTCGAGGAAGGCCGCGCCCTCGAAGGTCAATGAGATGCGCCGTGTCGTGCGCAGCAGCAACTTGGCCCCGAGTCGCTCTTCAAGGGCATCGAGCCGACGTCCGATGATGGCCGGCGTCACCCCCTCGGTACGCGCCGCCGCCGACAAGCTGCCGCGGCTTGCGACATTTACAAAGGCTGAGATTTGCTTGAATTGATCCATTCGATACTATTTGTCACGAATAATTTGATCGAATAGTAGCTTCTATATCCAATTTGGCAAGAATAGAATTCGACCATTCCAGTAACCCAACCAAGGAGTTCCCCATGGCCCTGCCCGCCGGCGTCCAGATCAACGCCCCCGTTTCCGCCGAATACGCCACCATCCTGACGCCCGAGGCGCTGGAACTGGTCGCCAAGCTGCATCGCGCCTTCGAGCCGCGTCGCCAGGAACTGCTGAAGAAGCGCATCGAACGCCAGGCCCGTATCGACGCCGGCGAGATGCCGGACTTCCTGCCCGAGACCAAGCACATCCGTGAAGGCGACTGGAAGATCGCGCCGCTGCCCAAGGCACTGGAATGCCGCCGCGTCGAGATTACCGGCCCGGTCGAAGCCAAGATGATCATCAACGCCTACAACTCGGGCGCGGATTCCTACATGACCGACTTCGAGGACTCCAACAGCCCGAAGTGGGACAACCAGATCCAGGGCCAGGTCAATCTGTACAAGGCCATCCGCCGCCAGTTGAGCTTCAAGAACGAGGCCGGCAAGGAATACAAGCTCAACGACAAGATCGCCACGCTGCAGATTCGCCCGCGCGGATGGCACCTCGACGAGAAGCACGTGCTGATCGACGGCCAGCGCGTCTCCGGTGGCATCTTCGACTTTGCTCTGGTGTTCTTCCACAACGCCAAGGAACAGGTTGCACGCGGTGACGGCCCCTTCTACTACCTGCCGAAGATGGAGTCCCACCTCGAAGCCCGTCTGTGGAACGAAATCTTCTGCATGGCCCAGGACCACATCGGCATGGCGCGCGGCACCATCAAGGCCACCGTGCTGGTGGAAACCATCCTCGCCACCTTCGAGATGGAAGAAATCCTTTATGAGCTGCGCGAGCACAGCGCCGGCCTCAATGCCGGCCGTTGGGACTACATCTTCTCCTGCATCAAGAAATTCAAGAAGAACAAGGATTTTTGCCTGGCCAACCGCGGCGCGATCACCATGGAAGTGCCCTTCATGCGCAGCTATGCGCTGGCGCTGGTCAAGGCCTGCCACAAGCGCGGCGCCCCGGCCATGGGCGGCATGAGCGCGCTGATCCCGATCAAGAACGATCCGGTCGCCAACGAAAAAGCGCTCGCCGGCATCCGCCACGACAAGACCCGCGACGCCAACGACGGCTACGACGGCGGCTGGGTGGCCCACCCGGGCCTGGTGCCGATCGCCATGGAGGAATTCGTCAAGGTGCTCGGCGACAAGCCCAACCAGTGGGAAAAGCAGCGCACCGACACCTTCGGGCCCAAGGATTGGATGAATTTCCAACCCGAGCAACCCATCACCGAGGCCGGCGTGCGCAACAACATCAACGTCGGCATCCACTACCTCGGTTCCTGGTTGGCCGGCAACGGCTGCGTGCCGATCCACAACCTGATGGAAGATGCCGCCACGGCTGAGATCTCCCGCTCGCAGGTCTGGCAGTGGGTGGTCTCGCCCAAGGGCAAGCTCGACGACGGCCGCAAGGTCACCGCCGAAATGGTGCGTGGCATGATCGGCGAAGAACTGGCCAAGGTGAAGGCTGTGGTCACGGCCCAGGGAGAAAAGACCGATACCTACGATCAGGCGGCGGTGATTTTCGACAAGATGAGCCTGACCCCGGAATATCCGGAATTCCTTACCCTGCCGCTGTACGAAGCGATGGAATAAAAGACAGTTCGCCGACGGGAAAGTCGGCGCTCGCGACACGGCGATTCAGCCAAAGACAACGGCGCCCGGAACGATCCGGGCGCCGTTGTTTTTTGGCGACACGACCTCGAAAAGCCCACGCGACAAAATTAGCGAA
The DNA here is from genome assembly GCA_903908065.1 of uncultured beta proteobacterium. Taxonomy (GTDB): domain Bacteria; phylum Pseudomonadota; class Gammaproteobacteria; order Burkholderiales; family Rhodocyclaceae; genus Sulfuritalea. The sequence goes on along the minus strand of CAIVQO010000066.1, from coordinate 7,959 downwards.
CTCTTATAGAAGTCTGCTTGATCCCCTGATCACAACAATCTCTTTTACGCCATCTGGAGCCCCTGCAATAATCTGCAAAAAACCAGAAACATAACTAAAAGAAGCAAGGGAGTTCCCCCCCCAGCAGCGCCAGTCGCCGAATCGGCACGATCCGCCAACGGATGTGCCGGGTAGGCGTTTGGCGATTGCAGCAATTCGATTTTCGATATCGCGGGCACGCAATACATCAACTTGGCCATTGGAATGCATGAACATGACTGAGAACTCGACTGACGCCTCCTCACCTGAAACCGGAAAAGGCCTGTTCCGTTGGCTGAAACGTCCGCCGCAGTGCTCGATGGCACGCATGATCGTGATTGGCGTACTGGGCGGCATCCTGATCTGGGGTGGCCTCAACACGGGAATGGAGTTCACCAACCGCACCGAGTTCTGCCTTTCATGCCACACGATGCGCACCCCTTATGAAGAACTCAAGAAAACGGTGCATTACAGCAATCGCACCGGCACCAGCGTCGGCTGTGCGGATTGCCACGTCGCCAGCAGCAAGGAACCCTTCGACTACGCCCGCAAGCTCACGCAGAAGGTGTTCGCGTCCAAGGACGTGATCGGTCAGATCCTCGGCACCATCGACACACCGGAAAAGTTTGAAGCCTATCGACTGACCATGGCAAAAAGGGTCTGGGCACACATGAAGGAATCGGATTCCAAGGAATGTCGCAATTGCCACAAGTTCGACAAGATGGATACCACCAAGCAGAAAGATCGTTCGGTGGCCAAGCACGAGGGCGCCGTTGAGGACGGCAAGACCTGTATCGACTGTCACAAGGGCATCGCCCACAAGCCGGTGCACCACCTGTTGGAAAAGGATGGCAAGGCTGCGGATGCTGCGGCTTCCGCCGCGCCCCCGGCAGCCACGCCAAGTGCCCCTGCCGCCGCTCCGGCACCCACGCCCGCCGCTGCTCCAGCCACGGCCCCCTCAGAACCCGTTGCCGGTGCCGCGAAGGCGACCGCTGCGGCCGCGACCACGACGGCCGCAGCAGCGGCCAACGTGATGACCGCCGCGACGCAGGCCATGACCGCCGGGACGGATGGAGCCAAACCAGCCAAGAAGGAAAAGGCCGAGAGCGGTGAGACTGCCGCTGGCGCCGGTGGCAGCGTCAAGGCCATGGACTGGAGCAAAGTTCCGACGCGCACCATCAAGGTGTTCTACCCAGGGCAAGCCGCTCTGGAATGGGTGATGAACAAACCCGACCATTCCTCGGCATCCGACATCCTCGAAAAGAAACGCGCATGCGCCCGCTGTCACGAAGGCGATGCCAACGAGGTGGGCGCGGCCATCGTTGCCGGCAAGCCGGTGGGCGCGTCGAAGACGGTGCTGGAACCCAATCCGCCCGCGGGCAAGGTCGGCTTCATTCCGGTCACCTTCCAGGCCACCCACGATGGCGACAAGATCTTCTTCCGCTTCGAATGGGTACCGCCGAAGAACGGCGACAAAAAGCTCGACCCGAAAAACGAAGTCAAGCTGACCATGATGTTCGATGGCGGCGGCACGGTCGAAGGCAGCGAACTGAACGGATGCTGGGGTACCTGCCATACCGACCTGCGCACCATGAAGGATGCCAAGGACGACAAGAAGACCAAATACATCACGGGGGCCGACCTCGCCAGCGGCAAATTCATGGACCTGATCCAGTTCCGCAGCGGCAAGGGTCAGGGACCGGCCGACGGCTGGGTAGATAGCGAAAGGCATATGTCCGGTGGCAAGAGCCAGTTGAAGGCGGAAGGCAAGAAGGAAGGCAACAAGTGGGTTGTCATCTTCGAGCGCGCGCTGGCCGGCGGCGGCAAGGGCGACCATGTCATTGGCACGGATAAGGTGTATAACTTTGGCTTCGCGATTCACGAAGACTTCACCAATGCCCGATTCCACTATGTCTCGCTGGGCTATCAGTTCGGTCTCGACAAGGCCAATCCGGGCGTAAAAAACTACATTGACATCCAGAAGCAGTAAGCAGCATGGAGTTGCAGGCAGTACTTTTTAAATCCAAGGAGGAGAAATAATGGCGATGAAGTGGAAGAAGTGGGCGCTGGCCACCAGCGTCCTGGCTGTATCGGCGATCGCGCAAGCCGCGCCGCCGTCGGCCGCGATGCTGTCGAACGCGTGTGCCGGATGCCACGGCACGAATGGCGGCAGCGCCGGGCCGAGCATGCCCAGTCTGGCGAGCCAGTCGAAGACCGCCATTGTCGACGCGATGAAGAAGTTCAAGAGCGGCGAGCGTCCCTCCACCGTCATGGGTCGCCTGGCCAAGGGCTATAGCGATGCTGAAATCGAGGCGATGGGCGACTACTTCTCGAAACAGAAATTCCACGCCACCAGCCAGGCCGTCGATGCCGCCAAGGTGAAGAAGGGTTCCGACCTGCAGGAAGCCAACTGTTCGCGCTGCCATCTCGACGATGGCAAGGACGGCAAGGACGACACGCCGGTCATGGCAAGCCAGTGGCTGCCCTACCTGCAGATGCAGATGGAGCTGTATCAGTCCGGCAAACGCAAGATGCCGGAAAAGATGGCGGAGAAGGTCAAGCCGCTGTCCAAGGAAGACATCGATGCGCTGCTGCACTTCTACGCCAGCGTGAAATAAGGGGGACGGGAACATGACACTGGATCGCAGAAGTTTTCTCAAGCTCGCCGGCGCCGGCGTTGGCGCCGCAGGCCTGCCGATGATCGGCCGTGCGGCCGAACTGATGCCCAAGGGCGCCAAGCGCGTGGTGGTGGTTGGCGGCGGCTACGGCGGCACCATCGCCGCCAAGTACATCCGCATGATGGACAAGAGCATCGAGGTGGTGCTGATCGAGCGCAATGATCATTTTGTTTCCTGCCCGTTCAGCAACCTCTACATCGGCGGCGTGATCAAGGATCTGAATCCGCTGACCATCAAGTTCGACAAGCTCGCCGCCAATCATGGCGTCAAGGTGGTGCAGGCCGAAGTCACCGGCATCGACCCCGCCGGCAAGGTGGTGACCACCAGCAAGGGTACCGTCAGCTATGACCGCCTGGTGCTCTCGCCCGGCGTCGATTTCCGGCTGGAGGAGATGAAGGGCTATGACGCGGCGGCCATGGAGATCATGCCCCACGCCTGGAAGGCAGGTCCGCAGACCGTCCTGCTGCGCAAGCAGCTCGAGGCCATGAAGGACGGCGGCACCATGGTCATGACCGTGCCGCTGGCTCCCTACCGCTGCCCGCCCGGACCTTACGAGCGCGCCAGCATGGTGGCCCATTACCTGAAGAAGAACAAGCCGAAGTCGAAGCTCGTGGTGCTCGACGCCAATCCGGACATCACCTCCAAGGGCGGCCTGTTCAAGAAGGGCTGGAAGGACAACTACGAAGGCATCATCGATTACCGCCCGGCAAAGAAGGTTACCGAAGTCGAGCCCGGCAAGATGACGGTGCTGATCGAGGGCCTGGAAGATGTCAAGGGCGATGTCATCAACGTGATTCCCCCGCAGCGCGCCGGGCAGATCGCCGTCGCTGCCGGCCTGGTGGGAGAGGACAAGAACTGGTGCCCGGTCAATCCGACCACCTTCGAATCGACCAAGCAGGCCGGCATCCATGTCATTGGTGACGCCTGCGTCGCCGGCGCGATGCCGAAGTCGGGCTACTCGGCGAACTCCGAAGCCAAGATCTGTGCAACGAACATCGTCGCGCTGATGAACGGCAAGGAAACCACCGAAATGTCCGGCATCAACACCTGCTACAGCTACATCACCGACAAGGAAGCGGTCAGCGTTGCGGCTGTATATGCGGTCAAGGAAGGCAAGATCATCGCCGTACCGAACTCCGGTGGCGTCTCCCCGGCGGACTTTTCGGCCGCGAAGATGGAAGCGATCTACGCCGAGAGCTGGCTGAAGAACATCCTCACCGAAATGTCGACCTGAGCCTGTCGTCGCACCAAAAAACAAACCCTGCTTCGGCAGGGTTTGTTTTTTATGATGCGAACAAAGGCAAAAGGCGGCCTACTTGTGCCCAGTACTGCCGAAGCCGCCGGCCCCACGTTCACTCGCCGGGAACTCATCGACGAGGTTGAACTTGACCTGCACGACCGGAACGACCACCAATTGGGCCAGTCGATCCAGCGGATTCAGGGTGAAGGTATCGTGGCCGCGATTCCATGTCGAAACGAAGATCTCGCCCTGGTAATCCGAATCGATCAAACCCACCAAATTGCCGAGCACGATGCCATGCTTGTGCCCCAGGCCCGACCTCGGCAGGATCATGGCCGCATAGCCGGGATCCGCAAGATGCACGGCCATGCCGGTGGGAACCAGGATGGTTTCGCCTGGATGGATCTTGATCGCAACGTCTATGCAGGCGCGCAGATCGACGCCGGCAGAGCCTGAGGTTGCATAGGCCGGCAGGTAGCGCTCATCCTTGAGTCGCGCATCGAGGATTTTTAGGTCAATCGTGGCCACGGGGTGCCTCCAGCAGTTTCGCAAGATGGCTGACGATGCCTCGTGCCACCTCGGCCTTGGCCGCCAGCGGCAAGGGATGCGCCCCCGTAGCGTCGAACAAGGTGACGGCATTGCTGTCGCCGCCGAGCCCGTCCTGGACCAAGTTGCCGACGACCATGCCGAGCTTCTTGGCAACCCGTTTACCTTCGGCATACTTCGCCAGATCGCGGCTTTCGGCAGCGAAGCCAACGCAGAAAGGCGCATCGGCGCGGGCCGCCACTTCGGCAAGGATGTCGGGATTCGGCTCCAGTTCCAGCGTGATACCGCCGCTTCCCTTCTTGATCTTGTGTTCGGATAATTCGCGCGGCCGGTAGTCGGCGACGGCCGCAACACCGATGAATACATGCTGCCCGGGCAATTCTGCCAATACCGCATCACGCATCTGGGCGGCAGATCGCACGTCGATTCGATGCGCGCCACGCGGCGTGGGAAGCGTCACCGGACCGCTGACCAACGTCACCTCCGCCCCGGCCGCAGCAAAGGCGCGGGCCAAGGCAAACCCCATCTTGCCGGAACTCAGGTTGGTCAAGCCACGTACCGGGTCAAGTGCTTCAAATGTCGGGCCTGCGGTCATCAAGATGCGTTTGCCCCGCAACAGCTTTTCTTGCAGGGAGGCGAGCAACTCGTCGTACAACTCCGCTGCTTCCAGCATGCGACCTTCGCCCACCTCGCCGCAGGCCTGTTCGCCATGGGCGGGTCCGAGAATGCCCACCGTATCGGCACGCAGCTGTGCCACGTTGCGCCGTGTCGCCGGGTTCTCCCACATCTGTCGATTCATCGCCGGCGCCACCAGCAGAGGACAATCGCGCGCCAGGCAAAGCGTGGAAAGCAGGTCATCGGCAAAGCCATGCGCCAGCTTGGCCATGAAATCGGCGGTGGCGGGCGCCACCAGCAAGGCGGCCGCCCCACGGGTCAGATCGATGTGGGCCATGCCATTGTCCATACGCTCGTCCCACAGGGCCTGCCACACCTGGCGACCGGTGAGCGCCTGGAAGGTCGCTGGGCCGACAAACTGGGCACCCGCGGCGGTCAGCACGACATCGACCTCTGCACCGGCCTTGACCATCAGTCGCACCAATTCCGCGGCCTTGTAGGCAGCGACGCCGCCAGTGACGCCGAGAACGATTCGCCGACCCTGAAATTCGCTCATGACATTAAAATCCCGCCAAACGGCGACCAGCGGGGATTCTAAACCATGGCCATACGCGATTGGCCGGAGGCCGAACGGCCTCGCGAAAGGCTTGCGCGACAGGGAGCGACAGCGCTTTCCGACGCGGAACTGCTGGCGATATTCCTGCGCGTAGGCCTGCCCGGAAAAAGTGCGGTCGACCTCGCGCGCGAATTGCTCAACACCTTTGGCGGCGACTTGGCGAGCCTGGCCCACGCCAGTGTCAAACAGCTAGCAAGCCTGCGTGGCATCGGTCCGGCCAAGGCGGCGCAACTTGCGGCGGCGCTGGAACTTGCGCGACGTGCGCTGGCAGTGCCGATGAAAGCCCGGGACACCCTGGCTTCGCCCGAAGCGGTCCGCGACTGGTTGCGCCTCGCCCTTGGGCAAACCCCACACGAGGTATTTCTGGCCTTGTGGCTAGATGCGCAGAATCGCCTGATCGCCAGCGAAGAATTGTTCGGCGGCACGTTGACCCAGACCAGCGTGTATCCGCGCGAGGTTGTCAAGCGTGCGCTTGCGCACAACGCGGGTGCGGTGATCCTGGCCCATAACCATCCCTCGGGGCTGGCCGAACCCTCCCGCGCCGACGAAGTACTCACTTCGACGCTGAAACAGGCGCTGGCAATGATCGACGTTAAGCTGTTGGACCACTTCATCGTCGCCGGCAGCGCACAGCCGCCTTCGTTTGCCGAACGCGGCCTGCTGTAAAAAGTTATGGGTTTTTCCTGATTTTTTTGTTAGACTAGCGAGCTTTGCAAAATCTGCATTCAGGAGCAATTCATGTCTCGCGTTTGTCAAGTGACGGGCAAGGCCCCGATGGTCGGGAACAATGTTTCCCACGCCAACAACAAGACCAAGCGTCGCTTTCTGCCGAACCTGCACAGCCGCCGCTTCTGGATCGAATCCGAGAACCGCTGGGTCAGCCTGCGTGTATCCAACGCTGGTCTGCGCACCATCGACAAGAAAGGTATCGACGTTGTCCTCGCTGAGCTGCGTGAGCGCGGCGAGCGCGTTTAATCAGGAGACAGGATCATGGCCAAGGGCGGACGCGAAAAAATCAAGCTGGAATCCACCGCGGGTACGGGGCATTTCTACACCACCACCAAGAACAAGAAAACCACGCCGGAAAAGCTGGAGTTCCTGAAATACGACCCGAAGGCGCGCAAACACGTCGCCTACAAGGAAGTCAAGCTCAAGTAAGGCCTTCGCGCTTTCATCAAAAAACCCGCTGCGGCGGGTTTTTTGTTTGCTGCGTTCTACTGCAGTTCGTCCAGCTTCTAGCGACGGGCTGAGGGCGCAGCGGCAAGCCGGAAGTCGATGCGGTTGCTCTCCATATCCACGCGCGCCAGTTGAACGCGCACGCGATCGGCCAGGCGAAAACGCTTTCCGCTGCGCTCACCCACCATCGCGTGAGCGGTGGCATCGAAGTGAAAGTAGTCCTGTCCGAGTTCGGAGACATGGACCAGTCCTTCGACGAACACGCCATCGAGCGCAATGAAGATACCGAAGGGCACGACCGAGGAAATGCTGCCCTCGAAGATTTCACCGACTCGGTCCTTCATGTAGAAGCATTTCAGCCAATCCTCGACATCGCGGGTGGCCTCGTCTGCGCGACGCTCGGTCATGGAACAGTGCAAGCCGATTTCTTCCCACGCGTTCTCCCCACCGGCGGGCTCGTAGCGCCGTGCCGCCAGCGCCGACTTTATTGCCCGATGCACCAGCAGATCCGGATAGCGGCGAATCGGCGAGGTGAAATGCGTGTAGCTTTCGTACGCCAGGCCAAAGTGGCCAACGTTGTCCGGGCTGTAAATCGCCTGCCGCAAGGAGCGCAACATCACTGTCTGCAGCAGTTGCCGATCCGGCCGTTGCCCGATCTGTTCCAGCAAGCGGGCGTAGTCCTTGGCCTTGGGCGTATCACCGCCCCCCAGCTGAAAACCGAAGGTACCAAGGAAGTCGCGCAACTTGACCAGGCGCTCCGAGGTCGGGCCCTGATGCACGCGATACAGGACCGGATGTTCGCGGTCGCGCAGAAACTCGGAAGCGCATACGTTGGCGGCAAGCATGCACTCCTCGATCAGGCGGTGGGCATCATTGCGTTCGTAGGGCTCGATACGCTGGATCTTACCGTGGTCGTCGAAGATCATCCGCGTTTCGACGGTTTCGAAATCGATCGCGCCACGCTTCGCTCGCTCTTTCGCCAACTGACGATACAAGTCATCCAGAGCTTCCAGATGCGGCAGCAATTCCGCCAACCGAATGCGCGTCGCCTCGTCCTTTTCGTAGAGCGC
>CAIVQO010000065.1 GCA_903908065.1 uncultured beta proteobacterium | reverse complement strand
CTGCACGATCCCGAGCGCAAGGCTTTGGCCGACGTGCTCACGTGCATCCGGCTGGGGCTGGCGTTGCCCCAGGCCGGGCGCCGCCTCGAGCCCAACGCCGAGCGCCGCCTGCACCCGCCGCGCGAGGTGGCCCGCCGCTACGCCGACCTGCCCGCGGCCCTCGAGCGCACCCGCGAGCTGGCCGCGCGCTGCACCTTCTCGCTCGACGAGCTGCGCTACCGCTACCCCTCCGAGCTCGTGCCCGAGGGCCAGACCCCCATGGGCTGGCTGCGCCACCGCGTGGCCGAAGGGGCGCGCCTCCACTACCCCGACGGCGTCCCTCCCACGGTGGCTGCGCAGCTGCAGCACGAGCTCGGCCTCATCGACAAGCTCGGCTACCCCAACTACTTCCTCACCATGGACGAGATCGTGGCCTTCGCCCGCTCGCGCGGCATCCTGTGCCAGGGGCGCGGCTCGGCGGCCAACTCGGCGGTGTGCTACGCGCTCTTCGTCACCGAGGTGGACCCGGCGCGCGCCGCGATGCTGTTCGAGCGCTTCGTTTCCAAGGAGCGCAACGAGCCGCCCGACATCGATGTCGATTTCGAGCACCAGCGGCGCGAAGAGGTGATCCAGTACATCTATGCCAAATACGGCCGCGAGCGCGCCGCCCTGGCCGCCGCCGTGATCTGCTACCGCACGCGCGGCGCGCTGCGCGATGCCGGCCGCGCGCTGGGTTTTCCGCTGGCGGCGATCGACGCGCTGGCCGCCAACCTCGCCTGGTGGGACAAGCGCGAGGAACTGCCGGCGCGCTGCGCCGAGGCCGGGCTCGACCCGACCGACCCGATGGTGCAGCGCTGGCTGGCCATCGCCAAAATGCTGATCGGCTTTCCCAGGCATCTCACCCAGCATGTCGGCGGCTTCGTGATTGCCCGCGGCCGGCTCGACCGCCTGGTGCCGGTGGAAAACGCGGCGATGGCCGATCGCACCGTGATCCAGTGGGACAAGGACGACATTGACGCGCTGGGGCTGATGAAGGTGGACGTGCTGGCGCTGGGCATGCTCAGCGCGATCCGCCGCATGCTGGCGGCGATTTCGCTTAAGCGCGGGCGGCCCTTCGGCCTCGCCGACGTGCCGGCCGAGGATGCGGCGACCTACGCGATGGTCTCGCGCGCCGACACGGTCGGCGTGTTCCAGATCGAATCGCGGGCGCAGATGGCCATGCTGCCGCGCCTCAAACCCGCTTGCTTCTACGACCTGGTGATCGAGGTGGCGCTGGTGCGCCCGGGGCCGATCCAGGGCGACATGGTCCATCCCTACCTGCGCCGGCGCCAGGGCCTGGAGCCGGTGAGCTACCCCGGCGAGCCGGTGCGCGCAGTGCTGGAGCGCACGCTGGGCGTGCCCATCTTCCAGGAGCAGGCGATGCAGCTGGCGATCGTGGCCGCCGGCTTCACGCCGGGCGAGGCCGACGGCCTGCGCCGCGCCATGGCGGCGTGGCGGCGCAAGGGCGGGCTGGAACCCTTCCGCGACAAGCTGCTGGCCGGCATGCTGGCGCGCGGCTACGGCGGCGAGTTCGCCGAGGCGCTCTACCGCCAGATCCAGGGCTTCGGCGAGTACGGCTTTCCCGAATCGCACGCGGCGAGCTTCGCCCTGCTGGTGTATGTCTCGGCCTGGCTCAAGCGCCACGAGCCGGCGGCCTTCCTGCTCGGCCTGCTCAACTCGCAGCCGATGGGCTTCTACGCGCCTTCGCAGCTGGTGCAGGATGCGCGGCGCCACGGCGTCGTCGTGTTGCCGGTCGACGTGACGGCGAGCGAGTGGGAATGCAGGCTGGAAGGCGATGACCTGTCGGTGGTGCGCCTCGGCCTGCAGCAGGTCAAGGGCCTTGCCGCCGCCGCGGGCGAGCGCCTCGTTGCGGCGCGCGACTCGGCGCCCTTCCGCGACATGGCCGACCTCGCCCGGCGCGCGCGGCTGGGGCAGGGGGAACTCGACCGCCTGGCCGCGGCCGGGGCGTTACGGCAACTTGCCGGGCACCGCCGCCAGGCGGCCTGGGCCGCGGCGGGCGTGCCGCTGGCCGACGACCTGCTGGCCGGCAGCTTGCCGCGTGAGGATGCCGTCATGCTGGCGCCGCCCCGCGAAGGAGAGGACATCGTCGCCGATTACGGCAGCCTCGGCCTCACGCTCGGCCGCCACCCGCTGGCGCTGCTGCGGACGCGGCTGGCGGCCAGGCGCTACCTGTCGGCGCTCGACCTGCGGCGTTGCGGCGACCGCGCCGTGGTGCGTTGCGCGGGCCTGGTCACTTGCCGCCAGCGGCCGGGTACCGCGAGCGGGGTGATCTTCGTCACCCTCGAGGACGAGACCGGCACTGCCAACATCGTGGTCTTCAACGACCTCGCGCAGCGCCAGCGCCGCGAATTGCTCGGCAGCCGGCTCCTGGGCGTGGCCGGGCAGTTGCAGGTCGAAGGCGTGGGCGAGCATGCGGTGGTGCACCTCGTCGCCAAGCGCCTGTTCGACCACAGCGAACTCTTGGGCGACCTGCTGGCAACCAGCCGGGATTTCCACTAGGGCATGGTAAAACGACAGCCATGGAGCGCATCGACTTCGCCGCCGCCGACGGCTATCCGCTTGCCGTGCATCGCTTCGAGCCGCATGGCCCGGTGCATGGCCAGGTGCTGATCGCGGCGGCGATGGCCGTGGCCCAGGGCTTCTATGCGAATTTTGCGCGCTGGCTGGCGAAGCGCGGCTACCTGACCTGGACCTTCGATTACCGCGGCATCGGCGCTTCGCTTTCCGGCCCCCGGCGGCAGACCAAGGCCGACCTCTCGGACTGGCTGCTCAAGGACTACGATGCGCTGCTGCGCCATGTTGCCGAGCGGGCGCCGGATCAGCCGCTGTTCGTCGTCGGCCACAGCTTTGGCGGCCAGGTGGCGCCGCTGCTGCCGTCGCGCGAGCGCCTCGCCGGGTTGGTCAATATCGCCGTCGGCAGCGGATCGACGCGTCACCTCGCAACCCGTACGCGCCGTTCGGCGCCGCTGTTGTGGCATGTGCTGGCACCGACACTGTGCCCGCTGTTCGGCTATTTTCCCGGCTCGCGGATTGGTGTCGTCGGCGACGTGCCGACCGGGGCCATGATGCAGTGGCGGCGCTGGTGCCTGACGCCGGATTACCTGCTGACGGGCGAACCCGGGGCGCGCGAGGCGTATGCCACGGCCAGCTATCCGGTGCTGGCCCTGACTTTCGCCGACGACGAACTGCTGCACGAGTCGGGCTCGCGCCTGATCCATGGCGCATACCGCCAGGGCAGGGTGGACTATCGTTCGATCGAGCCCGCCGCACATGGCATGCAACGCATCGGGCATTTCGGCTTCTTCAAGCCACAGGGCGAAGCCGACTTGTGGCCCCAGGTCGCCGCATGGCTGGACCATGCCGGTGGCGCCTGGCGGCGCGCCGGAACGTCCTGAGCGCGTTCGCCGCGCCCTAAAAGTCGGCGCTGGCAATACGGCGACCAGGTGCTACGCGTCGAGCGCCTGGCGCAGATCGGCGATGGTTTGTTCCAGCTTGGCCAGCAGCAGGGTGCAGCCGGCCTCGATTTCCTCGGCGCTGCCTTCCTTCAGGATCAGCGCATGCAGGTGCTTCGAGCAGTCGGAGAGTTGCGTGGCGCCGACGCTGCCGGCCGATCCCTTGAGCGTATGCGTCAGTTCCCGCAGTCCGGCCCGGTTGCCCGCCGCGCGGTATTCCTCGATGCGGGCGATGTCCTTGAAGTGGGTGTCGGCAAACAGCGCAAGGATGCGCGAATAGGTGCGCATGTCGCCGCGCACCACATCCAGGCCGCGGCTGACGTCGAGGCCCGGCACCCGTTCAAGCCGCTGCTGCCAGGCCATGGTGTCGCGCGCGGAAACCTTGGGGACAAGCGGGCGTGCCGCTTCCGGGGGCTCGGCGTCATCCGTGTCGTCGGCGTCAGCGGAATCATCGGCCTGCGTATCGGCGGCCCGGTCATCCGTTTGCGGCGGCTGGTGGGGACTGGGCTGCAGCCAGGTCAGCAAGGCCGCATACAAGTCCTCGGGTTCGACCGGTTTGGCGACGAAGTCGTCCATCCCGGCGTCGAGGCAGGCACGGCGGTTTTCCTCGAACACATTGGCGGTCAGGGCGAGGATGGGCACATCGCGGTAGGAGCGCAGGCCGCGGATCGCACGCGTCGCCTCGAGGCCGTCGAGGCGCGGCATCTGGATGTCCATCAGGATCAGCTGGTAGCGGCCCGAAGCAGCCTTGTCGATCGCGTCCATGCCGTCGACCGCGATGTCGGTATCCATGCCGGCGCCATACAGCAGTTCGAGGGCCACTTCGCGATTGATCACGTTGTCTTCCACCAGTAGCAGCTTGGCGCCGCCATGCTGGCGGCGCAGCTCCGCCTCGCTGCTCTCGGTATTCAGGGTGGCGGCTTCCGGCATCACGCCGTGTCCGCGCCGCAGGCAGGCGGTGAACCAGAAGCGGCTGCCCTGGCCGGGTCGGCTTTCGACGCCGACCTCGCCGTCCATCAGTTCGGCAAGGCGACGGGTGATCGCCAGGCCGAGGCCCGTGCCACCGTAGCTGCGGGTGTCGGAGCCATCGATCTGGCCAAAGGCATGGAACAGGTTGGGCAGTTCCTCGGTGGCGACGCCGATGCCATGATCCTCGACTTCGAAGCGCAGCCGCAACTGGTCGGCGACTTCGTCGATGACCTGGACCCGCAGCTGGATGCGGCCCTTTTCTGAGAACTTGATGGCGTTCGAGACATAGTTGAACAGGGCCTGGCGCAAACGGATCGGATCGCCGCGCAGCCAGGACGGCACCTCGTCGGCTTCGATGTCGAGCACCAGTTGCCGTGCTTTGGCGTCCTCGAAGGTCTGGGAACGGACGTGGTCGAGGACGGCCGGCAGGGCGAAATCTTCCTGATCCAGCTGCAGGGTGTTGGATTCGATTTTCGAGATGTCGAGGATGTCGTCGATCACCGACAGCAGGTGGTTCGCCGCGGTATCGACCTTCGCCAGCCGCTCGGCCTGGGACGGCGTCGGCTTGCCGCGGCGCAGGAGATGGGTGAGGCCGATGATGGCGTTCATCGGGGTGCGAATCTCGTGGCTGATGTTGGCCAGGAAGCGGCTCTTGGCCTGGCTGGCCCTTTCCGCGGCTTCCTTGGCCGCCGCCAGCTCTGCGGTACGGACGGTGACCTGTTCCTCGAGCTGGTCCCGATGCCGCGCCAGTTCTTCGCGGCTGGCGTCGAGCGCCGCGGTGCGATCGGCGACCTGGTCGGCCATGTGGTTGAATTCGCGCGCCAGTTCGCCAAGCTCGTCCGCATCGCCTGGATCGAGGCGGGATGCGGCGTCGCCGGTGGCGAGGCGGCGGGTGCCGGCGCGGATCTGGCTGAGGCGGCGCAACACCAGGCGATCGATCAGCAAGCCGAGCAGGATGAATACCAAGGCATAGGCCGGCAGGCTCCAGACCAGGCGCTGCAACCAGCGGTCGAGGGCCACGGCGTCATAGTGCGCAACCGGCATGCGCACGCTGATCAGGCCGCGAACCTCGCCGAGGCGGAATTCCTCGCCGCGCATGCCGGCCTCGTTGGTGGCGCTTCCCGCCGCGCCGTGGCATCCCAGGCAGGCAGTCTCGATGCGCAGGGGCATGGCGTATTGCCGGAAGGGATTGCCGTTGAAATCGACTACCGACTCGATGCGCTCGCGGGCCTGGGAATTTTCACGAAACCACTTGATGGCATCGAGCTCGAAGCGGTCGGCCTGGTTCTCCGGATTGCGCGGACGGTCAGAGACGGCGCGGAAATGGATCTTGCTACCGGTGCGCTGGCCTAACTCGCGCGAGATTCTGTCCAGCGCCAGCTCCGGGGCGAACCCGGCCGGGTCGCGGTTGGCGCTGACCTGGCCGTGATAGGTGGCGTAGGTGGCCTGCAGCAGGCTGCCGATGGCGCGCGCATCGCGCCACAGGCGCCGTTCCTGCTCGTCGGCCTGTAGCCGGTATTCCAGTCCGAGGTCGAGCATCGAGACCACCCCCGCCAAGACGACGAGGGCCAACCAGATCTTTCCACGCAGGCTCATTTCAGCACGACGTCAAAGGCTGCACAGGGGGTACAAGTCTAGCCCGAATCAATGCAGGTTCTTGCCGGCGGAGTAGATTGCGCCGTCATCCACCACGACCCGGCCGGCCTGGATTTCGGCCAGCGCGGTTCGTATCGTGCCGTCGGCGATCCAGTGCGCCGCATGGGGGCCGAGCAGGATCTCGCGCGGCGCCATGGGGCGGGCGATGGCAAAGCCCTGGATGTAGTCGATGCCGACCTCGGCCATGGCGCGCAGGGTTGCCGCATCCTCGACCCATTCGGCGATCGAGCGCATGCCGAGGTTGCGCGAGAGGTCGCTGATCGCCTGCACGATGGACAGGCGCGAGGGGTGGCGCGCGGCGGACTCGACGATGGCGCCGTCGATCTTGATCACGTCGGCCTGCAGGTCGGAGAGGTACATGAAGGAGGTATAACCGGCGCCGAAATCGTCCAGCGCCAGCTTGACGTCGAATTCGCGCAGGCGCTCCAGCACGCGGCGCGTCTGGTCGAAATCGCGCAGCGCGACGCCTTCCGTGATTTCCGCGCAGAGCCGCGCCGCCGCGTGCGGGTGGGCGCGCAGCATGGCGTAGGCATCGGCCATGAACTGCTCGTCGTTGATCGACGCGCCGGAAAAATTGACGGTGACGAAACGCGTGCCGGCGAGTTGAGCAAGGTGGGTGTCGAGCCATTCGAGCACCGTGCCCAGCACCCAGCGGTCGATCACGCCCACGCGGCCATGGGCCTCGGCGACGCTGATCACGCGGCCGGCCGGCATGACGCTGCCATCGGGGGCGCGGGCCCGCAACAGGACCTCGAAATCGAGGCTGCCCTGCGGGTCGTGCAGCGACATGATCGGCTGCATGGCGATGGCGAGGAACTCCGGCGCCCGTTCCGGCGTCAGGCGCGAAACCAGCACGCGCTCCTCGTCGTGCTCCTGGAAGGCCGGCGCGTCGGCGCCATAGGCCACCACGTGGCCGGAAATGGCCATCCGCTTGGCTTCGCGACAGGCGCGGTCGGCGGCGGCGATGAGGTCCGCGACCTCGATGCCCGGCGTGACTTCCACCGCGCCGAAGGAAACGCCGATGCGGAAGGCCAGTTCTTGCACGCGGAAGGGGCTGCCGTCGATCAGTTCGACCAGTTCGCGGCATTTGGCACTGGCTTCGGTCAGGGCCATGCCGCGCAGCAGGATGAGGAACTCGTCGCCGCCGATGCGGCCGAGCAGATGCTCGTTGCCCAGCGACTTGCTGATCCGGTTGCACAGCTGGCGCAGCACCTCGTCGCCGGCGGTATGGCCGAACAGGTCGTTCACGGTCTTGAAGCGGTCGAGGTCCATGTAGGCCAGGGTGACCGGCGACTGTGCGCCGGCGGCGCGGATTGCGCCGCGCAGCGCCTGCTCGATGGCGCGGCGCGAGAGCGTGCCGGTGAGCTGGTCGTGGTCGGCCAGGTACATCAGCTTGCGGTTGGCGGTGACGGCTTCGGTGATGTCCTCGATCGAGCCTTCGATCAGGCCTTCGCCGATCGAGGCGCGGGCTTCGTACCAGGCACCCTGGTCCCGTGACTGGAAGCGCAGCTGGCCGCGCGGGCCGTCGGCGAGCAGGCTGGAGAGCGATTCCCAGCTGCCGGCTTCGAAATACTCCTGCCAGCGTGCCTTGCCTTCCAGCACGCCCTGTCCCAGCAGGCGTCCCAGCGCCGGGTTGCCGCGCAGCATGCGCCCGGTGGCGTCGGCGGTGAAAAAGGCCACCGGCACCTGGTCGTAGGTTTTTTGCAGGGCGATCTCGGCGCCTTCGCGGCCCGAGCGCTCGATGCGCATTTGCTCCGCCAGCGCCATAGCCACCAGCAGGCCGGAGCTCAGCGCGGCGGTGACGCTATTGACGTAGGGAAGGGGGCCGGGCAGGCCGAACATGGCCTTGACCACTTCGGCGAAACCGGCGACTGCGGTGACCACCAGCGAGCCGGCGAACCACATCGCGATGCGCGAGCGCGATACCAGCAGGATGCTGCCCAGGTAAAACACGACGATCCCGTAGCCGATGAAGGCGCACAGCCAGAGCACCGGGATGAAGTGGCGATAAGGGAGCAGCAGGGCGGCGGCGAACATCGGCAGGTAGAGCAGTTCCAGCGTGCGCATCAGCGGCCGCCCGCGGAACTTCGCAAGGTCGCCCTGGAACAGCCGCGTGAAGAGATACACGGTCAGCGGGAAGTTGCTGGCGAAGATGATCTTGCGCATGCTGTCGAGCCATGCGGTGGGCACCTGGTGGCCGAGCCAGACCGTGTCCCAGCCGGCCGAGTTGGCACCGAGGCGTGCATTGACGATAAGCCAGGCGGCGAACACGATGTACAGGGGTTCGCGATTGACCATGGCCGCCAGCAGCATGAAGATCGCCAGCACCGTCAAGCCACCTTCGAGCAGCCCCATGTCGTTGGCGAAGGCTCGCGTCGCCAGGTCGAAATTGGCCGCGGTCGACGCCGTTACCGACAGGCGTGCCGGCCCGACGAAGGTGGCGCGGCAAAGCAGGGGAACCCCGGAGAGATTGCCGGCGCTGGTGGCGAATCCGGCATTGATCGCCACCAGGGCGCCTTCGGTGCCGGAACGGGTTGCCGAGCCCAGGGGGGTCAGCGCGCTGCCGCGCCAGCAGGACAGGCTGCGGGTATGGCGCGAAGGGAAATACACCAGCGGCGGTCCGGCGGTGTCGTTGGCCAGGGCGGGGGGGGTGAAGGCAAACCAGATCGGCGCTTCGGAAAGCTGGGTATCGAAGGACTTCACCGGCTTCAGGCTGCGCAATGCCTCGCGTGCGGCGGCTGGCTCGATCTGGCCGTCGTCGGGCACGAAGGCAAGTGCCTGGAAGCTGATGTCGACGGGTGCCTTGACGGCGGAATCGGATTCCCAGGCGAACAAGGCCAGCAGCATGATGCAGGCCAGCGCCAGCGGGATCACGACAAAGGAGAATTTGCCCAGCCAGCGTTCGTTGCGGCTCAGGAAGCCGCGCAGCAATTCGCGCGAGGTCAGCAGCAGGAGGCGCCGCGTGCGCGGCGTCATGTTGCCGCGTCCGAGGGGGGGCGTTGGCGGCGCGTGGCGATCATGCGCCGAATCTTAGCGCAGGTCGCGGGCGCCTATCCTCGGATCTGCTTGGGCTTCTCCGCCTTCACGTGCATTGCGCGACCGCAGCACGGGGAAGGGGGTGAGTTCGATGTCGGGGTGGCGAGTTTCGAAGAACAGCGAATACCAGGGATGGTCTTCGACCTGCCAGCGGCGCTTGGTGGCCACGATGTCGCAGGCCATCACGCGATGCGGGATCATGCCCACGTGGGCCATCGGAATCGGATCGCTGCCGGGAAACACGTCCTCGAACAACAGCCAGTGATAGAAACGATCCATCGGATGGCGAGCCGTCACCACCATGTTTTCCACGCCGCCGGCTTCGCACTGGAGGAACATGGCCTTCATCAGCATGGCCTTGACCACGCGTCCCACCGCAGCCTGGCTGACCGCCAGGCGGGTGGCCTCCGTCAGAACGCGTCCGCTCAGGGCGAGCGGCAGTTCCGCAGATTGTTCGAGGTCGAGCGGTCGTCCCTGGTTGGTGCGGTAGCGCATGCTGCCCAGCGCCTGCCCGTCGAGTTTGGCCAGGGCCACCAGTACCCGGCTGCTGCCGTCCAGGTCGCCGGCCTCCGGCACGGCAAAACGCGCCGCAAGCTCGGGGACGTGACGACCATAGGCGCTGCGCCGGATGGCAACGGCTTTTGCCAGCTCCCCTTCGTCGCGTACGCAACGTACTACGAAAGGCAGAGACTCGGTAAGGCCGGATAAGGATCTGGAATTATTGTCCATGCCCTCGAATATGCATTGCTTTCTTTTCGCTGACAAGTAGTTGGAGATGGATGTTGCGACGCAAGGTGAAAATTCGCCACACTTTATCGGCGGGCCGGGCGCGAATTCAGGAATCGCCGCGGTAACCATACTGGCGGGCCAGGTTTTCCGGGTTGGCGCCGAAAAAATGGGCCGCGCGCAAGCGCCACATCAGCAGCATGGTGCGCCAGATTCCGTGTTTCTCCCAGCGTCGCGCCGACGTCGTTACCGAAGCTGCCAGGCAAGCAGGGGCTGATTCGCGCTTCAGGCGGGCACTCAGGCGGATGTCTTCCATCAGGGAAATGTCTTCGTAGCCACCGATGCGCTCGAATACGTCGCGGCGCAGGAAAATCGCCTGATCGCCGGTGGCAATGCCGGTAAGCCGGGAGCGCCAGTTCATCATCCGCTCGATAACCCGCAACATCGGATGCGCGCCGTCGATCCGCACATCGAAGCGTCCCCATTGGGCTCCGTCATCGATGGCAGCGATGATGGATTCGAAAGCCTGGGGCGGCAGTTCCGTATCGGCGTGGAGGAAGAGCAGGACGTCGCCGCTGCTGGCGGCGGCGCCCGCGTTCATCTGCCGGGCGCGCCCGCGAGCCGCGACCCGGACCTGGTCGGCCAGCCCGGCACAGCAGGCGAGGGTGCCGTCCTGGCTGCCGCCATCGACCACCACCAGCTCCGCGCCATGCGCGCGCAGGGCTTGCAGTGCGCCAAGGCGGGCGCCAATGGCGGATGCTTCATCGAGTACCGGCAGGATGATCGATAAACGGGTCATCGATTCGACCAGAGGAACTCCACCCGCGCATCGCGTCCGCAGGCGTAGCGATAAAAGCTGTAGCGGATCGGATTCTTCTTGTAGTAGTCCTGGTGGTAGCCCTCGGCCGGCCAGAATCGCCATGCCGGCGCGATCTCGGTTTCGATCCTGGGGAAACGCCCGCTTTTCAGCAGTTCGTCGCGGCTGGCTTCGGCGAGTTTGCGCTCTGCGTCGTTCTGGTAGTAGATGCCGCTGCGGTACTGGTTTCCCTTGTCGCAGAACTGGCGATCTTTCACCGTGGGATCGATGTGGCGCCAGAAATGATCGAGCAATTGGGTGTAGGCGACCTTGCGCGGGTCGTAGATGACGCGCACCGCTTCGGTATGGCCGGTCCCACCATAGGCCACCTGCTCATAGGTGGGGAACGGGGTACTGCCGCCGATGTAGCCCGATTCGGCTTCGATCACGCCGGGCAGTTTTTCGAAATCCTGCTCCACGCACCAGAAACAGCCCCCGGCAAAGATGGCGGTGGCCATGCCGGGAGGGACCGGAATCGGCTCCGCGCCGGCAGCGCCACCAAGCAGGGCGCTGGCCGCCAGAAACGCCTTCGCCAGCCAGCGCCTCATGTGCGCAGCGCCGGCAGGCTTTCGCCGCGGGCGATGAAACGCAGGGCGACGCCGTTGTTGCAGTAACGCTTTCCGGTGGGTTGCGGGCCGTCGTTGAAGACATGGCCCTGATGGCCGCCACAGCGCGCGCAGTGGTATTCGGTGCGCGGATAGATCAGCTTGAAGTCGGTCGAGGTCCCCAGTGCGGCGGGCAGGCCTTGCCAGAAGCTCGGCCAGCCGGTGCCGCTTTCGTACTTGTGTGCGGCATCGAACAGCGGCAGGTTGCAGGCCGCGCAGAGGTAAGTGCCGGGCCGCTTCTCTTGATTCAGCGGGCTGGTGCCGGCGCGCTCCGTGCCGTCCTCGAACAAGACCTGGTAGGCCTCGGCCGAAAGCAGCTTTTTCCATTCTTCGCGGCTCTTGCTGACGACGAATTTGCCGTTGGCGGCTGTTGCGCTGCCTGTCAGCAGCGGTGTGGCAAGCAGTCCGGTGATCGAATACAGCCAGCTGCGTCGATTCATGTGCTTCTCCTGTTCAGGGTTGGCGGTGCCGATAGCGACGGCACTCCGCATTTAGTCGCGCCCGGCGGCCGTTCCTTACGCCAGCCGATTTGAATTTCCCATGTTAGTCAGATTGCGTCAAAATGCGTTCCATTCCCATTTGCGACTTTGTTCATGGAGCCGGACCGTCATTCCGAACTGAACGCTTTGCGCCCGGACCTGTTGCGTTTTGCGCGCCTGCAGCTGCGCGATGCGGGCGCCGCCGAGGATGCGGTGCAGGAGACCCTTCTGGCAGCCCTCGCCGGGGGCAAGCAGTTTGAACAGAAGTCATCGTACAAGACCTGGTTGATTTCCATCCTGCGCAACAAGATCATCGACATCATTCGCAGCCAGGGACGGGAAGCACCCTTGTCCGCCCTGACTGACGACCCTGAAGAAGAGGCGGCTATCGAAGCCCTGTTCGAAGCCGACGGCCACTGGCGCAAGGATGTGCGTCCGGCACGCTGGGCCGACCCCGAGGCTTCGCTGGAGCAGCAACAGTTCTGGCGGGTTTTCGAGGCCTGCCTGGACCACCTGCCGGAAAGAACCGCGCGCGTGTTCATGATGCGCGAAGTGCTTGGCCTGGACACCGGCGAGATCTGTAAGGAAACCGGCATCAGCACGTCCAATTGCTGGGTGGTGCTGCATCGGGCACGTCTGGCCCTGCGTGCCTGTCTGCAACAGGGTTGGTTTGCCGGGGCGGAGGCCTGAAATGCTGAGCTGCAAACAGGCGACCGAACTGATGTCGCAGGAACAGGACCGTCGCCTGACCCTGGTCGAGCGCATCGGTTTGCGCCTGCACGTGATGATCTGTTCGGCCTGCGCATCCTATCGGGCCCAGATGGCTTTCCTGCGCCAGGCATGCCGGCGCCTCGGCAGCGGCGGCGGGTTGTGAGCGCATCGACGGAGGCCAACAGCGGATGCCCGCGCTGCGGTGCCCGCTTTCGCTGCGGCATGGTCGGTGGCGACGGCGAGTGCTGGTGCGCCACGCTGCCTGCGCTGGCGCCGCTGCCGGTGCCGCCGGCGGGTTCGGCCGCGTCCTGCTTCTGCCCGTCCTGCCTTGAGGCCGTGCGGGCGGAACGACGTGACGCGGAGGGTCAGCGGTGAAACTGCTCAACAAGATTCTGCTGGTCTCGGCGATCATCCTGGCGGTGCTGGTGACGGTGCTGACCGTGCTTTCGGCGCTGAGCCTGCGCCAGTTCTCGATTTACACGGCCGAACGCCATGCCCGCTCCGTGGCGGAAACGGTCAAGGTCGGCCTCACCGAGAGCATGATCAACGGCACCATCAAGAAACGCCAGCAATTCCTTACCCGCATGTCGGGCATCCCGGGAGTCAACGAGGTTCGCGTCGCGCGCGGGCCAGCGGTGGTGGCGCAGTTCGGTCCGGGCTTTGCCAACGAAGACGCCGTGCACCATGACGTCAAGGAAGTCCTGTCCAGCGGTCGCGAAATCTTCGAACTGGTCGAGATCAATGGCGAGTTGATCTTCCATGCGGTGATTCCCTACATTGCCTCGGACCAGGGCGTACCCAATTGTCTGCAATGCCACACCGTGCGCGCCGGCACGGTGCTGGGGGCGATTCAGGTCGATATTCCCTTTACCGAGGTACGCCATCAGGGAATGATTGGCGTCGGGCTGGTCAGCCTGGCGGTACTGGTCGCCGCGCTGGTGGCTTTGGCGTTGTTGCGGCGGATGATGGGCCCGCTCTCGGAAACCGCCAAGGCGGTGCAGGAAGTCACTTCGCAGGCGGTCGAGGGCGACTTCGGCGGTCGAGTGCGGCAGCGCAGCTCCGACGAAGTGGGTGACATTGCGTCGAACATCAATCGCCTGCTCGAATTCCTGCAGCGCGAGGTCAGTACCATCCGCGACCGGGTGGGCGAGCTGATGAACTTCCAGGTCAAGGAAGGCGGCAATCAGCTGGTGCACACCACGGAGCTGGTCGAAACCCTGGTCGAGGCATCCCAATTCAAACAGGCGATCGAAGAGGACCAGACCAAGGCCGAAATCTATCAGCGCCTGGCCGACATGCTGGGTCGCAAATATCGTGTCCAGCGGTTTTCGATCTACGAGGTGGCGTCCAGCAAAAATCGCATGACGGCGATGTCGATCGACGGTGAGGCCGGGGTGAACTGCCGTTATTGCGATCCCCAGGTGATGGCCGACGCCAATTTCTGCCGCGCGCGGCGCACCGGCAAGGAGGTCAACGCGGTCGCCTTCCCCGGCTTGTGCACCATGTTCCGCCCCGGCGCCGAAGGCGACACGCATGTCTGCCTGCCGATCAACCAGTCCGGTACCGCCGGCGCGGTGGTGCAGATCATCACCGGGCGCGATCAGGGGGACTTCGCCAGCCGCCTGGTGCCGTTCGTCAATGTTTATCTGCGCGAGGCCGGGCCGGTGCTGGAAGCCAAGCGCCTGATGGAGCACCTGCGGGAAAATTCCCTGCGCGACCCGATGACGGGCCTCTACAACCGGCGTTTTCTCGAGGACTACGTCGGTGCGCTGGTGTCCAGCAGCCAGCGACGCAAGGCGTCGTTCGCGGTGTTGATGCTGGATCTCGATTTCTTCAAGCAGGTCAACGATACCCACGGCCACGAAGCCGGCGACAAGGTGATCAAGACCCTGGCCGACCTGCTGGCGCGCAGCGTGCGCGGCTCGGACTTTGCCGTGCGCTACGGCGGCGAAGAGTTCCTCGTCGTGCTGGTCGATACGGGAATCGAGCCGGCGCTGAAGGTCGCCGAAAAGATCCGTGCCGAAGTCGAGGCGACCAAGATTCCGCTGCCCACCGGGATCCTGCAGAAAACCATATCGATCGGCGTCTCCGAATTTCCGAACGATGCCGACACCTTCTGGCAGGTGGTGAAGTTTGCCGACGTCGCGCTCTACAAAGCCAAGGCGGGCGGACGAAATCGCGTGGTGCGTTTTCTGCCTGAAATGTGGGATGAAAACGGCGCCTATTGATGGCCACTGGGCTACTCCGCGATATTCAGTTAGGATGATGCGTCATCTGTGGCGACCGCTCGAAGGAGGTCGGACATGAACACTGCCAATTCAGCTTCGGATATCCATTCCCTGCGCACCGAACTGCGGCGTCAGCTTGCCTTTCACCGACGCAGTTCGCTGTACAACGTGCTTGGCCTGGCCGCCGATTGCACAGACGAGGCGATTGCCGGCGCCGTCGCCGGGCTTACCGCCGGTGGCGCACAGCCGGATGCCGAGGCGCGTTATGCGATTGAAATCCTGGGGCGGCCGGAGTCGCGCGAGGCCTTCGATCGCCAGCTGCTCGACCAGTTGCGCAGGCCACCGCCCTTGCCTGTCCTCGAACCGGTCGCGCCACCGACGCGCTCACCCTGGGTGCTACCGGTGACCATGGGCATCTTCGGCCTGCTGGTGCTGGGTGGCGCCTGGCTGGGGCTGAATGCGATGAAGGAAAGCGCCGAGCGAGAGGTCCGGCGCGTCGAGGCGGAAGCACGTGCCGAGGAGGCACGGCGACGGGCAGAGGCGATTCCCAAGACCTCCGAGCTGATGCGCCGTGCGGCCGAAACCGCGGCCGCGGAACAGAAACAGGATGCCGAGTTCCGCGAACGCATGGTCGAGGAATCGCGTGCCCGCGAAGAGCGCTTCCGCGACGAGCGCGATAGGCTTTATCAGCAGGAGCTGGCGCGCGAAGAGAAACGGCGGCAGGACGCATTGAAGGACGCCGATACCCGCGCCGCCCGCGACGTGATGAATTCACTGGGCTCGGCGGCAGCGCAAAAGGCCGCCGGCCGCTGACGCGCCGGAGGCCTTCGGATCGGGCGGCGGGGAAAGTTCCGGGGCTCCTCAGGTGCCGCAGCTGGGCGCGGCGGCGGTCTCTGCCCCCAGCGCGCCGCCGCAACTCGAACCCTGACCCGCGGTACAGCCGTAGCAATGTTCGGCGACCAGGATCGGGCGCTGCTCCAGGGTTGCCGCCGTCGCCTCGCTGATGTGCTGGCGGCGATTGCCATCGGCGATGGCGAGGCCAAGCTGCTGGTTGAAATCGCAGTCGTAGAGCCATCCTTGCCAGTCCACGCTGAGCAGGCTGCGGCACATCACGCCATCGAGGTTGCCGGCCTGGTGGGCGCTCCGCAGCGTCTGCAGGTAGGCGTTGAACTGCCCCTTGGAAATCAGCATGCTGCCGAAGCGCTGGATCGGCATGTTGGCGAGGCTGAATAACTGGCTGAAGACGATGCCGTAATTTTCGCCGAGATGGCGTTTGTAGTCGATTTCCAGCTGCGCTTGCGGTGGTGGCAGGCTGGGTCCCTGCGGGTTATAGACCAGGTTCAGCGGCAGACCGGAATGCGGCTGGCCATAGCCCAGCCGATTCAGGCGCTGCAGTGCGCGCAGGCTGGCGGCAAAGACACCGCTTCCGCGTTGGCGGTCGACGTTTTCTTCCAGGTAGCATGGCAGCGAGGCGACGATTTCGACCCGGTGCGCGGCGAGGAACTCGGCGAGGTCTTCCTGGCCGGGCTCTTCGAGGATGGTGAGGTTGCAGCGGTCGATCACTCGCAGGCCGCGTGCCCGCGCCGCAAGCACCAGGGAGCGGAAATGGGGGTTCAGTTCCGGGGCCCCGCCCGTCAGGTCCAGGCAGGTCACGGAAGGACTGGCGGCGACGAAATCAAGCACGGCAGCAACAGTCTCGGCGCTCATTTCCTCGGTGCGCTTGGGGCCGGCATTGACGTGGCAATGCTGGCAGCTCTGGTTGCAGCGATAGCCCAGGTTGAGTTGCAGGGTTTCGACGCCGCGCCGGCGCAGGGCGGGAAAATCGGTTTCGGTCAGCAGGGGCAGGGTGGCGTGCATGGTGTTCTCCGTGGGCAACTCAGGCTTGGTCGCTTGGGCGGGCGCAAGCTTACATTTCTGTGGCGAAAAAACTTCCCGACTGCGCCGGGCGACTGTAGTGTGCTTGAGAACCCCTGCCGGCAGCCGTTATAGTGGCATTGAAGCGGATTTTCCCCCGAGGCGGAGCAAACCCCATGGACATGACCCACCTGCCCCTCGATTTCGCCGGCCTGCTGGCTTTGGCGGCCGGCCTCGGCTGGGCCGCCGGCCTGCGCCTGTACACCGTGATCTTCGTCGTCGGCTTTGCGGGCTATGTCGACCTCGTCGAGCTGCCGCCGGGTTTGCGCCTGCTCGAGCACCCACTGGTGTTCGGCGCTGCCGGCCTGATGTTGTTCGTCGAATTCTTCGCCGACAAGATCCTCTGGCTGGATTCGGCCTGGGATACGGTGCATACCTTCATACGCATTCCGGCGGGCGCCGCGCTGGCGGCGATGGTGTTCGGCGGCCAGGGCATCGAATGGCAGACGGCGATGGCCATCCTCGG
This sequence comes from uncultured beta proteobacterium, assembly GCA_903908065.1. Taxonomy (GTDB): domain Bacteria; phylum Pseudomonadota; class Gammaproteobacteria; order Burkholderiales; family Rhodocyclaceae; genus Sulfuritalea. Next base: position 26,066 of record CAIVQO010000065.1, on the reverse strand, counting down.
CGGCACGCTGGCGGCAGGGACGCACTTCACCAAGGCCGGCGCGCGGGCGATGATCAATACTTCGCCCGAGCCCTTCAGCAACATCGCCGCGTCCACGGGCGAGGACCTGGCCGTGGTCACCGGACTGTGGTTGATGTTCGCCCATCCCTGGATCATGCTCGGCCTGCTGGCACTGCTGGTGGCGCTGATGCTGTGGCTGCTGCCGCGGCTGTGGCGCGGCATCGCCGGGCTGGTGAGCAGCTTCGCGCTGCCGCGGCCGACCGCGCGCGGGCATTCCTGACACCTGGATCGGCGTGTTGCCGGCGCCGTCCGCAAAGGATACCGTCCCCGGTTTTTCCGGAGACATAACTTTCACTTCCCTGCCGCCGCGATGGCGCGCGTGCGCCGCGCCTCGCCTAGCGCGCCCTTGATCCGCAGCAGGCTGCCGTCGAGGGCGGCCTGGCCCAGCCACCACTGGTAGTCGGGCGACTGGTGGGCCAGCCCCAGTCGCAGGTCGCGCAAATTGCCCTCCAGTGCGGCGTAGAGGGCCTCGATGCGTGCAATTTCGGGGCCGCCGGATTCCTTGCGAGCCACCTCCAGCAGGGCGGCGGCCTCGCGCCGCTTCATCAGGGCGATGTCCAGCCCGCGCTGCGCGGCGGCGTTCTGCTCCGTCGTGTAGCGCGGCGAATGGCAGCTGCGGCAGCTGTCCCAGGCGCTCGCCCGGGCCTGCTCGCGGGTCGCTTTGCTGCCGTAGTGCGGCGGCGTCGGGGCCGCCGCCTCGGCAAGATGGCAGCCGGCGCAATCGGGGGCGCGGCGACGCTCGCGTCCGGCTTCCAGCGTGGCGATGACGCCGTGCTTGGACAGCGCCCAGCTCTTTTTCGCGCTGTCGCCATGGCATTCGACGCAGGTTTTTGCCTGCGTCGGCAGTGCCGCGAGCCAGATCATGCAGAGCACGAGCGCGCGCATCAGTTGTGATCCCGGTTGTAGGCCGTGTATTCGCCGTCGAGCCACAACGGGCGCGGGTCGGGGCGTGCGTTGCCGGCGCGGGCGCGCAGCTCGGCCGCCTGCGTCCCGATTGCCGCCTCGGCGCGCTGCAGTTTTTCGTGGCCTTCCTCGGCCAGCTTTGGCGCGCCGTGGCCGGCGGCCTTGTAGGCGCCAAGGTTGGCGTAGTACCACATCTCGAAATAGTCGCGCTCGATCGGCGAAACGTTGTAGAAGCCCGAGGCCTGGCCCTCGAAGAAACCGATGCGTTCCTTGGGCCACCAGGGCTCCATCCAGTCGGTCGGATAGGACGGGCGTTCGCCGGCTGCCGGGTAGAAAGCCTTCTCGCTGCGCAAGCCGCGCAGCAGGCGTTCGGTACGATTGAGTCCCTGCCAGGCGCGTTCGCGTTCGCGGTCGAGCCCGACCAGCGCCTCGCGCGCCATCTCCTCGTCGTGGCAGTCGCGGCAGACCTCGAGCCAGCGCTCGCGCTTGATCTTGTTCTCCGCCGTCTGCGGGTTCACCTGGCGCAGGCCGAAGCCCCAGATCGACTTGTCCGCCACGATGTGCTGGCCGTTGCGCATGTGGCAGTAGGCGCAGGTCGGCACCGCGTAGTTGCCCTTGACCAGGGGCTTGGTCCAGTCGATGGTGGCGGCCTCGGCGAGGTATTTCCTGCCGTGGGCCGAGGCATAGAAGGCCTCGTCGTCGGGATGTGGCGGCCCGGAATGGCAGGTGGTGCAGGACTCGGCGCGGCGCGCCTCGGCGGCGTCGAAGCGGTGGCGCGTGTGGCAAGAATCGCACTTGGTGGCCACCGAGTGGCATTGCACGCAGGCGGTGGTCTCGGCTTTCGGCTTGTCGGCGAAATGCTTGCTGTCGACGGCGCGCTCCATGGCCAGTGCATGGCTGGGGAAGCCGTAGCGCTTCTCGGCCTGCATCGCGTCGTGCTGTGCGCCGTGGCAATTGGCGCAGACCTTGGGCGTGGGCATGCGCAAGGCGCGATGGTCGTCGCCGTGGCAGTCGGGGCAGGTCACCGGTGCGCTCGCTGCAGGTTTGCTGTGGCGGCTTTCGCGCCAATCGGCGACGATACCCGGGGTCAGCGCCTGGTGGCAGGCGATGCACTCGGCGGCCGGAAACTTGCCTTCCACGCTTTGCACGGGCCGATAGAAGCGCTCCGGGTCCCAGTATCCCTGGACGGGATCAGGTTTCCATTCACGCGAGTAAAGGCCGCTGCCTTCGCCGCCCTTGCTCCAGTCCACCCAGACCATGCCGATCGCGATGCCGGCCAGGGCCAGCAGCACCGGCGCCAGCAGCCAGCGCGGTCGCATCAGGGATCCTTGCGCTGCTTCAGTACCGCTCGCACGATGCCAATGCCCACCAGCAGCAGGAGCGGCAGGAGCGTCAGCCCCGGGGGCGCGTCGGTCGTGGTGCAGATGATGTCCATGCCGACGTTATGCACGTGGGCGAAAGTCGGCGCCGAGGCGACGGCGAGCAAGGCGATCGTGATGTGTTTCATGTCGCCAGCCCCGGTGTCATCAGAGGCGGCGGCGCGGCACGCCAGGCCTGCCAGGTCTTCCAGCCGGCCAGGCGTTCCTGCGCCAGCACGCAGCGCGCGGCGCGGCGCCCCGCGGCGACCGCGGTGACGATCAGGTCCGGCCCGTGGGCGGCGTCGCCGCCGGCATAGACGCGCGGATGGGATGTGCGGCCGTGGGCATCGACGCGGATCGCGCCGTATTCGGTGCGGACCCCGGCTGCATCGAGCCAGCGCGGCGCCGCCGGCTGTTGGCCGAAGGCGAGGATCACGGCATCGCAGGGGAGGGTCTGCAGGGTCGCCGCATCGCCGGCGCCGACTTTGAAGCTCACCGCGCGTGCCGCGGCCTCTCCTTCGACGGCGACGGGCGCGTGCCCGAAGAGGAACTCGACGCCTTCATCGATTGCCGCTTGCCGCTCGTGGGGATTGGCGCGCAGCTTTTCTGCCGTGCCACGGTAGGCGACGGCGACGGTGGTGGCGCCTTCGCGCAGGGCGGCGCGGGCACAATCCATGGCGGTGTCGCCGCCTCCCAGCACCAGCACACGCTTGCCGGCCAGGCTGCCTCCGGCAGCGCCGGCCTCGCCACGATTGACGCGGGCGAGGAAGGACAGCGCATCGTCGACGCCATGGAGGTCGCGGCCATGCAGGCCGATCTCGCGCGGCTGGCGCGCGCCGATGCCGAGGAAGACGGCATCGTGTTGATCGCGCAGGCGCAGGAAACCGGATTCGTCGATCTCGGCGCCGAGTTCGAAATTGACCCCCGCCTGTTGCAGCAGGATGCGGCGGCGCTCGAGGATGCGCTTGTCGAAGCGGAAGGGCGGCAGGCCGTTGTGCAACATGCCGCCCACCGATGCTTCGCGGTCATATACCGTAACCTGCCAGCCGGCACGGTTCATCGCCTCGGCGAATGCCAACCCGGCCGGGCCGGCGCCGATCACTGCGGCGGTCTTGTCGAGGCGCGTCTTCGGCGTCAGCGGCGGGCGCCAGCCGCGCGCCAGGGCCTCCTCGGTCACCGCATGCTCGATGGCGCCGATCGCCACGGCGGCGTCGCCAAGGCGGACGCGGGCGCAGGCACCTTCGCACAGGCGGTCCTGCGGGCAGAGCGCGCCGCAGAGTTCGGGCATCGGCGAGGTGCTGGCCATCAGGCTGGCGGCCTCTTCGATGCGGCCTTTGGCGGCGGCCATCAGCCACTCGGGAATGCGGTTGTTGAGCGGGCAGGCGGCGCGGCAGGTGGGTTCGCCACAGTCGAGGCAGCGCGCGGCCTGGACCTGGATCTCGGGCAAGGACAGGCGCTCGGCGCAGGCGTCAATGCGCGGCAGCTCCGGCGCGGCGACGCGCCGCAGCAGGTGAGTCGCATCCTGGCGCAGCGCCGGGCGCAGCAGGTTGCGCACGTCGCGGATCTCCAGCGCGTCCGTGGGACAGGACACCACGCAGCGCGCGCAGCCCATGCAGTCCTCGAGTCCGGTGACGCGGCCATGCTCCTTGCCCTGCTTCCACACCGGGATGCCCATGTCGCAGGCCTGCTCGCAGCGGCCACAGTCGATGCAGCGCTTCGCGTCCATCTTCAGGTCGTAGCAGCCGGCGTGGTTGATCAGACCGAAGGTGGCGCCGAAGGGGCAGAGGAAGCGGCAGTACGCCCGGTTGCCGACCACCGGGGCGAGGAAGAAGGTGCCGAAGTAGGTCGCCGCCACCAGGCCGTAGAAGCCGCCGACCAATGACAGGGTCCAGCTGTTGGGCGGGAACTGGGTCGCCACCATGATGCCGACGTAGTAGGCGAAGAACAGCCACTTCAGGTGGCGCAGCTTCCAGGCCAGTTCGCCGCGCGGGGTTCGCGCCCGGAAGGGGAAGCCGACGGTTTCGCGGATGCCGACGCAGGGGCAGCCGAAGCCGCAGATGACGCGGCGGCCGAAGAAGAACACCAGGCCCAGTACCAGGAAGAAGGTCAGCGTGCCCGGCGTGTGCAGCGAAGGAAACACCGGCTGCGACCAGAGGTAGCCGACATGGGGCTCGACCAGGGGATACAGCCAAGGCACCAGCCACCACAGGGCCGTGACGACCCCGACCAGGATCACCAGCCGGCGACGCGTGTAGGCGTTCTTTTCGCTGGCGATGCGCCAGGTGCCGAAGGCCAGGATGATGGCGTACTCGGTATAGCGGTTGAGCCAGATCGGGCTGTCGAAGAGAAACAGCCAGGTCTCGTTGAGCCAGCCGACGAAGGCCAGCGTGAAGCCGGCCAGGGCCAGCAGGTGCACCCACCCGCCGTAGCGCGAAGGCAGGCTGTCCTGCTCGCCTGCCGCCACCGCGTGCGGCGCGCGCGGGAAGGAACGCGCCGGCTCAAGCGCGAGCGTCGGCACTGGCCGGCTCCGTGTTCCATGCGGTTGGGAAGCCGCGCTCGCGCCAGGCCAGGATGCCGCCATTGACAACCCGCAGGTTGGCGAAGCCTTGCCGCGCCAGCAGGCGTGCGGCCTGGCCGGAACGCACCTGGGTGCGGCAGATCAGCACCACGCCCTCGCCGCGCCAGCGTTCGAGTTCGGCGACGCGGGCGGGCAGTTCGCCCAGCGGTATGTTGAGGGCGCCCGGCACGTGGCCGGTTTCGCCGTCGAAGTCCTTGGCCTCGCGCACGTCGATCACCGGGGTTTCGCCCTGGTCGCAGAGGGCCTTGGCCATCTCCGGGGTGATCAGCAGGCCGGCCTTGAACTGGCGGATCAGGCGCGGCAGGAACATCAGGACGGCGGCGACGGCCAGCGCCAGCAGGCCGTTCTTCACCGCGTTGGCATCCCCGGCGAGTGCCGCGCGACCGGCCTGGCCGAGCCAGGCGTAAGCGAAGGCGCCGGGCAGCATGCACACGGCGGAAGCCAGCGCATAGGCGCCGAGCGGAATGCGCGTCAGGCCCAGGGCGTAATTGACGACGTTGAACGGAAACAGCGGCACTAGGCGGACGAAGGCGACGAAGCGCCAGCCCTCGGCCTCGACGCCCTCGATCAGCTGCCTGAGCCAGCCGCCGGCCTTTTTCGCCACCCAGTCGCCGGCGACGTGGCGTGCGATCAGGAAGGCCAGCACCGCGCCCAGCGTGGCGCCGATAAGGGCATACAGCGCGCCGCCGACGATGCCGAACAGCGCGCCGGCGGCGAGCGTCAGCACCGAGCCGGGCAGGAACAGCACCGTCGCCGCCGCGTAAATGGCGACGAAGGCCAGTGGCGCCCAGGCGCCGGCGTCGGCCAGCCATTGTTGCAGGGCCTCCTGGGAAAAGGCGCCGCGGTTGGCGAAGGCCAGGGCCAGCCCGGCCACAAGGACGACGGCGAAGGCCAGCCTAGCGTGCTTCATGGCCGATCGCGTAGTCGCCTCCGTCATGGGTGAAGGGGATGGCCAGCATGCCGGTGAAGCTGACGCATCGCGCGTCGCCGATCAGTCCGGCGACCCCGATCTCCATGCGCTCCTGCGGCAGGCGGGCCTGGGCGCGGTAGGTACCGAACAGGCGATCCCAGATCGAGAGGTTGAAGCCGAAGTTGCTGTTGGCCTCGGCATGGTCGATGGAGTGGTGCACGCGGTGCATGTCCGGCGTCACCAGCAGCTGGCGCAAGGCGCCGTCCAGTGCAGGGGGAAGCCTGACGTTGGCGTGGTTGAACATCGCCGTGGCGTTGAGCAGCACCTCGAACACCAGCACGGCGGCTGCCGGGGCCCCCAACACGGCGATCACGGCGAACTTGATCAGCATCGAGAGGACGATCTCGATCGGGTGGAAGCGGGCACCGGTGCTGAGGTCGTAGTCGGGGTCGGCGTGGTGCACCTGGTGCAGGCGCCACAGCACCGGCACCGCATGCACCATCACGTGCTGCAGCCAGATGGCAAAGTCCATCGCCACCACCGCGAGCACCAGCGCCAGCCAGGCCGGCAGCTCGAGGTTGTTGAGCAGGCCCCAGCCGCGCTGCGCGGCGAGCGAGGCGAATCCGACGGCAGCCATTGGCAGCAGCAGGCGCAGCAGCACGGTGTTGAAGGCGACCAGGCCGAGGTTGGCGCTCCAGCGCACCAGGCGCGTGTGCAGCCGGGCGCGGCGCGGCGCCACGACTTCCCAGGCCGCCATCAGGGCGAACACGCCGACGAAGGCGACGAGGCGGATCACCGGTTCGTTGGCGAGCGCGAATTCGTCGAACGTCATATGCTTCTCTCCTGTCCGGGCTTGCGCCCGCTCGGGCGGCGGGCTACAATTCAACCAATCAACTATTCAACCGACTAGTTGAATAATACGGAGCGGGATGGCGGATGTCAACCGGAAACTTCAAGCAGGACATCTACGAGCAGCTGGCGCGCGTCGCCAAGGCGATCGGCCATGCCAACCGGCTGGAGCTGCTGGAATTCGTCAGCCAGGGGCCGCGCAGCGTCGACGAGCTGGCGACCATGACGCGCCTGTCGGTGGCGAACGCCTCCAAGCACCTGCAGGAGCTGCGCCAGGCCGGCCTGGTCAGGGCGCGCAAGGAAGGCGTGCGGGTGTTCTACGAAGTCGCCGGGCCGGACGTAGTGGACCTGCTGGGCGCGCTGGCGACCGTGGCCGAGTCGCGCGTGGCCGAAGTGGCGCAGCTGGTGCGCACCTACGTCACTGCGCGCGACGACCTCGAGCCCGTTCCGGCGCAGGAACTGCTCAAGCGCGCCAAGCAGGGCCTGGTGACTGTGCTCGACGTGCGCCCGCCCGAGGAATATGCCGCCGGCCACGTGCCGGGGGCGATCAACGTCACGCTGGAGACGCTGTCCAGCCACCTGCGGCGACTGCCCAAGGGGCGCGAGGTGATTGCCTATTGCCGCGGCCCGTATTGCCTGCTGTCGGTGGATGCGGTGGCGCTGCTGCGCGAGAACGGCTACAAGGCGCGGCGCCTGGAGGACGGCTTTCCGGAATGGAAGGCGGCCGGGCTCCCGGTCGAGGCCTAATTTCCTAGAAGGGAAATACCATGGCGAAGAATCTGTTCATCCTCAACGATCCGCCCTACGGCACGGAACGCAGTTACAACGCCCTGCGCCTGGCGAATTCGTTGGCCAAGGCCGAGGAGGTGCGCGTGTTCCTGATGGGCGATGCCGCCGCCTGCGCCAAGGGCGGGCAGAGGGTGCCGCAGGGCTACTACAACATTGCCGACATGCTGGGCATGGTGGCGCGACGTAGCGCCGGTGTAGCCGTCTGCGGCACCTGCATGGACGCGCGCGGGATCGCGGAGGGCGAGCTGACCGAGGGCGCTTCGCGCGGCACCCTGGCCCAGCTCACTGAATGGACGACCTGGGCCGACAAGGTACTGGTGTTCTGATGGCGCCGGTAAAGGTCATCTCCCAGCAGCCCCCCGGCGGGCGTTGCACGCTGTATGCACGCTACGCCGATGCGATCTGTGCCGCGACCGGCTGGTCGCATGCCATCGTCCATAGCGAGAATCGCGATGCCCATGGCGAGGGCTACCCCAGCTTGTGGATTCGCGATGCCGTGCTGCAGCCCGAGGACTTCTTCATGCTGACGGCGGACGACATTTGCGGCCATCTGCAGGGCATCGATGTCGATCCAGAGCTGATTCGGGGCCTGCGCCTTCGGCTGCAGGCCATCCTCGACGAATTCATCGAATCAGCGAGCGCGGGGGCAGGCTAGGCGTAAAGTAGTGCGTTCGTTCCGAACGCCTGTCACGCCATGGAAACTCCTCACGTCCGGCTGCGCCGGGTCCGCCTGCTGGCCCTGCTGCTGGCTGCGCTGTCGATGCTGATCGTCCTGGTCAGCGCTTATATCCGCCTCAACGGGGCCGGTCTCGGCTGCGCGCCCTGGCCGGAATGCTATGGGCAGATCCTGTCCGGCGGGCCGCATCCGCACGCCGGTGGCGTGCGCGTATTGCATCGGGTGGCTGCATCGCTGGCCTTGTTCATCGGCTTCGGCCTGCTGTGGCATTGCTTACGGCCAGAGCCCCTGCCGGGGCCGAAGCATTCTGCCGGCGCCCTGCTGGCCCTGATGATCCTGCTCACGGTGGTCGGTGTGTTCAGCGCCGATCCGCATCGGGTCTGGGCTGGGGTCATCAACATGCTCGGCGGCGCCTTGCTGGTCCTGCTGTCATGGCGCACCGCTTTGGCGGCACGCAGCGAGCGACCGCCAACCGGGGCGCGGCGTGGCACCGGGCTGATCCATGCCGGGCTGGGCTTCCTGATGCTTACCCTTTTCCTCGGCGCGTTGATCGGCGCGCGCTACGCCGCGCCTGCTTGTCCGGCGCTGCCGGGCTGTGGCGAATCCGCGTGGCCGGCCGTGGATGGGTTGGCGGCGCTGAATCCGATCGCTACCGTAAATGCACCGGCGTTGCTAGGCGATGCCGGCGGCGCCGCACTGCATCTGCTGCACCGCGTCTGCGCCCTGGCTACACTGCTGTTGCTGGGTCTTGGCGCGATCCGGGGTCTTGTGCAGGCCGAGGCGCGCGCCATCGCCGCGACGGTGCTGGCACTGCTGCTCGTCCAGTTTGCGCTCGGGGTGCTGACCGTCCTCGGGGGCTTTGCGCTCTGGCTGGCCGTTGCCCATAGCGTGGGGGCCGCGGTGTTGCTGGCCGCCGCCATGCATTTGCTGCTGCGCCTGCGGGGCAGGGCCTGAGGCTTCAGGCGACGCGCATGCCGTCGCGCGCACGCGCCAGGGCGAGGTAATGGGCGAACTCGATGGCCGGTAGCGGCCGCGAATAGTAATAGCCCTGGGCTTCCTCGCAATGCTGGCGGCGCAGGAAGCCGACCAGTTCCTCGTCTTCCACGCCCTCGGCGATGGTCTTCAGGTTCAGGCTCAGCGCCATCTGGATGATGGCCTTGACCATCGAGGCATTGCCCGGCTGCTTCTCGATGTCATGGACGAAGGAGCGGTCGATCTTCAGCTTGTCCACCTTGAAGCGCGTCAGGTAGGAAAGGCTGGAGTAGCCCGTGCCGAAATCGTCGATCGACAGCATGACGCCGAGTGCCTTAAGCCGCTGCACAGTGTCCAGCATCTGGTCGGTGTCGTGGATCAGGATGGATTCGGTCAGCTCCAGTTCCAGGCAATGTGGCGGCAGGCCGGATTCCTCCAGGGCCTGTCGCACGCAGGCCTCGATGTCGCCGCGCTTGAACTGGATGGCCGACACATTCACCGCAATTACCAGTTGCGGCAGGCCGGTCTTGCGCCAGGCCGCGGCTTGACGGCAGGCCTCTCGCAGCACCCAGGCGCCGATCGGCACGATAAGGCCGCTTTCCTCGGCGATGGCGATGAAATGTTCGGGCGACAGCAAACCACGCTCGGGATGGTTCCAGCGGATCAGGGCTTCGGCGCCGATGACGCGACCGCTACTGAGGTCGATCTGCGGCTGGTAATGGAGGCGGAATTCACCGCGTTCCATGGCATGCAGCAGGCCGACGCGCACCCGCTGGTGCTCCACGGCGTCGATGTTCATCTGTTCGGTAAAGAAGCTGTAGGCGTTGCGCCCGGTTTCCTTGGCGTGATACATGGCGGTGTCGGCGCGCTTGAGTAGCGTGTCGATGTCGCGCCCGTCGTCGGGGAACACCGCGATGCCGATCGAACTTGAGGTCGATAGCTCGTTGCCCTCGATGTTGAAGGTCGGCGTCAGCGCTTCGAGGATCTTGTTGGTCACGGTGGTGATGCCGTCGGTGTCTGGCACGTTGCCGAGCACGATGAGGAATTCGTCGCCGCCCTGGCGGCAGATCGTGTCGCTGTCGCGGATGCACAGCATCAGGCGCGAGGCGACGGCCTGCAGCAGCAGGTCGCCGATGGCGTGACCGAAGGAGTCGTTGATGGTCTTGAAATTGTCGAGGTCGAGGAACATCAGCGCGGTGCGGCCACCGGATCGCTCCGCCAGGGCAATCGCCAGTTCTAGGCGCTCCATGGCCAGGCGGCGGTTGGGCAACCCGGTCAGCGGATCGTGGAAGGCCATGTACTCGATCCGTTCTTCGGCGCGCTTGCGGTCGCTGATGTCGAGGAAGCCGAACACATAGTGCCCCGGGCGCCGGTCGGCATCGCGTATCACCGACACATGCAGCCACGCCGGGTAGGTTTCGCCGCCGCGCCGCCGGTGCCGAACCTCGCCTTGCCAATGGTCGGCATGCCGCAGGTGCTGTCCGATCATGGCGGTGAATTCCTCGTCGCCCTGCTCGTCGCCCAGCAATTGCAGCGAATGTCCGGCCACTTCATCGGCGACATAGCCCGTCATCTCGGTGAAAGCGCGATTGACCGAGACGATGCGCATTGATGCGTCGGCGATGACGATGCTTTCGCAGCTGCTCTCGAACACCCGGGCCGAGAGGCGAAGCTTTTCGGCGCTCTCGTTGAGCGAATTCTTCTGCTGGTTGATGTGGGACTGCAACAGGTTGAAGCTGTGCAGCAGCCGCTGTATCTCCTTGCTGCCCTCGGCCAGCAGCGGTTGCAGCGGCATTTTGCCCTGCGTCATTTCGTCCAGGGTCTTTGCCGCACGTGACAGCGGCGTCAACTGGCCGTGCAGATAAAGCCACAGCAGGATGGGGATGATCAGCGAAGAAAGCGTGGCGCCGAAGTAGATCTTGTCGCGGATCGAGTTGATCGATTCGAAGGCGATGGCGGTAGGCATGGAGGCAACCACCATCCAGCCTGCGGTGCGCATGCGGCGCGCGGAAGTCAATTCCTCTTCGCCCTTCGGTCCCGGTCCGACTCCGGAGCCCTCATTGCCCTCGCGGTACCGACCCAGCATGCCGCCGCCATTGGCGGGTAGCGATTGCAGCACCAGCGCAGCGTTGGTCGACGCGATGTAAAGCTGATCCTTGAGCGAAATGATATGCACGCTCTCCTCGGTACGCAGCCTGCCCGCCATGACCCCGGCAAACATGTCGTCGCCGAGGATGCGCACGCTGCCGACCAGTGCCGCGGTGACGCGGCCATCGGCATCGCGGATCGGTGCGCCCATCAGCAGCAGCGGTTGGCGATCGATGCCATCGCGGGACGGCGCATCGATGGCCGGAATGCCGAGACGGATCACCTTGCGGAAGAATTCGCGCTGCGTGAAATCGAGTTCGTCGGTGGCGCCGAATTGCGGGCTCAGCGCCAAGGTATTGCCCTCGGCGGAAACCACCCTCAGGCCGCCGCCAAAGGCGCGCTGATGCAGGTTGCCTTCGGCCAGGAACTGGCTGAGGCGCGCAGGGCTCGCCACCCATTGCGGTTTGACCGCCTTTGCCGTTTCGGCCAAGTTGGCCAGGCGGTCACGGGTTGCATTGTCGAGGCTTTCGGCGATGCGCTGCACGCGCGAGAACTGATGTGCGGTGAGTGCCGCCTCGAACTCGCTGCGGACTTCCCGTTCCAGCTTGAAGGCCAGTACCATCACGGTGCTGACGAACAGCAACGCGGTGAACAGGCTGAGTTTCGATTTGAGGCTGAGCGAATGGGCAGGCATGGGGTCGCGGAATCTTCCGCCGCTGGGGGCACCTGATGCAAAGCCTACGTAGTGCGGAGGTGTTCGGTGCGTGCAAAATTCACGTCATGGGGCCGAAAATGGCAGGAACTTGTCGAAAAGTGTGAAAGGTTTGGCATGAAATCTGGTGAACTAGCCGCTGCGATGCGCGGTCGCTCGGGGAACGTGGGGGCAATGTCGTGAGCGATGAGAAGTCTGCCCGCAAGGGATTTTCGACGCGCGCCATACATCATGGCCACGATCCGTATGCAGGACATGGGGCGCTCAATCCGCCGCTTTACCTGAGCTCGACCTATGCCTTCCCCACGGTGGAAGATGGCGCCGCACGCTTTGCCGGCGAGCAGGCCGGCTTTGTCTATTCCCGCGTCGGCAACCCGACCACGCAGCTGCTGGAGCAGCGCATTGCCGACCTGGAAGGCGGCGAGGCTGCAGTGGTCACTGCCTCGGGGCAGGGTGCCACCACCTCGCTGTTGTGGACGCTTTTGGCGCCGGGCGACGAGGTGATCGCCGACAAGACGCTGTACGGTTGCACCTTCGGCTACCTCAACCACGGCCTGGCCAAATTCGGGGTGACGATCACCCATCTCGACCTCACCGAACCGCGCAATCTCGAAGCTGCAATCGGGCCGCGAACGAAGCTGGTGTTCTTCGAGTCTCCGGCGAATCCCAACATGCGCCTGGTCGACATCGCCGCGATCTCGGCCATCGCCCGCCGGCATGGCGCAGTGACCGTGGTCGACAACACCTACTGCACGCCCTACCTGCAACGTCCGATCGAATTGGGTGCCGACTATGTGTTGCATTCAGCGACGAAGTACCTCGGCGGTCACGGCGACCTGCTTGCCGGCGCCATTGTCGGTCCCAGGGAGTCGTTGCTGCAGGTCCGCTTCTACGGCCTCAAGGACATGACCGGCGCGGTGCTTTCCTCGCAGGATGCCTTCCTCGTCCTGCGTGGCATGAAGACCCTGGCATTGCGCATGCATCGCCACAGCGAGAACGCAAATGGCATTGCCGGGTTGCTCGCCGGCCATCCCAAGGTCGACGTCTGTCATTATCCCGGCCTGGAGAGCTTTCCGCAGCGCGAGCTGGCGCAGCGGCAGATGAAGCTGCCCGGCGGCATGCTGGCCTTCGAACTCAAGGGCGGCATCGACGCCGGGCGGCGCTTCATGAACGCGCTGCGCCTGATCACGCGCGCCGTCAGCCTGGGTGATGCCGAAAGCCTGGCCCAGCATCCGGCCAGCATGACGCATTCCTTCTACACGCCGGAAGAGCGCAAGGAGCACCTGATCGGGGAAGGCCTTGTGCGCATTTCGGCCGGGCTGGAAGACCTCGACGACCTGCTGGAGGATGTTGCCCAGGCGCTGGACGCGGCCTGAGGCAAAGACGCCGTGGCGCCGGCGCCGACTTTTGGCGCACAGCGCAGGTCAGGGTGCCGGCCGATCCAGCCCCTGGTCTTCCATCGATCGTGGATCGTCGGCGGGCTCCAGATGGGTAGTGACATGGCAGTGCGGAATGATGTCGCGCAAGTCGGACTCGATGCGCTCCGCCCAGTCGTGGCCCTGCTGTACTGACCACTGACCGGGCACCAGCACGTGCAGGCTGACGAAGGACTGGCGCCCCGCCTGGCGCGTGCGCAGGGCGTGATAGCCGATTCCTTCGGCCGCGTACCGCGCCAGCTGCTGGCGGATCAGGTCGAGCTTTTCCGCCGGCAAGGAGACATCCATCAGGCCCGCCGTGGAGCGGTGCATCAGCTGCCAGCCGGTCCACACGATGTTGGCCGCGACCAGCAGCGCGATGGCCGGATCGAGCCAGTTCCAACCGCTGAGCCAGACCAGGCCAACGCCGAGGATCACCCCGCCGGATGTCCATACGTCGGTCATCAGGTGGTGGGCATCGGCCTCCAGCGTGATCGAACCATGGCTGCGTCCAGCGCGCAGCAGCACCGTTGCCGCAGCAAAGTTGATGGCCGATGCCACCACCGAGACCATCAGGCCAGGGCCGAGCGCGTCCAGCGCCTGCGGGTGCATCAGACGGTCGATCGCGGTCCAGGCGATGCTCACCGCCGCCACCAGGATCAGGAAGCCCTCGAAGGCACTGGAAAAGTATTCCGCCTTGCCGTGGCCATGCGGATGCTTTTCGTCGGCCGGCTGCGCAGCGAGCGTCAGCATCCACAGTGCCATCAGCGCGCCGGCAAGATTGACGAAGGATTCGATGGCGTCCGACAGCAGGCCGACCGAACCGGTCATCCACCAGGCCGCGCCCTTCAGCAGGATGGTGGCGATCGCTGCGGCGACGGAAAGCCAGGCGTAGCGCCTCAGGTCGGTCATGAAAAAGGGGCCGGAATGACGGTGTGGCTGGAACGATGTCAGCAGTTTACGCTGTGTCCTTGGCCCTCGCCTGCTCAACTGGGGTGGAAGGCGGGCCTCGCCGCTACCATGATCGGCTCGCCGGGGTGACCCCCGATCGAGAAGGGAATCGAAACGAAGGCCACGCTCATCACCGGCAGCAGCGTCGCCAGCACGACGGCGAGGAGGGTGGGCAGAAAGTCGGCGGATCTGGATTGCATGGCGTGCTCCCTGGGTTGGATGACGCCATGATGGATCGTTTCCCTTAAGCGTCGCTTAACCGCTGCCGATGTTGCGTTCGCATCGTCGGCAGCGATGAGGGAGATGCCAGTAGGTTCCCGTGGTCAGTTGATGGAATGAGCCGGTATGGGCTTGATGCCGATTACGCGCCCCTTGCGTGCCTGCAGCAGCTGCGGTCCGCAGCGGCGTTCGTCGTGGTAGAGGCCGACACAATCGAGGCACTGGTGGCACTCGTCGTAGTCGATGGCGCCATCGCGGCGGATCGCGTCGTATTGGCAGACGATTTCGCACTTGCGGCAGGGTTGTCCGCAGGCCGGCAGCCGCGGCAGCCAGTCCCAGCGACGCAGGCGGCCGCCGATGGTCAGGGCGGCGCCCAGCGGGCAGAGGTAGCGGCAGAAGAACTTGTATAGGAACGCGCCGGCCAGCAGCAGGCCGCCTGCCCAGAGCACATAGGGCCACTCGCGGACGAAGCCGACCGTGATCGCGGTCTTGAAGGGCTCGACCTCGACCATGCGCTCGGCGGCGGCGGGCATCAGTGCGGCGCTGACGGCGAGGGCGGCGAGCACGACGTAGCGGCTGCACGCCAGCAGCCGCGCCGCGCGCGCGGGCAGCCGCAACTGTGGCACCCGCAGCTTCCTTGCCACCAGGCCGACGAATTCCTGCAGTGCGCCGTAGGGGCACAGCCAGCCGCAGAAGGCGCCGCGACCCCAGACCACGAGGCTGATCGCCGTGAAGGTGATCAGTAGCAGCGATACCGGGTCGTAGAGAAAGCTCTTGAGGCCGGCGCCGGCGACGAGCGACTTGATTGCGCCGGTGACCTGCACGATGGACAGCTGGCCCTGGGCATGCCAGCCGATGAACAGCAGGGTGAAGGCGAGGAAGCCAAGGCGGAAGGCGAGCAGCCGGCGCGGCTCGCGGCAAGTGCTGCGTGGCCGCAGCATAACGGCCGTCAGCAGCACCAGCGCGGCACCGATCATTGCCAGGTCCGGCCAACGGTCGCTCCAGGCGCGCAGCCATTCCGGCAGCGGTCGCGGCGGATAGTCGAACAGCTCGGCCGACGGAGCGAAGCGCAGACTGACTTCGCGCCGCGTCACGGTGGGCAGGATCTGACCCTTGCTGCGGGCCACCGTGAGCCGGAACTCCATGGGCTGGCCCGGGTCGAGCCCGGCCAGGGCGGGAGCGACCAGGATCAGTGCAGCGTTGGCACCGGACAGCGTCGGCTGGTTCGCGTAGTCGCGGTTGGCGTCGCGCAGCTCAACGGGCAGGCCATTCTGTTGCACGGCTAGGCGCGGCGGGACCGTGCCCGGGACAAAGCCCTCATCCACCAGCCCGTAGCGGCCGCGCGTGGCGATCCAGAATGCCGGCTGGTTGTCGCGCAGGTAGTCGCGCAGTCTGGCGAAGGAAGCCTCGCCCAGAAGATTGCGGCCGACCAGGGGCGGGTTGAGGTAGGCGACGTGGATTTCCAGGAAGAGCCCATTGGGATCGCGCAGCGCCTCCTCGTCCACGCCGGCACCATCGCTTCCGGCGAACAGCTTCTCGATGTCGGCATTGCTCAGGCGCAGGGTCTGCACGTAGCCGCGCGATTGCAGGCTTGGGTAATCCATGGTGGTGAACGCGGTTTCGCGGATGCGGGCCGGTGGCAGGTCGCTCGCCGGCGCGAAGCCGAGGCGTGCGCGGGCGACGGCAAGGGCCGCCGAGAGCGCAGTCTGGTTCACGATGCGCACGGACGCCGTCGCCTTGGCCACGCCGTCGAGCACGACGCGGTTGCCGCCGGCATTGGCACGCGTGTTGCCATAGGTGCTGGCGACGGTGATTTCCTGCTTCAGGCTTTTGTCCTTGTACTGGCGTACGAAATCCATCAACGGCACCGGCCCGAGGCCGCCGAGGAAGACCGGTTCATGCTGGTGCAGGACCTCGACTTCGAGGAAGCGACCGTCCTTGTCGATTGCCACCAGCAGGTTGATCGGGGTACCCTCGAAGCCGGGAATCGGCGCCAGGTCGATGGATTCGAAGACGTAGGCGACGGGACCGGCGTCTGGCGTCAGCTCACTGGTCAGTGGCCAAGCCGGGATCTCGCGCAGCTTTTCGCCCACGTGCAGCGGGCGCTGGAAGCGCCGCTCGATGTCAGCCTTCGACAGCGTTCCGGCGGCGGCCGGCCACGCCCAGGCCAGCGCGAGGAGGAGGAGCAGAGCAAGTTGATGAAAGCTAGCCATTGGCCGATTATCGCCTTCACCGAGGCATGGTTCGTGCCGGAAGTCAGGTAATGATTTTCATGATTTGTCGTCCGATCGGATGACGAGGGTGAGCCGATCAGGTAGTTTTGGATGATGAGCGCCGCCGGAATCGCCCTCGAAATGCCTTCCTTGCCCCTGCCGACCCCGGTCGGCGTAGGTCAGGCCCTGCGCACCAACCGAGTGTTGCAGGCGGCTTTGTTCGTGTCGGCCCTGCTTCACGCCATGGCCTTCGGCTGGCTGCCGGGAATCGAGCGCATGGCGGAGCGCGCGCCCTTGCCGTTGCGGATACTGCTGCCGATTCCTGTCGAAAATCGGCCCGCGCCCCCGCCGCCGGCCGCCGTGGTACCAGCGCCGACTCCCGTGGCGCGCAGTTCCGCCGCGGCCCGGGCACCGGTGTTGGTCCGTGCGGCCGACGACTCCAGGCCTGCCCCGACGCTGCGCGCCGAAGAACCGCCGCCGGTCGCAATTCCACTCCAGCCCGCGCCGGCTGTGTCGCCGGTGCCCGCTGCTGTTTCCCCGCCGCCGGGACCGGTCGCCGCCCCCGATCCCCAAGCGCTCGCCGGCTATGGTCGCAGCGTGGCCGGTGCGCTTGCCGGCCACCAGCGCTATCCGCGCATCGCGCAGATGCGGCAGTGGCAGGGCACGACACTGCTGCAGTTGGAGATCGCTGCAGATGGACGGTTGCTGGAAGGCCGCGTGCTAAGCTCCAGCGGCCATGACGTGCTCGATCGCCAGGCCCTCGACATGCTGCGCGCCGCGCAGCCCTTGCCGCCTCCGCCGGTTTCCCTGGCGGGGCGGCCGCTGGTGGTCAATGTCCCGGTGGTTTTCCGCCTCGCCGGCTAGCCGCTTCGGTTTTGTCCTGCTGCTCCTGCTTCCCATCGCAGGTCATGCGCTCGAAGCGGTCGCCCTGGCTCCCGGGGTCTGGATGATCCCCGGGGTGCTTGCCGAAGTGAATGATGGCAATCGTGGTCGCGTGGTCAACATCGGCATCATCGCTGGTGCGGAAGGCGCCATCGTCATAGACAGCGGAGCGAATCGACTCCAGGGCGAGGCGATACTGGCCGCCGCGCAACGCCTCGCCGGCAAGCCTGTCAGTCTGGTTATCAATACCCATCCCCATCCGCAGAACGTGCTCGGCAACGCGGCCTTTGCCGCGCAGGGCATCCCCATCCTGGCTAGCGAACAAACCCGTGCCAGGATGGCCGAGCGCTGCCCGCGCTGCGTGGCGGCGATCGCCGAAGTTGTCGGCAGCGAGGCAATGGCTGGCACGGCGATCGTGCTGCCCGGGCTGACCGTCGCGGCGACCGAGACCCGCAGCGTCGCCGGTCGTCGGCTGCGCCTGCTGGTGCCCGGGCACGCCCACAGCGAAGGTGACCTTGCGGTACACGACCTCGATTCGGGGGTGCTGTTCAGCGGCGATCTGGTGTACCGCGGCCAGGTGCCGCACCTGGCCGAGGCAAGGATCGACGGCTGGCTTGGCGCGCTCGACGTCCTGCGCCGAGAGCCGGCCCGATGGCTGGTGCCGGGTCGCGGCGCGCCGGGTACCTTGCGCGACCTCGAGCCCCTTGCCGAGTACCTTGTAAGCCTGCGGGCGCGCGTCGCCGCCGCCTATGCCCAGGGCCGGAGCCTGGACGAGGCACTGGAGCGTGCAGCGCTCCACGACTTCGCTTCATGGGAAGGCTATGCCTCACGCCATGCGCGCAACGTGCAGCACGTTTATTTTGAAATCGAGCGGGCGGACCTTATCGGCGCAAGAGGCAGGCAGTGAGCCTGCGCCTGCGCCTAAACCTGTTGGTGGCCATGCTCAACCTCGGTTTCCTGGTTGCGCTGTGTGCGCTCTTGGCCGGCGAGCATCGCAAGTCGATCGAGGAGGAGACCGAGGCCGCGCACCGCGTTGCCGTGCAACTGCTCGGTACGGCGGTGCAGACCAGTCGCCTGCTTGGCGGCGGTGCCCCTGATATGGCGGCGTTCCTGCAGAGCCTGGGGAGGGTGCGCGGCAACGAGATACGCTTCCGTGCCGGCGACGGCCGCATCGCCTACAGCTCGCCACCTTCGAGCTACAAGGCCGGGCGTGAAGCGCCCGAATGGTTCGCGCGGCTGATGCAGCCGCGGCTGGAAGCCACGGTGATCGGCCTGCCCGGGGCGCGACTTGAAATTTTGCCGGAGCCTTCACGTTCCATCCTCGATGCCTGGGACAGCCTGCTGCCGGTGATAGGCCTGGGATTCGCGTTCGTCATCGTACTGCACGCACTGCTCTGGTTCCTGTTGCGCCACCTGCTGCAGCCCACCGAGGCCGATGCGCGCCGGCTGGTGGCAACGACGCGGGAACTCGCTGATCAGCGTGCCGTCAGCCGCCTAGTTCATGAGCGCGTCGAGGAAGAGAGGAAACGCGTGGCGCGCGAATTGCACGACGAATTGGGTCAGTCGCTGACCGCGATCCGGCTCATCGCTACCTCGCTCGGCCGCGGCGAGCCGGCCGCGCAGTCCCAGGGCATCGCCAAGATCAGCGAGATTGCCGCCGGTCTCTACGACAGCGTGCACCGCATCGTGCGCGAACTGCGTCCGGCCGTGCTGGAGCAACCCGACCTTGCCGCCGCGGTGGATGACCTGGCGCGCGAATGGCGAACGCGGCATCCGGAGCTTGTCCTCGACACCGAGCTGGAGGGGGACCTCGGCGACCTGGGTGAGACGACCACCCTGGCGCTGTTTCGTGCCGTGCAAGAGGCGCTGACCAATGTCCTCAAGCATGCGGCGGCGACGCGGGTGGCGCTGAGGCTGGTGCGCGACGAAGCGGAGGTGCGCCTCGACGTGACCGATGACGGGTGCGGTGGCGCCTCTCTGGCGACCGGGTCGCGCCACGGTTTGGCAGGGATGCGCGAGCGCATCGCCGCGCTGGGCGGCACGGTGCAGGCGGGTCCGGCGCCGGAGGGCGGCTTCCGGGTTAGCATCACGGTCCCTCTGTCCGGAGCCAATTCGTGAGCGACAACCTGCGCATCATGCTGGTCGACGACCATGCGGTGGTCCGCATGGGATTTCGCCTGCTGCTCGACACCACGAACGACCTGAGGGTGGTCGCCGAGTGCGGCAGCGGGGAGGAGGCACTGCAACGGTTTGCGGATGTGGCGCCCGACGTCGTGGTGCTCGACCTGTCGATGGAGGGCATGGGCGGGCTGGAAACGCTCTCGCGCTTGCTGGCCAAGTGGCCGGCGGCACGGGTGCTGGTGCTCTCCGCGCACGAGGACACAGCCCATCCGCGCCGCGCCCTGACCGCCGGGGCGCTCGGCTACCTGACCAAGCGCAGTGCCGCCGAGGCCCTGATCGAGGCCATCCGCCAGGTGGCTGCGGGACGCGTCTTCCTCGAACCGGCGCTGGCCCAGGAACTCGCGGTAGCCCGCATGGGCAACCCGGGCAATCCGGTCGAGGCGCTTTCCGCACGCGAGTTCGAGGTGTTCATGATGCTGGCGCGCGGTCGTTCGGTGAACGAGATCGCGGAACTGCTGTTCCTCAGTCCGCGCACGGTCGGGACCCACCTTTACAACATCAAGCAGAAGCTCGGCGCGGGCAATTCCGCGGAACTGACCCTGATCGCCATCCGCAACGGCCTGATCGACGCCTGACCGAGCCTGGCGGCGCAATCATGATTTTCATTAGCCCGAACGGGCGGATTGACTGTGGCGTGGCGGCCGCAGCGGCCGGAGAATGCGCTTCCTTTTTCGCTTCCCGTCGATCCATGCGTTTCCGAATGTCGCCACGTTCCCTTTTGATGATGTTGCCAGCCGCGCTTCCTGGTGTCGCCCTCGCCCAGAGCCCGAGCATCACCTCCAGTCCGGTCGTCGTCAGCGCCACGCGCGTCGAGCAGAACAGCTTCGATCTGCCGGTGTCGATCGATGCCGTTGGCCGTGAGCAACTCCAGGACGGCCAGCTGCAGGTCAATCTTTCCGAATCGCTGGGGCGCGTGCCAGGCCTGGTGGTCCAGAACCGTCAGAACTACGCCCAGGACCTGCAGATCTCCTCGCGTGGCTTCGGCGCGCGCGCCAGCTTCGGCGTGCGCGGCCTGCGCATTTATGCGGACGGTATTCCGGCGACCATGCCCGACGGCCAGGGGCAGGTTTCCCACATCGACATTGGTTCGGCGGAACGCATCGAAGTGATGCGCGGCCCGTTCTCGGCGCTGTACGGAAATTCCTCGGGGGGCGTGATTTCGGTGTTTACCGAGGACGGGCGTCCCGGCTTCGGCGTCGAGCCCTCGCTCACCCTCGGCAGCTTCGACACCCGCCGCTACGCTATCAAGGCTGGCGGGGAAAACGGCGCCCTCAATTACCTGGTCAGCGCTTCCGCCTTCCGCACCGACGGCTACCGTGATCACAGCGCGGCGAAACGGGATACCGCGAACGCCAAGCTGCGCTGGAGCCCGGCTGCGGACACGCGCGTTACGTTGGTGCTCAATGCGGTAGACATGCCGGACATCCAGGATCCGCTCGGCCTCGATCGTGCGAGCTACCAATCCAACCCGCAACAGGCCACGGCCGTCGCCTACCAGTTCAACACGCGCAAGAGCGCGCGGCAGAGCCAGTTCGGCGTGGTGCTGGAGCAAAAAGTCGGCGCCGGCAACACGGCGACGCTGAGCTTCTATCGCGGAAAGCGCGCGACGACCCAGTTCCAGGCCATCACGACGGGGGCGCAGGCGCCGGCCACGCACCCCGGCGGAGTGATCGACCTCGACCGTGACTACTGGGGGCTCGATGCGCGCTTGAACCATCGCCGCAGTATCGGCAGCGGGCGACTGTCGCTGACTGGCGGCATCAGCTACGACAAGCTCGACGAAGCGCGGCGCGGCTACCAGAACTTCATCGGCGCCCAGACCGGAGTGCTGGGCGCTCTGCGCCGTGACGAGGATAACCGGATCCACAACTTCGACCAGTACCTGCAGGCTGAATGGGAGCCGAGTCCGGCCTGGCTGCTGCACGCGGGTGCCCGCCACAGCATGGTTAAAGTCAGTTCGAAGGACAAGTACATCGTCGGCACCAACGTCGACGACAGCGGCAGCGTCGATTATGCGGCCACCACGCCCGTGCTCGGGATCACCTGGCGTGCGACCCCGTCGCTGAATGTCTACGCGTCCGCCGGCCGCGGCTTCGAGACCCCGACCATGAACGAACTGTCCTACCGCGCTACGGGTTCCGGACCCAACTTCGCGCTCAAGCCGGCGCGCAGCGACAATCTTGAGCTGGGACTCAAGGGCCTGCTTGGCGAGTCGGCGCAGTTCACCGCCGCAGTGTTCTCGGTCAAGACCACGGATGAACTGGTGACGCTGCAGAATACCGGCGGTCGCGCCGTGTTCCAGAACGTCGGCGGCACGAAGCGCGATGGCTTCGAACTCTCCGTAGCCGGAGAAATCGGGAAGGGATTGCGCTACGGGGTTTCGTACAGCCAGTTGCGTGCCGTCTATGCAGAAGCCTTCCGCAGCTGTACCGGGACGCCCTGTGCCGCACCGAACACGGCGGTCGCCGCCGGCAACAGCATTCCGGGGATTCCTCGGTCCGCGTTCGCCGCCGAAGTGGCCTGGACCCACCCGGCAACCGGTTTTTCCAGCGCATTCGAAGTGCGCAGCGTGTCGAAGGTCTACGTTAACGACACCAACAGCGATGCCGCGGAAGCCTATGCGGTGGCCAACCTGCGCCTCGGCTTCAAACAGTCGGCGGCGGGTTGGACCCTGAAGGAGTTTTTGCGCATCGATAACCTCGGCGATCGCAAGTACTCGGGTTCGGTGATCGTCAACGAGGGTAACAGCCGCTTCTTCGAGCCGGCACCCGGACGCAGCTACCTCCTCGGGGTGAGTGGCAGTTTTGCCTTCTGACGGGCACCTGGCTTGCTTTGCCTGGTCGCATTTGCGCAAAATGTGGCAGGAGGCAACAGGTGTGGAATAGAGCAAAACGTATCGCGGCGGTAGCCCTGGCGGCAGGCTGGGTCGGCGGCTGCCTGGCCGCCGCGGGTGACGATCCCTTGCAGTCGCCCCAGTGGACCGAACTGAGGCGGACCTACCTGGGTGCGTCGCCCGTGGTCTTCGACCCCCGCGTCAAGGTGAGCGGCCCGCAGGTTGCCGAGGATTCGATGAACGTCCCCGTGGGGGTGCGCATCGACGGCCTCGAGGGTGTGTCCCGGGTGATCGTGATCGCCGACCTCAACCCCATCGTGAAGGTCCTCGAGTTCCAGCCGCGGGGCGCTCTGCCGGCACTGCATTTCCGCATGAAGTTGCAGCAGGGCAGCCCGATCCGTGCCATGGCGCAGACGGCAGACGGCACCTGGCACGTCGGGGGGATCTGGATCGACGCCGCGGGCGGCGGCTGCACCGCGCCCAGCGTCGGCCGCTCGGCGGCCAATTGGACCGAAACCCTGGGCCAGGTGCAGGCGCGGATCTGGCAGGGCGAGCAGCAAAGCCGGATCAAGCTCAACATCATGCATCCGATGGATACCGGGCTGGCGCCGGGGATCCCGGCCTTTTACATCGAGCGCCTTAGCCTGCGCGACGGTGCCGACCGCGAATGGATGGCGCTCGATACCTTTGAACCGGTGTCGGAGAACCCCGTGTTCTCCTTCGACTTCCCGGGCGTGCCGCCGGCCGGCCTGACGCTGGTCGGGCGCGACAACAACGGCAACCGCATCAACGCCAAGGTGGCACGGTGAGTTCCGCAGCCTGGCGTGCTCTGTTTACCCTGATATGCGCCGTGGCGCTGGCGCCGACTCTTGTGCCGGCGCAGGAACCCGACTATGGGCTGGCGCCGCAACGGATAGCCGACGATGTCTATGTGCTGGTCGGCAGGACCGAGGACTTCTCGCGCGGCAACGGCGGCAACATCGTGAACACTGCCTTCGTGGTTGCGCCGGAGGGGGTGGTCGTGATCGACTCCGGACCCTCGCGCCTCTACGGCGAGCAGCTGCGGCGCGCGATCGCGAGGGTGACGCCGAAGCCGTTGTTGAAGGTCTTCAATACCCATCACCATCCTGACCACTACCTCGGCAACCAGGCATTCGCCGACAAACCCACCGCCGCCCTGCCCACCACCATTTCAGGACAGCGCAGCGAGGGCGGGGCCTTCACGGAGAACCTGTACCGCATGGCCGGGGACTGGATGAAGGGTACCGAGTCGGTACCCGCGCGCGAACCCGTTTCGCCCGGACTGGTAACGATCGGCGGGCGACCGTTCGAGCTGCTGCTGTTCGCCGGGCATACCCAGGGCGACCTTGCGATACTGGACCGTCAGAGCGGTGTGCTGTTTGCCGGCGACCTCGTGTTCTGGAACCGAGCTCCAACCACGCCGCACGCCGACGTTGCCACCTGGCTGGCGACGCTCGACCGCCTTGAGGCCCTGCCGTTCCGCCTGATGGTGCCGGGGCATGGCGAACCGGTCCCGGACGCACGCGGAATCGCGCAGACGCGGGCCTATCTTCGCTGGCTGGAAGGTGCCTTGCGCAGTGCAGCAGAGCGAGGCGACGAAATGACCGAACTGCTGGCCCGTCCGCTGCCGCCGGAGCTCGCGACGATCCCTCTGTCGCGACTCGAGTTCGCGCGATCGGTGGCCCACCTCTACCGACGCTACGAGGCGCCCACCCTGAAACAGGCGCGCTGAGACGGGTGACCGGCTGTGCAGTGCTGTGTCACATTCTGTGACACCTGCCCGCAATTGTGGCAAGGCTGGGGGGGGCCGGGAAGCGGCCTGAGGCGCGTAAATGCGCTGTCTGCGGGTTTTCATGACTCTAAAGTGGCTGGCATCTGGTTTGCTTAAGGGTGTTCCGTCGGGTTCGGCGAAGCGGACCCGGAAAACCAACTACTCGAGGAGAGATTGAATGAAAAGAGCCTTGACTGCCGTCGCGGTTACCGGCGCACTACTGGCGATGGCCGCCACCCCGGCCCTTGCCCGTGTCACCGACAAGGACATCGTGAATGATGCCAAGACCACCGGCGACGTCGTGTCCTGGGGTATGGGAACCCAGGGGCAACGCTACAGCCCGCTGGCCAAGATCAACGCCCAGAACGTCAAGAACCTGGTTCCGGTCTGGTCCTTCTCCTTCGGTGGCGAGAAGCAGCGCGGCCAGGAAAGCCAGCCCGTGGTGCACAACGGCAAGATGTTCGTTACCGCCTCCTACTCGCGCATCTTTGCCCTGGACGCCAAGACCGGCAAAAAGCTCTGGAAGTACGAACATCGCCTGCCTGATGGCATCATGCCCTGCTGCGACGTCATCAACCGTGGCGCCGCGCTCTACGACAACCTGGTGATCTTCGGTACCCTGGATGCGCAACTCGTCGCCCTCGACCAGGATACGGGCAAGGTCGTCTGGAAGGAAAAGATCGACGACTACGCGGCCGGCTTTTCCTATACCGCTGCCCCCATCATCGCCAAGGGTCTGGTCCTGACCGGCGTCTCCGGCGGCGAGTTCGGCATCGTCGGCCGCGTCGATGCGCGCGACGCCAAGACCGGCAAGCTGGTCTGGTCGCGTCCGACCGTCGAAGGTCACATGGGTACCAAGGACGGCAAGGACAACGGGATTTCTGGCAAGACCAACGCCACCTGGCCGGGCGACTTGTGGAAGACCGGCGGCGCCGCCACCTGGTTGGGCGGCACCTACGATCCCGAGACTAACCTGGCCTACTTCGGCACCGGCAACCCGGCACCGTGGAACAGCCACCTGAGGCCCGGCGACAACCTGTACTCCTGCTCCACCGTCGCCATCGACGTCGATACTGGCCAGATCGCCTGGCACTTCCAGGGCACGCCGAATGACGGCTGGGACTATGACGGCGTGAACGAGTTCGTCACCTTCAAGTCCAAGGATGGCAAGCACCTCGGTGGCAAGGCCGACCGCAATGGCTTCTTCTACGTGCTCGACGCCAAGACCGGGAAGTTCCAGAAGGGCTTCCCCTTCGTCAAGAAAATCACCTGGGCCACCGGTCTCGAGGCCGACGGGCGTCCCAAGTTCGATCCGGCCAATCGCCCGGGCGACCCCAGCAAGAGCGCTGACGGCAAGAAGGGCAACTCGGTGTTCTCGGCGCCGTCCTTCCTCGGCGGCAAGAACCAGATGCCAATGGCCTACAGCCCGGATACCGGGATGTTCTATGTTCCGGCCAACGAGTGGGGCATGGAAATCTGGAACGAGCCGATCACCTACAAGAAGGGTGCGGCCTACCTCGGCGCCGGCTTCACGATCAAGACGCTGGATTCCAAGGACATCGGTGGCGACTACATCGGCGCCATGCGCGCCATCGACCCGGCCACCGGCAAGATCGCCTGGGAAGTCAAGAACAACGCTCCGCTGTGGGGTGGCGTGATGACGACCAAGGGCGGCTTGGTGTTCT
>CAIVQO010000064.1 GCA_903908065.1 uncultured beta proteobacterium | reverse complement strand
GCCTTGCCTTCGGCACCTACGAGTCGCCCGACCATTTCGATCATGGCCAGGATGTCCTCCACGCTGCGCATGTTGAAGGCATGCACCTGCACCCCGGCCTTGACCAGGTCGCGCGCAATGTCGCCTTGCAGGTCGGAGAAGCTCAGCACCAGGTCGGGCCGCACAGCGAGGATCTTGTCGATGTCGCCGCTGGTGAAGGCGAACACCTTCGGCTTTTCCTTGCGCGCCTGCGGCGGCCGCACGGTATAGCCGCTGATGCCAGCGATACGGTCCTGCTCGCCGAGGGCGTAGAGCACCTCGACGGTCTCGGTGGTCAGGCAGACGATGCGCTGCGGCAAACGGGCCATGCGTACGGCCTCCTTATTTTGGTCGCCGGCTGCGTGCCGAATCGAGGTAGGCGCACATGCGCTCCGCGCCGTCGAGCAGGCGCGGCGTATGGCGCTGGATCAGCGCCGGCGGAATGAAGAACAGGTTCTGCCGGCCTACCGCCATCATCTGCGTCCAGCGCCGCCAGTCGTCCAGCCACTCGGGCCGCTCCTCGGCCATGCCGCTGGCGACGATGGCCTCGGGGTCGGCGGCAATCACCGCTTCCACCGTGACGTTCGGCGCCATGCCAAGCAGGTCGGCAAAGACATTGATACCACCGCAGAGGCGGATCACGTCGCTGATAATCTGGCGCCCGCTGACCGTCATCAGCGGCTGCTTCCAGGCCTGGTAGAAGACGCGCACCGGCGCCCGGCCGGAATACTTCTTCTGCAGGTCGGCGTGGCGCGCGCGCAAGCGCGCCGCCGCCTCGCGGCCGGCCGCCTCGTTGCCACCCAGCGTGCCGAAGTGCTCCAGGTTGCGCGCAATGTCGTCGATGCGCCCCGGCTGCGACAGGTAGAGCGGCAGGCCCAACGCGCGCAGGCGTTCGATGTGGCCGGCGACGTTGCCGCTCTGCCAGCCGATCACCAGGTCGGGCTTGAGTGCGGCGACGGCTTCGAGGTCGAGCTTGGTGTAGCCGCCGACCTTGGGCAGGCGCGTCGCCGCTTCCGGGTAATCGGCGTAATCGACGCTGCCCACCACGGCCGCGCCGACCCCGGCGGCAAACAGGGTTTCGGTGATGTGCGGCGCCAGGCTGACGATGCGTTTGGCCGGCACCGCCAGCCGCACGACGTTGCCGCTGTCGTCGGTAATGCGGATTTCGCCGCGTGCGGTAGCCGCCAGCAGGCAGATCGCCAGGCAGGTGAGGATGCGCTTCATGTCGGTTTCCAGGTATCGAGGGCGGCGTCCAGCCGACGCCATTGGCTGCCGTCGCCCGGCAGGCCGAAACGCAAGGCCTCGGGCGCATCGAAATGGCGCACGAGGATTCCGCGCCGTGCCATGTGTTCGTGCAGACCGGCGGCCTGCGCCATGGGCACGTGGCAGAAAAGTCCGGCCACCGCCCGCGCCGGCAACCGGTAGCGACCAAGCAGCGCGCGCAAGCGCAGCGTGACGGCCATCAGGCGCTCGCGCTGGTGGGTTTGCCAGGGGCTATCGCCCAGGGCCTGCAGCGCGGCGACGCGGGCCGGATGGGCCACGGCCCAGGGTCCGAGCTTGTCCGCAAGCTGCGTACAGAGATCCGGCGCCGCACACAGGAAACCGACGCGTGCCCCCGCCAGGCCGAAGAACTTGCCCAGCGAACGCAGTACCACCAGCCGCGGCAGCTCGGTACCGGCCAGCGGTGCCAGTGCCTCGGCCGGCGCCATGTCGCCGAAGGCCTCGTCCACCACCAGCCAGCCGCCGCGCGCCTGCAATTCGCTTGCCAGCGCGAGGGTTGCGACGCGGGGCAGCGTGGCGCCGTCCGGGTTGTTGGGCCGGCCCATCATCACGACATTGGCATCGCTGGCGGACAGCGCATCGAGGCCAAGTTCACGCACCTCGTGCCCGGCCGAGCGCCAGGCCGGCGCGTACTCGCCATAGCCGGGCGTCAGCACGGCAACCCGGCAGGGCGGCAGCAGGCGCGGCAGCCACTGGATTGCCGCCTGCGTGCCGGGCAGGGGCAACGGGGCGGGATGGCCGTAATAGGCGGCGGCGGCGGCTTCGAGGCCATCGCCGTCTTCCGGCAGGCGCTGCCAGGCGGCGCCGGGAATGGCAACGGGATACGACCAGGGTGCTATGCCGGTGGACAGGTCGACCCAGTCGGCGAGGGGAATGCCCCAGTACTCCGCCGC
This sequence comes from uncultured beta proteobacterium, assembly GCA_903908065.1. Taxonomy (GTDB): domain Bacteria; phylum Pseudomonadota; class Gammaproteobacteria; order Burkholderiales; family Rhodocyclaceae; genus Sulfuritalea. The sequence continues at coordinate 59,100 of CAIVQO010000064.1, read as the reverse complement.
CTCGCGCAAGCGCCCGCCATGCTCAAGCATGGAGCGCCCCGAACGTACCGGCGAGAAGCGCCAGCGCGCCCCACACCAGGGAACCGCGCCGCACCAGCGCCAGGGCACGCGCAATGTCCCCCGCATTCGGCGCCGGGCCGCGCCCGAGCACGGGACGCTGTTCGATGCGGCCGTGATAAGTCGCCGCGCCGCCCAGGCTGACCCCCAGCGCCCCGGCGCCGGCTGCCATCACCGGGCCTGCATTCGGGCTGGACCACGCCGGCGCCTGCGCGCGCCAGCACGCCAGGGCCTCGCCGCCGCGCCCGAGCAGGGCATAGGTCAGCGCCGTAAGCCGCGCCGGGATCAGGCCCAGCACATCGTCAGCCCGCGCCGCGCACCAACCGAAGTAAATTCGCCGCTCATCCTTGTAACCCCACATCGCATCCAGCGTATTGGCGAGACGAAAGGCCAGCGCCCCCGGCCCGCCCAGCAGCGCCGCCCAGAACAGCGCGCCGAACACCGCATCGTTGCCGTTTTCCAAGGTGGTTTCGACGGTGGCGCGGGCGACCTCTTCGGCATCCAGAATGGCGGTTTCACGCGAGACCATCCAGCCCAGCGCGCGCCGGGCCGCATCCAGTTCGCCCGCGACCAAGGGTGTCGCCACGGCCTCGACATGGTCCGCCAGGCTACGCCCGCCCAAAGCGAACCACAGCAGCAAGGCATGCCCGCCCAGCGCCACGGGCCAGGGCAAGGCTGCAAGCAACCAGGCGCACAACAGCGGCAGCGGCAGCACCAGCAGCAGCCAGGCCAGGCTGCCGCGCAGGCGATTGTCGATCGTCCCGCCGGGCGCACCGCGGCGCAAAGATCGCTCCATGAAATTCGCCAGGTAGCCGAAGCCGACCAGCGGATGCCAGCGCCGCGGCTCGCCAAGCAGGTGGTCGAGCAGCAGGCCAAGGGGGAGGATCAAAAACAGGAGGGTTTGGCTGGCCACGATGGGATAATCGGCCGATGAGCAAAGGCAGATTTTACCGGTGAGTGCGCGTTCCCTGATGGTGCAGGGTACGACTTCGGATGCCGGCAAAACTGTGCTGGTTGCCGCGCTGTGCCGCATCCTCGCCCGCCGCGGGGTCAAGGTAGCGCCCTTCAAGCCGCAGAACATGGCCTTGAACTCCGCCGTCACCGCCGACGGCGGCGAGATCGGCCGCGCTCAGGCGCTGCAGGCGTTGGCTGCCAAGATTGCGCCGCGCGTCGATTTCAACCCGGTGCTGCTCAAGCCCACCACCGACAGGCGCGCCCAGGTGATCGTCCATGGCCGCGCGCTGGATACCCTCGATGCGCGGGATTACCACGAGTACAAGTCCGTAGCGATGGGCGCGGTGATGGCAAGCTGGCAGCGCCTGACGGCGGAGTTCGACTGGGTGCTGGTCGAAGGTGCGGGCAGCCCTGCGGAGATCAACTTGCGTGACCGCGACATCGCCAACATGGGCTTTGCCGAGGCTGCCGACGTGCCGGTGATCCTGATCGCCGACATCGACCGGGGCGGCGTCTTCGCCCACCTGGTCGGCACCCTCGACCTGCTCTCGGCCAGCGAACAGGCGCGCGTCAAAGGCTTCGTCATCAATCGCTTTCGCGGCGACATCGGCCTGCTGCAATCCGGCCTCGACTGGCTGGAAGCGCGCACCGGCAAGCCCGTGCTCGGCGTGCTGCCCTACCTGCATGGCCTGATGCTCGACGCCGAGGATGCCATCGCCACCGAAAGCGCGGCAAAGCCGGGGAGTCGCCTCAAGGCCGTGGCCATCGCCTATCCGCGCTGCTCCAACCACAACGACCTCGACCCGCTGCGCCTGCATCCTGAGGTCGATTTCAAATGGATCGGACCCGGCGACCCGCTACCCGCATGCGACCTCGTCGTGCTGCCCGGTTCCAAGGCGGTGCAGGCCGACCTCGCCTGGCTGCGCGAACAGGGACACGAAATCGGCATCCGCCGCCACCTGCGCTACGGCGGCAAAGTAATTGGCATCTGCGGCGGCTTCCAGATGCTCGGCCGCGCCCTGCACGACCCGCTGGGCCTTGAGGGTGCGCCGGGCAGCCAGTCCGGCCTTGGCCTGCTCGACTGCGAAACCGAACTCGAAGCCGAAAAGCAGCTGCGCAATGTCACGGGCCATCTGGCACTGCCTGGCAATCCTGCGCTCAGCGGCTACGAAATCCACATGGGCGTGACCCGCGGCTCCGCACTAACACGCCCATCCGCCACCCTGACCGGCCACCCCGACGGCGCCCTCAGCGACGACAACGCGATCCTCGGCAGCTACTGCCACGGCCTCTTCGACACGCCGCAAGCCCTCACCGCCCTGCTCGCCTGGGCCGGCCTCGCCGCACCGCAAGCCGTCGATTTCACGACGCGACGCGAAGCGGATCTGGAGCGGCTAACGGATGCGGTGGAAGGGGCGATGAAGCTGGAGTTGATCGGGGCGCCATTTCATTCGTACCAAGAGCCAATTTGAACTTGGAAAATCTGCCCTTGCAAGGTCAGGCTATGACGAACTCCTAAAACATCCACAGATCAGCCAGTACGGGACGCTCTACTGGATCGTTCTGGGCGATCGAGCGAAAATCGCCGAGGCCGATAACGACCTGCCACTTGCCATCGATCTGCTAAAGAGGGCGGTTGGCGTCATTGAGCAGCGCCGCTCCTCTATCGCCTCGGAGGCCGGACGCATCGGTTTCGTGGGCGACAAGCAAACGATCTATGCACGCCTTGTCGAACTGTTGCTGCGTCAGAACCAGACGGCAGAAGCCTTTAGCTACGTCGAACGGGCCAAATCACGGGCGCTTGTGGACATGCTGGCCAGCCAACGCGAATTTGCCACACCAGGGGTCGATCCCGAGCAGGTTCGACGCACCCTCGCCGACATCGACGTCTTGGATAGGGTAAGCCTGGAAAAATCAGCCGCGGATGCAATTGGCAAGCCTACCCCCCAACCCGGTCTTTGACGTTTATACGTGAGCAATTGTCAGCGGTGTCGCCCGAACTGGCCACGTTGGTCAATGTCGGTAATGTACCGGCCAGCGAACTGCTTGCCCTGCTTCCGCCCGGGGAGTCACTGGTCGAGTACTACTACGTCAACCAGAATGTTCATGCCTTCGTGCTCGACAGTGGCCAGATCCGCAGCGTAGCGCTGGATGCCCAAGGACTAGATGCCGATATTCAGCACCTGCGCGAAGCTCTGCTGGATGTGGATAGTCAGCAGTGGCAAGAACTGTCTGCCCGACTGCATGCGCGCCTGTGGCGGCCGATTGAGCCACTGATTGGCAAAAAGCAGCGAGAAATCGTGGTGGCCCATGGAACCCTCCATTACCTGCCGTTCTCTGCCCTCACGGGAAGCGACAAAATGCCGTTGGCAATGCACTACAGCCTGCGCTTTCTGCCAAGTGCATCCGTGCTCAAATTCCTGCGCCCGGCAGTAGTCGATGCCCGCGCCTCGCTGCTGGTCTTGGGTAACCCAGATCTGGGCGATCCCGACCTGGACCTGAAGTTTGCTGGCGACGAAGCCCGTGCCGTCAGCCACATCTTTCCCAATACCCGTTTGCTCCTGCGCAAGGACGCCAGCGAAACCAATCTGCGCAAGGCAGGCAACTCCTTTGTTCGGCTGCATATCGCAAGTCATGGCAGTTTCAGTGCCAAATCGCCCATGAGTTCAGGGCTGCATCTAGCGAAAGACGCTGACAACGACGGCTTGTTTACCGTGGGGGAACTGTATGGGATGAAATTGAATGCTGATCTGGTTACCCTTTCAGCCTGCGAAACCGGCTTGGGAAAGGTACTCAATGGTGACGACATAGTCGGTCTCAATCGCGGATTCCTCTATGCCGGTGCTCGTTCCATCGTTGCAAGTCTATGGAGCGTGGAAGATCGCGCCACGGCTCAACTGATGCAGGCCTTCTACCGCAACCTGACGCGCATGGATAAGGTAGAAGCTCTACGGCAGGCCCAAATGGCCACGCGTAAAGACTATCCGCACCCGTTCTTCTGGGCGGCATTCCAACTCACAGGTGGTGGAGATTAGTTGCGAGCGACTTGGATCTAACTTTTACTTGTCCGCTTTCGGTTCATTGCTGCCGTCGATGCCCACAAAGGTAACCACCGCTTCTGGCCAATCACAGCCACTCCCCTGGCGCCACCTAAGGCCGGACGAACGCCGGGGGCTGCTGATTTGGCGGACGCTGCTGCAAGGAGCCGTGCCAGAAGTAGTCTGCCGGCGCCGTCCGACGGACGCTGCCGGCTTCATCGGCAGCGGCTAGTTGCGCCGGCGGCCAGCCACGGCCCCACAGCAATGGGTGAGCGCTGGGGTTCGCGAGGCCTATTGATTGGTCTTGCGCCGCGCGAACGGGCGAAACCTTGGTGAGCCCTCGTCTGCAGGGGGGAAGCCCATAAGGCGGCACCCGGCGGACTTCCGGCCGAACGCCTACGCAAGAAATCGCCGTACCACCGGCGCCGACTTTTAACCTGACGCGGTATCTTCCTCTCGCCCGCCGGGTTACGCACTCAAGACGCGCCGCCCTTCAACTCCAGCGGCAAGCCCGCCGCCACCAGCGTGACCCGGGCGCTGCGAGCGGCCACTTCCTGGTTCAGGCGTCCCTGTTCGTCGGCGAAGCGCCGCGCCAGGTCGTTGATCGGGACGATGCCCCAGCCGACTTCGTTGCTGACCAGGATGATGCGTCCGGGCAGGTCACCGAGAGCGCCCAGCAACTGGCTGCGCTCGGGTTCGAGGCCCGGCCCGAGCATCAGGTTGGACAGCCACAGCGTGAGGCAATCGACCAGCAGCAATCGATCGGCGCCGGCATGGACGCGCAGTGCGGCGGCCAGCCGAACCGCTTCCTCCGCCGTTTGCCAGTGCGGCGGACGGCGTTGCCGATGGTGTGCGATGCGACTCGCCATTTCCTGGTCGCCGACCGTCGCCGTGGCGAGGTAGGTCACGGCCAGCCCGGATTCGCTTGCGCGCCGCTCTGCCAGGGCGCTCTTGCCCGAGCGGGCGCCGCCGATGATGAGTTCGATAGCCATGCGGAAAGCCTAGCACGGCCGACGCCGTCTTCGCTAAAGTAGCGGGCGCGGCAATTCGTCCGCGCGCCGACCGAGGAAGCACCATGGCCGCATCCGCCACGCCCAAACCCAAGGCCGCCCCGCGCAAGGCGGCGAAACCACGCACACGTACGGTCGAACCGGTCGTCGTCGTCGACAACGGCCTGGTCGATCAGATGCGGGCCATGGCCGGCAAGGTGCTCGATGCCGGCGCCGCCACGGTGGGCGCTGCGGCGAGCCTGAAGGCCGCTGCCGGCGTGGCCCGCGCCCTAAGCCAGGGCAAGCCCATGGAAGCCGCCGCCGACGTGCTCAAGGCGGTGATGCCCAGTCTCTCCGAGCCGGGCGTCTGGACGCGCACCGGGGCCGCCCTCAAACGCCTGCGCCAGGCGGCAGGCCTGACCATCACCGAAGTCGGCACCGCGATCAACCTCAAGGACCCGTCGCTGATCGAGGCCTGGGAGAACGGCCGCATCGCCGTGCCCTTCGAGATCGTGCTGCGCCTGGCAGCCGTGCTGGGGCGCAACGACCCGATCGGCTTCGTCATGAAATTCACCCGCGCCTCGAATCCGGATGTCTGGCGCGCGCTGGAAAACCTCGGTGTCGGCAAGCTGCTGATCCAGTCGGCGCGCGAGCGCGAGTTCGCCAATATCTACCGCGCCGACGACGAAGCGCGCAAGCTTAGCGATGCGGAGTTCGCCGAGGTGCTGACCTTCACCCGCGCCGCCTTCGAAATGGCGATGGCCTTTCGCGGCCGCAAACCGGGGGCGCCGCGCCGCACGGCGGCCAAGGACTAGATTCGCCGTACTGCCCGCGCCGTCCGCACGGGATAGTGTCTCCGGCTTTGCCGGAGACATAAGGCTCAGGCCTGGCGCGCAAACACCTCGTCGGCGCGGGTAAAGGCCTTGAACTCCAGCGCGTTGCCGTCCGGATCGAGGAAGAACATCGTTGCCTGTTCGCCCGGCTTGCCGGCGAAGCGCAGGGTAGGCTCCATCAGGAAGCGGATGCCCTGCTGCTTCAGGCGTTCGGCAAAGCGCCAGAACTCGTCGGGCGGCAGGATCGCGCCAAAGTGCGGAATCGGCACTTCGTGGCCATCGACCAGCCCCATGCAGGCAGCCCCGGACGGCGTGCCGAGGTGCGCCGAAAGCTGGTGGCCGAACAGCTCGAAATCGATCCAGTGCGCCGTGCTGCGCCCCTCGGCGCAGCCCAGCCGGCCGACGTAGAAGTCGCGCGCGCGGGCAATGTCGGTGATCGGGAAAGCATAGTGGAATGCACCCATCGGCGGCTCCTGCGGTTGGCGTTGGCGGGATTGTAGCCGCCCCGGCGCAAGTGTTTAGAATGGGCCAAAACACAGACGAGGAGCACATCATGGAAAAGATCTGGCTCAAGCATTACCCCGCCACCGTGCCGGCGGAAGTGAATCTCGACGAGTTCAAGTCGATCGGCGACCTGTTCGAGAAAAGCGCTAAGCAGTACGCCACGCGCAAGGCCTACATCAACATGGACAAGGCGCTGACCTACGCCGAGTTGGAGAAGCTCTCGGCCAACTTCGGCGCCTATTGCCAGTCGGTGCTGAAACTGCCCAGGGGCAGCCGCATCGCGCTGATGATGCCCAACCTGTTGCAGTACCCGGTCTGCCTCTACGGCGCGCTGCGCGCCGGCTACACGGTGGTGAATTGCAACCCCTTGTACACCGAGCGCGAACTGGAACACCAGCTCAAGGATTCCGGGGCCGAGGCGATCGTCATTGTCGAAAACTTCGCCAGCGTGCTGGAGAAGGTGGTGGCTCGCACCCCGGTGAAGCATGTGATCGTGACCCAGCTGGGCGACCTGCTCGACTTCCCCAAGCGCATGATCGTCAACCTGGTGGTCAAGCACGTCAAGAAGATGGTGCCGGCCTGGAACATCGCCCATGCCATCGAGCTGCGCGACGCCCTGATCGAGGGTGGCCGCCACCCGCTGAAGCCGGCCGACGTCGGCCACGAGGACATCGCCTTCCTGCAATACACCGGCGGCACCACCGGCGTCTCGAAGGGCGCGATGCTGACCCACCGCAACATCATCGCCAACCTGCAGCAGTCGCATGCCTGGATCCGGCCCTTCCTCAAGGACCATGAAATCATCATCACCGCGCTGCCGCTGTACCACATCTTCGCGCTGACCGCGAACTGCCTGACCTTCTTCAAGATCGGCGCCACCAACGTGCTGATCACCAATCCGCGCGACATCCCCGGCTTCGTCAAGGAAATTTCGAAGTATCCCTTCACCACCATCACCGGCGTGAACACCCTGTTCAACGCCATGGTAAACAACCCCGAGTTCGCCAAGATCGATCTGTCGAACCTGCGCCTGACCCTGGGTGGCGGCATGGCGGTGCAGCGGGCGGTGGCCGAGCGCTGGAAGGAGATCACCGGCGTCACCCTGCTCGAAGCCTACGGCCTGACCGAAACCTCGCCGGCGGCGACCATCAACCCGGTCGACCTGGAGGAATACAACGGCTGCATCGGCCTGCCGATTTCCTCCACCGAGGTTTCGATCCGCGACGACGACGGCAAGGAACTGCCGGTCGGTGAAGCGGGCGAGCTGTGCATCCGCGGTCCGCAGGTGATGAAGGGCTACTGGAACCGGCCCGAGGAAACCGCCAAGGTGATCATGAGCGATGGCTACCTGCGTACCGGCGACGTCGCCGTGATGGAGCCGACCGGTTTCGTCAAGATCGTCGACCGCAAGAAGGACATGATCCTGGTCTCCGGCTTCAACGTTTATCCCAACGAGATCGAGGACGTGCTGGCGCTGCACCCCGGGGTGCTCGAATCGGCGGCAGTGGGCGTGCCCGATCCGAAGACCGGCGAGGCGGTGAAGATCTATGTCGTCAAGCGCGACCCGAACCTGAGCGAGGCCTCGCTGCTCGAGCACTGTCGTGCCAACCTGACGGCCTACAAGGTGCCGCGCCACATTGCCTTCCGCACCGAGCTGCCGAAGACCAACGTCGGCAAGATCCTGCGCCGCCAGCTGCGCGACGAGAAAGCCTGAGGAGCCGCAATGAGCGAGATCCGTGTCGTCCGCCCGCACCACACTACGCTGAAGAAGGCGCTCAAGGGCGCCGAAAAGATCGCCGAGGAAATGGGCGAGGAATTCAGCCTCGACCACGAATGGGACGGCAACACCTTGCGCTTTCAGCGCATGGGCGTTTCCGGCCACATCGAGGTGGGCAAGAAGGACATCGAGGTGTACGTCAAGCTTGGCTTCCTGCTGATCGCGCTGGGGCCGCGCATCGAACACGAGATCAACCGCTTTTGCGACGAGAACTTCGGCCCGGCCTAGTCCCGGGCCGAAAGTCGGCGCTGATACCACGGCGAGACCTGTATAAACACCGATTGTCACCCGCGTGAAAGCCGACCAGACTGAAAGCTGACCAGTTTTGAAACTCGCGGATTGTGCCAGTGCCAGAGCACCCTGCGGAGTATTCCACCATGTTCTCCTCCAGCAAACAGCAGCCCGAGGCGCTCTCGACGATACTCGTCGTCGACGACACGGCACAAAACCTGATGATCCTCGGCGAACTGCTCAAGCCCCATTACCGGGTGCGGGCAGCCAATTCGGGGGCGCGGGCCCTGCAGGCGGCCGAAAGCGATCCGCGGCCCGATCTGATCCTGCTGGACGTAATGATGCCGGACATGGACGGACACGAAGTGCTGCGACGACTGCGCAGCGAACCCGCCACCCGCACCATCCCGGTCATCTTCATCACCGCGATGGCCGGCGTCGAGGATGAGCAGTTCGGGCTCGACCTGGGCGCAGTCGACTACATCACCAAGCCTTTCAATCCAAACGTGGTCCTCGCCAGGGTTCGCACCCAGCTCGAGCTGAAGGAAGCACGCGACCGCCTGGCACGCGAAAACGACTGGCTGGAGGCCGAGGTGGCTCGGCGCATGCGCGAAAATCTGCTGGTGCAGGAACTCAGCGTGCGCGCCCTCTCCTGCCTGGCGGAAGCCCGCGACAACGAGACCGGCCTGCATATCGTGCGGACGCAAAGCTTCGTCGAGGTGCTCGCCCGCAAGCTCGCCGACCATCCGCGATTCCGCGAGGCGCTTGCCGGCGACCGCTTTGCGATGGTGGTCAAGGCCGCCCCCCTGCACGACATCGGCAAGGTCGGGATTCCCGACGCGATACTGCTCAAGCCGGGCAAGCTGACTGCCGAGGAATTCCAGATCATGAAGGCGCACCCGACGATCGGCGCCGAGGCGATCGGCAAGGCAATGGACCAGGCGCTCGCCGGCAGCGACGAAGTTTCCGTGGAACAGGCCGTCGGCGCCTTCGCCTTCCTCCAGATCGCCAGTGAAATCTCGCTTGGCCACCACGAGAAATGGGATGGCAGCGGATACCCCGCAGGATTGGCAGGTGACGCGATTCCTGCCTCGGCGCGTCTGATGGCGCTGGCGGACGTGTTCGACGCCCTGACCTGCCGGCGGGTATACAAGCCGCCCATGCCCTTCGACAAGGCGCGCGAGATCATCGTCGAAGGTCGCGGCCGCCACTTCGATCCCGAGGTGGTCGATACCTTCCTCGACAGCATCGGCGAGTTCATCGACATCGCCACCCGGCTGGCGGATCCCGAGACGCTTGCCGAACGGTCGGCCACATGAGTCCGCCGGCCGAGGTCGCACGGCCGCTCGCACTGGCGGAACGATCGCGGGACGAGCTGATCCGCGACCCGACCCAAGAAATCGCAATATCGCTGTTCACCACGCTGGGCGCGATTGCCGCCGCCGGGCTCGTTTTAGGTTACCCGTTTTGGATACAGAAGGGGCCCACCTCGGTCGTGCTCGCCCTGTTGCTGATCGGCAACCTGGTGGGGCGCCGGCTGGCGCAACGGGGGCGCCATGTGCCGGCCATGCACGGCTTCGCGGCACTGACGATGCTACTGGCGATTCCGCTGATGCTGTTTTCGGTGCACCTGACGGCGCCGACCTTGATGGTGATCACCATCCTGCCCGCCTACGCGGCCGTCTGCGGCCGCTGGCCGGCCCTGGCGCTCGGCAGCTTCTATATCCTGGCCTCGATCGCCATGCATGTGGCCGAACGATACGGCCTCGTATTTCCCAAGCTGTTTCCCACCCCGCACGCGGCGGAAGTCGCCACCTCGGCGATCGCGATCGCGGGGATCCTCGGCCCCCTGGCCCAGATTTTCGACAGGTTGCGCACTTCCGCCGGCTCGCTGCTCAAGGAAAACGAGCAACGCCGCCTGGCCGAAGCCAGTCTGCAGCGCGCCATTCGTGCGCTGACCACCACCAGCAGCTGCAACAAGCTGCTGGTGCGTGCCGTAAGCGAGAACGAACTGATGGAGGGCATCTGCCGCCTGGCAGTCGAAAGTGGCGGCTACCGCATGGCCTGGGTCGGTTACAGCGAGATCGATGCTGAACGCCGGGTACGTCCGATGGCCAGCCATGGTCACGATGACGGATACCTGGAACAGGCACGCATTTCATGGGCCGACAACGAGCGCGGACGGGGGCCGACGGGCACCGCGATTCGCGAAGCGCGCACCGTGGTGGCGAAGAACATCCGCCACGACCCGCAGTTCCTTCCCTGGCGCGACGCTGCGCTGCAGCGCGGCTTCGAATCCGCGATCGCCCTGCCGCTCCTGACCGAGAGCAGGCGCTGCCATGGGGCCCTCACTCTTTACGCCACAGAACCCGATGCCTTCGACACCACGGAAGTCGCCCTGCTGGAAGAACTCGCAGCCGACCTCGCCTTCGGCATCTCGATGATGTGGGTGCGCGCCGCGCGCGATGCCGCCGAAGAAACCTCGCGCTACAACGAAGCCCTGGCCAAGGCCATCGTCGCGCAGGCGCCGGATGCCATCGAACTTGCCGACCCCGCCACGCTGCGCTTCCTTGAGGTCAATGACGCCAGTTGCCGATTGCTTGGCTACAGCCGGGAAGAACGGCTAGCCCAGACCGTAACCGACATCCAGGCCGAGATGTCGCACGCCCAACTGGCAAAAATGACCTCGGATATCGTTGAACGGGGCTTCGCCAAGTTCGAAACCCGCCATCGGCGCAAGGATGGGCGCCTGATCGACGCCATGGTCAGCGTGCGCCTGCTGCAGTTGCACGACCGGGACTATCTACTGGCGATCTGGCGTGACGTGACCGTCGAACGCCTGGCGCAGGCCGAACTGCGCAAGCTGTCGCTAGTCGTCGAGCAAAGCCCCAACCCGGTGATCATCACCGATCTCGACACCCGTATCGAGTATGTCAACGATGCCTTTACCCGCCTGACCGGTTACAGCCGGGAGCAGGCCCTGGGGCAGACGCCACGCCTGCTGAAATCCGGCCTGACGCCGGATGCCACGTATCAGGAGATGTGGCAAACGCTGCTGGCCGGCAAGGCCTGGCATGGGGAGTTCATCAACCGGACTGCGCGCGGAGAGACGCGAACCGAGTCCGCGGTCATCGCACCGCTGCGAAACTCCAGCGGACAGATCAGCCATTACGTCGCCGTCAAGGAGGACGTCACGGCGCGCAAGGCCCAGGAAGATCAGCTGCGCAAGCTCTCGATGGCGGTCCAGCAGAGCCCCGAAAGCATCGTCATCACCGACGTCGAGGCGCGCATCGAATATGTCAACGACGCCTTTCTGCGCGTGACCGGCTACACGCGCGAGGAAGCCCTGGGGCAGAATCCGCGCATCCTGCGATCGGGCAAGACGATCCCCGGCACTTACGACGAGATGTGGAACACGCTGACCCAGGGCAAACCCTGGCAGGGGGAACTCGTTAACCGGCGCAAGGACGGCAGCGAGTACATCGAACTCGCCCACATCGCGCCGATCCGCCAGGCCGACGGCCAGATCAGCCACTATGTGGCGATCAAGGAGGACATCACCGAAAAGCGTGCGATGTCCGACGAACTGGAGCGCCATCGCGAGCACCTGGAAGAACTGGTTGCACTGCGCAGCGGCGAGCTCAAGACAGCGCTCGATGAACAGGATGCCCTGTTCCATTCAGCGACGACGGGCATCGTGCTCTTGAAGAACCGCATCATCGTCCGCTGCAACCGGCGCATGGACGAGATGTTCGGTTATGGCGAGGGCGAACAGATCGGCAAAAGCACGCGGATCTGGTTTCCCGACGAGGAGACTTTTGTTGCCGTCGGCAAGGAAGTGTATTCAAGGATCGCGCGCGGCGAACTGGACCGCCGGGAACAGCAGGTCCAGCGCAAGGACGGCACGCGTTTCTGGGTGCGCATGTCGGGCCGGGCCGTGGATCGCGACGATCTCGACAAGGGCATGGTGGGCATCATCGAGGACATCACCAGGGAGAAGCTCTCCTCCGAAGCCCTGCGCCTCGCCAGCGAAGAGCAGCAGGCGATCTTCGAGACCGCGGATTCCGGGATCGCACTGATCCGGGACCGTGTCATTCAGCGCGCCAACCGCCGCCTGCACGAAATGCTGCTCTGGCCCGCCGGCGAATTGATCGGCAAGGAAACCGCGATCTGGTATGTCGATGCCGCTGCCAATAGCGCCGGCGGCGGCCAAGTCTATGAGCAGATCTGGCGCGGCGAAGTCAGTCGCCGCGAACAGCAGCTGATGCGGCGCGATGGCAGCCTGTTCTGGGCGCGCCTGACCGGGGTTGCCGTCGATATCGCCGACCACGGCAAGGGCACGGTCTGGGTCATCGAGGACATCACCACGGAACACGCGGCGCTCGAACACATGAGCCGCGCCAAGGCGCTGGCCGAGGAAGCCGTACGCATGAAATCGGACTTCCTGGCCAACATGAGCCACGAAATCCGCACACCGATGAATGCCATCATCGGCATGGCCCATCTGGCGCTGCGCACCGAGCTGAACCCGAGGCAGAAGGATTACCTCAAGAAGATTCAGGGATCGGGCCAGCACCTGCTGGGCATCATCAACGATATCCTCGACCTGTCCAAGATCGAGGCCGGAAAAATGACGGTCGAGTCGGTCGAGTTCGACCTCGACCAGGTACTGGAAAACGTTGCCGGCCTGATCGCGGAAAAAGCCGCCGCCAAGCATCTGGAAGTCATCATCGACGTCGCCGCAGGCATTCCGAGAATGCTGGTCGGGGATCCGTTGCGCGTCGGCCAGATCCTGATCAACTACGCCAACAATGCCGTGAAGTTCACCGAGCGCGGCGAAATTGCCATCAGGATCGAACAGGTATCGGCGAACGGCAGTCAGGTCGAGCTGCGCTTCGCCGTCAGGGACACCGGCATCGGCATCGGCGAAGAGCAGCGCGAACGCCTGTTCCGCAGCTTCGAGCAGGCCGACACCTCGACCACGCGCAAGTATGGTGGCACCGGCCTCGGCCTGGCGATTTCGCGCCAGCTGGCCGAGTTGATGAATGGCCAGGTTGGCGTCGATAGCTCGCCCGGCAATGGTTCCACGTTCTGGTTCCAGGCGCGCTTCCCGCGCGCCAAGGCATCGCCCGCCCACTGGGTTCCCGACCCCGACCTGCGCCAGCGTCGGGTACTGGTGGTGGATGACAACCCGTATGCGCTGGAGGTGATGAGCGGGATGCTGCGCAGCATGAGCTTTGAGGTCGGCTCGGCGAGTTCCGGACGTCTGGCCATTGCCGAAATCGGCCGCGCCATCGCCGCCGGCACGCCCTACGAGATCGCCTTCCTTGATTGGCAAATGCCGGAGCAGGATGGCGTATCCACGGCCGGCGAGATCCGGGCGCAATTCGCCGATTCCGCCCCGCGGATGGCGATGATCACCGCCTACGGACGCGAAGAAGCGCTCGCCGCCGCTCACGGTGCGGGAATTGACGACCTGCTGGTCAAACCGGTTACGTCCTCTCACCTGTTCGATTCGGCGATGCGCCTGCTTGGAAATCAGCGACACGCCCTCCGCCAACCAAAAGCCGATGCACCCCAGGACCTGTCCGGCATTTCGAACACCCTGATCCTGCTGGTGGAAGACAACGACCTGAATCAGGAAGTCGCGGTCGAATTCCTGCGCGCCCTGGGACTTCAGGTGGAAACGGCTTCCAACGGCGCCGAAGCGCTGGAGCTGGTCAGTGCAGACCCGCGCCGCTATGCGCTGGTGCTGATGGATGTGCAGATGCCGGTGATGGACGGACTCACCGCCACCCGGCTGATCCGCGAGCTTCCCGACTGCGCCGAACTGCCGATCGTCGCCATGACGGCCAACGCCATGGCCGGTGACCGCGAGGCCTGTCTTGCCGCCGGGATGAACGACCACTTGCCCAAACCCATCGAACCGGAGCTGCTCTGGTCGGCGCTGAAACAGTGGATGCCCCATTCGGTTGCCGACGCTGGCGCATCGTCCACGGAGTCGGAAAGCAGGGCGGCCGGGCTTCCCGCCATACCGGGCATCGACCTAACCCGGGGCTTGCGCAACGCGCTTGAGCGCCCTTCGCTTTTCCTTTCCCTGTTGCAGAAGTTCGTCGCAAGCCAGGCCGGTTTCATCACGCGACTGAACGATGCGCTCGAAGCGGGCGACCGAACGGCCGCCGAGCGCCTCGCGCATACATTGAAGGGCGTCGCGGCCCAGATCGGCGCCGAGGAGTTGCGCGAGCAGGCCGCCGCGCTCGAGGCCGCGCTTCGCGGCAGCCAGGTCCGGCCGGAGATCGACACACTCGCACAGGCGACATCGGAAACGCTGACACGCCTGTTGGCGGCGATCGGCGCAGCACTGCCTGCCGGGACTCGGACGGAGCCGCCAGTCTTGGGCGATGGCGGCAATGCACGTTCCCGCTGCGAGCAGCTGCTGGCCCTGCTGAAGAGCGACGACTTCGGCAGTGCAGACTATCTTGCCAGCCATGAAGCCGAACTGCGCACCGCGCTCGGTGCGGTCTACCCGGACGTTGCCCAGGCGATCGATGCCTTCGACTACGGACTCGCCGCCGAACTCGTCGCTAAGGGACTGGGAGAGCCTGTCAGCCCCTGAGCAGGGCGCGCAGCCGGTTCTTGTCGATCTTGCCGACCGCCGTCTTCGGCAACTCGGCAACCAGTTCGATCGCGGCGGGCCTCCGGTTGGCGGTAGCCCTCGATCGCAGCGCCGCCAGCCGGGCGCTGCGCCGGGGAGGCATCCGCCCGGGACACCGCCCGGGCGACGCGTTTGAAAATCAGCCCTTCAGCGAATTCACCAGGTCGATGTATTGCTGCATGGCATCCTCGGAGTCCGTGCCCTTGACCGCCGCCCAGGCGTCATACTTGGCGCGGCCCACCATGTCTGTAAAGCCGGGGCGCTTGCCTTCCACATCGCCCTCGCTGCCCTGCTTGTAAAGCGCATACAGCTGCAACAGCACATCGTTGGAAGGGCGCTCGGAGAGCTTCTTGGAATCGGCCACCGCCGCTTCGAACTTCTTCTTGAGATTGCTCATGTCGTCGTCACCGTAAAGGAAGGAATGGTCGCCCAAGATAGGCTGAACTATTATATGTCTCGGCCATTGGCCGAGACGGTATCCTCGCGATATGTCCCGGCTAATTGCCGGGACGGTACCCCAGTGATACCTCCGCACCTTTTTGGAAGATGACGATGCCCCGACGCGAGAGAATGTCCGCCGTTGATACGGCCTGGTTGCGGATGGACCGCCCGACCAACCTGATGATGATCGTTGGCGTCATGGTTTTCGCCGAACGCATGGATTTTGCGCGTTTGCGCGCCACCATCGCGGACCGCCTGCTGGGTCGTTACCGGCGCTTTCGCCAATGCGCGGTGCAGGAAGTCGGTGGCGCCTTCTGGGAAGACGATCCCGATTTCGACCTTGACGCCCACCTGCGCCGCCGCGCCTTGCCCAAGGGCTCCGGCAAGGCCGGCCTGCAGGCGCTGGCCAGCGAACTCGCTGTGCAACCGCTCAACCCCGGCAAGCCGCTCTGGCGCTTCGAGCTGATCGAGGATTACGAAGGCGGCTCGGCCATGGTGGTGCGCATCCACCACAGCATTGCCGATGGCATAGCGCTGGTCGGCGTGGTCCTCTCTCTGACCGACGAATCGCCGGATTCCGCGCCGCGGGAAGCGCAGCAAGCGGACGACGAGGACGAGTTCGATGCCGATGAGCCCTCGCGCGGCCTGCTGGAAACCCTGGTCGAAACCCTGGGTACCGCCGTCCATGCCGGTAGCGATCTGGGTCACCAGGCGATTACACTGGCGCAGGACCCTGACCGCCTGCAGACCTATGGCCAATACGGCATCGGCTTGCTTGCCGAACTCGCCAAGCTGCTGGCAATGCCGCCCGACTCGCCCACTAGTCTCAAGGGCCACACCAGCACCGTGAAGCGCGTGGCCTGGGCCGAGCCGATGCCCCTTGGCGAGGTCAAGGCACTGGGCAAGGCCCTCGGCTGTTCGGTCAACGACGTGCTGCTGTCCGCCGTGGCCGGCGCCTTTCGCGCCTATCTCGAACAGAAGGGCGAGAACGTCGACGGCGTAGAGATACGGGCCATGGTGCCGGTCAACCTGCGTTCCGCGCGCGACGAGGGCACCCTCGGCAACCGCTTCGGCCTGGTCACGCTCTCGCTGCCGATCTGGGAAGCGAATCCCTTCGCGCGCCTGTTCCTGGTACGCGAGCGCATGGACGAACTGAAGCACTCCTTCCAGCCACCACTGACCCTGGGTGTCCTCGCCGCGGTCGGCCTGGCGCCAAAACTGGCACAGCAGGCCTTCCTCGACATGTTGGCGGCCAAGGCCAGCACTGTGATGACCAATGTCCCGGGACCGAAGCAGCCCCTTTACCTCGCCGGCAACCGGCTCGATCAGTGCATGTTCTGGGTGCCGCAATCGGGCGACATCGGGGTCGGGGTCTCCATCCTCAGCTACAACGACACGGTCCAGTTCAGCCTGATCAGCGACCGGCATTTCATTCCCGACCCGGAGGCTGTGACGCCGCTGTTCGCCGCCGAGTTCGAGAAGATGCTGCTAGCGCTGCTGATGCTGGAATGGGACCAGCCGCTCGACCCGCTGCTGGCAGAAGAAAAGCTGTTCGGCCGCCGCGTCACCGGCGCGAAGAAGGCAACGAAGCCGATGCCGCCGAAACCAAGGCCCAAGGCAAAATCTGCAGTGCGTACCGCCCGATCACCCGCTCCGTCAGCGGTGGATGCCGACTCCGGCGAAGCCGGCGACATGACGCCGAAGCCGGCGGCCCCGCGCCGGATACCGAAGCGCTTCCGCCGGACCGCCTAGCCGCTACTCTTCTTCCAGTTCCGACTTCGCCAGTTCGACGTCGAGCTTTTCCATGGCGTCCGCCGGCGTAGCCGCGGCGGCCTGCTCGTAGAAATCGACCGCATCGTTCATGCGCTTGTCGCCGAACAGCAGAACCAGGGCATTGGCATACTCGATGCGGGCAATCGCCGACCCCGGAATCAGCTTCAAGGCCGCATCGAAGTGCTTGAGGGCGACTTCCTTGCTCGCGCCGTAGGTCAGCTTGGCGACCATCGCACCCATCTTGTCCACCACCTCAGCATGGTAGGCGCCCAGCGCAATGTGCGCTTCGGCGTGCTTCGGGTCCAGGCGCAGGCTCGCCTCGAGCGCGGACTTGATGCGCCCGCCCAGGCCGTCGGTCAATGCCTTCAGTACCGAAATGCCCTGACTGTAGCGGCCCAGCGCGTAAGCCTGGAAGTAATGCCCATTGACGTTCTTCGGTTGGGCCCGCTGCAGTTCGTCGCAGCGCGTGGCGATGCTCTGGAACGCCGCCAGCTTGCGACGCTCGTCATCTTCGAGGTAGGTGGCGTGGATCATGGCCGCCTTGTTGGCCGCGTTGTAACCATCCAAACCGGCCGTGAGGCCGGCATCGCAAGCAGCCTGGAACTCTCCCCGGTGATAGAGGCGCCAGGCCTCCTCGACGGCAGGATCGCCCGGGAAGGGCTCGCGATCGCCACCGTGCAGGCGTTCCCAGTTCTTCTTCAGCGCCGGACCGGCGTAATTGAACGCCGGATCCGCGTGCGGAAAGGCCTGCCATGGCTGTTGTGCTTTGCTGCGGCTCATATCGCGCCCTCAGTCCGTCAGGTAATTCTTCGACACTTCCTCGAACAGCTTGCGCGAGCGTCCGGTGAGATAGGGAGCCGACAAGGCCATGACCTGGAAGGCACCGCGGGAAAGGCTGTTGCCATCGATCTTCTTGCGCGGGTCGCTGACGAACTCGAAGGACAGCCAGTAGGTGGCGACCACGGTCATGTTGACCGCCAGGGCCTGGATCTCGGCCGGGTTTGCGCGCATGTCGCCGGTGGCGACCAGTCCCTTGCAGATAGCAGTCGCGGTACTGACCTTGCGCGCCACGATGCGCTTGAAGTGGGTTTCCAGCAGGCGGTTGCGCGACAGCAGTTCGTTGATGTCGCGGTAGAGGAAGCGGTACTTCCAGATGACCTCGAAGATCAGGTGCAGGAATAGCCAGATGTCTTCGACGTTCGTCGCCCGCCGCGTCGGTGCGGACAGGATGTCGTCGATGTCGCGCTCGAAATCGGCGAACAGCGACTCGATGATCTCGTCCTTGTTGTGGAAGTGGTAGTAAAGATTGCCCGGGCTGATGCCCATCTCGTCCGAAATCAACTGCGTGGTGACGTTCGGCTCGCCGAAGTCGTTGAACAGCTGCAGCGAGGTTTCGAGGATGCGCTCGCGCGTGCGGCGCTTGGGCTTTCGTTCCATCACGTCGGACCGGGTCTGTGTTGGTCGAGCATAGCAGATGCGCCCCCTGCCGAGCCCTGCCCTCAGGCCGCGGCGCGACCCGACGCGGGAGGCGGCCGCCGGCGCCGCAGGGCACGGGCGAGGTCGTCCAGCGTATCGGAAAGATCCAGCGCGGCGCGCCCCATAACGCCGGCCCGCCGATGGGCCAGGCTCACCACGCGGCGCGCCGGTGCGCCGTGCGGCATCTCAAGCACCGCGCGATTGATGCTCACCCCGTGCCGGGCGAGCCTGGGCGCCAATTCGTCGTAGCGGCGCAGCAGTTCCTCGCGCGTGCGGCGATAGGCCAAGAGCGCCAGCCGTTTGCGGTCGGCATAGCTGAACATGTTGCTGAAGAACATGTCGGCGTCGTCGGGACGGGGCTCGAACAGGATCACGTCGGCATCGCGGTACTCGATCTCGTACTTCGCCAGGCCGGTTTTCATGCGCGAATGGATGATGGCGCGGAAGGTCTGCGCCAGCACCGCTGGCAGTCCGCCATCGACCAGTTGCCGATGCGGCAGGTGGCGTTCGCGCACCGCGAGTTGGGCATCGAAGGGCACCAGCGGGTTGATGCAGAACACCAGGCGTGCGCCCTCCTTCAGCGCCACCGAGGCGTGCAACGTCTTCTTCAGCGCGCCGTCGACGTACCAGCGCCCGCCGATGTTGACCGGCGGGAACAGCCCGGGCAGCGAGGCGCTGGCCTGCACCGCACGCGATACCGGCACATGTTCCATGCCCGGCGTGCCGAAGGCCACCGCGCGGCCCGAGTCGAGTTCAGTCGCGACCAGGTAAAGCCGCCGCGGCAACTGCCGGAAGTCATTGGCGATGCCCAGGCGCGCAAAGAGGCGCGAGAGGAATTCGTCGATGCCGTCGCTGTCGAACACCCCGGCCGGGATCGCCCGCGCCAGGCGGGCAAAGGAGGCCACCGGGTCGGGGCGCAGCGGATTACGCAGCAGTTCGCGCAGGGCGTCGGCCAGCAGGCCCGGCAACCTGCCTGCACGCGAGGCGTACTCACGCAAGGCAGGACGCAGCAGCAACTCGGGCTCGAAGGGAACCTCGGCCTCCTCGCTGTCGATGAACATGCGGTAGAGGTAGGCCGGACTGAGGCCGCTGGCCAAGCCGGCGGCGATGAAGCCGCCGGCGCTGACGCCGACGTAGGCATCGAGATCGTTGAAGTCGAACCCGTCCAGCGCTTCTGAGAGCGCCATCAGGGCCCCGACCTCATAGATCGCGCCGAGCGGACCACCTCCTGCCAGCGCCACCGCCCGTCCATGCTGGCGGCCGCGTGTCATCGCCATCCCCCGTCGGTCACGCCTGGCGCGTCAAGCGCGGTCACCACTTAGGCGGCGGCCTTCTGCTCCGGCTTGGCGGCTGGCTTGGCCGGTTTGGCGGCCTTGACCACCTTGACCGCGGGCTTGCGCGCCGGTGCGGCCTTGGGTTTCGCGGCACGGGTTGCGGCGCCATTGAGCTTCTCTACCTCGGCCTTGAGTTCGGCGACGCGCTTCGAGAGTGCGGCGACATCAGCCTTGGTCGGCACGCCCAAGCTGTTGAGGGCACGCGCAACGCGGCCTTCGAACACCTGCTCCAGCTTGTCCCAGGTACCCGTGGCCTTGGCAGCCATTTCGGTCACCTTGTCCTCGGTCACCTTGCGGGTCTTCTTCTGGATGGCTTCGCCTTCGCGGATCAGGGCATCGAACACCTTGGTGCCTTCTTCCTGAGCCTTGGCAAAGGCGCCGAGTCCGGCAAGCCAGATCTGCTCTGCCGAATCGCGGATCGTTGCGGAAAGCTGGCTGTCCATGGCGACAGACTTGAGTTTTTTCACTACGAGTTTCTTGACCATTGCATTCTCCAAAGTTGTGCTGTGACCTGTCTCTGTCGTCGCACCGCATGAAGCCGGTGGCAACGCCTGCCTACAGAGAGCAGTCTAGCGACCGGGATTAGAGAAAGCACACTAATGACCGCGGCCTCACCGCCACGGCCCCGCTGCGTGGCAGCGGGGAGAAGCAAAGCCGGACTTATGCCGTCGTCTTCTTGCGCGTGGCGGCCTTGGCGGCGCCCTTCGGAGCCGAAGCCTTGGTCGCGGCCGGCTTCGCCGCGGCGGCGGCGGCCTCGGCAGTCGCCTTCTTGACTGCTGGCTTCTTGACTGCTGGCTTGTTGGCCGCAGGCCTCTTCGCTACGGCCTTTTTGGCGGCAGGTTTCGCGCCCGCTGGCTTATCGACGGCGGGCGGCTTGGGGGCCGCTTTCTTTGGCGCCGCCTTGGAGGGTGCCGCCTTCGCCGGAGCGGCAGCGCTGCCGCCCTTCCAGGTACGCCTCGCCTTCTTCGCCAGGGCCACCACCTTGGCGATGTCCTCGTCGCTGTACACACCCTTGACGCCTGAGATCGCCGACAGTTTCATGCCGTGCTTGAGGCCGAGTTTGTAGATTTCCTTGACCTTCTCCCACTCGGTATCGCGGCCAATGGTGAAGACCTCGAAGCGGCCTTCCAGCGCCAGCACGATGGTTTCCGCCAGGCAGGCGTAAATCACGTTCTTCGGCAGGCCGATCGACTTCATGCCCTTGACCGGCGTCGGCAGTTCGATCTCACCCGACTCGATCACCAGTACGTCCGGGCGCTTGGCGACCTCCGAGGGCGGCAGGTCGAGCGGTCGCGCGACGTCGGTGATGACGCAGCCCGGCTTGACCTTGGTGATGTCAAGGATCTTCTTGCCGGCGCCCGAGGTCGAGGTGACGATCATGTCCATGTCGGCCAGCAGGCTGTCGTAATCCGTCGAACAAATGACTTTGGCATCCGGCGTGTCCTGCAGGATCGAATCGCGCAGCTCGTTGAGCTTCTTCATGTCGCGACCGGCGATCACCACCTCATCGAAGGCCATTGCCAACAGGCGCGCGCTGACCGAGCCGATGGAACCCGTGGCGCCGATCACCATGGTCTTGGCCGGCACCCGCTTCGACTCCTTGGTCACCTTGATCATCCCCATGCGGCGCATGGCGTCGGCCGCGGCCCACAGCGCCCCCGATGCCGAATAGCTGTTGCCGGTGGTGATCGGGATATCGGCGCGGCGCGCCACGGTCACGCCCGCATCGCCGACCACCTTGGTGAAGGCGCCCAGGCCCATGATCTGCGCGCCCAGGCCTTCGGCGATCTTTGCTGCGTGGAGCAGGCGCCGATAGGTGAACTCGGGGCTGTGCGAGAGCATTTCCTTGGGCGTGCCGCCGACCGAAATCAGCCAGCCTTCTGCCTCGGCCCCCGTCGGCGAGACGATGTTGCTCATCTTGCAGTACACCATGGGCGGCATGTAGGCAGCCAGCGTCTCCACCTTGTCCATGATGAACTTGGGCGTGCCCTTGGGCAGCGGAAAACCCTTCTTGATGTATTCCTGGCTCAGCGGATGGACGACGAAGGCGAAGCGGCGGATGTTGCGGAAATGCCCCGTGGGGTGGATCAGGCGCGGCTTGATGTCCAGCTCGTGCAGGATCTCCTCGAAATCGTGATCGGTAAGTTCCGACTCGGCCTTGCCCGTTGCAGCCAGGATCATGGCGGTAATGGTGCTGATGCCCACCACCTGGTCGAAGAGTTTCGGCGTCACGTCCACCGCCAGATTCACCTTGTGCTTGGCGAAGAAGGCGAAGGCCTCGTCATCCACGGCAGATGTGATAAGCGTCTTGCCCTCCAGGTTGCGGCCCGAGGCCACGGCCTGGATCTCGCGGAAGGTGCCGACGATGACCTGCGACTTGTCCACCGCATTGGCCACGATCTTGTTTTTCAGCGTGCCAAGGACGCCCTTGAGGAAGTCGCCCGGCAGCCCTTCGGGCAGCAGTTCCTTGCCCTTGGCAAAGAGTTCGAGCTGGTCCAGCGAACCCAACAGCACTGGGGAGGCGGCATGGAACACCGGGTCGGCAAAGCTCAGGTTGCGGGTGTAATCGGACAGGGCCACCGCCATGTCGTAGTTGCGCATGCCGGAGAGGAACAGGACCAGGTTGTTGTTGAAGTAGTTGCCCAGCTCCTTCTGCACGTGGCGCACCGCGCGCACCTGCAACAACCTGCGCAGGCTGGCGCCGGTGGTGACCGGCACCCGCGTCACCACCTGCAACAGGTGCTGTGACTTCTTGTTGATGATGGTGCGCAGCCCGACATGGTAGTGGTCGGGCATGTCGGAGAGCGCGATGACATCGGCATTGGCCTGCTGGCGACGCAGCATTTCCCAGGCCTTGGTGCTGTCCTTGTCGGCGCCGAAACGCCGCACCGAAAATTCCTGCCCAAGGAATTTGGTCTTGAACTCGAAATCCTTCTTGGACGACCCCAGGGTCACCGTCACGACTTTTTTCATCACATCGATCCTCGTCTGTTGGATTGACCGCCTTCAGCGCGGCGCGGGAGACCGGACATCAGTCCGGCTTCTTCGCGCGCGGAGGCGGCTTCTTGGGACTTGCAGCGGGCTTCTTGGGTTCGGCCGCAGGCTTCTTCTTCGGCGCCGCGGCTGCCTTTTTGGGTGCGGCCTCCGGCGCCTTTGCCGTTGCCTCCGGCGGCAGCACCTGGCGGATCAGGTCCTCGCACTGCGCCTGCGTCATGTAGCGCGGCACCGGGTAGCCCGTGTGCGCCTCGCGGCAGGCCGCCTCGGCCAGCTGCGGGATGTCGGACTTCTTCAGCGCAGCCAGGAAGGTCGGGATGCCGAGGTCGCGATTGAGCTGCACGACCCCGTCGAGGAATTTCTGCGCCAGCGCGTCGTCGCCTTCGTTTTCCTTGCCCAGTTTGGCGCGCACCGCCAGGATGGCAAGCCGTTCGGTTACGGCCGGCAACGAATACTTGAGGACCAAGGGCAGCATGATGGCATTGGCCAGGCCGTGGGGCGTGTGGTACCTGCCGCCGAACTGGTGCGCAATGGCATGCACGTAACCGACGTTGGCACGGGTGAAGGCCAGGCCGGCATAGGTGGCGGCGAGCGCCATTTTTTCGCGCGCCGCGAGATTGGTCCCGTCGGCATAGGCGGTGCGCAGGTTGTCGAAAATCAGGCCGACGGCCGACAGGGCCAAGTCATCAGTATAGGGGTTGGCCCATTTGCCGATGAAGGATTCGATCGCGTGGGTCAGCGCATCGATGCCGGTTGCCGCGGTAATCGGCGGCGGCAGGCCGGTCATCAGGCAGGGATCGAGCGCCGCCATCTTGGGCACCAGGCGCGTATCGACGATCACCAGCTTGGCCTGCCGTTCGGGGTCGGAAATCACCGCGGCGACGGTCACTTCGGAACCGGTGCCGGCCGTGGTGGGCACGGCGTAGATCTTCACCGGCGTGCTGAGGCCCTTGAAATAGCCGGCCAGTTCGCGCAGCGACTTGCCTGGATTGGAGACCGCGGCGGCGATCGCCTTCGACGCATCCATCGAGGAACCGCCGCCAACCGCCACGATGGCATCGCAGCCGTTGGCGCAGAAGAACTCGATGCCGTCCTCGATCAGCGGGATCGGCGCATCCGGTGTGATGGCATCGAATACCACGTACTGCGTGCCACCCGCCGTCAATGCCTCGGTCAGGTCCTTGAGCAGGCCCAGCTTGGAGACGACGCTGTCGGTAACGATTAGGATTTTGCCGTGGCCGAAGCCGGCGATGGTCTGTCCCAGCCTGGCGCTGGCGCCCGGTCCGACCAGGATCGTGGGCTGCGGGATGGGCAGGAAGCGCACGGCGAGGCCGGCGCCCTTCATGGCGGCACCAAGTGCCGAGGTGCGCAACGAATCGCTGATGAAATCCGATATCAAGGAAACTCTCCTCCAAAACAAACGCCCGCCGGGCTTGTCCCCGTGTTTGCGCCGAGCATCATCCGTCCCGAATCCGGAACTCTATCATCCAACATCAGCCGGCGGCATCGCTGCGTATCATGTCAGCGGCCTTTTCCGCGATCATCAACGTCGGCGCCGTGGTATTGCCGCCGATTAGCGTCGGCATGATGGAGGCATCGACCACGCGCAGGCCTTCAAGGCCATGGACGCGCAGGCGCGAATCGACCACCGACGCGGCATCACTGCCCATCTTGCAGGTACCTATCGGGTGGTAAATGGTGTCGGAGCGCCTCTTCAGTTCCTCGCGTATTGCATCGTCGGTATTCACACCGGCGGTATATACCTCGCCGCTGCGAATGCCCTTGAGGATGGGCGCATCCATCAGCTTGCGGGTCAGCTTGAATCCGTCGACCATGGCCTCGAGGTCGTCTGCGTGGCCGAAGAAGTTGGGGTCGATGCGCGGCGCCGCCAGCGGATCGGCGCTGGCCAGCGCCAGGGTGCCGACGCTCTTCGGCCGCAGCAGGCAGATATGGCAGGAATAGCCATGGCCCAAGTGCAGTTTGCGCGCATGGTTGTCGATCATGCCGACCACGAAATGCAGCTGGAACTCCGGCGCCGGGGAATCTGGGAAGCGGCGCAGGAAGCCGCCGCCCTCGGCGCCGTTCGAACTCATCATGCCGGTACGTTCGCGCCGATAGCGGCCGACCTCCTTCATCATGTGCAGCCCGCCGCCAAGCGAAATGCCGAGCAGGTCCATCGATTTGGCGCGGTAATTGAAGACGTAGTCGGGATGGTCCTGCAGGTTCTTGCCAACGCCGGGGAGGTCATGGATCACCGGAATGCCAAACTGCTGCAGCTCCGCGCCGGCACCCACGCCCGACAGCATCAGCAGCTGCGGTGACTGGATCGCACCGGCGGCGAGGATCACTTCACGCCGGGCCTGGAGGGTACGCAGTGCGCCGCCCTGCAGGAACTCGACGCCGCTCGCCCGCTTGCCGGAAAACAGGATGCGGCGCGCCCGCGCCTGGGTAAGCACCGTCAGGTTCGGCCGGCTGGCCAGGTGCGGTGCCAGATAGGCGCGCGCCGCGTTCCAGCGTTCGCCGTTCTTCTGCATCACCTGGTAGATGCCGATGCCTTCCTGGTCGGCGCCATTGAAGTCGTCGATCAGCTTGAAGCCGGTCTGGCGTGCCGCCTCAAGGTAGATTTGCTGGAAGGGATTCATCGAGCGCAGATTCGCAACGTTGAGGGGCCCGTCCTGCCCGTGATATTCACCGCCGAAGTTCTCGTTGTGCTCCGACTTCCTGAAGTAGGGCAAGACCTCGTTCCAGGACCACCCTGCGTTGCCCAGCCCCGCCCAGCGGTCGTAATCCCACGGATGGCCGCGCGTATAAACCATGGCGTTGATCGAGGTCGAACCGCCCATCGCCTTGCCGCGCGGCATGTAGCCGCGACGGCCATTCAGCCCCGGCTGCGGCACGGTTTCGAAAGCCCAGTTGTTGATTGAAGTCGGCAGCATCAGCGCGGTGCAGAACGGCACCTTGATCAGCAGCTGGTCGTCGTCCTTGCCGGCTTCGAGCAGGCACACCCTGACGCCGGGATCTTCCGAGAGCCGCCCTGCCAAGGCGCAGCCGCCGGCCCCGCCACCCACCACGATGTAGTCGAATTCACTCATGACATCCTCGATTCTTCCGATTCATAGCCCCGACTCCAGTGCCTGCAGCAGGCTGGCCCGCACCACCGGCGAGAACGCCATGCCGAGGTGGCTGACGCCGCCGATGGCGACCGTGGCCGCCCCATCCAGCCTCGAACAGGCCTGCTGCGGATACACATAGTTGTCATGGCAACTGTAGATGGACACCGAACCGACGGGCAGCGGCGCCGCCAGAGCGCGCAGCCAGGGGCTGCCGATGCGCATCTGGCGCGCATTCGGCCCCAGGCCCAGGCCGGCCAGCAGCGTGCCCTGATGCGGTGAGCCCAGGGTCACCAGGCGCGCCACCTTGGCCACGCCATGACGCCGCAGGTAGGCGCGCGATGCCAGGCCGCCCATGCTGTGGCCGACCAGGATCAGCTGCGGCGCACCGGTCGCGGCAAGCACCTCATCGATGCGCCGCGCGATTCCTTCGGCATAGGCATCAATTTCGGAATACACCGGCTCCAGGCTGTGCGTCGCCACGACCCAACCGGCGGCTTCGAGCAGCGGCCGCTGCCAGAACCAGAAGGCCCGGTTGCATTGGTAGCCATGGATCAGCAACAGCGGCAGGCGCCCGCCGGCCGGCGGCGCCAGGCGATCCGGTCGCATCCAGAATGCCTCGAAGGGCAGGATCACGGCAAACAGCAGGATCATGGCGACGTATTCCTCCAGCACCATGCGCAACGCTGCCAGTGGCCCGAGGCGCAGCTCGGGCGCAAGCTCGCCGCGACCCTTGAGCATCAGGACAAAAGTCAGCCCGACCAGCATCAGGCGCAGGCCAAGGAAGGCTGCAATGGCAAGCGCGAGGGCGTGTCCCGGCGACCAGCCGGCGCGTGAGGTCAGCCAGACGCCCAGCAGCCCGTAGATGAAGAATTCGCCCAGCAAAACCCAGCGAAATTGGCGTGCCGCCATCGCCGACTTTCAGCGCATGAGGAATTTGGCGAGGCGCTCGAACAAGGCGCCGTAGGGCGGATTGAACAAGGACATGCCATTGAGCCTCGATTGATAGAACACGGCCTTCTGCTTGGAGAAGGTCTTGAAGCCCTCGCTGCCGTGGTAGTGGCCCATGCCGCTGGGGCCGACGCCGCCGAAGGGCAGGTTCTCCTGCGCGATGTGCAGGATGGTGTCATTGACCGTGACGCCGCCGGCCACGGTTTCCTCCAGCACGCGGTCGCGCTGGGCGCCATCGTTGCCGAAGAAATACAGGGCCAGGGGACGCGGATGCTGGTTCACCCAGGCAATCGCGGCGTCGAGGTCGCGATAGGGCAGCACCGGCAGCAGCGGGCCGAAGATTTCGTCCTGCATCACGCGCATGTCGTCATTGACGTCCAGCAGGGCCAGCGGCGGCAAGCGGCGTCGCGCGGCATCGGGCTGGGCCGACGACAGCGGCTCGATGCGGGCGCCGCGCTGGCGCGCATCCTCGACGTAGGCCTGCAGGCGTTGATAGTGGCGATCATTGACGATGGCCGTGTAATCGGGCGTGGCGCCAAGCTCGGGCCAGCATTTCGCCACTACCGCACGCGCGGCCTCGACGAAGGCCTGTTCGCGTCCGGCCGGCACCAGCACGTAGTCGGGAGCGATGCAGGTCTGGCCGGCGTTCAGCAGTTTGCCGACCACGATGCGCTCGGCCGCCTTCTCCAGCGGGTAGTCGGACGCCACGATGGCCGGCGACTTGCCGCCAAGCTCGAGCGTGACCGGCGTCAGGTTTTCCGCCGCCATGCGCATGATGTCGTGGCCGACCTTGGTCGAGCCGGTGAACAGCAGGTGGTCGAAGGGCAGGCGGGCGAAATCGGCGCCCACCGTGGCATCGCCCAGCACCACGCTGACATCCTCCGGGGCGAAATAGCGGGTGACCAGGCTGGCCAGCAGTTCGCCGGTGCGCGGCGTGAATTCCGACATCTTGACCATTACCCGGTTGCCAGCGGCGAGCGCCGCTGCCATGGGCGAGATGGCGAGAAACAGCGGGTAGTTCCAGGGCACGATGATGCCCACCACGCCCAGCGGCTGCATCACGATCTTGGCCCGACCGGGGCGGAACCAGATCGACGGTGACTTGCCCTGCGGCTTCATCCAGCCGGCTAAATGCGACCGCGTATGGCGCACCGCCTCCAGGCTGGGAAAGAGTTCCAGCAGGCGCGTCTCGTGCGCCGAGCGGTGGCCGAAATCGGCGGCAATCGCCTCGACGAAGCGCTCACCGTTCTCGTGCACCAGGTCGAACAGGGCGTCGAGGCGCGCCTGCCGCGCGGCGCGCGCGACTGCCGCATTGCGCCGGGTGGCGGCATGCATGGCGTCGAACTGGCGACGGAAGGCGCTGCTGGTGCCGGCCTGTTGTGCTGCGTCGCTTAGCGCCGTATCGATGGCGTTCATTCCAAGTCTCCTCCTGGATGGGCAGCGGGTATTCCGGCAGTTTATTCGTCGCCGCCGGGATGGATTAGGCAGGCTACTCTAACCAAGGTTGGGCGCGGCGGGATAATTCGCCAAATGGACGACGAACCGGACAAGGCCAGTGTCGGTCGCGAGCTGGCAGCCAGCATCGCCGAGGCGCGCGAACTGCGCGCCGCGCGCGCCGCCGACCCTGCCGCCGAGGACTACCCGCTGCTCAAGCAATGGCAGGCAGACCGCCTGGCGCGGACCTATGCCGACCTGCTGGCCAGTGAACGCCATGCCCCGGCGGCGAGCTTTTTCCTCAGCGACCTGTATGGCCCCAAGGACTTTCGCAGCCGCGACGACGAGCTTGCGCGCGTAGTGCCGGTGATGGTGCGGGTGTTGCCGGCGCGGGCCCTGCAGGCGCTGCTCGACGCGGTGAGGATGGATACGCTCTCCGAATCGCTCGACACCGACATGGTGCTGGCCTTGCGCGCGGCCGGACGCAGCCGCGACATCGACATGGCCGCATATGTTGCCGCCTACCGCACCTGCGGCCGCCGGGCCGACCGGGAGACCCAGATCGCCCTGATCGACCACCTCGGCAAGACCCTGGACCGCCTGACGCGCATGCCGCTGATCCGGATGTCGCTGCGCCTCATGGAAGGCCCGGCCCGACTCGCCGGCCTTGCGGCGCTGCATTCCTTCCTCCAGCGCGGTTTCGATGCCTTCAGCGCGATGGACGGCGCCGACGAGTTCCTCGCCACCGTCACCGCACGTGAAACGGCCTTGATGCGGGAGTGGTTCGCCTGAACCGGGCCGGCCGCGGCGGCGCCCGGCACGCAGGTTTGCCAATTGCAGAAGCCGCGGCGCGGCGCCATAATCCGCCCTGATTCGGTGGAAGCCTCCGCGCAGCGGGCGCTTCCTGGGAACACGGTGCGATTCCGTGGCGGGCCCGCCGCTGTAACCGGGGACGATGCTTGCAGATGCCACTGGGCTAGGCCCGGGAAGGCGCAGGCAAAGGACGATCCGGGAGCCAGAAGACCGACCGGTCATTTTCGTCAAGCCCGTGGCGCGGGCTGGCGTGGCGTTTGGACGCGCCGCGCCGGTTCGCACCGCTTGTCAAAAGGATGAATCGGATGCATTCCCCCGCCGCTTGGCCGCGCTTTGCCGTGGCCGCTCTGGATCGCTCGCTGAGCACCGAGCTGCAACAGAAAATCGACCGCAAGA
This sequence comes from uncultured beta proteobacterium, assembly GCA_903908065.1. GTDB lineage: Bacteria > Pseudomonadota > Gammaproteobacteria > Burkholderiales > Rhodocyclaceae > Sulfuritalea. The sequence continues at coordinate 29,340 of CAIVQO010000064.1, read as the reverse complement.
CCAAACCCACCGGTGCGCTGGGCCGGCTGGAGGATCTCGCCCTGCAACTGGGCCTGATCCAGCGCCGCCTCGACCCCGCGATCCGGCATCCCCATGTGCTGGTCTGCGCCGGCGACCACGGCGCGGCGAAGGCCGGCGTCTCGGCCTATCCGCAGGACGTGACCTGGCAGATGGTGGAGAACTTCCTCGCCGGCGGTGCCGCGATCAATGCGCTGGCCGGCCTGGCCGGCATGCAGCTGGTGGTGGCCGATGCCGGCGTGGCCCATGAATTCGGCGCGCGCGATGGCCTGCGCAACCTGAAAGTCGGCGCTGGCGGTACGGCGAATTACCTCGACGGCGCCGCCATGAGCGAGGCCGAATGCGCCCTGGCGCTGAGCCGCGGTGCAGACCTGGCGCGCGAGATTGGCGCAAGCGGCTGCAATGTCCTCGCCTTCGGCGAAATGGGCATCGGCAACACCGCCTCGGCCTCGCTGCTGACGCATTGCATCACCGGACTGCCCTTGGCCGATTGCGTCGGCCGCGGCACCGGGCTGGACGACGCCGGCCTGGCGCGCAAGCAGGCGCTGCTGGCGCAGGCCCTGGCCAAGTGGCAGGAACGGCCCTCTGCCGGCGGCGCAACGGGCGAGGATGCGTACCGCATCCTCGCCCGCTTCGGTGGTTTTGAGATCGCCATGCTGGCGGGCGCCATGCTGGCGGCCGCCGAAGCCGGCATGGTGCTGCTGATCGACGGCTTCATCGTCACTGCCGCGCTGCTGGTCGCGGCGAGCATGGCGCCGAACATCCGCGACTACTGCGTCTTCGCGCATTGCTCGAATGAAGCCGGCCATCGCCGCCAGCTCGACTGGCTGGGCGCCAGGCCGCTGCTCGACCTCGGCCTGCGCCTGGGCGAAGGCACCGGCGCCGCATTGGCCCTGCCGCTGCTGCGCGCCGCCTGCGCCTTCCTCAACGAAATGGCCAGCTTCGAATCGGCCGGGGTCAGCGACAAGGCATGAAGCGGCAGCTCGAGTACTTCTTCGCCGCGCTGCGCTTCTTCACCCGGCTGCCGGTGCCGGCCTGGGTCGGGCATTCGGCGGAGCAGCTGAACCACGCCGCACGCTACTTCCCGCTGGTCGGCATCGTGGTCGGCGCCATCGGCGCGGTGGTGACCGAACTGGCCGTGCTGGCGCTGCCGATCGGCATTGCCGTGCTGCTCGGCATGGCGGCAACCGTACTGGTCACCGGCGGCTTCCATGAAGACGGCTTCGCCGATGCCTGTGACGGCTTCGGCGGCGGCTGGGAGAAGGCGCAGGTGCTGGCAATCATGAAGGACTCGCGCGTCGGCAGCTACGCCGTAATCGGACTGATCCTGCTCCTGTCGGCCAAGTGGATGACGCTGGTCGAGTTAGACGGCGCGTTTGGACCGCCCTTTCTGGCCCTGGCGCTGCTGGCCGGTCATGCCGCATCGCGCCTGGCGGCGACCATGCTGATATTTTTCATGGACTACGCCCGCGACGAGAGCGACGGCAGTGCCAAGTCCCGCCCGCTGGCGCAGGCCATGACGCCGGGCGAGCTGGGCATCGCCATCGCCTGCGGCCTGGCACCCTGCCTGCTGCTGCCCTGGGCCGATGTTCTGCTGGCCCTCGCTGCGGTCGCATTGGTAACCCTGCTGGCGGCACGTTACTTTCGGCGCCGCCTCGGCGGCTACACCGGCGACTGCCTCGGCGCCACGCAGCAGCTCGCCGAGCTGGCCTTTTACCTGGGCATGCTGTGCAGCTATTCCTGATTCGCCATCCGGCACCGCTGGTGGATGCCGGCATCTGCTATGGCGCCAGCGACCTGGCACTGGCCGGCGACGTCGCCGCTGCGGCCAGCCGCATCCGGCCGCAATTGCCACCCGCCATCCCGGTCTTCAGCAGTCCTTTACAGCGCTGCCACCGACTCGCCGCCCAGCTCCATCCCGCGCCGGTCAATGACGATCGCCTGCGGGAAATGCATTTCGGGGAATGGGAAATGAAGCCCTGGCAGCAGATCCAGCGCACCGCCCTCGACGGCTGGGCCGCCGACCCGCTTGGCTACACGCCGCCGGGCGGCGAATCCGTTGGTGCGCTGCAAGCCCGGGTAGCCAACTTCGTCGCGGAGCTTGCAGCGCAGGGTATTGCGCAGGCCAGCCTGGTAACCCACGCCGGCGTCATGAAGGTATTGCTCGGCATGACCCGCAAACTGCCAACCCGAGAATGGATGACGCTGAGCTTCGATTACGAAAGCGTGGTCAGCATCGAAGTCACGACTAGTCATCTGGAATCAAACCGGATAACCTAGCGTAGCCGTCGGGCATTGACATGGATCAACAGGCGGCCACCATGACTCCATTAGGCTCCGCCGATGACATCCTTCTGCACTGAGTCCAGCCCACGCGCCACGGTAGTCGCCACTGCCACGGCAGGCATCGACTGGCCGTGACTCCACACTTCTCGCGCAACCTGCCGGCCTAGGTCGTACTTGCACTTGGCCTGATGCTGAGCGTGATCGCCGGCCAGCGCATCAAGGCCGATCTCGAGCGCCACGCCCTCGAGGAATTTGCCCAGATTGCCGACGATCTGACGCTGCACATCCAGGAAAAGCTCACCGCGCATTCCCTGATCCTGCGCGGCGGTGCGGCTTTGATCGCCGCCTCGGAGCGAGTGACGCCCGCCGAGTGGCGCTCCTTTGCCGAAACGATGAAAGCGGACGTCTTCGCGCCGGGGATGCAGGGCATTGCGTTCAATCCACTGGTCACCGCCAGCGGTCTGGGTGCCCACGAGGCCCGCGCCAGAAGCAACGGCGCACGCGACTACCGGGTGCATCCGGCGGGACAACGCCTGATCTACGCCCCGGTCCAGTACATCGAACCTCGTGCCGGCAGCAACTTGCGGGCGCTCGGTTTCGACACCTTGTCCGAACCGGTGCGCCGGGCCGCCATGGAGCAAGCGCGCGACACCGGGCGTCCAACGCTTTCCAACAAGCTGCGGCTGGTTCAGGAAACCGAAAACACATCCTCTCCCGGCGTGATCATGTTCGTTCCGATCTATCGCCAGTCCGCGCCCCTGGATACCATCGCCCAGCGCCGCGCCGCCCTGATAGGCTGGACCAGCAGCCCTTACCGACTCGCCGACCTGTTGGCTCCGATCCTGGGCAGCCACGGTCGATCTGACGGCGCAAATCTGGCGTTGCACATCCATGACGGTGCCGAAGACGATGCGAACCAGTTGCTGTACGCCCAAGGCACGATCACGCACCATGCCGGAAACTCGGTCACGCAACAGCAACGCGATGTCATCGTGCAAGGCCGGCGCTGGCTGATCCAGTTCGAGCGTGAGAAAAGCGCGGCGGGGATCGATTACCTGCCCGCCTGGAGCGCGCTCGGCGGCGGCCTGGCGCTGAGCGTCCTGCTCTGGGCGCTAATGTTTTCGATGCTGAATACCCGTGACCAGGCGGCACAGATGGCAGACACGGCCACGCGGGAACTGCGGCAGCGCGAACATCAGCTGCGGGAAAGCGAGTTCCGCTGGAAATTTGCCATCGAAGGCTCAGGCGCAGGAATGTGGGACTGGGACATCAGCCGGGGCAAGGTCCATTTCAGCCGCATCTGGAAGCGGATGCTGGGCCACGAGGAAAGCGAAATCGGCGATGACATCGAGGAATGGCGCCGGCGCATCCATCCCGACGATTTGCCCATGACCCTGTCCCGGATCGACGGCTACCTCAAGGGGCACAGCCATGAATACGTCACCGAGCACCGGCTGCGCTGCAAGGATGGCAGCTACAAGTGGATACTCGATCGCGGCATGGTGGTGAGCCGCGACGCCGCGGGCGATCCCAGCCGCATGATCGGCACGCATACCGACATCACCACGCGCAAGAAGGCGGAGCTGGAACTGGTCCAGTATCGCGACCACCTCGAAGACCTGGTTCGCTCGCGCACGACGGAACTGGCCGCGGCCCGCGACGTTGCCGAAGCGGCCAACCGCGCCAAGAGCGTGTTCCTCGCCAACATGAGCCATGAACTGCGCACGCCGATGAACGGCATCATGGGCATGACCACCCTGGCCATGCGGCGCGCCTCCGACCCGATCCAGGCCGAACAATTGCGCAAGAGCCTCGGTGCCTCGCAGCACCTGATGGATGTCATCAACGACATCCTCGACCTGTCCAAGATCGAGGCCGAACGCCTGCAACTGGAACGCCGGGATTTCGACCTGCAGGCACTGCTCGAGGACACGCTGGCCTTGCAGGAATCCGCGGCCCAGGCCAAGGGCCTGCGCCTGGACCTCGTTGTCGATCCGGAATTGACCCGCCATGTCAGCGGCGATGCCGTGCGGCTGCGCCAGATCCTGCTCAACTTCATCGGCAACGCCATCAAGTTCCCCGAACGCGGGCGCATCGAGGTGCACGCCTCGGCCGTCGAACAGGACGCCGACTCGCTGCTGCTGCGAATAGAGGTCAGGGACCAGGGCATCGGCATCGCGCCCGAGCAGAAGGAACGGCTGTTCCGGGCCTTCAGCCAGGCGGACGACTCGACCACCCGCAAGTACGGCGGCACCGGGCTCGGCCTGATCATTTCGAAACGCATCGCGCACCTGATGGGCGGCGATGTCGGGCTCAGCAGCATACCCGGCGAAGGCAGCCGTTTCTGGGCCACGGTCCGTCTTGGCAAAGCAGCGCAGGGAGCGGACAGCCGTCAGGCCGCACCCGACGACCCGATACTTGCCCTGCGCAAGGAGTTCTCCGGTCATCGCATCCTGATCGCCGAAGACGAACCGCTGAGCCGTGAAGTCGCGTCGTTCCTGGTTGAAAGCGCCGGGCTGGTTCCGGTGCTGGCGGAAAACGGCATCGAGGCAGTCGACCTGGCAAGCCGCGGCGAGTGCTCGGTGGTGCTGATGGACGTGCAGATGCCGCAGATGAATGGTCTCGACGCGGCTCGCGCGTTGCGTGCCACGCCGGTCACGGCAACCATTCCGATCATCGCCATGACCGCAAACGCCTTCGACGAGGACAGGGAGGACTGCCTGCTGGCCGGCATGAACGACCACATCGGCAAGCCGGTCACGCCGGAAATCTTCCATCGCCGCCTGCTGCTCTGGTTGCGAACCACGCGGGCGGCCGCTTAGGTTTCAAACCGGCCGAAACACTGGTCGGCGGGCCCGGGCGATGCCCGTTTGCGGCCGGCGCGCGGGCCGAGTCGGGCTGGCGGGCCTATACTTCCGCTTTGCCCAAAATGCAGTGTCCCTTTCGTCCGATTGTCCCTTTGTCCCATTTGCACCGGAGTTCCCCATGTCGCTCAAAAACCTGATGGTCCACCTCGATGCCGGCGAACGCACGGCGGCCCGCCTCGAACTTGCCGCCGGCCTGGCCCGCGCCCATGGCGCGCGCCTGACCGGGGTCTTCGGCCAGCGCGGCAGCGCGCAGCGCGTTGGCGTGGTCGCCACCTGGCCAAGCGACGAGTATGCCGCCTCGCGCGATGCCAGCAAGGCGGCCTTCGCGCAAGCCACCGCAGGGCTGGCCAATGCGGAGTGGATCGACGTCAATCGCGGCAGCGATGCCGAAGTACTGGCTGGCGTCACCCGCATCGCGCGCCATTTCGACCTGGTGATCCTCGGCCAGCGCGATACCGCAAGCAGTCAGCTCCTGCCCGAAGACTTCGTCAATGAAGTGATTGTCGACAGCGGCCGCCCAGTGCTGGTCTTGCCCTATGCCGGCAGCTTCGCCGCCATCGGCAAGCGGCCGATGATCGCCTGGAACGATGCGCGCGAAGCCGCGCGCGCACTCAATGACGCCCTGCCGTTGCTGGGCGGCAGCGAGGAATGCTGGGTGATGTCCTTCGCCACCCGCCAGGAGGATGCGGAAGCCTGCTGCAATGGGGTCGTGCGGCACCTTGCCGACCACGGCGTCAAGGCCAAGTCCGAAGTGCTGGTGGTGCAGGACTTCGGCATCATGGACCTGCTGCTCAACCGCGTCAGCGATCGCAGCGCCGACCTGCTGGTGATGGGCGCCCACGGCCAGATCGGCTTCCCCTTCGTCAGCCGCGGCGCCGGCACGCGCTACATACTGCAGCACATGACCGTGCCGGTGCTGATGTCGAGCTGAAGTTCGCGCGAGCACGCCACGGTCGCCATTCAGCGCGGACAGCGCGGCCGCCCGAATCGGGAAAGTCAATGCACGACGCTCCCCGGATCCCCCGCTACGCCGCGAAACTGCTGGCACCGGATGAACAAGTCGTATTCGTCACGCATCCGCGTGCGGTGCGCCTGGGGCTGGTATTGACCCTTGGCAGCATTTTCCTGGTGCTGGAGGTCTTCGCCGCCATCGTCCAACCTGGAATGATAGGGCTCGGGGTCCTGCCAGGGCTGCCACTGTTGGGAGCGCACTTCGGACACCTCGTAATCAGCCCGGTGATCTTTGTTTCCGATCGCCGGGTCGTCTCCGCGGCGCGCGGACAAAGGCCGCTGTCGGTCGATCTGGTCAAGGTGAAGCGTGTCTTGTTGCGCCAGAAGAAGCTCGAGCGAATCTTCCATTACGGCGACGTGGACGTGCTGATCCAGCATCCTGCCACCCCGCAGGAAGGCGGCTACATTGGCTACGAGATGGCGATGGTGGCCGACGCCAAGGGGCTTGTCGGGGCAATTTGTGCCGGCGCGGGTCCGGACTGCAAGCGCTAGACGATGGATCCGGATGATGCCGCGGTTGGTTGCCTGCTCGGCACGGCTGTTGGGGATGCCCTGGGGCTCGCCTGCGAAGGACTCTCCAACCGCAGGCAGCAGCGGTGGTACCCAGACCTCGATGGCTATCATCTTCTGTTCGGCAAGGGCCTGTGTTCCGACGATACCGAACACACCTGCATGGTCGCCCAGTCCATCCTGGTTTCAGGGGGAAACGCCGAGGCCTTCGAGCGTGATTTCGCCTGGCGTCTGCGCTGGTGGTTTGCCGGGCTGCCTGCCGGAATCGGATTCGCTACCCTGAGGTCGATCCTCAAGCTCTGGCTTTTTGTTCCCCGACGTTTTCGCGGTGTCCATTCGGCCGGCAACGGCCCGGCAATGCGCAGTGCGCTCCTGGGCGTGTGTTTTTCCGACGACGAAGCACGCATGGCGAAGCTTGTCGGGATCAGCACTCGACTAACCCACCTCGACCCCAAGGCCGAATGCGGTGCCATGGCAATGTCATTGGCGGCGCGATGTTCGATGCGCGGTGAAAGCTTCGAGCACTTCCTTGCCGACCTGCGGCGCCTGACAGCCGGTCAAGGGGCGGCGGCCAGCGAACTGCTGGGGCTAGCCGAGCACGTCAGGGAAAGCGTCCATGCCGGCCAGGCCACGTCCGCGTTCGCCGCGGGCATTGGTTGCACCACGGGCGTCACCGGCTACATGTATCACTCGGTTCCGGCCGTGCTGCACGCCTGGCTTTCCCATCCCCGCGACTATGACGCGGCAGTGAAGGCGATCATCCGTTGCGGCGGCGACAGCGATACCACCGCAGCAATGGTGGGTGCCATCGTAGGTGCCGGGGTCGGCAGGGATGGCATTCCGCCCAGATGGCTTGACGGTCTCGTCGAATGGCCGCGCACCGTGCCTTGGATGGAGCAGCTGGCGCGCAGCGCATCGATCGCGGCACGCGCGCGACGACCGCAGGCGGCGCGGCCTTTGTCGATCGCCGGCCTTTGCCTGCGCAATGCGGGGTTCATGGTGATAGTCTTGGCGCACGGCCTTCGCCGCCTTTTCCCGCCCTACTGAGCGGAGCGTAAGGATTCAGCGCTGCGCGGTGCGTATCTCGCCGAACAAGCGCTCCTGCCCGCGCGGCGGGCAGCGCCAGTACTGCGGCGGGGCGCTTACCGTGGCGCCGAGTTCCGCCGCGGCATGCCAGGGCCAGTGGGGATCGTAGAGGATGCCGCGCGCCAGGGCGACCAGGTCGGCCCGGCCCGAGGCGACAATCTCTTCCGCCTGCTTCGCGTCAGTGATGAGGCCAACGGCGATGGTCGGCAGGCCGGTGTCCTTTTTGATGCGTTCGGCCAGGTGCACCTGGTAGCCCGGCCCCAGCGCGATCTTCTGCAAGGGCGAGACGCCGCCGCTGGAAACATGGATGAAATCCAGCCCGCGAGCGCGCAAGGCTTCGGCGAGCAAGGCGCACTCGTCCGGATTCCAGCCGCCCTCGACCCAGTCGGTCGCCGAAAGGCGAACGCCGAGCGCGCAACGTCCCGCCACCGCGGCGCGCACCGCGTCGATCACTTCCAGCGGATAGCGCATGCGGTTTTCCAGCGAACCGCCATAGGCGTCCGCGCGCCGGTTGGCGAGCGGCGAAAGGAACTGGTGCAGCAGGTAGCCGTGCGCCGCGTGCAGTTCGATGGCTTCGAAGCCCAGGCGCAGGGCACGCTCGGCGGAAGCGACGAAGGCCCGCTTGATCCGTTCCAGCCCTGCCGAATCCAGCGCCTGCGGCGGCGCTTCGTGCGGCGCATGCGGGATCGCCGACGGTGCCACCGGCAGCCAGCCGCCGGCGTCCGCCGGAATCAGTTGGCCGCCATCCCAGGGTTTGTGGCTGGAGGCCTTGCGTCCGGCATGCGCCAGCTGGATCGCGAGCGGCATGCGGCTGGTGGCGCGCAAGGCCTCGACCACGCGCTTCAGCGCGGCTTCGTTGGCATCGTTCCACAGGCCGAGGCAGCCCGGCGTGATGCGCCCCTCGGGCTCGACGCCGGTGGCCTCGACGATCAGCAGGCCGGCGCCGGAAAGCGCCAGCTTGCCGTAGTGCATCAGGTGCCAGTCGGTGGCGCTGCCCTCCTCCGCCGAGTATTGGCACATCGGCGCAATGACGATGCGATTGGGCAGTTCGACGCGACCGATCTTGAACGGGGAAAACAGCTGCGACATGGCGGGCTCCGGATCAGGTTTGCGCGGCGGCAAGCCGCCGGCGGTGAAGCATCAGCGCGGTGACGGCAACGGCGATCACGATCACCGCCGGTATCGCATACAGGTTCAGGGTATGCCAGCCGCCGCCCAGCACCAGGGCGCCAGCGGACAGCGAGGACACGGCCTGCACGCCGAACACCATGAAGTCGTTGCTGCCCTGCACCTTGGCGCGCTCGGCGGGCTTGTAGGTCTCGGTCAGCAGCGTGGTGCCGCCGATATAGAGGAAGTTCCAGCCGACGCCGAGCAGGAACAGCGCCCACCAGAAGTGCATCAGGGTCACGCCCGACAGCGCCAGCCCGATGCAGACCAGCATCAGCACCACACCGGCGGAGAGGATGCTGAGCACGCCGAAGCGTTTGATCAGGCTGCCGGTGAAGAAGGACGGCCCGTACATGCCCAGCACGTGCCATTGCAGGACGAAGGCGGCATCGGAAAACGGCAGGCCGCAGATGTCCATCGCCAGCGGCGTGGCGGCCATCAGCAGGTTCATGGTGCCGTAACCCAGCGCGGCGGCCAGCACGGCAACGACGAAGGCCGGCTGGCGCGCGATCTCGCCCAGCGGGCGGCCCGAACCCTGCTGTCCGGCATCGGTCATTTCCGGCACACGCAGGCGGCTGGCGATCAGCAGTGCGACGACGGCGAACACCGACAGCGAGGCATAGGTGGCAGCGAACTCGACGTGCCAGATGTCGCGCGTGATCTTGCCTGCCCAGGGGCCGATGAAGCCGCCAAGAATGCCGCCCGCCAGGGTCCACGAGATGGCTTTCGGCTTCCAGTCGGTGGGCGCCATGTCGGCCGCGGCAAAGCGGTACTGCAGGCCGAAGGCATTGTAGGTGCCGGCGCACAGGGTGCCCAGGCAGAGCAGCCAGAAGCTGCCGATACTGACCGCCGTGGCGCAGGTGATGCCGCCGAGTATGCCGAGCAGCGCGCCGGCGATGAAGCCGGCGCGGCGGCCGTAATGCTTCATGAACCAGGACGCCGGCAGGGTCATCAGCGCCGTGCCGATGACATAGCCGGTGACGGTCAGCGTCGCCAGCGTCGGGGTTGGCGCCAGCTTGGCCCCGGCCAGGCCATTCACCGCGATCAGGGTCACGGCATTGCACAGCAGCAGGGCCTGGCAACCGGCCAGCAGGCCGACGTTGCGCTTGATCTGGGGACTGACGGATTCGCTCATCGATGGCTTTCAAAAGTCGGCGCCGGCAGCACGGCGACGCCAGGCAGTCAAACGTAGTTGGCGACCTCGATCAGGTTGCCGTCGGGGTCGCGGAAGTACACCGACTGTATCGGACCCGTGGCTCCCGTCCGCGGCACCGGGCCCTCCTCGATCGCCACGCCCTTCGCCTGCAGTTCGGCAATGACCTCGGCCAGCGGCGTCGCCGCAATCAGGCAGAGGTCGGCGGTGCCGGGACCGGGCTGCGCCGCGTGCGGCTTGAGCGGAGCGGCGGCCGGATGCAGGTTGATCTTCTGCCGGCCGAAGGCCAGCGCGCGGCGGCCGGCGCCGAAGGTCTGCGCCTCCATGCCCAGCACATCGACATAGAAGCCGATGCTGGCGTCGATGTCGGCTACGGTCAGTACCAGGTGGTCGAGTCGGTCGATCTTCACGTCTTCTGCACGACGAGTTGCACCACCTCGCCGGTTCCGGAATGATGGCGGCCCTCGCGCACCTCGCGCAGGCCGCAAAAGGCGTGCAGGATACGACAGCCGGGGAACTCCAGGCGAATTTCGTCGGGGTCGACCAGCAGGTCGATTTCCGGCGGGCCGCCGGTGCCGCGCCCGAGCTGGCCCTTGGCGTAGGCTTCGAACAGCACCACGCCGCCCGGTCGCAGCGCCGCGACGCCTCGTGAGAACACCTCGCGCCGCAGTTTCGGCGGCAGGTGCATGAAGATGGAGACGATGCCGTCCCAAGCCGCGACGCCCGGATCGAATTCGGCCAGGTCGGCGACGCGCGTCTCGAGCGTAACGCCCTTGTCCTTCGCCAGCCGGGCCGCCTTGGCCATGCCTTCGCTGGCGATATCGACCGAGGTCACCGCATGGCCCTGCTGCGCCAGCCAGACGCCGTTGCGGCCTTCGCCGTCGGCGAGGCACAGCACCTGGCCGCGCGGCAGAACGAGGTGGGCGAATTCGACCAGGAAATCGTTGGGCGCCGTGCCGTAGGCGAACTCGTCCTTGCCGTAGCGCTGGTTCCAGAATTCGGCGAGCTTGTTGGCCGTGTTCATCATGGCGCCGCCGGGCCGCCCCAAGGCGCCATGAAGCCAGCGAGACGGAAGCCGAGTAGCGGCTGAACCATGGTCACCCCTTTCCTCGGGAAAGGGGCTGGGGGATAGGCCGCTTCATGCCGCGCGCGCCGACACCTCGGAGAGGATGGCCTGCGCGCGCAGCACCACCGGCCTATCCACCATCTTGCCGTCGACCGCCACGGCGGCACCGCCGGCATTGGCATCGGCTTCGATCACACGGCGCGCCCAGGCCACCTCGTCGGCGGACGGCGTGAAGCATGCGTTCACCACGGCCACCTGGCGCGGGTGGATGCACAGCTTGCCGCCGAAGCCGAGGCGGCGCGCGCGCCGGGCATCAGCGCGCAGCAGTGCTTCGTCGTCGATGGCCGTGGTCACGCCGTCGATCGGCGCTGCGATGTCGGCCAGGCGCGAAGCCAGCACCAGCGCGGCACGGAAAGGCAGCAGTTCCTCTTCATCGCAGCGCATGCCCATGTCGGCCTGGAAATCGATGTGGCCGAAAACCAGGCGCTGCACGCCCGGTGCATGCGCCAGCGCCAGGCGCTGCTCGAAGCCCAGCGCCGACTCGACCAGCGGCAGCACCGGCCGTCCGGCCACCGCCTGGGCGACGACGGCGACGTCGTCCGCGTCCTCGGCCTTGGGCAACACCACGGCGGCGACGCCCGGGTGTCCCAGCAATTCCAGGTCTTCCGCGAACCACGTCGAATCGGCGCCATTGATGCGCACCATCACCGGCCGCGCCGGATCCAGTGCCGCCGCCAGCGCCGCGCGTGCCGCGTCCTTGTCCGCCGGCGCGACGGCATCTTCAAGATCGACGATCACCGCATCGGCGCCGGCAGCCAGCGCCTTGGCGATGCGCTCGGGACGGCTGGCGGGAACGAAGAGAAGGGAGTTCAGGGGTTTCATGCGGCCTCGCGGATGGAAGCGCGCGAGGGTAACAGATCGCCGACGACGGAAAGCGTTTCGAGTGCCCAGACCAGCCCGATGATGGCCTTCATCTCGGCCTCTGTCGCGCCGCCGCGATAGGCGCCGAGGCGCAGCGCCTTGTCTTCCAACTCGGCGCGCGACAGCGTGTTGCCGGGGTCGCCCTTGGGTTCGTCCACCCGCGCCGACAAGCAGCGTCCGTCGCGGGTGGTGACCGTGACCTTGCCGATCCAGCGTGCTGGGTAGGCGCCATCGACCTCGGCGTCGAGTTCCATGCGCACACGTTGCGCCACTTCGCGCACGGCCGCATCGCCCAGGCAGGCGTCGAACTCGGCCAGCCCCGCCCTGCCCTTGGTGGCAATCAAGCCGAGCACCGTGCCCATGGAGAACTTGGCCTGGTGCACGGTTTGCGGATCGGTGACTGGCCCGAGCACGTCGATCGCCGCCTGGTGCACGTGGGCGACGACCTCTGAAAAGTCGGCGCTGGCGAGACGGTGATCCTGCATGCATTTGAGCAGCGCGTCGGCCGCCGGGTGGTTGTGGCGGCAGGAGGCGTGGAACTTGAACGAGGTTTCGGCCACGGTCCAGCGCGTGCCGAGGCCGTCGACCAGGCGCGCCGGATCGGCGTCGCTGGACGTGCCGGCGGCGAGTCCCTGCGGCCCTTCGAGGATGTGACGTGCGCCGGTGAAGCCTTCCGCCGCGAGGTAGGCGGCGCTCAGGCCGGCGGCCGAGGCGTGCGCCGTGTGCAGCTGCTTGGAGTGCGCGGCATCGCGCAGGAATTCCCAGAGGCCGGCCGATTGCGTGCCGGCCGAGCCGAAGGCGTGCAGCATCTGCTCCGGCGTCAGGCGCAACAAATGGCCGACCGCGGCGGCGGCGGCCAGGGTGCCCGCCGTGCCGGTGGTGTGGAACACGCGGTAGTGCGAGCGACCAAGGAATTCGCCGACGCGGATGCCAACCTCGTAGCCGGCGACGCAGGCCACCAGCAGCTCGCGCCCGGTGCGCCCCAGCGCCTGCGCGGCGGCGAGCGCGGGCGGGAAGACCACTGTGGCCGGATGGAACACCGAGCCGTTGTGCACGTCGTCCTGCTCCACCACGTGCGAGGCCGCAGCGTTCACCATCGCGGCGAACAGCGGCGAGGTATGGCGGCGCGAGATCAGCACTTCGGCCGCGCCCTCACTTGCGTCCATAGCCGGGCCCATGGCGCGGGCGAAGCGCTCGATGATTTCGACGGGCTCCGACCCCTTGCCGGCCAGGGCCGAGGCGGCCCAGTCGAGGAACAGGTCTTCGGTGCGACGCAGGACCGATGCGGGAATGTCATCCGCCTTGAGCTCGGCGGCGAAGCGGGCGAGTTTTTGCGTGTAGTCCATGACTGTCCTAAACCGCCCGCTCGGCGTGCAGGCGTTCGATTTCGGCCGGCGCGAAGCCGAGGCCGGCGAGGATGGCGGCGGTGTGCTGGCCCAGCGCCGGCACGGCATCCATGCGCGGCTCGACGTCGCTCGGCAGGCCGGGCGGCAGCAGCGCCGGGATGGGGCCGGCCGGGCTGTCGACCTCGACCCAGCGTCCGCGCGCCTTCAGCTGCTCGTGCTGCCACAGGTCGTGCATGCCATTGACCCGGGCGTTGGCAATGCCGGCGCCTTCGAGGCGCGCTTCGACCTGCGCCGCGTCGAGTTTGGCGAAGGCCTGCTCGACCAGCGCCTTGACCTCGTCGCGGGCCGCCGTGCGCTTCACGTTCGAGGCATAGCGCGCATCGCTGGCCAATTCCGGCTGCAGCAGCACCTTGTCGCAGAAGATGGCCCACTCGCGTTCGTTTTGCAGGCCCAGCATCACCACCTTGCCGTCGCCGGCGGTGAAGGGACCATAGGGGTAGATCGTGGCATGCGCTGCGCCCGAACGCGGCGGCGGCGACGCGCCGTCGATCGCGTAGTAGAGCGGGTAGCTCATCCACTCGGCCATGGCTTCCAGCATCGAGACCTCGACGCGCGAACCCTTGCCGGTTTTGGCGCGCTGGATCAGCGCCGCCAGGATGTTGGTGTAGGCATACATGCCGGCGGCGATGTCGGCGATCGAGCAACCTGCCTTGGCCGGTTCATCCTCGCTGCCGGTGATGGAGAGGAAGCCCGACTCGCTCTGGATCAGCAGGTCGTAGGCCTTCTTGTCGCGGTAGGGGCCGGAATCGCCATAGCCCGAGATGTCGCAGACGATGAGGCGCGGGTACTTCTCGTGCAGCGCCTCGAAGGACAGGCCGAGCCGCGCCGCGGCGCCGGGGGCGAGGTTCTGCACCAGCACGTCGGCCTCGGTCAGCAGGGCGTCGAACACCCGCTCGGCTTCGGCGTGCTTGACGTCCAGGGTCAGGCTTTCCTTGGAGCGGTTGGTCCACACGAAGTGCGAGGCCAGGCCATGCACGCGGGTGTCGTAGCCGCGGGCGAAATCGCCGACGCCGGGGCGTTCGACCTTGATCACGCGGGCGCCGAGGTCGGCCAGCTGGCGGGTGCAGAAGGGCGCGGCGATCGCGTGTTCCAGCGATACCACGGTGATGCCATCGAGGGGGCGTTTTGCATGGGCCATCGCAAACCTCAGAAGGAGCGTGGAAGGCCGAGCACGTGCTCGGCGATGTGGGAAAGGATCAGGTTGGTCGAGATCGGCGCCACCTGGTAGAGGCGCGTCTCGCGAAACTTGCGTTCGACGTCGTACTCGCAGGCAAAGCCGAAGCCGCCGTGGAACTGGATGCAGGCATTGGCCGCCTCCCACGAAGCCTTGGCGGCGAGGTACTTGGCCATGTTGGCCTGGGCGCCGCAGGGCTGGTGCGCGTCGAACAGGCGGCAGGCTTCCCAGCGCATCAGGTTGGCGGCCTCGACCTCGATGTAGGCCTCGGCGATGGGGAACTGCACGCCCTGGTTCTGCCCGATCGGGCGGCCGAAGACCACGCGCTCCTTGACGTAGGCGCTGACCTTGTCGATGAACCAGTAGCCGTCGCCGATGCATTCGGCGGCGATCAGGGTGCGCTCGGCGTTCAGCCCGTCGAGGATGTACTTGAAGCCCTTGCCTTCCTCGCCGATCAGGTTCTCGGCCGGGATTTCCAGGTTGTCGAAGAAGAGCTCGTTGGTCTCGTGGTTCACCATGTTGAGGATGGGCCGCACGGTCAGCCCCTTGCCGATCGCCTCGCGCAGGTCGACGATGAAGATCGACATGCCCTCGGACTTCTTCTTCACGTCCGCGAGCGGCGTGGTGCGCGCCAGCAGGATCATCAGGTCGGAATGCTGGATGCGCGAGATCCACACCTTCTGGCCATTCACCACGTAGCGGTCGCCCTTCCTGACCGCCGTGGTCTTGATCTTGGTGGTGTCGGTGCCGGTGGTCGGCTCGGTCACGCCCATGGACTGCAGGCGCAGCTCGCCGGTGGCGATCTTCGGCAGGTAAAGCTGCTTCTGCGCCGCCGAGCCATGGCGCAGCAGCGTACCCATGTTGTACATCTGGCCGTGGCAGGCCCCGGAGTTGCCGCCGCAACGATTGATCTCTTCCATGATCACCGAGGCCTCGGTCAGGCCGAGGCCCGAGCCGCCGTATTCCTGCGGGATCAGCGCCGCCATCCAGCCGGCCTTGGTCAGGGCGTCGACGAAGGCCTCGGGATAGCCGCGTGCCTCGTCGATCTTGCGGAAATATTCGGCCGGGTATTGGGCGCAGAGGTCGCGCACCGCATCGCGGATGTCCTGGTAGGCGTCGTGGGTCGTGTTCATGTCGTGGCAGGTCGTTTCAGGAAAGCGTTGCAGTCATGTCCATGGTCAGGTGCCCCTCGCTGTCGCGGGTCCACAGCTTGACGGTCTTGCCGTCGGCCTCGGGACGGCCGCAGACCGTAAAGGGCGCGATGTCGAACACCGGCTTGACGGCACGGAACTCGATCGCGGCGACGTTTGCGCCGGGCATGTTCCGCCGCAGCAGGTCGACCAGCAGCGTGGCGATCAACGGGCCATGCACGATGAGGCCGGGATAGCCCTCGACCTCGGTAACATAGCGGCGGTCGTAATGGATGCGGTGGCCGTTGAAGGTCAGCGCCGAGTAGCGGAACAGCAGCACGTCGTCGGGGACGATGATCCGTTCCCAGGCTGCGTCGCCCGGCGCCACCTGATAAGTCGGCGCTGGTGGTACGGCGCCACTCGCGGCACCGGGCATATCGCGGTACACGATGTCGTGTTCCTCGGTGATGCACAGGCCCGCCGTGCCGTGGAACTCGTGGCGCACCAGGACGAAGACCAGCTCGCCGCTGCGCCCGCTCTTGTGCTCGACCGCCATCACCTGCGAACGGCGCTGCACGGCTTCGCCCACCCTGAGGGGCTGCGGGAAGGTGAGCCGGCCGCCGGCCCACATGCGGCGCGGCAGCGGCACCGGCGGCAGGAAGCCGCCGCGCGCCGGGTGGCCGTCAGGGCCAATCGCCGACTGGCGCGCCGCCGGCAAGCACAGCGTCCAGTGCCACGGCGGCGGCAAGGCGTCACCGGCCCGCGGCGCGGGGTCGTCGCGGTCCAGCGTCGCGGCCAGCGCCGCCACCTTGGTTGGCGCGATCAGGTCGTCGACCTGTTCGGTCTTGCCGACCCAGGAACGCAAGTGGTCGATGTCGATCACGCTCATCTCACTTCGCCGGATCGAAGCCGGTTTCCTTGTAGAAGGCCTGCACCAGCTCGGGCCCGATCTTGGACTCCATCTCGCGATGGGTCTTGACCATGGCCTTCTTCCACTCGGCGCGTTCCGCCGGCGTGAGGGTCAGGACCTGGCTCTTGCCGGATTTGCGGATGGCTTCCAGGGCGTCGTCGTTCTCCTTCTTGGCGATGTCGTTGGCCAGCTTGGTGGCATCCTTCATCGCGCCTTCGAGGATGCTGCGGATGTCAGCCGGCAGTCCGTCCCAGAACTTCTTGTTGGTGATCACCGCGTAGCCGATGTAGCCATGGTCGGAGAGCGTGATGAACTTCTGCACCTCGTGGTGCTTCTGCGTGTACATGTTCGACAGCGTGTTCTCCGAGCCATCGACCACGCCGGTCTGCATCGCCTGGTACACCTCGGAGAAGGCCATCACCTGCGGCAGGGCATTCACCGAGCGGAACTGCGCTTCGAGCACCTTGGATGACTGGATGCGCAACTTCTGGCCCTTGAAGTCCTCGGGCTTCCTGATCGCCTTGTTGGCCGAGGTCTGCTTGAAGCCGTTGTCCCAGTAGGCCAGGCCGAGGATGCCGCGCGATTCGAGCTTCTTTAGCAGGCCCTGGCCGAGCGGGCCCTGGGTGATGCGGTGCATTTCCTCAATGCTGTCGAA
The DNA here is from genome assembly GCA_903908065.1 of uncultured beta proteobacterium. Lineage (GTDB taxonomy): Bacteria > Pseudomonadota > Gammaproteobacteria > Burkholderiales > Rhodocyclaceae > Sulfuritalea. Next base: position 11,980 of record CAIVQO010000064.1, on the reverse strand, counting down.
GATGAAGGGCAGGTCGAAGACCTCGAACTCGCGCACGCCCAGCGGGCCGAACTTGGCCAGCGAAGGCGCCAGCATCTGCACTGCGCCGAGCTGCAGGGCCTCGAGTTCCTCCTTGTCCTTGTACAGCGTGCTGTTGGGATAGACCTCGACCTTGACGCGCCCCTTGCTGCGTTCCTCGGCCAGCCTCTTGAAGGTGTCGGCGCCCTTGCCCTTGGGCGTATCGGCCGTGGTGACGTGGCTGAACTTGATCACGATGGGCGCCTGGGCCAACGCAGGCAGCGCAAACAGGCTCGCAGCAATGCCGACGATGGCGGCGTGAATCCGATTCATGGTGTTTTCTCCTCGGTGGTCGTTGTTGTATCTGCCGCCGCTGACGGCAGGACACCGCAGTGTAGGCAGTTGCGCCGGCCAGGGGTATTGCCGATTGCCCAAGCCGGCCTTCGCGGAATGCGAAGGCTACGCCTGGGTCAGGCGTTCGACAAGAGTGCGCCCAACCACGGAGAGGCCGGCAAGCGACCGCACGGCGACCCGCATGCGGCGGCAGGCCCAGGCGTCGGTAATCGTTATCGTGCGCAGTCCGATCACGCGACCGAACTCCCTGGCCGGACCTTCCGGCAGGATGCCGATGCCCATGCCCGCCTGAACCAATTTGCAGACGGCCTCGAAGCTGCTGACCTGGACGCGCAGGCGCAGGGGTTCGCCGAGCCCGGCCGCCGCATCGGCCAGCAGCCGCATCATGGCCGCCTGGCTGTCGAGGCCGACGAAGTCGTAACTTAGAAGCTCGGCAAAGGCCAGCTTTCGTCCGCGCAGCGGGTGCCCGCGCGGCACCACGGCGACCAAGCGATCGCTCCGGTAGTCGAAGCTCTCCAATCCCTGCAGGTCGGTGCCGTCAAGCACGACGCCGACATCTGTGCGTCCCTCGCGCAGCGCCTGGGCAATCGCGCCGCTGCGGCTTTCCTCGAGTTCGACCTTGACGTCCGGATACTCGGCAACGAAGGCGGCCAGGTCGTCGGGCAGGAACTGGGTGATCGCTGACGTGTTGGCCTGGATGCGGATGTGGCCACGGATTCCCTTCGCGAAATCCGAAAGCTCGGCGCGCAAGCGCTCTTCCTGCTGCAGCAGTTGTCGCGCATGGAAGGCCAGCGAGTCGCCGGCGGGCGTCGGCTCGACCCCCTGCGCCGAGCGGTAGAGCAGCTGCACGCCGTAGCAGTGTTCGAGCAGGGCGATGCGTCGGCTCGCCGCCGCCAGCGCGAGGTGGGACTGCGCTGCCGCCTTCGACAGGCTGCGCGCATCGACCGCACGCAGGAAAAGCTGCAACGAGACCAGGTCAGGCAGCATGCCTAGACGCGATTGGCCTTGGGAAAGCGCGCTGCAAAGGGGGCCGGCATCGGTACCACTTTCTTCTCGACGTAATCGAAGAACACGAAGCCGGACTTCGCCATGGCGATCAGCGTTGTGTCGGCCGGCCGCGTAATGCGGAAAATGATGTCACCGCCATACTTATTGAAATCCATGACCCCGACTTCGAACAGCAGTTCGTCACGCGCGTAGGCCTCGGCGCGATAGGTCGTCGCCAGGTCGGTAACGATGATGCCGACGTGGTCGTCACGATCTTCCTCGATGCTGTGGTCGAACAGGAAACGCGCGCGCGCCTCGGAGATCATCGAGATCATGGAATCGTTGCCCAGGTGCTGGGCGGCATTGATGTCGGTGACGCGCACCGTAAGCTGCGTCGAGTAGCAGAACCGGTCGTCGGGGAAATGAAGCGTGATGCGCGCCATGTGCCTGTGTGCGCCGACGGGGCCGCCGCGGCGCGTTTGCCTTGATGGCACCGATTCTAGCCGCAATGATTTTCGGCCCCCATCGCCGGGCACCGGCGCTCAGGCGTGGCGACTGATCCAGCGGGCGATCAACGGACCGGTGGCGACGACCACGAACAAGCGCAGCGCCTGCATCGCCATGACCAGGGAAACGTCGGCCCCGCTATCGACCGCGATGATCGCCACGGACTCCAGACCACCCGGTGTGGTGGCGAGGTAGGCAGTCAGGAAATCGGTGTGCAGCAGCGCTGCCAGCAACCAGGCCGACAGCGCGCAGAGCGCAATCAGCAGGGCGATCCCGAGCAGCAACTGCGGCAGTGCCGCCAGAGCATGGAGCAAGGCGGTGCGATTGAAACGCAGCCCGACATACCAGCCGAGCGCAGCGAAGGAAAGGGCCAGCAGGGGCGATGGCAGGTGGATGCGGACCCAGCCGGAGAACTGCACGGCAATCGCGAGGAACATCGGCACCAGCAGCGCGCCACCGGGAACTCGTGAAACGCTGCCCAGCCAGGCGCCGATAACGGCGACACACAGCGTCGCCAGCAGCGAAACGGCAGCGTCCCCAAGCGGCAGCGCCGGCGCCGGGATAGCGGCACGCGCCGGCACGGTGCCGATCAGCCACCACGACACCAGCGACGCCGCCAGCACCACCACCACCACGCGCAGGTATTGCATGAAGGCGACCAGTTGGACATCCGCGCCGTACTCCTCGGCCAGGGTCACCATCACCGCGGCGCCACCGGGCGCCGAGCCCCAGGCCGCAGTGGTTCCCGGCAGGGTACGCGCCTTGACCATGATCAGGCCGACGATGCCGGCGGCGATCACGGTGGTAAGCACCGTCGCCAGCATCGGCAAGCCGTCGCGCGCCAGCGATTGCATGAGTCCGGGCGTGAATGCCTGCGCCACCAGGCACCCGACCACGGCCTGGGTCAGGGTCAGGGTCTGCTTTGGCATGGGCAGGGTTTCGCCGCGCAGGCCGAAAAAAATCGCCGCAATCATCGGCCCCAGCAACAGCGCCGCCGGCGCACGCAGGAGTTGCAGCAGCCCGGTCAGCAGCAATGACAAAACAATCAGGGCAAACCATCGGCCCCAGCGGTTGGCAGGCAAGGCGAACAGGCTCCAAGCGGGCAATGCGCCCGGCGCAGCGAAGAAAAAAGCCACCGATCCGGTTGGATCGGTGGCTTTTGCCATCTGGCGTCCCCACGGGGATTCGAACCCCGGTTCATACCGTGAAAGGGTATTGTCCTAGGCCTCTAGACGATAGGGACTTATCGTTTGGTGGAGGTAGGCGGGATCGAACCGCCGACCTCTTGCATGCCATGCAAGCGCTCTCCCAGCTGAGCTATACCCCCACAAGAGAGCGCGCATTATAGGGAGGCAGACCCCGGCTGTAAAGCCCTTTTCGGCGTTTTTCGGCAGCCCGCTCAAAGCAGTTTTCCGGGGTTCATCAGGCCGCGCGGATCGAGCGCGCGCTTGACCGCGCGCATCATTTCCATTTCCGTCGCGCTCTTGTAGCGCAGCACTTCCTCGCGCTTGAGCTGGCCGAGACCATGCTCGGCGGAAATCGACCCGCCGAGTTCATGCACCAGGTCGTGCACCACGCGATTCACCGCCTCGGTGCGGGCGATGAACTCGGCATTGGACTCGGCATCGGCCTTCGACTGGTTGTAATGCAGGTTGCCGTCGCCGATGTGGCCGAAGCAGACGATGCGCACGCCCGGGAACCGGGCCGTGAGGGCCGCATCGGCGCGGGCGATGAATTCGGCGATGCGCGAGACGGGCACCGCGATGTCGTGCTTGATCGAGACGCCCTCGATCTTCTGCGCTTCCGAGACGTTCTCGCGCAGGGCCCACAGCGCGGCGGTCTGCGCCTCGCTGCTCGCCACCACGGCGTCCGCGACGAGTCCGGTTTCGGCAGCGGTTTCGAGCGCCGCCTCCAAGGTCGCCGGCAGGTCGCTCCGCATTCCGGAAAGCTCGATCAGGAGTTGCCAGGCCGGTTTGCCGAGCAAGGGATCACGGGCGTTCGGGATGTGCTTCAGCACCAGCTCCAGGGCCGGCCTGCCGACGATCTCGAAGGCCGTGACATTGTCGCCAGCGGCATCGCGCAGGCGCCCGAGCAGGGCGACGGCAGCGGCCGGATCGGGCACCGCGACCCAGGCCGTGGCGAATACGCGCGGACGCGGAAACAGTTTCAGCGTCGCCGCCGTGATCAGGCCAAGGGTGCCTTCGGCGCCGATGAAGAGGTGCTTGAGGTCGTAGCCGGTATTGTCCTTGCGCAGGCCGCGCAGGCCGTTCCAGATGCTGCCGTCGGCCAGCACCACCTCCAGCCCCAGCACCAGCTCGCGGGCATTGCCGTAGCGCAGGACCTGCACGCCGCCAGCATTGGTGGACAGGTTGCCGCCGATGGTGGCGCTGCCCTCGGCGGCCAGCGACAGCGGGAACAGGCGATCGGCTTCGCGCGCGGCCTCCTGCACCGCATGCAGGGTGCATCCGGCGTCAACGGTGATCGAGTTGTTGTCGGCGTCGACGCTGCGGATGCGCTTGAGCCGCGTCAGCGCGACGACCACTTCGCCGCCGGTCGGCGTGGCGCCGCCGCACAGTCCGGTGTTGCCGCCCTGCGGGACGATGGCGATACCGGTTTCGGCACAGGCGCGCACCACGGCGGCGACTTCCTCGGTGCTGCCCGGCAACACGACGCAGCACGCGCTGCCGCTATAGCGTCCGCGCCAGTCGGTGACGTAGGGAGCGACGTCCTCCGCCGCCGTCAGCACGCGCGCGGTGCCGACGATGGCACGCAGGCGATCCAGAAAGTCGGCGCTCACGGTACGGCGACTGTTGCGTGCAAATCGTGCACATCGCAATCGACGACATGCACTTCGGCAAATTCGCCTATCTCTAGATCATGGCCGTCGGCAACATACACCAGGCCATCGACATCCGGCGCATCCCCCTGCGAGCGGGCGATGGCGCCCTCCTCGTCGATCTCATCGACCAGCACCTGGATGCGGCGCCCGATCATGCGCTCGAGGCGCTGGGTCGAGATGTCTTCCTGATGGCGCAGCAGGCGTGCCTTGCGCTCCTCGCGGATGGCTTCGGGCAGGGCTCCGGGCAGTGCGTTGGCGCCCGCGCCCTCGACCGGCGAATAGGAGAAGGCGCCGACGCGGTCGAGTTTCGCCTCGTCGAGGAAGTCGAGCAGTTCGTTGAACTCGGCTTCGGTCTCGCCGGGAAAGCCGGTGATGAAGGTGGAACGGATCGCGAGGTCCGGCACTTCCCGGCGCCACGCGGCGATGCGGTCGAGCACCTTCTCGGCCGAGGCCGGCCGCTTCATCAGCTTGAGGATGCGCGGGCTGGCGTGCTGGAAGGGCACGTCGAGGTAGGGCAGGATCTTGCCTTCGGCCATCAGCGGGATCAGGTCGTCGACGCTGGGGTAGGGATAGACGTAGTGCAGGCGCACCCAGAGGCCGAGCTTGCCAAGTTCCTTGCACAGTTCGAGCAATCGCGTCTTTACCGGTCGCCCGCCATGGAAGCCGGTGCGATACTTGACGTCGACACCGTAGGCGCTGGTGTCCTGCGAAATCACCAGAAGTTCCTTGACCCCGGCAGCAGCCAGCACCTCGGCTTCATGCAGCACCTCGCCGATCGGGCGCGAGACCAGGTCGCCGCGCAGCGAAGGAATGATGCAGAACGTGCAGCGGTGGTTGCAGCCCTCGGAAATCTTCAGGTAAGCATAGTGGTCCGGCGTCAGGCGGATGCCCTGCGGCGGCACGAGGTCGACGAAGGGATCGTGGGCTGGAGGGAGGTGGGCATGCACGGCCTCCATGACTTCCGGCATGGCATGCGGACCGGTGACCGCGAGTACCTTCGGATGCACGCTCCTGACGATATCGTTGCCGGCGGCATCCTTCTTGGCGCCGAGGCAGCCGGTGACGATGACCTTGCCGTTCTCGGCCAGCGCCTCGCCGATGGCGTCGAGCGACTCCTCGACCGCGGCGTCGATGAAGCCGCAGGTATTCACCACCACGAGGTCGGCACCGTCATAGGTGCCGGAAATCGCATAGCCCTCGGCGCGCAGCCGGGTCAGGATCTGTTCGGCGTCCGAGGCTGCCTTGGGGCAGCCCAGCGACACGAATCCGACGGTGGGCGCGCGGGCCTTGCGCTTCGTCACGCCGTCCTTAGGACTTCTTTTCGGTCTTCTCTTCCGGCTTCGGGTAAATGCCGGGGAAGATCTTGCGCGTCTGTTCCTGCATGGTGTCCTGCATCTGCTGGAACATCTTCTGGCTCTGGTCCACGTAGGCGCCCATCATGTGCTGCATGGCGGGCCCCTGGAACTTGAGGAACTGCGCCCAGAGATCCTGGCTGTCGCCGCCGGAATCGCCGTAGAGCACCTTGGCCTGTTCCTTGAGCTTGGCCTGCACTTCGGTGAAAGCCTTGATGTTGTTCTCGATGTAGCTGCCCATCATGCCCTGCATGGCATTGCCATAGAAGCGGATCATCTGCGACAGCAGGTCGGAGGAGAACATCGGCGCGCCGCCGGCTTCCTCCTCGAGAATGATCTGCAGCAGGATGGAACGCGTCAGGTCGTCGCCGCTCTTGGCGTCGACCACTTGAAACGGCTCGTGTGCCAGTACCAGTTCCTTGACGTCCGCCAGCGTGATATAGGTGCTGGTACGGGTGTCGTACAGGCGGCGATTCGGATATTTCTTGATGAGTCGGCTCTGTGTGGCCATTTTCCCCTCCCTCAGTTCAAGCATATTACTACTTACTACTTTGGTGCTGCTTCCCTTTCGGCAGAGGCCGAAAGGGAAGCAGTGCCAAAAACGTCAGCAGAAATGCAAACCGCCGTTGATGTTCAGCGTCGCGCCCGTCATGTAGCCGGCGAGATCCGACACCAGATAGGAACACAGGGCGCCGATTTCCTCCGGCTTGCCCAGGCGTCCCATCGGAATCGTCGCAACGATCGAGTCGCGCACTTCCTGCTTGATCGCCATGACCATGTCGGTGCCGATGTAGCCCGGCGCGATGGCATTGACCGTAACGCCCTTGCGCGCCACTTCGGCAGCGATCGCCTTGGTGAAGCCGAGGATGCCGGCCTTGGCCGCCGAATAGTTGGCCTGGCCGAACTGGCCCTTGACGCCATTAACCGACGAGATGTTGATGACGCGGCCCCAGCCGCGATCGGCCATGCCGGGCAGCACCTGATGGGTGACGTTGAACACGGAATCGAGGTTGGTGGACAGCACCGCGTCCCACTGGCTCTTTTCCATCTTCTTGAACATCGCGTCGCGGGTGATGCCGGCGTTGTTCACCAGCACGTCGATCGGGCCAAGTTCCGCCTCGATCTTCTTCACCATCGCGGCACAGCCGTCGAAATCCGTCACGTCTGCCTCGGCTACGGCAAAGTCGAAACCTTCCGACTTCATCTTCGCCAGCCACTCGTCCTTGGGGGGGAAATTCGGCAGGCAGTTCGCCACCACGGTGAACCCGCTCTGGGAAAGCGACTTGCAGATCGCCGTGCCCAGGCCGCCCATCGCCCCCGTTACCAATGCAATTTTCTTTGCCATTTTTGCTGCTTCCTATACGACCAATGAAATCTTTCGGGCCGAAGGCGCCCTGCAAGCGACTGCCTTCGGCCCGGGGCGATCAATACATGTGCTGACCGCCGTTGATGGAGATGTTGGCGCCGGTGACGAAGGCCGCCTCTTCCGAGGCCAGGTAGGCCACCAGGCCCGCCACCTCTTCCGGCTTGCCCAGGCGACCCTGCGCGATCAGCGGCAGGATCTTGCTGTCGAGCACTTCCTGCGGGATCGCCATGACCATCTTGGTGCCGATGTAGCCCGGGGAGATGGTATTGACCGTGACGCCCTTCTTCGCGACTTCCAGCGCCAGCGCCTTGGTGAAGCCGTGCATGCCGGCCTTGGCGGCCGAGTAGTTGGTCTGGCCGAAGGCGCCCTTCTGGCCGTTCACCGAAGAGATGTTGATGACGCGACCCCAGCCGCGCTCCATCATGCCGTCCATGACCTGCTTGGTCATGTTGAAGGTGGAGTCGAGGTTGGTATGGATGACGGCGTCCCAGTCGGCCTTGGTCATCTTCTTGAAGGTCATGTCGCGGGTGATGCCGGCGTTATTCACCAGCACTTCGACCGGACCGACTTCCGACGTCACCTGGGCCACGCAGGCCTTGCAGGAATCGTAATCGGCAACGTCACAGGGATAGGCCTTGAAGCCGTAGCCCATGTCGTTCATGGTACGCAGCCATTCGCTGGCCTTGGTGTTGCTGGGGCTATAGGTCGTCACAACCTTGTAGCCGAGGGCCGCCAGCTTGATGCAGATTGCTTCGCCCAGACCACCCATGCCTCCCGTTACCAGAGCTACTCGCAGCATTTTTGATACTCCTCTCGCTTATTGTTGGGTCGGGGCCTGCACACTCCCGCCGTCATCGTCGCCCCGTGGCCGACTTCGGCGTACTTCATGCTTTTTCCTTGACGTAGCTACCCGGCGCCGGCTCGCCCGGCGGGTAGGCTTTGCTGCCGAGCTTGGCGCGCGCAGGAAGCTCGCCGCCGGCCTGTTGCTTGAGCCAGTTGGCCCACACCGGCCACCAACTGCCCTTGACCTCGGTCGCCGTGTCCAGCCATTCGTCGGCGTTGGCGGTCTTGCTGTCGTTGATCCAGTGGCTGCGCTTGTTCTTTGCCGCCGGGTTGATGACGCCGGCAATATGGCCCGAGGCGCCCAGCACGAAGGTGGTGTCGCCACCGAGCAGGCTGCGGCTCTGGTAGGCCGATTTCCAGGGCACGATGTGGTCTTCGCGGCTGGCATAGACGAAGGCCGGCATATCGACGCGGCCGAGGTCGGCCTTGACGCCGCACATTTCCAGCTTGCCCGGCACGCGCAGGTTGTTCTCCAGGTACATGTTGCGCAGGTACCACGCGAGGAAGGGACCGGGCAGGTTGGTCGCGTCGGCGTTCCAGAACAGCAGGTCGAAGGCCGGCGGCGTCTTGCCCTTCAGGTAGTTGCCGACCACGTACTGCCAGATCAGGTCGTTGGCGCGCAGCGAGGAAAACACGCTGGCCAGTTCGCTGCCCTTGAGCAGGCCACCCTTGCCGATGGTCGCCTCGCGGGTCTGCACCGAAGCCTCGTCGACCAGGCAACCGATCTCGCCGGAGTCGGCGAAGTCGAGCAGCGTGGTGAGCAGGGTCAGCGAGGCCACGGGGTTCTCGCCGCGCAGGGCCGCCACGGAAAGCGCCGAGCCGAGGATGGTGCCGCCGACGCAGAAGCCGAGGGCATTGATCTGGTCGATGTCGCAGATCTCCTGCACCACCTTGATCGCCTGCAGCGCACCGTTCTCGATGTAGTCGTCCCAGGTCAGGTGTCCCTGGTCTGCCTGCACGTTCTTCCAGGAGATGAGGAACACGGTGTTGCCCTGCTCCACCGCGTAGCGCACCACCGAATTTTCCGGCTGCAGGTCGAGGATGTAGTACTTGTTGATGCAGGGCGGCACCATCAGGAAGGGCCGCGCCGCGACGGTCTCGGTCTGCGGCGAATACTGCAGCAGCTGCATCAGTTCGTTTTCATAGACCACCGCACCGGGCGTCACCGCGAGATTGCGGCCGACCTCGAAGGCGGAGTCGTCGGTCATCGAGATGCGCCCCTTTTCCAGGTCGGCGATCAGGTTCTGGATGCCCTTCTGGATGCTGAGGCCCTTGGTTTCCAGCGCGGTCTTGACGAATTCGGGATTGGTGGCGAGGAAGTTGGACGGCGCCATCGCATCGACCATCTGCCGCGTCAGGAAGCGCATGCGGTCCTTGGCCTGTCCGTCGGCCATCGGCGCCGCCTCGACCATGCGTTTTACATAGTCGGCGTTGATCAGGTAGGCCTGGCGCAGGTAGTCATAGACCGGGCTTTCGGCCCAGGACGGATCATCGAAACGCTTGTCGCCCGGGGCCGGGCTCGCCACCTGCGGCGCCGGCTGGCTGGGCGCCTTGCCAAGCATTCCCTGCCAGAGCTTGGCGTGCTGCGCCATCCATTCCTGCTGCAGCGCTTTCAGCGCCTCGGATTCGGCAATCCATGCCGGTGCGGCGGTACCGGGAACGGCCTGCTTTTGCTGGTCGGCGAGGAACTGGCTGAAGCCCTGCGCCATGGCATTGCCGGCCTGCATCATGGCCTGCATCGCTGCATTCTGATCTGGGAAAGACGACATCCGTGGCTCCTGGGGGGACGTGGGATTTTGCACTGCACAATAAGCCGTGTCAAGCAAAGGGGTCGCCGTAAAATCGGCCCATGTACGTGATCGCAATTGCCTGGCTTTACGTAACCGTGCTGATGGCAGCAACTGAGCCGAATCTTACGGCCGGGATCCTTACATTCAGCTTATACGGCCTGTTTCCAATTGCCCTGCTGCTCTGGCTGCTGGGCACCCCGGAGCGTGGCCGCCGGCGCCGGGCCAGGGAAGCTGCCGCCGCACGAAACGAAGAATCCGCCCCACCGAAATCCTGAGCGCTTACTCCAGCCAGATCAGGCTGGCCATGCGCCCGGTGACGCCATCGCGCCGGTAGGAAAAAAAGCGCTGCGGTTCGCCGGCCGTGCAAAAGTCGGCGCCGGTAACACGGCGAATTCCAAGTCGCGCCAGCCGCTGTCGCGCCAACAGGTAAATGTCGCACAGCCATTTGCCGCCCGCAGCCGGGACGAAAGCTTCGCTCGCCGCGCCATCGAAGGCAACAAAGGCGGCGCGGACTTCGTCGCCCACTTCAAAGGCGCGCGGTCCGATCGCCGGCCCCAGCCAGGCCATCAGGTTCGCACCCGGGATCTCCATCGCGCTGACAGTGGACTCAATCACGCCGGCGGCCAGCCCGCGCCAGCCGGCATGGGCGACACCGACCACGGTCGCCTGATCGTCGCAGAACAGGATGGGCAGGCAGTCCGCCGTCATCACCACGCACACCACGCCGCGCTGGCGGGTGAACGCAGCATCGGCGGTGCGGTCCGCATCAGGCGATGCCGCATCGATGCAACCAACTCCATGCACCTGCCGCAGCCAGCGCGGCTCGTCCGGCAGCAACTGGCGCAGACGCTGGCGGTTGGCCTGCACGGCCACCGGATCATCGCCGACATGGTCACCAAGATTGAGGCTGGCCCAGGGCCCCAGGCTGACACCGCCATGGCGCGTGGTCGACAGCGCGCGTACACCGCGGGGCGCAGGCCAATCAGGCTGGATAGGCTCAAGCACGCAGCGACTCCAGCAGCCGCGCAAAATCGTCCGGCAGGGGCGATTCCCAAGCCATTTCCGCACCGCTGGCCGGATTGCGCAGCGCCAGGCGCCACGCATGCAGGGCCTGGCGCGGGAAGGCATCGAGCCGCGGATCGCCGCTCCTGGCGCGGCCATAGACCGGATCGCCGGCCAGGGGATGTTTGATCGAGGCCAGATGCACCCGGATCTGATGCGTGCGCCCGGTGTCGAGGTGGCACTCCAGCAGCGTGCATTTGTCGAAACGTTCGCGCACCAGGTAATGCGTGCGTGCCTCCTTGCCGCCGGATTTGACCACCGCCATCTTGGTCCGTTGCACCGCATGGCGCCCCATCGGCGCATCGACCGTGCCGTCGCGCTCGACCACACCCAAGGCCAGGGCCAGGTAGTGGCGCTTGACGCTGCGCGCTTGCAGCTGGCGCACCAGATCGGTCTGCGCCGTCAGCGTCTTGGCCACCACCATCAGTCCGCTGGTGTCCTTGTCCAGTCGATGCACGATGCCGGCGCGCGGTATTTCCGCCAGTTGCGGCGCGTGGTGCAGCAGCGCGTTGAGCAGGGTGCCGGAAGGCTGGCCATTGCCCGGATGCACCACCAGCCCGGCCGGCTTGTCGATGACGATGATTTCGTCATCCTCATGCACGATCGTGAAATCGATGTCTTCGGCAAGATCGTCGCCCGCCACGGCCGGAACTGCTGCAGCATCAAATTCAATTCGCTCGCCGCCGTATACCTTTGCCTTCGGCGCGAGGATGGCACCATCGACCCGAATCAATCCTTCCTTGAGCCAGCCCTGCAGGCGACTGCGCGAATGCTCGGGAAACAGCCTGGCCAATGCCGCATCCAGCCGCCAGCCGGCGCATTCCTCCGGCACCTTGGCGGCCTCGGCCGGCAAGGGGCTTCGGCTATAATCGACGGCTATTTC
>CAIVQO010000063.1 GCA_903908065.1 uncultured beta proteobacterium | reverse complement strand
ATGGGCAAGAAAGACCTCGGCAAAGTGATCGGAACCCCGGTGACATTCCAGATCCCGAGTCCGGCAGGTGGCGTACAGATGGAGACATACATCCCATGGACGCTGGTCAAACGGGGCGTGCGGCGTAAGGTGATCACGCCGTTCGACACACCCATTGAATTCAACGACGAGGCGGCCCGTGAACGCCAGCAACGAGAACTTGAGCAACCAAGTCCGCTGCTTCGAGCTCTGGGCTTGGCGCATCACTGGCAGCGGCTGCTTGACGATGGTCGTTTCGGCTCGTTGACCGAGATCGCCGCAGCCGAGGAGATGAACCTCAGTCAGGCCAGCCGGATAGCGAAGCTGGCCTACCTGGACCCGAAGATCATCCACGCCAGTCTAAGGCCTGGCAGCAAGATGGCGCTGGAGCATTTCATTCGCGGCGGAGGCCTGCCCACCGAGTGGGCAGCTCAGCGGGCAAGGCTGGGGCCGTACCAATAGGCACAAGGACATCACCGAAGCAAACGGCCGCCCTCGAGGCGGCTTTTTTGTGGCCGTCGGTCAAGATTCGCATTGCCAGTTCCCAACCGCGAAGTGCTTGCCAGTTGCAACCAGCCCATTGCAAGTCGTTGATTTTGCTAGACCACGCAACTTGAACGCTCAAGAGCCCAGCAGAGAATAGAGACAGAAAACAGGGTGTCAGGGCATGAATAGTGGCGCCGTGGCGGTCTTGCCGCTCAAGAGGAAAATGCGCCGAACCGCGCCAACACTGGGGGAACGGGCAAAAAAAATCCCGACTGATAAGAGTCAGGATTTTATGAATGGTGGAGGCGGCGGGAATTGAACCCGCGTCCATAAGCGCGCCACATACAGTTCTACATACTTAGTCTCGCCGTTTGATTTAACCCGCAGCCCGCCGACGGACAGGCTGACTGAGAGCGATTCGCTGGATTTTCGAACCTTGCGTCGCGACGCCGCAAGGCCTTATCCCGCTAAATGATTCCGATGCAGCTTGCGCTGCCTGGCCCGCGGGATGGCCAGTTCGGAAGCCAGCCGCTGTTAGGCGGCTAGAGCGAAACGCTCGTCGTTGGCAGTTAGTGCTTTCCAGATGGATTTACGAGGGACCCGGAATCCTCGGTATGCCCTGCATGCTTTGTCACCCATGTCGAAGCCATGTCGCCCCCTGAGTGTCACCGATCAACTGGTGGTCGATCCGCGAATTGCAAGCGAGATTCTAGCGCGATGCAGCCTCTCCGCCGAGGATTTCCTCGGGGGCGACGGCGATGCGGTCGGCCCCCCAGTGCTGCGGGCCGGCTCCGTTGCCGAGGTAGCCCCAGGCGGCAACCACGGTCAGCATGCCGACGGAGCGACCTGAAATGACATCGCGCTCGTCGTCACCGACGTAGATGCATGACTCGGTAGCCACGCCGAGGACGGCCCCGGCCAGTTGCAGCGGGTGGCCATGCGGCTTGGCGCGGCGGGCGCTGTCACCGCAGACGATGCAGGCACTGCGGTGCCGCAGTCCAAGTTGCTCGACCAGGGGAATCGCAAAGCGCTGCGACTTGTTGGTGACGATGCCCCAGGAAATGCCTTCCGCATCGAGCGACTCAAGGTGTTGCTCGATGCCGTCGAAGAGACGGGTACCGACGCAAAGGGCGTCCTGATACAGGTTCAGGAAGCGTTGCTGCAGGGCCGGATAGCTTGGGTCGGTCGGCGTCAGGCCAAAGCCTGCGCCTATCAGGCCGCGCGCGCCCGACGAGACATGCGGACGCAAGGTTTCGAGCGGCAAGGGGCTGCGCCCCTGTTCGCGCAACAACTGGTTGAGGGCGCCGCCAAGATCGGGCGCCGTGTCGGCGAGGGTGCCGTCAAGATCAAAAAGGACGGCGTCAGGCAAGGCGCCGTGCCCTGAGCAGGTAGTTGATGTCGGTATCCGAGCCGACCACGCCTTCACGTGTAAAGGGGTTGTAGCGCAAGCCTGTGATTTCCTCGACTTCCAGGCCGGCCTGTCGGCACAAGCGGGACAGTTCGGCGGGTTTCAGGAAGCGGGTGTATTCGTGAGTTCCCCGCGGCAACAGGTTGAGCATGTACTCGGCGCCGAGGACGGCAACGAGATAGGCCTTGGCATTGCGATTCAGGGTGGACAGGAACACCTGGCCACCCGGCTTGACCAGTTTTGCGCAGGCGGCGATCGTGCTGGCAGGGTCTGGAACGTGCTCCAGCATTTCCAGGCAGGTGACGTGGTCGAAGCCGCACGGAGATTGATCGGCCATGGCCTCGGCCGAGACCAGCCGGTAGTCGATTTTGTGTCCGCTTTCATAAAGATGAAGGCGTGCCACGCCGAGCGCCTTCTCGGACAGGTCGATGCCGGTGACTTCCGCGCCCAATGCGGCCATGCCTTCGCTGAGCAGTCCGCCGCCGCAGCCGACGTCTATCACGCGCTTGCCCCGCAGTTGGGCATGCGAGTCAATCCAGGCCACGCGGGCCGGGTTGATGTCGTGCAAGGGCCGAAAGGAGGAGTTCGGATCCCACCAGTGGTGAGCGACCTCGCCGAACTTGTCGAGTTCGGCCTGGTCGGCGTTGGCAAGGCTAGTCATTGTGGGTGGCTTCGGATCAAGGCGGGGACGGAATAATGCCCTCTGGATACCGTCTGCCCCTTCGGGCGGGGCTTTATCCGCCGGGAAATTCCCTTTGGGGCCGGCGAAAAAAAGCCCTGCGGGGCAGGGCTTTTTCCGGAGTCGGGCAGGATTACTTGGTGCCGATGACTTCGATTTCGACGCGACGGTCAGGCTGCAGGCAATCCACGACCTTCTTGCTCTTCGGGCCCTTGCACTGATCGGCCTTGGTCACGGGCTGCTTCTTGCCCTTGCCTTCCGTGTAAACACGGTTCGGCTCGACGCCCTTGCTTACCAAGTAGGCCTTGACGGCTTCGGCACGCTTTTCGGACAGCTTCAGGTTGTAGGCGTCAGTACCAAAGCGGTCGGCGTGGCCGACGGCGATGATCACTTCGAGCTTGATGCCCTTGATGTCGGCGGACAGTTTGTCGAGCTTCGCCTTGCCTTCAGGACGCAGGTCGGCCTTGTTGAAGTCGAACAGCGCGTCGGCGGCGAGCGTTACCTTCTGCGCGGCGGGCTTGGGCGCGGCGGCGGCGGGAGCAGCGGCAGCCGGAGCAGCAGCAGCGGGCGCGGCGGCCGGGGCAGCCTTCTTCACCAGATCGGGATCGCAGGCCTCGATGGCCATCGCCGGGGTCCAGTAGCCGGTGCGCCAGCACAGGCCGGTGCCACTCCTGACGACTTCACCGCGCTGGTCGATGGCATAGCCGACCGTGCCCTTCAGGTCGATTCCGGATGTCTGTGCAAAAGCAGCGGCGGAAAGGCCGAGCATGGCGGTGAGCAGCAGCGATTTCTTGATCATTAGGTCCCCCCTGGATGGGTTAGATGGTGACGGGTTCGATGTTTCAATTTTTCCCTGAGACTTTGCACTGCGTTCAGGTGGTCAGGCGAGTATGCCATAAACCCGCGATGTCAAGCAATTCCGAAGCATCGATCTGTGACGGAATGCCATCGCTCATCAGGAGTTTCCCGGCAACCCAGGTATGGGTCACGTGTTCCCGTCCTGCGGCGTAGACCAGATGCGAAGCTGGGTCGTAACACGGCTGCAGCAGCCAATCGTCGAGTTTGACGGCGCAGAGGTCGGCGGCTTTGCCGGGGCGCAGGGAACCGATCGTTGCATCGAGGCCGAGCGCCTTGGCGCCTCCCAGGGTGGCGGCATGAAGCACGGCATGGGCGTTCAAGGCCTCGGCGTCCCGGGAGGCAGCCTTGGCCAGCAGCGCGGCATGGCGAATTTCGTGGAACATGTCGAGGCGGTTGTTGGATGCTGCTCCATCGGTGCCTAGGCCGAAATTCAGGCCCCGCGCCTGCGCTGCTGCCATCGGCGGAATGCCGCTGGCGAGCTTCATGTTGGAAGTCGGGCAATGGGCGATGTGGCAGCCCTCGTGGGCCAGCAGCTCGATCTCGGCGGGTTCCAGATGGACCGCATGTACCGCGATCAACTGAGGGCCGAGCAGGCCCAGGCGGTGCAATCGCTCGATCGGGCGCACCCCATGCAGCTTCTGGCTTTCTTCCACTTCGTGCAATGTTTCTTGTACATGCATGTGGATCGGCACTTCAAGTTGGGCTGCCAGGGTCGCAATTTTCTCGAAGGTCTTGTCTGCCACGGTATAGGGCGCGTGCGGTGCCAGGCAGAAGCTCAACAAGGCCTCGTCGCTCAGCTTGTCCCGTACCGACAGCCCCTTGGCAAGGTAGTCGTCGGCATCGACGGCGTAGCGGGTGGGGAACTCGATCGCGATCAGTCCCAGCGCCGCCCTCATCCCGCTCTGTAGCACGGCATCCGCAGCGGCTTCCGGGAAAAAATACATGTCATTGAATGTGGTGATGCCGCCGCGCAGCATTTCTGCGCAGGCGAGCAGGGTGCCGGCGCGGACGAATCCGGCATCGGCGTGCTTCGCCTCGGCCGGCCAGATGTGCTCGGAAAGCCAGCGCATCAGCGGCAAGTCGTCGGCAAAGCCGCGCAGCAGGCTCATTGCCGCATGGGTGTGCAGGTTTACCAGGCCCGGTAGCAGGACCTGCCCCGGTAGTTCCATGACCTGCCGCGGACGATAGCGTTGGCGGGCTTCGGTGTCGGGGAGCAGATCGAGGATGGTGCCCTTGTCGATGGCAAGGGAGTGTTGGCTCAGGGTGATGCCGGCCGGTTCAACGGGAACGATCCAGCCCGGGCGGATCAGAAGGTCGATTTCGGCCGGCGCCGTGGCGGTCGTGGAGGTGGCATTCATGTTTGGATTCAACCAGATTTGCTTGTCCCGGACAACCTGCCCGGACAGGGTGCGCATGCTAAAATCACATGCTTTTACATCGTCGCTTTGACGCGTATCGGCCGAGGCCGCCCAAATGAATTCGTTCGCCAAAGAAACCCTGCCGATCAGCCTCGAAGAGGAGATGCGCCACTCCTACCTCGACTATGCGATGAGCGTGATCGTCGGCCGGGCCTTGCCGGACGTCCGCGACGGCTTGAAGCCGGTGCATCGCCGGGTTCTGTTCGCGATGCACGAACTCAACAACGACTGGAATCGAGCCTACAAGAAGTCGGCCCGCATCGTTGGCGATGTGATCGGTAAGTACCACCCGCACGGCGATACGGCGGTGTATGACACCATCGTGCGCATGGCGCAGGATTTCTCCTTGCGTTACATGCTGGTTGACGGCCAGGGAAACTTTGGTTCGGTAGACGGCGACAATGCGGCGGCGATGCGCTACACGGAAGTGCGAATGGCGCGCATCGGCCACGAACTGCTGATCGACATCGACAAGGAGACCGTGGATTTCGGTCCGAACTACGACGGCTCGGAGCAGGAACCGCTGATCCTTCCTTCGCGCATACCCAACCTCCTGATCAACGGCTCCTCGGGCATCGCCGTCGGCATGGCGACCAACATTCCGCCGCACAACCTGAATGAAGTCGTCGATGCCTGTCTGCTGTTGCTGCGCAGCCCGGAAACCGGTATCGAACAGCTGATCGAGATCATTCCCGCACCGGATTTCCCGACCGCCGGACTGATTTATGGTGTTTCGGGCGTGCGGGATGGCTACCTCACCGGTCGTGGACGCGTCGTGATGCGTGCGCGCACCCATATCGAGGATCTGCCGCGAAATGGCCGCCAGGCCATCGTGGTCGACGAGCTTCCCTATCAGGTCAACAAGAAGACGCTGCAGGAAAAGATCGCCGAACTGGTCAATGAAAAGAAGATCGAAGGCATTGCCCATATCCAGGACGAATCCGACAAGTCGGGCATGCGCCTGGTCATCGAGCTGAAGAAGGGGGAAGTGCCCGAGGTGGTGCTGAATCACCTCTACAAGCAGACGCAGTTGCAGGACACCTTCGGCATGAACATGGTGGCCCTGGTTGATGGGCGTCCGCGGCTGCTCAACCTGAAGGAAATGCTGGAATGCTTCCTGGCTCACCGGCGCGAGGTGATCACACGACGCACGGTGTTCGAGTTGCGCAAGGCACGCGAACGCGGGCATATCCTCGAAGGCCTGGCCGTCGCCCTGTCCAATGTCGATGAAATCATTGCCCTGATCAAGGCCGCGCCGACGCCGGCTGACGCCAAGCGCGGCCTGATGGGACGCGCCTGGCGGTCGACCCTGGTGGAGCAGATGCTGGCGCGGGCGTCGGCGGAATCTTCCCGTCCCGATGGCCTGGGTGCCGAATTCGGCCTGGCGGCCCAAGGCTACATGCTGTCGGATGCCCAGGCCCAGGCGATACTTGAACTGCGCCTGCAGCGCCTGACCGGGCTGGAACAGGACAAGATCGTTGCCGAGTACAAGGAAGTCATGGAGCAGATCGCCGACCTGCTGGACATCCTGGCTCGCCCGGAGCGCATCACCTCCATCATCGGTGAAGAACTGACGGCGGTGAAGGCCCAATTCGGTGACGCACGGCGTTCCGAGATCGTGCTCAGTACGGCCGAAATCAACCTTGAAGACTTGATCGTGCGCGAGGACATGGTGGTTACCCTCTCGCATTCCGGTTACATCAAGCGCCAGCCGCTGGCCGACTACCGTGCCCAGCGTCGGGGCGGGCGCGGCAAGCAGGCTGCGGCGATCAAGGACGACGATTTCGTCGATCGCCTGTTCGTCGCCAACACCCACGATTACATCCTGTGCTTCTCCAACCGTGGCCGTGTGTATTGGCTCAAGGTGTACGAGGCGCCGGAAGGCACACGCAATTCGCGTGGCAAGCCCATCGTGAATCTTTTCCCGCTCGAAGAGAAGGAAAAGATTACTGCCATCCTTCCGGTCAAGGAATTCGACGAAGAGCACTTCGTCTTCATGGCCACTTCGATGGGTACGGTGAAGAAGACGCCGCTGACCAGCTTTGCCAACCCGCGCAAGGCCGGCATCATCGCCGTCGGCCTCGACGATGGCGACCATTTGATCGGCGTCGCCATCACCAACGGCCAGTGCGACGTGATGCTGTTCTCGGATTCCGGCAAGGCGGTGCGTTTTGCCGAGGACGATGTGCGCCCCATGGGGCGCGAGGCGCGCGGCGTGCGCGGCATGATGCTGGAAGACGAGCAGCAGGTGATATCCATGCTGGTGGCCGACAGCGAGGATTACACGGTATTGACCGCCACGGAAAACGGCTTCGGCAAGCGGACCCCGATCGCCGAATACACCCGCCATGGGCGTGGTACCAAGGGCATGATCGCGATCCAGACCTCGGAGCGCAACGGCAGGGTGGTGGCCGCGGTGCTGGCAGCACTGGGCGATACCAGCGAGGAGATCATGCTGATTTCGACGGGCGGGGTGCTGATCCGCACCCGCGTGTCGGATATTCGTGTGATGGGGCGCTCGACGCAGGGCGTGACGCTGATCACCCTGGATGACGGAACCTTCCTTGCCGGCCTGGAGAAAGTGATCGAAACCGAAGACGAAGATCCCGCTGCGGAGCCGTCTCCGGAAGAATAAGTTGCATTTGCTTGTCTTGGGATAAGGACAAGCAATGAGTTTTGTGGCAGAAACACAGGCTTTGAATCTGTAATCCGATCTAAACAATATTTGATAGGGAGGCTGGTGATGGCACGTATTTTCAATTTCAGCGCAGGACCGGCGGCACTTCCCGAGGAAGTGCTGAAACAGGCGGCCGACGAGATGCTCGACTGGCATGGCAGCGGCACCTCGGTGATGGAGATGAGCCACCGCGGCAAGGAGTTCATGGGCATCGCGGCCCAGGCCGAAGCCGATCTGCGCGAGCTGATGGGCATCCCGGCGAACTACAAGGTGCTGTTTCTCCAGGGGGGCGCTTCGGCCCAGTTCGAGATGATCCCGATCAACCTCCTGCGCGGCAAGCCGATGGCCGACTACGTGCATACTGGCGAGTGGGCGAAGAAGGCGATCAAGGCAGCCAAGATGTTCTGCAACGTCAATGTCGTTGCCAGCGCCGAGGACAAGAGCTTCACCTATGCCCCGGCCCAGGCCGACTGGAAGCTCAGCAAGGACGCTGCCTATGTCCACTATACCGCCAACGAAACCATCGGCGGCGTCGAGTTCCATTGGACGCCCAACACGGGAGACGTGCCGCTGGTGTGCGACATGTCCTCCAACATCCTTTCCAAGCCGGTCGATGTCAGTAAGTTCGGCCTGATCTATGCCGGCGCGCAGAAGAACATCGGCCCGGCCGGTTTGACGATCGTCATCGTGCGCGACGACCTGGTCGGCAAGGCGCAACCGACGCCGCCGGCGATGCTCGACTACAAAACCCATGTCGATGCCGAGTCGATGTACAACACGCCGCCCACCTACGGCATCTACATTGCCGGCCTGGTGTTCCAGTGGCTGAAGAAGAACGGCGGCGTGGCGGCGATGGAAAAGCACAATGTCGAGAAGGCCAACCTGCTGTACGACTACCTAGCGACCACGGATTTCTACCGCAACCCGGTGCGTAAAGAAGACCAGTCGCGCATGAACGTCCCGTTCACGCTCAAGGACGCCGCGCTCGACGAAGAATTCCTCAAAGGCGCCAAGGCGCGCGGCATGGCCCAGCTCAAGGGTCATCGCTCGGTCGGCGGCATGCGTGCCTCGATCTACAACGCCATGCCGCGTGCCGGCGTCGAGGCGCTGGTCGAGTACATGAAAGAATTCGCCGCGCAGAAAGGTTGAGATCATGGCCGACCAATTCCAGGTTCTGATTCTCAACAATGTTTCGCAGAACGGGCTCAAGCGCCTGCCGGCGGAACGTTTCCATTGCGCCAAGGATGTCGCCAAGCCTGATGCGATCCTGCTGCGCTCGGCCGATCTGCACAGTGTAGAGATCGCAAAATCCGTCATGGCAATCGGCCGCGCCGGGTCGGGCACCAACAACATCCCGGTCGGCGAGATGACCAAGCGCGGAGTTCCGGTGTTCAACGCGCCGGGCGCCAACGCCAATGCCGTCAAGGAGCTGGTACTGGCCGGCATGCTGCTCGCGGCGCGAAACATTGGCGGCGCGATGAAGTTCGTCACCGGGCTCGACCCCGCGGACCCGGAAATGGAGAAGAAGGTCGAGGACGGCAAAAAGACCTTCGCCGGCTATGAAATCTCCGGACATACCCTGGGCGTAGTCGGCCTCGGCAAGATCGGCTGTCTCGTCGCCGATGCCGCGATCAAGCTTGGCATGAACGTGGTCGGTTACGATCCCGAAATCACGGTCGATGCTGCCTGGAGCCTGCCTTCACAGGTGCGACGCGCCAATTCGCTCGGCGAGGTTTTGAAGAGCTGCAACTTCATTACCCTGCACGTGCCCCTGGTCGATGCCACGCGCAAGATGGTCAATGCCGGCAGCATCGAACAGATGAAGCATGGCGCTGTCCTGCTCAATTTTTCGCGCGAAGGCGTGGTCGACGAAGCTGCGGTACTGGCTGCACTTGATGCGAAGAAGCTGGGTTGTTACGTGTGCGACTTCCCCAGTCCGCACGTCAATGCCCATGCCCATGTGATCGCCTTGCCGCATCTTGGCGCCTCGACGCGCGAAGCTGAGGAAAACTGCGCGCTCATGGTCGCCGACCAAGTACGTGACTACATGCTCGACGGCAACATCGTCAATTCGGTGAATTTCCCGAACGTGGTGATGCCGCGGGAGTCTGCCTACCGCCTGGCAATCGCTAACGCCAACGTGCCGAACATGGTCGGCCAGATCTCCACGGCGATGGCCGAGGCCAAGCTCAACATCCACAACATGATGAACAAATCGAAAAAGGATGTTGCCTACACCCTGGTCGATGTCGACAGCAAGGTGCCGAAGAAGGTGGTTGACGAGATTTCCAGGATCGAGGGAGTGCTGGCTGTTCGCTATTTGCCGCAGGAGGGCTGAGGGTGGCGGATGACTCCCAGGAACTGGGAAAACTGCGTGACCAGATCGATGCAATCGATGGCGAGCTGCTGCGCCTGATCAACGAGCGGGCCAAGCTCGCCCGCCGCATCGGCGAAATCAAGCAGGGCAACATCTATCGGCCGGAGCGCGAGGCCCAGGTGCTCGGCCGGGTCGCCGAGCGCAATCCTGGGCCGCTCCCGGCAGTGGCGGCGCAACGCATCGTGCGCGAAATCATGTCTGCCTGCTTGGCGCTGGAGCAACCGCTCAACATCGCCTTTCTCGGACCGGCAGGAACCTATTCCGAGTCGGCGGCGCGCAAGCACTTCGGTGGCGCGCCCAGCCTGCAGGCCTGCAGCGGTATCGATGATGTGTTCCGGGCGGTGGAGTCGGGCAATGCGCACTATGGCGTGGTGCCGATCGAGAATTCGACCGAAGGCGCGATCGGCCGGTCGCTGGATCTCCTGCTGTCGTCGCCCCTGCAAATCTGCGGCGAGATCAACCTGCCCATCCACCATCAGCTGATGGCCAGGGAGGGAGGGCAGGGCGAAGTGGCCCGCATCTACTCGCACGCCCAGTCGCTGGCGCAGTGTCACGAATGGCTGAACCGGAATATGCCTCAGGTGCTGCGGGTTCCAGTGGCGAGCAATGCCGAGGCGGCGCGCCTGGCCTCGGCCGAGGCGGGTTCGGCGGCGATCGCCGGCGATGCGGCAGCGGAGTTGTACGGGCTGACGATCCTGGCCGGGAACATCGAAGACGACCCCAACAATACGACGCGCTTTGCCGTGGTCGCCGGGCACGATGCCGGTCCTTCGGGCAAGGACCGCACCTCGCTGGTGTGCTCGGCGCAGAACCGGCCGGGTGGCCTGTACCAGTTGCTGGCCCCCTTTGCCGATAACGGCGTTTCGATGAGCCGCCTGGAATCGCGACCGGCTCGGGGCTTCGGCGGCAGCCGCTGGGAATACGTGTTTTACATCGACATCGAAGGACATCGCACCGAAGATGCCGTGGTTCGTGCTCTGGAGCAACTGCGCGGCATGGCTGGCTTCGTCAAGATTCTCGGCTCCTATCCCAAGGCAGTTTATTGAATGAAAGGGCAACGATGAGCATCGTCGAGCAGGCACCTTCCTATGTCCGCGCCATCTCGCCCTACATCCCGGGCAAGCCGATCACGGAGCTGGCGCGCCAGATGGGCATTCCAGTCGAAAAGATCGTCAAGCTGGCGTCCAACGAGAACCCTCTCGGCATGAGCCCCAAGGCACGCCAGGCGGTCGAGGCAGCCTTGTCGGGCATCGAGCGCTATCCGGATCAGTTCGACCTGATCGCCGCGATTGCAGAACGTCATGGCGTCGCCCAGGAGCAGGTGGTACTGGGCAACGGCTCGAACGATGTGCTCGACCTTGCCGCGCGCGTCTTTCTCGCACCGGGCCGCTCGGCAGTGTTTTCCCGCCATGCCTTTGCCGTCTATCCGCTGGCGTCGATGTCGGCTGGAGCCGAATGCATCGCCGCTCCGGCGAAAAATTACGGGCACGATCCCGTTGCCATGCTGGCGGCGATTCGTCCCGATACCCATGTGGTCTGGATTGCCAACCCGAACAACCCGACCGGCAACTTCCTGCCGCAAGCCGAGGTGCGGGCGTTCATCGAGAAGATCCCGTCGCATGTCTGCGTGGTGCTCGACGAAGCCTATACCGAGTATCTGGCGCCCGCCGACCGTGCCGATACGGTTGCCTGGATCAAGGATTTCCCCAATCTTCTTGTCGTGCGTACTTTTTCCAAGATCTACGGTCTCGCTGGTCTCCGCGTCGGCTACGGCATCGGCCGCAGCGAGGTGATCGACCTGCTGAACCGCGTGCGCCAGCCGTTCAACGTAAATAATCTTGCGCTGGCCGGTGCGGTCGCTGCGCTGGATGACCACGAATTCCTTGCACGCAGCTACGAGTCGAATCGCAGCGGCATGGAGCAGATCGTCGGCGGCCTGAAGCGGCTCGGTCTCGCCCACATACCGTCGCACGGCAACTTCGTCACCTTCGAGGTGCCGGATACCCCCGGCGTCAATTCCCGCCTTCTGAAGCAGGGCGTGATCGTGCGTCCGATCGGGGGCTATGGCATGCCCAATCATTTGCGCGTCACCATCGGCCTGGAGGCGGAAAACCGCATCTTCCTCGATGCCCTGGAGAAAGCTCTGCACGCCTGATGCTCAAGAAACTTGTGGTTTGCGGGGTCGGCCTGATCGGCGGCTCCTTTTCGCTGGGCCTGAAGCATGCTGGCAAGGTTCAGGAAGTCGTCGGTCTCGGGCGTACCCGTGTCGCGCTGGAAGATGCGCTCGCGCTGGGGGCCATTGACCGGATTGCCCTCGACTGGGCGGATGCCCTGCGGGATGCCGATCTGGTGCTGCTGGCCATGCCCGTTGGACAGATGCCGAATGCATTTGCTGCGCTGACGCCCCACCTGGCGCCAGGCACGCTGGTGACCGATGGTGGCAGCACCAAGTCCGACGTGGTCGCGGCAGCCCGTGCCGCCCTCGGCGGCAAGATTGCGCAATTCATTCCCGGGCACCCGATTGCCGGCGCCGAAAAGAGCGGCGTTGCGGCGGCGAAGTTCGACCTGTACGCCGACAAGCGTGTGGTGCTGACTCCGCTGGTCGAAAACGCGCCGACCGATATCGCCCGCTTGCAGGCAGTCTGGGAAGCCTGTGGGGCGAAGGTGTCGCGCCTGACCGCCGAGGAACACGACCGTGTGTTCGCCGCGGTGAGCCACTTGCCGCACCTGCTGGCGTTTGCGCTGGTGCATGATTTCGCCCAGCGTTCGAATTCCGATCAACTGTTTGGCTTTGCGGCCGGAGGATTTCGTGATTTCACCCGGATCGCCAGCAGCCATCCGGAAATGTGGCGGGACATCTGCGTCGCCAATCGCCTTGCCTTGCTGCAGGAACTCGATGCCTACATGCTGGAACTGATGCGCGCCCGTGTGTTGCTAGCCGGGGCCGACGCCGAAGGTTTGCAGCAATTGTTTTCCACCGCCCGTGCCCGGCGCGACGCCTGGCTCGATTCTCTGTTGCCGCCGGGGGAATGATGGAAAGCCTGAAACTTCCGCCGCTGGCCAAGGCTTCCGGCATCGTTCGCCTGCCCGGCTCGAAGAGCATCTCGAATCGCATGCTGTTGCTTGCCGCCCTGGCCAAGGGCCGCACCGAGATTCGCGACCTGCTCGATTCCGACGATACCCGCGTGATGCTTGCCGCGCTGGCAAAAGTCGGCGTTGGCGTTACGGCGATCGCCGCGAACGCGTGGGCCGTCGAAGGTTGCGGCGGGGCGTTTTCGGTGCGCGAGGCGGACTTGTTCATGGGCAATGCCGGGACCGCGATCCGGCCGCTGACGGCCGCACTGGCCTTGTCGGGTGGGCGGTATCGCTTGTCCGGCGTGGCGCGCATGCACGAACGCCCGATCGGCGATCTGGTCGATGGCTTGCGCCAGATCGGCGCGGACATCCGCTATCTTGGCAACGAAGGGTTCCCGCCCCTGGAAATCCATCCGGCGCGGGTCGAACTGGCCAATCCGATCCGCCTGCGCGGTGACGTTTCATCGCAGTTTCTCACCGCGCTGCTGATGGCCCTGCCGTTGACGGGGCAGCGCGCGGTGATCGAGATGAGTACCGAACTCATCTCCAAACCCTACGTCGAGATCACGCTGAACCTGATGGCACGCTTTGGCGTCAAGGTCGAGCGCGAAGATTGGCAGCGATTCACGATTCCGGCGGGTCAGTCCTACCTCAGCCCCGGCATCCTGCATGTCGAAGGCGATGCCTCGACGGCCTCGTATTTCCTTGCCGCCGGGGCGATCGGCGGCGGGCCGGTGCGGGTCGAGGGTGTGGGGCGGGCGAGCATCCAGGGCGACGTCAAATTTGCCGATGCGCTGGCGACAATGGGCGCGCGCATCGAGTGGGGCGAAAACCATATCGAGGCGCGCGGGCCGGCTTCCGGCGGGCTAAAGGCGTTCGACCTTGACCTCAACCACATCCCCGATGCGGCGATGACCTTGGCCGTGGTGGCGCTGTTTGCGGATGGTCCGTGCCGACTTCGCAATATTGCCTCATGGCGGGTCAAGGAGACCGACCGCATAGCTGCCATGGCGATGGAACTGAAGAAAATGGGCGCGGTTGTAGACGTCAGCGAAGACGCAATCGCCGTCACACCAGCGCCGACTTTCATTTCTGGCGCCGCCATCGATACCTACGACGACCACCGCATGGCGATGTGCTTTTCCCTGGCGGCCCTCGGCGGCGTGTCGGTGACGATCAATGACCCGGCCTGTGTGAACAAGACCTTCCCCGGCTACTTCCACGCCTTTGCTGAAATTGCGGCGCCAGTGATCGCCATCGATGGTCCCTCGGCCTCGGGCAAGGGCACTGTGGCGGAACGCGTGGCGACCGCCTTTGGCTACCATTATCTCGACAGCGGTTCGCTGTATCGCCTTACCGCACTGGCCGGCCTGCGCGCCGGCAAGGCACTGGATGACGAGGCCGGCCTGGCGACGGTGGCGGCCAGCCTGCCGGCGCGGTTTTCGGCCGGGCGCATTTATCTCGACGAGGCCGACGTGACCGACGCCATCCGAACCGAGGAAATCTCGGTCGGCGCCTCGAAAGTTGCGGCCTTGCCGGCGGTGCGCGCCGCGCTGCTCGACCGGCAAAGGGCCTACCGGCGCTTCCCTGGGTTGGTTGCGGACGGTCGGGATATGGCCTCGGTGGTATTCCCCGGTGCAGTCGCCAAGGTGTTTTTGACGGCTTCGGCCCAGGCGCGTGCAGAAAGACGCTATAAACAGTTGATCGGAAAGGGGATGCCTGCTAACATGCACGCCCTTTTGCAGGATTTGCAGGATCGGGATGCGCGCGACGCCCAGCGCAGTGTGGCTCCCCTCCGGCAATGCGACGATGCCGACCTCGTGGACACCACGGAAATGGATATCGAAGCCGCAGTCGCTGCCGTGATGGCCATCGCCAGACGTCAGGGGCTCTGATCCGGAAAGTTTTTTGCAGCAACGCAGTAACGGCGTCATCGCGGCCGCCCGGCCCTGATGACAATGTCCAACCAACCCGTCACTCCGGTGACACCCCTCTGTAAGGTCCCTCAATCAATGTCTACTGCAGCTATTGCCGAAGCTTCGCCCATGGAGAGTTTTGCCGCCCTGTTCGAGGAAAGCCTCCAGCGCCAGGAAATGCGTGCCGGCGAAGTCATCACGGCCGAAATCGTCCGCATCGACCAGAACTTCGTGGTCGTCAACGCGGGCCTGAAGTCCGAATCCATGATTCCCGCCGAGGAATTCCAGAACGAACGCGGTGAAGTCGAGGCCAAGGCCGGCGACTTCGTCCTGGTCGCCATCGAAATGCTCGAAGACGGCTACGGCGCCACGCGCCTGTCGCGCGAGAAGGCCAAGCGCATCGCCGCCTGGAACGACCTCGACAAGGCCATGACCGACGGCATCCTGATCAAGGGCCTGGTCACCGGCAAGGTCAAGGGCGGCCTCACCGTCATGGTGAACGGCATCCGCGCCTTCCTCCCCGGTTCGCTGGTCGATACGCGTCCGGTCAAGGACACCACGCCTTTCGAAGGCCGCGAGTTCGAATTCAAGGTCATCAAGCTCGACCGCAAGCGCAACAACGTCGTTGTGTCGCGTCGTGCCGTGCTCGAAGCCAGCATGGGCGAAGAGCGCCAGAAGCTCCTGGAAAACCTGCAGGAAGGCACCGTCATCAAGGGCATCGTCAAGAACATCACCGACTACGGCGCGTTCGTCGACCTCGGCGGCATCGACGGCCTGCTGCACATCACCGACCTGGCCTGGCGTCGTGTGCGTCACCCCAGCGAAGTGCTCAATGTCGGCGATG
Organism: uncultured beta proteobacterium; assembly: GCA_903908065.1. Taxonomy (GTDB): domain Bacteria; phylum Pseudomonadota; class Gammaproteobacteria; order Burkholderiales; family Rhodocyclaceae; genus Sulfuritalea. Next base: position 18,420 of record CAIVQO010000063.1, on the reverse strand, counting down.
AAGTCACCGCCAAGGTACTCAAGTTCGACCAGGAAAAGAACCGCGTCAGCCTCGGCATGAAGCAGCTCGGCGAAGACCCGTGGGTGGGAATCGCCCGCCGTTACCCGCAAGGCACGCGCCTGTTCGGCAAGGTCACCAACCTGACCGACTACGGCGCCTTCGTCGAGATCGAGCAGGGCATCGAAGGCCTGGTGCACGTCTCCGAGATGGACTGGACCAACAAGAACATCCACCCGACCAAGGTTGTCCAGCTGGGCGACGAAGTCGAAGTGATGATCCTTGAAATCGACGAAGATCGTCGCCGCATTTCGCTCGGCATGAAGCAGTGCATGGCGAACCCGTGGGACGATTTCGCGATGAACCACAAGAAGGGCGACAAGGTGCGCGGCGCCATCAAGTCGATCACCGACTTCGGCATCTTCATCGGCCTGCCGGGCGGCATCGACGGCCTGGTGCACCTGTCGGACCTGTCCTGGTCGGTCAGCGGCGAAGAAGCCAAGCAGAACTTCAAGAAGGGCGATGAAGTTGAGGCCGTGGTGCTGTCGATCGATGTCGAGAAGGAGCGCATTTCGCTCGGCGTCAAACAGCTCGATGGCGACCCCTTCACCAGCTACGTGGCGACGCACGACAAGAACAGCCTGGTCACCGGCACGGTCAAGAGCGTCGATCAGCGCGGTGCGGTGATCGATCTGGGTGCCGAAGTCGAAGGCTACCTGCGTGTCTCCGAGTTCTCGCGCGATCGCATCGAGGACCTGAGCCAGCACCTCAAGGTGGGCGACAGCATCGAGACCCTGATCGTGAACGTCGATCGCAAGACGCGTTCGATCAACCTCTCGGTCAAGGCCAAGGATCAGGTCGAGCAGAACCAGGCGATGCAGAAGCTGGCAGCGGACAATTCGTCGGCCAGCAGTGGCACTACCAACCTGGGCGCCCTGCTCAAGGCCAAGCTCAACCAGCAGTAATCATCTGAGACCATGACCAAATCGGAACTCATCGCCCGGCTGGCGGAGCGCTTTCCCCAGCTCGTGGCGAAGGATGCCGACTTCGCCGTCAAGATGATCCTCGATGCGCTCACCCTGGCCCTGGTCAAGGGGGATCGCATCGAGATCCGCGGCTTCGGCAGCTTTGCGCTGAACTATCGGCCGCCGCGGGTTGGCCGCAATCCCAAATCGGGCGACAAAGTGCAGGTACCTGAGAAGTACGTGCCGCACTTCAAGGCCGGCAAGGAATTGCGCGAAAGGGTCGATTACGGAACCGAGGCTCGGTGACGTAGGGGCGGCCGCGGCAGCCTGCTCATTGGCTGCCGGGTGCCGGCCATTCGTTTCCGTTCCTCGATCTTCCGCGTCATGACGTTCCTCATCAAGCTGTTGGTCTGGCTGCTGCGTATCCTGGTCTTCATCGGCCTGTTCGGCCTGGCGATCAAGAACAGCGGCCCGATGGAACTTCGTTTTTTCCTCGACCAGGCCTGGACGGCACCGGTCTCGGTGGTGATCCTGGCGGTCTTCGCCCTTGGTGTCGCGGTCGGATTGACCGCCGCACTGGGCGTTTTCCTGCGACCGTCGTCGCGCCGCGAACACTAAGCCGCCATGGAAATCGAACTCTGGTGGTTGTTGGCTCTGCCCGTGTTTTTCGTGCTCGGCTGGATTGCCGCGCGCATCGACATCAAGCACCTGATCAAGGAATCGCGTGCCTTGCCGCGTTCCTATTTCAAGGGGCTCAACTTCCTGCTCAACGAACAGCCGGACCAGGCCATTGAGGCCTTCATCGAGGCGGCGCGCGTCGATCCGGAAACCATAGAACTGCATTTTGCACTGGGCAACCTGTTTCGCCGCCGCGGCGAGACCGATCGTGCCATCCGCGTGCACCAGAACCTGATCGAACGCGACGGTCTGAGCGAAGCTCAGCGCCTGCACGCACTCTCCGAACTCGGTCAGGACTATCTGAAGGCCGGCCTGCTGGATCGCGCCGAGGAAATATTCGTCAAGTTGCGCAGTACAGCGCGCGACGAAGAGGCGCTGAAAAACCTGCTCGAAATCTACCAGCAGGAAAAGGAATGGGAGAAGGCGATCGCAGTCGCCAACGCCATGCCCAACCATGCCGACCACCTCTGGCAGAAGGAGATCGCCGAGTTCCACTGCGAAATGGCCGCAGCCGAGATACTCAACGGCAAGCACGACCGTGCGCGCGATCTCCTGGATGCCGCGCTTGCCGCCAACCGCAAGTGTGTTCGCGCCACCTTGCTCCTGGCTGAACTGTCGGCAAAAGTCGGTGCTGGCGATACGGCGATCGAGCATTGGAAGCGGGTCGAACAGCAGAATCCCGCCTACCTCTCACTGGTGGCCGAGAAAATCATGGCGGTGCATGTGCAGCAGGGTCGCGTCGATCAGGGGCGAGAACTGTTGCGGCATTGGCTGGAGCGCCACCCATCCCTCGACATGCTTGATGCGGTATTCCGCGTCGAGCTCGATACCCAGGGTGCCGAGGCCGCCTATGGATTGGTGCGCGACGAGTTGCGGCGCACCCCGACGCTGCTGGGCCTCGACAAGCTGCTGGAAGCGCAGATCCTCGTCGTTCCTCCGGAAAAGCGCGCCGACCTGGAACTTATCAAGAACCTGATCCATAACCATACCCGCCGTGTCGCGCGCTATCGCTGCGACGCCTGCGGGTTCAAGGCACGTCAGTTCTACTGGCGCTGTCCTGGTTGCGGCGGATGGGAGACCTACCCGCCGCGCCGAACCGAAGAATTCGACATCAACCTTTAGTCCATCATCATGAAAATAACCGTTATCGGCACCGGCTACGTTGGCCTGGTTTCCGGCACCTGCCTGGCGGACGTTGGCAACGACGTGCTTTGCCTCGACCTCGACGCCAACAAGATTCGCATCCTCAACGAGGGCGGCATCCCGATCTACGAACCCGGCCTTGAAGCCATGGTGAAGAAGAACGTCGCTGCCGGTCGCCTGCGCTTCACCACGGACGTCGAGGCTGCCGTAGCCCATGGCGTGCTGCAGTTCATTGCGGTCGGGACGCCGCCGGACGAAGACGGATCGGCCGACCTGCAATACGTGGTCGCGGCAGCGCGTAACGTCGGCCGCCACATGGATGGCTATCGCGTGGTGATCGACAAGTCGACCGTGCCGGTGGGCACCGCCGACAAGGTGCGTGCCGCAATTGCCGAAGAGTTGAAAGCGCGTGGTGCTTCGTTCGACTACAGTGTCGTCTCCAATCCCGAGTTCCTCAAGGAAGGTGCAGCGGTCGAGGACTTCATGAAGCCCGACCGCATCGTGGTCGGCGCCGACGATGCCCGTGCCGTCGAGTTGATGCGTGAGCTGTATGCGCCCTTTCAGCGTAATCACGAACGCCTGATCCTGATGGACGTCAAGAGCGCCGAACTGACCAAGTATGCGGCTAACGCCATGCTGGCCACCCGCATCAGCTTCATGAACGAACTGGCGAACCTGGCGGAAAAGCTGGGCGCCGACATTGAACTGGTCAGGAAGGGGATCGGTTCGGATCCGCGCATCGGCTTCCATTTCCTTTATCCCGGCGTCGGCTACGGCGGTTCCTGTTTTCCCAAGGACGTGCAGGCGCTGATCCGTACCGCCAGCGAGGCCGGGCAGGGGCTGAAAGTCCTGCAGGCGGTCGAGGATGCCAATGAGGCGCAGAAGACCGTGCTCGGCGGCAAGATTGCCAAGCGCATGGGGCAGGACCTTTCCGGCAAGACCTTCGCGCTTTGGGGCTTGGCCTTTAAGCCCAACACGGACGACATGCGCGAGGCGCCGAGCCTGGTGCTGATCAGGGAATTGGTTACGCGCGGCGCCTCAGTGCGGGCCTACGATCCCGTCGCGACGCATGAGGCGCAGCGCATGCTGGGCGCCGACCCGCGCATCAGTTACGCGACATCGCCGATGGATGCCCTCGAAGGCGCGGATGCGCTGGCCATCGTCACCGAGTGGAAGGAATTCCGCAGCCCCGACTTTGCGGCGATCAAGGCACGCCTCAAGACGCCGGTGATCTTCGACGGGCGCAACCTGTATGAGCCCGCCGCGCCGCGTCGCGCCGGACTCGAGTACTACGCCATCGGCAGGCTGTGAGCATGCTGCCCGACACCTCAGCCACGCGCATCCTGATCGTCGGCGATGTGATGCTGGACCGTTACTGGTTCGGCGAAGTGTCGCGCATTTCTCCCGAAGCTCCGGTGCCGGTGGTAAAGGTTGATCGCAGCGAGGAACGGCCCGGCGGCGCTGCCAACGTGGCGCGCAATGCGGCCGCCCTCGGCGCCCGGGTGGCCCTGCTGTCGGTGGTCGGTACCGACGATGCCGGACGCAGCCTGGAGCGTCTGCTGGGCGAATCCGGAATCGAATGCAGCCTGCATCAGGATGCCAAGCTGAGCACCACGGTCAAGCTGAGGGTGGTTGCACGCCAGCAGCAATTGCTGCGCATCGATTTCGAAAACGCCCCCGATCACGAGGTACTGGAGGCCAAGCTTGCGGATTTCGAGTCGCGCCTCGCTGGCTGCGACGTGGTGATCCTTTCCGACTATGGCAAGGGCGGCTTGACGCACATCACCGAGATGATCGCTCGGGCCCGTGCCGCCGGAAAGAAGGTGCTGGTTGACCCCAAGGGCGAGGATTACGCCCGCTATGCCGGGGCAACGCTGCTGACGCCGAATCGCTCTGAACTGCGCCAGGTGGTCGGCAGCTGGCGCGACGAAGCCGACCTGGCGCAGAAGGCCGGCCGCCTGCGCGCCGAACTGGGATTGGAGGCCTTGCTGGTGACCCGTAGCGAGGAGGGCATGACCCTATTCACGGCCGCGGGGTGCGAACATGTGCCGGCTGTCGCGCGCGAGGTTTATGATGTCAGCGGTGCCGGTGATACGGTGATCGCAACCTTGGCGGTGATGCTCGGCAGCGGCGTGTCCCTGCCACAGGCAATGCAGCAGGCCAATCTTGCCGCCGGAGTGGTAGTCGGCAAACTGGGCACCGCAACATGCTCGCTCGATGAACTGAAACAGGTCAATTAGGAATCTCATGTATTACGTCGTCACCGGCGCCTGCGGCTTTATCGGCGCGAATCTGGTCAAGGCGCTCAACGAGCGCGGCGTTAACGACATCATCGCAGTCGATAATCTCGAAAAGGCCGACAAGTTTCGCAACCTGACGGATTGCGAAATCGCCGATTACCTCGACAAGCGCGAGTTCCTCGAACTGGTCGAGCATGGACAGCTCGACGGCGGAATTGAGGCCATCCTGCACCAGGGGGCCTGCTCCGATACCATGGAAACCGACGGCCGCTACATGATGGCCAACAATTACCGCTACTCGCTGGCCCTGATGGACTTTTGCGGCGAGCAGGAGATTCCTTTCCTGTATGCCTCCTCGGCCTCGGTGTACGGCGGCGGCAGCATATTCCGAGAGCAGCGTGACCATGAGGCGCCGCTCAACGTCTATGGCTATTCGAAGTTCCTCTTCGACCAGATCGTGCGGCGCCGTCTCGCTGGCTCCGACTCCCAGATCGCCGGCTTCCGCTACTTCAACGTGTACGGGCCGCGCGAACAGCACAAGGGGCGCATGGCCTCGGTGGCCTTCCATCATTTCAACCAGTTCCGCGCCGAAGGCAAGGTCAAGTTATTCGAGGGCTACGCCGGTTATGGCAATGGCGAGCAGCGGCGCGATTTCGTGTATGTCGGCGACGTGGTCAAGGTCAACATGGCCTTCCTCGAGGAGCGCCTTTCGGGCATCTACAACCTGGGCACCGGGCGGGCGCAGAGCTTCAACGAACTGGCGACGGCTACCGTGAATGCCTGTCGCGCGCTGGAAGGCAAGCCGGCACAGACCCTGGCCGAGTTGGTCGCCGCTGGCACTATCGAATACATCCCGTTCCCTGACGCGCTCAAAGGCAAGTATCAGAGCTTTACCCAGGCCGACCTCGGGCAACTGCGGGCCGCCGGTTACGGCGGCGAGTTCGCGAATGTCGAGCAGGGCGTTGCCGAGTACGTGAAATGGCTGGCGCGATGAACTACCGCACGATCGAGGAGTTTGTCGGCGAAACGCCCTTGGTGCGTCTGCAGCGCATTACCGGCGCCGATAACGCCCGGCGCAACAACGTGATCCTGGCCAAGCTGGAGGGCAACAATCCGGCCGGTTCGGTAAAGGATCGCCCGGCCTTGTCGATGATCCGCATGGCCGAGCAGCGCGGCCGCATCAAGCCTGGCGATACTCTAATCGAGGCAACCTCGGGCAATACGGGCATCGCACTTGCGATGGCGGCGGCAATGCGCGGCTATCGCATGATCCTGATCATGCCGGAGAACCAGAGCGTGGAACGCTGTCAGACCATGCGTGCCTATGGCGCCGAACTGTTGCTGACCCCCAAGGCTGGCGGCATGGAGGCGGCGCGCGACCTCGCGGACCGCATGATGGCCGAGGGCAAGGGCGTGGTGCTCGACCAGTTCGCCAATGCCGACAATCCCCTAGCGCATTACGAATCGACCGGGCCGGAAATCTGGCGCGATACCGGCGGCGGCATCACGCATTTCATTTCCAGCATGGGCACCACTGGCACCATCATGGGCTGTTCACGCTACTTCAAGGAAAAGAACGCGGCGATCCAGATCATCGGCTGCCAGCCGGAAGAAGGATCCCAAATCCCCGGAATCCGCAAGTGGCCGGAGGCCTACCTGCCCAAGATCTACGATGGCTCGCGCGTCGATCGCATCGAGTACGTGGGGCAGGGCCAGGCCGAGGAAATGGCGCGCCGCCTGGCGCGCGAGGAGGGCATCTTTGCCGGCATTTCCTCCGGCGGCGCCATGGCGGTGGCGCTGCGCGTCGCTGCTCAGGTGGAAAACGCGGTGATCGTCAGCATCGTCTGCGACCGCGGTGACCGCTACCTGTCGACCGGCGTGTTCCCCGCCTGACGCCCTGCGCGCCGGGGATGTCGCTGCGCGAGCCGGCGTCAGGCCGGCAGGGCGATCTTGCCGTCGGTGCTGAACTGGTAGTCGCGGAAGATGTGCTCCGCACTCAGCAGCTCGTAACTGCCGTCCTCATTGCGTCGGCTGGTGTCCTTCAGCCGGTAGGTGTAGTGGCCGCAGGTCCAGATTTCGAAATTGCGCATGTGGGTGCACAGGCAGGTCTTGTCCAGCACCTTGACCTTCTTTGCCTCGGGGTGCAGCGCCACTTCGCGGTTGTAGGCCTCGATGTACTGGCAGCTGCCGTTCGAGTCGAGCAGGTAGCCGTAGGCCTCGCAATTGGGGCGAATGCCGTCGCCGATGCCGGGACTGTTCTTCAGCATGCGCATGGGGTAACCGGTGGGTGAAATGCTGTTCACCTCGATGTCGGTTTCACCGGCCTTGAAGTATTCCTGCTGCACGTCCTCCGGCAGGCCGCATTCCTTCGATACCGTGAAACGCGTTGCCACCTGAACCGCGGCAGCGCCGTTTTCGAGGAAGGCGGCGGCGTCCGAGCCGGTGAAAATGCCACCGGCCGGAATCAGCGGAATGTCGAGTTTCTCGGCCGCGAGCCAATCGCGGATTTCGGCGACGATGGTGGCTAGGTTGTATTGCGCCCAGTCCATGCCGAAACCGAGGTGCCCCCCCGCGAGTGGGCCTTCGATGACGACATAGTCGGGCAGGCGGTTGGTGCGCGCGCTTTTCTTGATGAAGAGTTGCAGCGCACGCAGGCTGGAAACGATGATGCCGAGCTTGGCGTCGCGAAAGCGCGGATGATCCTCGATCAGGCCAAAGCTGCCCAAGTGCAGGCCGGCGGCCAGGGTGATGCCGTCGATGCCGGCATCGAGCGCCGCCGACATGCGTACGCGCAAGGTTTCCTTGGGCGCATTCATGGTCAGCTTTTCCATGCAGTTGATGAAGATCAGGCCGTCGCCGCGCTTGGCCTCCATGGTGCGGCCGACGTGCAGCGCAGTGGCTTCGGCGAGCAGGCCGAGGTCGAACTTGACTACCGCCTTGTCGGTATTCGCGACGTTGAACTTGTACTGCTTGAGTTTGGTCTTGACGTACTTGGTATTGAAACGGCGGTCGGAGACGGTCGGCACCATGGCGTCCGAGATGTGGCCGATGCCGCCCAGGCGCGCGGCTTCCAGGGAAAGTTCGGCGGTCGAGATGTCCACTCCCATGCCGCCCACCATGATGGGCACCAGTTCATGTGTACCCAGCCGCAGGCGAAAATCATCGACGCGCTTCATCGCGAAACTTCCATGTTTGCAAGCCCGGCATTATCGCCTGCCGCAGGCGGGCGCGGATGCGTGGGCCGAGGTTTTTTCTGCGGCGTTCAAGGCATCAGGGCGAGTAGGGCTTCTGCATAGCGGTCCGCTTTTGCTGCACCGATGCCGGGTATGTCCAGCAGGTCTTCGCGGTTCAGTGGACGGCGCAGGGCCAGCTCGCGCAGGCTGCGGTCGTGCAGGATGACGTAGGCAGGGACCCCCTGGAAGCGGGCCGTTTCGGCGCGCCACTGGCGCAATAGCTCGAACAGCGCCCGGGTGCTGTCGTCGAGACCGGTTTGGGGGCTGTCGCGCCGTGTCGCCAGCGTCGACTCTTTGCCCCGCCCGCGTTTTGCCGGATTACGGCGTCGCAGCAGCAGGGATTGTTCGCCCTTGAGGACGGGCCGCGCGGCGTCGGTCAGGCGCAATGCCCCGAATGCCTCGGCATCGGCGCGCAACAGGCCGGCGGCTAGCAACTGGCGGAACACCGAACGCCAATCGGCATCGTCCAAGTCGGCGCCGGCGGCGAAGGTGGGAAGTCGCTGGTGCTCGAACTGCTGAACCTTGTCGGTCAGCTTGCCGCGCAAGATGTCGATCAGATGTCCTGCACCAAAGCGCTGGCCGGTGCGCAGGGCTGCCGACATGGCTTTCTGCGCGGGGATGGTGCCGTCCCAGGCCACGGGCGGTTCGAGGCAGGTGTCGCAGTTGCCGCAGGGGCCGCTCTCCTCGCCGAAGTAGGAAAGCAGGCTGCGGCGCCGGCAGGCCATGGTTTCGCACCAGGCCAGCAGCGCGTCGAGCTTGCCGCGCTCGATACGCTTCTGCTCTTCGCCGGCAATGGATTCCTCGATGCGTCCGCGATGCACCACGACGTCGTTGAGTCCGTAAGTCATCCAGGCTTCGGCGGGCTCCCCATCGCGGCCCGCGCGTCCCGTCTCCTGATAGTAGGCCTCCAGGCTCTTGGGCAGGTCGAGATGGGCGACGAAGCGCACGTCGGGCTTGTCGATGCCCATGCCAAACGCGATGGTCGCCACCATGACCACGCCGTCTTCGCGCTGGAAGCGCTGTTGGTGCTGTTGGCGGATGGCCGCATCGAGTCCGGCATGATAGGGGAGGGCGGCCAGTCCCTGCTCGCAGAGCCAAGCGGCGGTTTCATCGACCTTGCGCCGCGACAGGCAATAGACGATGCCGGCCTCGCCGCGATGGGCGGCGAGAAAATCGAGCAGCTGGCGCCGTGGATTATCGCGTTCAACCACGCTGTAGCGAATATTCGGCCGATCGAAGCTGGCGACGAAGACCCTGGCCGCCTCCAGGCCCAGGCGCTCGACAATCTCGCGCCGCGTCAACGTGTCGGCAGTGGCGGTCAGGGCGATGCGGGGAACGTCCGGCCAGCGCTGGTGCAACACGGCCAGCTGGATGTACTCGGGACGGAAGTCGTGCCCCCATTGCGAGACGCAATGCGCTTCGTCGATGGCAAACAGGGCGATCCCCTGTCGCGTCGCAACGAAATCCAGCAGGGCAAGGAAGCGCGGGTTCAAAAGTCGTTCCGGCGCGACATAGATCAGGTCGAGCTGGTCCTCGCGCAGCTGACGCTCAATTTCGGTGGCAACGGCGGCCTCCAGGGTCGAATTGAGGAAGGCGGCGCGCACACCAGCCTGCTGCAAGGCCGCGACCTGATCCTGCATCAGTGCGATGAGGGGCGAGACGACCACGGCGGTGCCGGAGCGCAGCAGGGCGGGCAGTTGGTAACAGAGTGACTTACCGCCGCCGGTAGGCATCAGCACCAGGGCATCGCCGCCAGCGACGACATGGCCGATGATCTCCGCCTGCGCGCCCCGAAAAGCGTCGAAGCCGAAGACGCGGCGCAGGGTTTGCAGGGCGGGGGACATGGAGCAGGCAGCGTGAGGGGCAAAACGGGGAGCGAATTATGCCGCCTCGCGCCGCAGTCGCGTCGAAAATGCGACACTGCACGTTTCAGAAGAATTTGAAAGCGTTGAATGGCAGCTAACCCTGAAATCACCAGCATGGCGCTGTTCTGCGATTTCGAAAACGTGGCGCTGGGCGTGCGTGATGCCAAGTATGCCCAGTTCGACATCAAGAAAGTGCTCGAGCGACTGCTGCTCAAGGGCAGTATCGTGGTCAAGAAGGCCTACTGCGACTGGGCGCGTTACAAGGACTTCAAGGCGCCCATGCATGAGGCCTCGTTCGAGCTGATCGAGATTCCGCACGTTCGCCAGTCGGGCAAGAACTCGGCCGACATCCGCATGGTGGTCGATGCGCTCGACCTCTGCTATACCAAGTCGCACGTCGATACCTTCGTCATCATCAGCGGCGATTCGGACTTTTCCCCTCTTGTGTCGAAGCTGCGCGAGAACAACAAGCGTGTGATCGGCGTTGGCGTCAAGGCGGCAACATCGGACCTGCTGGCGGCCAACTGTGACGAGTTCATCTTCTACGACGATCTGGTGCGGGAACTGCCCGCAAAGAAGCCGCGCACCCCGCGCAAGCCGGCAACCAAGGCGGCGTCCCCGGGCAAGGCAAACGAAGCCCGGGGCGATGAAAAGCCGGAAGATCTCAAGCGCCAGCAGGCTTTCGACCTGGTGCTGGAAACCGTCGAGGCGCTGATTACCGAGCGAGGCGAGGACGAGAAGATCTGGGGTTCGATGGTCAAGCAGACCTTGAAGCGACGCAAGCCCGGCTTCAGCGAGTCGTATTACGGCTATCGTTCGTTTGGCGAACTGCTGGAAGACGCCATGAAACACCGCTTGCTGGTGCTGGAGCGCGATGAGAAGTCCGGGCAGCACATCATCCGCTTGCCTGTCGAGGACTAGATGTGACAGCGGGCGGCATACCGGAGATTCGGCCTGGGCAGTCGACCGAACTGCTCAAGGAATTGCACATCCTGACTCGGGATGGGCGATTGAACCAGGATAGCCGGCGCAAGCTGAAGCAGGTCTATCACCTGTGCCAGTTCATCGAGCCGCTGCTGTCGGAAGTCCTTGCTGAAACTGGTGAACTGACACTGGTTGATCATGGCGCCGGCAAGTCCTACCTCGGATTCATCCTCTACGACCTCTACCTGAAAGACGGGAAGGCTGGTCGGGTGTTCGGCATCGAAACCCGCGCCGAGTTGGTCGACAAATCGCGAGCGCTTGCCGGGCGGCTTGGCTTCGAGCGAATGGAGTTCCACGCGCTGAGCGTGGCCGAGGCCATCGCGGCAGAGCAGCTTCCGCAGCGTGTCGATGTCGTTACCGCGCTCCACGCTTGCGATACCGCCACCGACGACGCGATCCGCTTTGCGTTGCAGCGACAGGCTCGTTTCGTGGTCCTGGCGCCCTGTTGCCAGGCCGAAGTGGCCGGTGTGCTTCGCCAACACAAGAGTGCTGCGCTGGCGGCTGGGGCGCTGGCCGAAATCTGGCGGCATCCCATCCACACCCGCGAATTCGGCAGCCTGGTCACCAACGTACTGCGCTGCCTGCTGCTTGAGGCCCACGGCTATCGGCTCAATGTCACCGAACTGGTGGGCTGGGAACACTCGATGAAGAATGAACTGATTGTCGCCCGGCGTGATGGAACGCCGCGTGGCAATGCCCGCGAGCGCGCAACCCGGATCATCCAGGAACTCGGGCTGACGGATCTCGAATCGCGCTTCCTGTATTGAATGGCATGAACGAATGATATTTCCGGCATCGGACCATGCAGCCTGGTTCCGGTCGATTGTTTGAAATGGGACTCAAAGCGTCCCGGCGTGCTTTGCCAGGAGTCGTGCCGATGAAAAAAGCAGGACCGAGACTGCGGCGCTGATTGACGCGAAAGGTATCAGCGTGGCGTCCAGGTTCTTGCTTACGACGATGCCTGCGACCAGGGCCACGACCATCATCACGAACCCGAACAAGGCGGCTGCCGCACCGGCTTTTTCTGGGAACGGCGCCAGCGATCCGGACTGGGTACAGGGGATGTTGATGCCGTGGGCAACCATGACGATGAACAAGGCTGCCACGACCACCAGCCAGTGGCGAGCGTCGGCGAGGATCAAAAGGAGAAACCCGACGCCGCCTACGAGGCCTACCAAAGTACCCAGGCGAAGAACGCCCTGGATGCCATGGCTGGAGAGCAGTCGCCGGCAGATCAGCGTGCCGGAAAGGTAACCCAGTACGCCGAAGGAAAACAGGTATCCGTAAAGCTCCGTCGAGACGCCGAGCCCCTTGATGAGGACGAAGGATGCACCGGAGATGTATACGAATATCGATGCATAGGAAAGCGCACCGGGCAGCGCGTAGGCCCAGAACCCAGGAGTAAGGAAAACTTCCGCGTAACTTTTGCCTAGTTCGCCGGCTGCCATGGCATTCGGGTTGGGTTGCGCGTTGGATTCCTTCATGCGTTTGATGGCCGCGATCCAGACGATCAGGCCAACCAGGGCGTGGGCGACGAACGCGGCACGCCAGCCGAAGCTGACCTGCAGATAGCTGCCGACGATGGGGCCCAGGATGGGCGCGAGCGAGAGCAGGGAACTGGCCTTGGCCAGGACGCGAGCGCCGTCGCTGGGGTTATACACGTCACGCACCACGGCCCGCGCGACGACCACGCCGGTGCAACAGCCGACCGCCTGGGCGAAGCGGGATGCCACCAGCCAGTTCAGGTCGGGAGAGATTGCGCAGCCGATGCTGGCGAGCAGGTAGAGCGTCAGACCGCCGACGATGACATGACGTCGACCATACTTGTCGGACAGCGGGCCGCTGATCAGTTGCGCGGTGCCGAAGCCGATCACGAAAAGTGACAGCGTGTGCTGAACCGAGGAGGGCGGCACGCCGAAGTCGCTGGCCATGTGCGGCAGCGACGCCAGGTAGAGGTCGGTCGATAAGGGCTGCAGCATGAGGCAGCCGGTGACCAGCCAGAGCAGGGTGGCGGGGCTCACCGTCAGCCGCGCCGGTCGCGCATCAGGCGGGCCTTTTCCCTGACCCAGTCGCGCTCTTTTTCCGCATCGCGCTTGTCGTGTTGCTTCTTGCCCTTGGCCAATCCGATGCTCAACTTGACCCGGCCTTTGCTGTAATGCAGATCCAGCGGCACCAGGGTGTAACCGGCGCGCTCGACCTTGCCGATCAATTTGCTGATCTCCTCGGCGTGCAGCAGCAGCTTGCGGGTGCGAACCGGATCGGGATGGATGTGTGTCGAGGCGGAGAGTAGCGGGGTGATGTGGGCGCCGAGCAGGAAGACCTCGCCGCGCTTGACTACCACGTAGGCTTCCTTGAGCTGGGCGCGGCCGGCGCGAATGGCTTTTACCTCCCAGCCCTCCAACACCAGTCCGGCCTCGTAGCGATCCTCGATGAAATAATCGTGGAACGCCTTCTTGTTATCGACGATGCTCATTGGACCGGGCGCTAAAATTAAGAATTCTACCGTAGCCCCTACTACGCCTTAGCGGCAGATCCCATGGCCCTGGTCGAGAAGTCCGTCCTCATCGAACGCACTGCCGCGCAGATGTTCGTGCTCGTCGATCGCATCGAAGACTACCCTGCCTTTCTGCCCTGGTGCGGCGGCAGCACGATCCACGAGCGGACGGCGGAGCGCACCTCGGCGACCGTCTATATCAACTACCACGGACTCAAGTCGCATTTCTCCACTGAGAACACCAAGCAGGAGCCATTCCTGATGGATCTCAAGCTGAGGGATGGCCCCTTCGATCACCTCGACGGACATTGGCGCTTCACGCCGCTGGGCGATACCGCCTGCAAGGTAGAATTTCGCCTGCACTATGCGTTTTCCAGCCAGTTGCTGGAAAAAGCCCTGGGGCCGGTGTTCCATCACATCGCAAATACCTTCGTCGACTCCTTCGTCAAGCGGGCGCAAACGGTTTATGGCTGAACAGATCAACGTCGAAGTGGTGTACGCCCTCGCGGATACGCAGGAACTGGCGCGTCTCAGCCTGCCCCAGGGCAGTACTGCCCTGCAGGCTGTCGAGGCATCCGGCCTGCTGACGAAGTACCCCGAGATCGACCTGAAGCGGAACAAGATCGGCGTGTATGCAAAGCTGGCCAAGGCGGATACCGTGTTGCGCGATCGTGACCGGGTCGAAATCTACCGTCCGCTGATTGCCGACCCGAAGGAAGTGCGCAAGCAGCGCGCCGCCGAAGGCAAGGCCATGAAAAAGGGCGGTGGCGACGCCGAGGCCGAGGCCTGAAAAGTCGGCGCTGGCGGGACGGCGAAAGGGGCCGATGCTCTCGCGTATAATGCGGCTTTGCGATCCAAGGAAAACACCATGCGACTGCTCCAGAAGGCGCTGACGTTCGACGACGTCCTCCTGGTTCCCGCCCATTCGGCGATCCTCCCCCGCGACGTCAGCCTCGCTACCCGCCTTACCCGCAATATCCAGCTCAACCTGCCCCTGATCTCGGCCGCCATGGACACGGTGACCGAATCCCGTCTGGCAATTGCGCTGGCCCAGGAAGGCGGCATCGGCATCATCCACAAGAACCTGAATCCCAAGGCGCAGGCGGCCGAGGTGGCCAAGGTCAAGCGTTTCGAGTCGGGCGTACTGAAAGACCCGATCACCATTCCGCCCTCGATGACGGTGCGCGAGGTACTGGCGCTGACGCGCAACTTCCGCATTTCCGGTCTGCCGGTGGTCGAAAACGGCAAGGTGGTGGGTATCGTTACCAACCGCGACACGCGCTTTGAGACCAATCTCGACCAACCGGTGCGCGGCATCATGACGCCGCGCGAGCGCCTGGTTACGGTAAGCGAAGGCAGCTCCCCGGAAGAGGCGAAGGCCTTGATGCACAAGCACCGGCTGGAGCGGGTGCTGGTGGTCAATGGCGCTTTCGAATTGCGCGGCCTGGTGACCGTGAAGGATATCCTCAAGTCGAGCGAGCATCCGTTTGCCGCCAAGGACGATCAGGGCCACCTTCGCGTCGGGGCGGCGGTCGGTGTCGGCGAGGGCACGGAGGAACGCGTCGCACTGCTGGCCGAGGCTGGTGTGGACGTGATTGTGGTCGATACCGCGCATGGCCATTCCGAAGGCGTGTTGAAACGCGTCGAGTGGGTCAAGAAGAATTTCCCGCAGGTCGAGGTGGTCGGCGGCAACATCGCCACGGCCAATGCCGCGAAGGCGCTGGTCGATCACGGCGCCGATGGCGTCAAGGTCGGCATCGGCCCCGGCTCGATCTGCACCACGCGCATCGTTGCCGGTGTCGGTGTGCCGCAGATCACGGCCGTCGATCTGGTGGCCAATGCGATGGCTGCCAGCAATACTCCATTGATCGCCGACGGCGGCATTCGCTATTCCGGTGACATTGCCAAGGCCATCGCTGCCGGAGCCAACGCCGTCATGCTGGGCGGGTTGTTTGCCGGCACCGAAGAGGCACCCGGCGAGACCGTGCTGTACCAAGGCCGTTCCTACAAGTCCTATCGCGGCATGGGCAGCTTGGGCGCGATGAAGGATGGCGCCGCCGACCGTTACTTCCAGGACTCCGACGCCAACGTCGAAAAGCTCGTGCCGGAGGGCATCGAGGGGCGCGTCCCCTACAAGGGCCCCGTGACGGCAGTGATCCACCAGTTGATGGGCGGCCTGCGTTCCTCGATGGGCTATGTCGGTTGCGCCACCATCGACGACATGCGCGCCAAGGCGGAGTTTGTCGAGATCACCTCCGCCGGCATCCGCGAATCGCATGTGCACGATGTCCAGATCACCAAGGAAGCGCCGAACTACCACATCGACTGACTGCCGCATTGATCCAAAGGCGGCTTCGGCCGCCTTTTTTCTTTCGAGACCACGCCATGTCCCACCAGAAAATCCTGATCCTAGATTTCGGCTCCCAAGTTGCCCAACTTATCGCGCGCCGGGTTCGCGAACAGCAGGTGTATTGCGAATTGCACCCCTTCGATGTCAGCGATGAGTTCATTCGCGAGTTCAAGCCGAACGGTGTGATCCTTTCCGGCGGGCCGAACTCGGTCTACGAGGCCGAGGAATGGAAGGCGCCGGATAGCGTATTCAAGCTCGGGGTGCCGGTTCTGGGCATCTGCTATGGCATGCAGACCATGGCGTCGCAGCTGGGTGGCAAGGTCGAAAGCAGCAACAAGCGCGAATTCGGCTATGCCGAAATGCGGGCCCGGGGCCATTCGAAGCTGTTTGAGGGCATACAGGATCGCAGCAACGCCGAGGGCCACGGCCTGCTGGAAGTCTGGATGAGCCATGGCGACAAGGTGACCGAGCTGCCGCCCGGTTTCAAGGTGATCGGCAGCAATGAATCGACGCCGATTGCGGCGATGGCCGACGAGGTGCGCGGCTTCTACGCCGTGCAGTTCCACCCGGAGGTCACCCATACCCTGAAGGGCAGGGAGATCATCGCCCGTTTCGTCCATGAGATTTGCGGCTGCGGCCACGACTGGAACATGCCCGACTATGTCGATGAGGCCATCGCCAAGGTGCGCGCCCAGGTGGGCGAGGACGAGGTGATCCTTGGCTTGTCCGGCGGCGTGGACTCCTCGGTGGTCGCCGCGCTGCTGCACCGGGCGATCGGCGACAAACTGACCTGCGTGTTCGTCGATAACGGGCTGTTGCGGCTCAACGAGGGCGCACAGGTGATGCAGACCTTTGCCCGCAACCTCGGCGTAAAGGTGATCCATGTCGATGCGTCGGCGCAGTTCATGGGGCATCTCAAGGGCGTCACCGATCCGGAACAGAAGCGCAAGATCATCGGCCGCGAATTCGTCGAAGTGTTCCAGGCCGAGGCCAAAAAACTGCCCCGGGCCAGATGGCTGGCGCAAGGCACGATCTATCCGGATGTGATCGAATCGGCCGGAGCCAAGACCAAGAAGGCGCATGCCATCAAGAGCCACCACAATGTCGGCGGGCTCCCGGAAACCCTGAACCTGAAGTTGTGCGAACCCCTGCGCGAACTGTTCAAGGATGAGGTTCGCGAGTTTGGCGTGGCCCTTGGGCTGCCGCATGAAATGGTCTATCGCCATCCTTTCCCCGGCCCGGGCCTCGGCGTGCGCATCCTCGGCGAGGTGAAGCAGGACTACGCGGACCTGCTGCGTCGCGCCGACGCCATCTTCATCGATGAACTGCGCGCGGCCGACTGGTACGACAAGACCAGCCAGGCCTTTGCCGTCTTCCTGCCGGTAAAGAGCGTAGGCGTGATGGGAGATGGCCGCACCTACGAATACGTGGTGGCCCTGCGTGCGGTGCAGACCTCGGACTTCATGACCGCCAAATGGGCGGAGCTGCCCCACGAATTGCTGGGCCGTGTCTCCAACCGCATCATCAACGAAGTCCGCGGCATCAATCGGGTGGTCTACGACATTTCGGGCAAGCCGCCTGCCACCATCGAGTGGGAATAATTACATAGGGTTTCGGTACTATTCGTACCTATCCAGAAAACACGAAAAACCCTCGGTAAAACAACGGGTTTTCTGTTTTTTACTATTCCTGACTATTCAGGGTAGCCCACTTCTGGAGACGGTATCGGTGACGGTATTGGCATTTCTTGAGACCTTCCGTAACATCGATACCGTCAACATCAAATGGACGCGTTGACGGTATCGTGAAATGCAAAACCCAATAACCATGCGGGTTTGCTGGCGAAATTAGGGAATTTTGCGTTGACGGTATCGGCGACCAGGAAAGGGCCACCATGCTTACCGATACCCAACTGAAGAACCTCAAGCCGACCGGCAAGTTGTACAAGCTGGTTGATCGTGACGGCCTCTATGTGGCGGTTACCCCGTCAGGAGTTGTTTCCTTCCGATACGACTATCGACTCAACGGTCGGCGCGAAACTCTCGTTCTTGGTCAATACGGTCCAGAAGGTCTTACCTTGGGCGAGGCCAGGGAAAAACTGATCGGAGTCAAGAGGGAAATCGCCGCGGGGAAGTCACCGGCAAAGGAAAAGCAGCGTTCGATTCAGAAATCGAAAGCAGCTAAAACTTTTGGTGAATTCTCAACCTTGTGGCTGAGCGAATACCGCATGGCAGACAGCACTCGGGATATGAGGAAATCCGTCATTGATCGCGATATCGAGCCCGAGTTTGGCCGACGTCTTCTCAAGGAGATAGCGTCCGAGGATTTGCGGGCATTGTGCGAAAGGGTCAAGACACAGCGCAATGCACCGGCCACGGCCGTTCATATCCGGGACATTGTTGCTCAGGTCTTCAGGTTTGCGAGTGAGCGCGGTCACAAGGTCGCGAATCCCGCCGATGATGTCAGGGCGT
>CAIVQO010000062.1 GCA_903908065.1 uncultured beta proteobacterium | reverse complement strand
CCATGGCACGCTTCATCCGTGGCGAACCTGTCCAGGAAGTCATTCCAGGTTCGGGGGTAGTCTTTTCCGGAAATCGGCGGTACTATCTGGACGTCCATCCAGTACATTCTAGCTCAAGTGGAGCTAAGTGGATACCCCATTTTTTTACACAGTACCACGATTCGCGAGACAGGGTGCCATCGACTGTTGCGCAGCCCGGCGCCGAAATGATAGGGTGCGCCTGCCGCGCAGTCGCGGCCACCGGAACGGAAAGGCAGTGAAACCCGACGCATCCACCCCACCCAGCGACTGGATCGCCCGCATCTTCGCCGGCAGCCATGTCGCCATCGGCATCTCGCGCCTGGCCGACGGCCGCTTCATCGCCGTCAACGACGCCTTCGAGCACCTGTTCGGCCTCGCGCGCCAGGCCATCCTCGGCCATACCGCGCTGGAACTCGGCCTCTGGCCCTTTCCCGAGGAGCGCGCCAGGCTCCTGTCGATGCTGCGCCAGGGCCAGCCCGTGCGTGCCTTCGAAGCCCGCTACCGCAAGCATTCCGGAGCAATCGGCGACCTCCTGGTCTCGGCCAGCCTCGTCGATTTCGACGGCGACCGGTACATGGTCGGCCTGCTGACCGACGCCACCGAACGCAAGCGCGCCGAAACAGCCATGAAAAGGAACGAGGCGCGGCTCGCCACGGTGCTCAAGCTGTCGCATGTCCTGGTCTTCCACCAGGACCGGCAACTGCGCTACACCTGGATCGCCAACCCGGCGCTCGGCGCCACCTCCGACGAGCTGATCGGCCGCAGCGACGACGAGTTCCTCGGCCGGGAGGCGGCGCGGCCGCTGACCACCGTCAAGCGCCGCGTACTGCGCATGGGACAAGGCGAGCGCCAGCAAGTCTGGGTCACGCGGGAGGCGCAGGCCGGCTGCTTCGACCTGATCGTCGAGCCGGAGCGCGACGCCGACGGCCGCATCACGGGCATCGTCTGCGCCGCCACCGACATCACCGGGCGCAAGCAGGCGGAACAGCAGCTCCGGCTCCAGGCCGACATCCTCGATGCGCTCGACGAGGCGGTCAACCTGTGCGATGCGCAAGGCATCCTGCGTTACACCAACCGGAAGTTCGCCGCCATGTTCGGCTATGCCGTCGGCGAACTGATCGGGCAGCACGTGTCCATCCTCAATGCCCCCGGCGAATCCTCCCCGGAAGCCAAGGCGGCGGCGATCCTGCGCGCGCTGGCCCGCGACGGGCATTGGCACGGCGAACTGAAGAACCGCCGCAAGGACGGCACGGAACTCTGGACTTCAGCGAAGATCGTCGCGACATCGCATCCCGACTTCGGCGCGGGCTGGGTCTCGGTGCAGACGGATATCACCGCGCTGCGCCAGGCGCAGGAGGAGCGCGACCTGGCGCAGCGCGTGCTCAGCCGCCTGGCCGACCATGTGCAGGACGAGATCGAGGTCAATCGCCGCGAACTGGCGCGCGAGGTACACGACGAAATCGGCGCCACCCTGACCGGCATCCGCATGCGCCTCGAAAGCCTGGCCTCGCAGCAGCCCGGGGCCGAACTGGATGACGTTCGCGCCCTCCTCGACCAGGCGCTGGAGACCACCCGCGCCCTGTGCAGCCGGCTGCGGCCGCCCATGCTCGACGACCTCGGCCTCACCGAGACCCTGCGCTGGTACGTGCGCGACTGGTCGCGGCGCAGCGGCATCCGGGCCACCACCCGCATCGGCGCGCTGAGTCCCGAGCCCGCCGACCCGCTGCGCACCGACCTGTTCCGCATGCTGCAGGAACTGCTGACCAATGTCGCCCGCCATTCCGGCGCCAGCCGCGTCGCGGTGTCGCTGACCCGGTCACGCACGGCCCTGCAACTGCGCATCAGCGATGACGGCCGCGGCTTCGTGCCGCAAGAGGGAGAAGGATTCGGCCTGCTCGGCATCGGCGAACGGCTGCGGCGCCACGGCGGCACGATGTCCGTCACGGGCGGCCCGGGCGCCACCGTCACCCTGCGCATTCCGGCCAAGGCGCCATGAAGCCGGGCCGCATCATCATCGCCGACGACCACCAGGTGGTGCGCCAGGGCCTGCGCGACATCTTCGCACGCGCTCGCGGCCTGGCAGTGGTGGCCGAGGCCGCCGATGGCGCGGAAGCCGAACGCCTTGCCCTGACGCTCGCCGCCGACCTGCTGCTGCTCGACATCGCGCTGCCGGTGAAGCGCGGCATGCAGGTGCTGGAATCGCTGCGCGCCGCCGGCAACCGCCTGCCGGTGCTGCTGTTCTCGATGCACCCGGCCGAACAGTATGCCGACTATGCGCGCCGCCACGGTGCGCAGGGCTTCGTCGGCAAGGACGAGGATGAGGGCAAGCTGCTGCGCGCGATCCGCCGCGTCCTCGACGGCGGCACCGCCTTCCCGCGCGGGCGCAGCCCAGCCGCGACCGACAGCCCGTTTGCCGCCCTGTCGCGGCGCGAAGCCGAGGTGATGCGCGGCCTGTTGCGCGGCGAGCCGCTGGCGACCATTGCCGACCGGCTCGGCGTCGGCGCGAAAAGCATCAGCACCTACCGGCGCCGCCTGCTGGACAAACTCGGCGTTGCCAGCAACGTCGAACTGGCGGCACTGGCGGCGCGCCACGAGTTGACCTAAAACAAGTCCCTGTCATTTTTTCGGTCTTGTCAGCAAACGCTGACAGACGGCGCCGCTGTCGCTGCGGATGATCGGTTCATCAGGGATACAACCGTCGGCGTGCCGCCGACCTCCTCTCATGGCCACGATCCGCCTGCATTCCTATCTGGTCCGCCTGATCTGGATCTGCATCGCGCCGCTGCTCCTGCTGCTGGGTGCCTTCGCCTTCCGCGCGCTGGACGATGCCCGCCAGGACGAGGCGCGCGAAGCCCGGGCCCTGGCGCAGAACGTCGCGAATTCAATCGATCGGCAACTCAATGCGCGGATCGCAGCTTTGCAGATGCTTGCCACATCGCCATTGGCTTTACATCCATCACGTTGGCAGGAATTGCATGACACGGCCAAGGGATATCACAAGGCGCTGGGCAACCATGTCTTGTTTGCCGACGCTTCGGGCCGCATGTTGTTCAACACCAGGCTTCCCTGGGGGACACCGCTCGCGCCCCTGCTTCGCCCGAAAGGAAAATCGGCCGCAGGCACTGCCCTGAAGACCGGAAACCCGGCTGTCGGCGACACCGTCAAGGGACCCAATGGCACGCCGATCGTCGCCATCGCCGTGCCGATTCGGGTCGCAGACATCAATAGCTATCTGATCCTCACAACGATCGAGGCGATGGCGTTCCAGAAGCACTTCGAAGAAACCGCGGTGCCCGCAAACTGGACGATCACGCTTGCTGACAGTACGCAAGCCATCATCGCCCGCCGCGGAACCGGCCACGGCAGCGCGGGCGATGCCAGCATCCACAGCGTCGGCCTGGCTGAAGCCCCCTGGTCGGTGTCGGTCGAAACCCCACGTTCCTCGGCCAACCGCGCGCTGGCCGATGGCGCGATCGCGCTCGCCATGCTGATCCTGGCCACGGTGCTGGCAGGGTACGCCGGCGGGCGCCTGGCCAGCCGGCGGCTGGCCCAGTCCCTCGATACGCTCGCCAGCGATAGCGATAAGCCGGCCCCGCCAGGCAGCACTTCCTCCATCGTCGAAATCGAGGCGATACGGCAACGCCTGGCCAGCGCCGCGGAAGCGCAGCAGGCTTCGGAGCGCAACCTCGCCGCCAGCGAACGGCGCCTGCGCCTGGCGCAGGACGCAGCCCACGCCGGTACCTGGGAATGGGACATCACGACCAACCGCAACTACTGGTCCGACGAGGTCTTTCGCCTTTACGGCTACGAGCCCGGCAGTTGCGAAGCCTCCTACGACAACTGGCTGGCCGCGATCCACCCTGACGACCGGCAAGGCGCGGCGGAGACCGTGGCCGCCGCCGCGCAGGAAAACAAGCCGATCACTATCGAATGGCGCGTCCAGCCTCCTGGCGGAGAACTGCGCTGGCTGATGTCGCGCGGACAGCCCCAATTCGACACCAACGGCCGGCTGCAGGGCTACCTCGGCATCGCCATGGACATTACCGAGCACAAACTCGCGGAAGACAGGCTGCGCATCTGGGCGGAGGCCTTCGAGCAATCGGGCATCGGCCTGGCGATCGGCGATCCGGTCACGCAGCTGATCCATTCGGTCAATCCGGCATTCACGCACCGGCGCGGCTATGCGCGCAACGAACTGGTGGGCCAGCCGGTTTCGGTGCTGTTCCCTCCGGAGCGCCTGCCCGAGGTCATGACGCAGGTCCGTCGTGCCAGCGAAACGGGGCACGTCAATTTCGAAACGGAACATCTCTGCAGGAACGGCGACCGATTCCCGGTCATGCTCGACATTACGGTGATCAAGGACGCGCAAGGTCGACCGGTGTCGCGCCTGGTGCACGCCCTGGATATCACCGAGCGCAAGCAGGCCGAAGCCCGGCTTCACGAAAGCCAGAAGCGGCTGCGCCGGCTGGTGGCGGCAATTCCCGACCTGGTATGGCTGAAGGACGTGGAGGGAAGCTACCTGGCCTGCAACACGCGGTTCGAACTGTTTCTTGGCGCACCGCAAGCCGAGATCATCGGCAAGACCGACTACGATTTCCTTGATCGCGAACAGGCGGACCAGTTCCGCGCCAGCGATCGCGCCACCGTCGAATCCGGCCGGCCGCATGTCAGCGAAAAAGAGATTGACTTCGCCAGCGACGGCCATCGCGAACTGATTCAGACCATCAAGACCCCCCTGTTCGACGACCAGGGACAGGTCATCGCCGTGCTCGGCGTTGCCCGCGACATCACGCAAATACGCGAAAACGAGCGGGAGCTCGAGCGCTACAAGCTGCAGTTGGAAGACATCGTCAGGCAGCGCACCGAGGACCTCGCGGCGGCCCACGAAAAACTCAAGCACGACGCGGCGCGCATCGCCGACCTGTATGACCGGGCGCCGGTCGGCTACCACTCGCTCGACGCGAGCGGCACCATACTCGAGGTGAATGAAACCGAACTCGCCATGCTCGGCTACAGCCGCGATGAATTCATCGGGCATAATATAGCCGAATTCCACACACCGGAAAGCCTAGAGCTTTTCAAGCTTCGGTATCCGGAATTCCTCAAGACCGGTCACATACGCAATCTCGAGTTCGAGTTGCTGCGCAAGGATGGCAGGAAACTTCCCGTCCTCATCAGCGGCGATGCCCATCCGACGAAAACGGCAATTTCCTGTCGAGCCGAGCCGTCGTCGCCGACGACACCGAGCGGCGACAGCACCAGCGGGAGATCAATGCGCTGCAGGAGGAACTCGCGCGGCGGGCCCAGGCGGCCGAGGCGGCCAACGTCGCCAAAAGCACCTTCCTGGCCAACATGAGCCACGAAATCCGCACGCCGATGAATGCCATCATCGGCCTGACCCACCTGCTCCGGGTCGGCGCACCGACGCCCCTGCAGGCGGACCGGCTCGACAAGATCGGTTCCGCCGCACAGCACCTGCTCTCGGTCATCAACGACATCCTCGACCTGTCCAAGATCGAAGCCGGCAAGGTCACGCTTGACCAGCGCAATTTCGCCCTGGTCCAGGTACTCGATCACGTACGTTCGCTGGTGGGCGAGTCTGCCGAAGCCAAGGGTCTTGCCCTGGAGGTGGATCCCGACCATGTGCCGGTCTGGCTGCGCGGCGACCTGACCCGGGTGCGGCAATGCCTGCTGAATTACGCCAACAATGCCGTCAAGTTCACGGAACACGGCAGCATTACCCTGCGCGCAGACGTCGAAGCGGAAGACGACGATGGTCTCCTGATCCGCTTCGAGGTCCACGACACCGGCATCGGCATGGCACAGGAGGCCATGCAGCGCATCTTCCAGGAATTCGAACAGGCCGACAGCGGGACGACGCGCGAATACGGCGGCACGGGACTGGGCCTGGCCATCACCAGGAAGCTGGCGCGCCTCATGGGTGGCGACGCCGGCGCCGAAAGCCGCCTGGGGCAAGGCAGCCGCTTCTGGTTCAGTTGCCGACTGCAGCGGGGCGCCGGCCCGATGCCGACCGACCAGAGGCTGCCCGCAATCACCGCCGGCGACCTGCAGCGAGGACATGGTGGCGCCCGCCTGCTGCTGGTGGAAGACAACACGATCAATGTCGAAGTCGCCCTCGAACTGCTGCACGGGGCGGCCATGCGCGTCGACGTCGCCACGGACGGCCAGCAAGCGCTGGAGCTTGCGCGCGCGAACCGCTATGACCTCGTACTGATGGACATGCAGATGCCGGTGATGGACGGGTTGCAAGCCAGCCGCGCGATACGCGCCCTGCCGGGATGGCAGGATCGGCCCATCATCGCCATGACGGCGAATGCCTTTGCCGACGACCGCCAAGCCTGCCTGGCGGCAGGCATGAACGACTTCCTCGCCAAGCCGGTGGACCCGGACGCGCTCTATGCCAGCCTGTTCCAGTGGCTGCCTGCGCCAGAGGCCCCCGCTGCCGCGGCAGACGATCCGCGCCTCGCGGACAAGACGAACGTGACGGCGGCCGAGGAACGGGTGCTCGATGCGCTGACCCTGCTGCCCGGTGTCGACATCCAGCGCGCACTGAAGATGCTACGCGGCAAGAAGGCAATGTACCTAGGCCTGCTGCGCCAGTTTGCCGTCAAGCTGGAAAGCCAGTTGGCGGACATGGAGCGCGCACTGGCAGCCGGCGATCTCGACATGGCGCGCCGCGTCACCCATACCTTGAAAGGTTCGGCGGGAAGCCTGGGCATGGTACGCCTGTTCGATCTGGCCACTGAACTCAACGATGCCGCGCGCCGTACGGATTTCGACGTCACCCACGGCGGCTCCCTGCTTGCCGCCATGCGCCGGGATGCAGCTGCGCTGAGCGAGGCGCTCGCGGACAAACGCGAACCACAGTCCGGGGCATAATTCCGCGCTGGCCCACCTTGATCTGGAGTCAGTCCATGAAACGCTCCGCTGTGTTCTTCGTCCTCGCCACCCTTGGTGGCACCGCGCTCGCCGCCGACCCCGCCAAAATCGACTGGAGCAAGATTCCGGTGGTTAACGTGCCCCTGTTCTACCCAGGACAGTCTTCCTACGAATGGCTGCTCTCGGATGCGCACAAGGGCGCGGCGAAGGAAATGCGGCGCGGGGACGCCTGCACCTTCTGCCACGACGAACCCGACGGCGAGAAGGACATCGGCAACAACCTCGTCGCCGGCAAGCGCCTGGAGCCGACCCCGCCCAAGGGCAAGAACGGCCACATCGACCTCAAGGTGCAAGCCGCGTTCGACGACAGGAACGCCTACCTGCGCTTCCAGTGGAAGACCAATGGCAAGCCGACCGGCGACTACCCCGCCTACCGCTTCGACGGCAAGGAGTGGAAGCCCTACGGCGGCCCACGCCTCAATGCCGACGTACGTGCCGGCAAGCAGCCGGCAATCTACGAGGATCGCGTCTCGGTGATGATCGACGACGGCAAGGTGCCCAACTTCGCCAAGCAGGGCTGCTGGCTGACCTGCCACGACGGCGAGCGCGACATGCCGAAGCAGGCGACGAAGGAGGAAGTCGCCGCCAATCCCCTGCTCAGCGCGATCAAGAAAGCCGACGTGCGCAAGTACCTGCCGGCCAGCCGCAACGACCCCACCGACTGGAAGAGCGGCAAGAGCGTCGAGGAGATCTCGAAAATCAAGGCCGAGGGCGGTTTCCTCGACCTGATCCAGTGGCGCTCGCACCGCACCAACCCGGTCGGCGGCGTGGATGACGGCTATGTGCTCGACTGGCGCCACTTCGACGCCGGCAAGAATCATTTCGCCTCCAACCTCGACGAGAAGAAGCAGCCGAAGTTCATGTTCGACGCCGCCAAGTACGGCACCAAGGCCATGAGCGCCGACGACTTCGGCAAGAAGGAGAACTTCCTGATCAAGGGCAGCAATGCCGTGCCCTTCGATCCCAACGCCGGCTGGAAGGAGGGCGACATCCTGCCGCAGTATGTGCTCAGCGCCGCCGACGCGAGCGGCTCGGCGGCCGACAACAAGGGCAGCGGAGTCTGGAAGGACGGCATGTGGACCGTGGTCATGGTGCGCCCGCTGGGCTTGACCAATGCCGACGACAAGGCGCTGAAGGCGGGCGGCGTCTATAACGTGGGCTTTGCCGTGCATGATGACAACATCACCTCGCGCGGCCACCACGTTGGCTGGGTACGCAGCCTGGGGCTGGGCGCCAAGGCCGACATCGAGGCGGTCAAGCTGCCCTGAGGCGTGCCGGCGCGGCTCGCGGAACATCGCAGGCCGCTACAAGCCTCAATCGGCCGTGCGTTTCGCCCCCAGGTAGCGCAGGTGGCTGCGGCAGTCCTTGCGGCAGTCGGAGGCGCCGAATCCGGGCACCAGTACTTCGCCGCCAGCCGCACGATTGAGGGCGCATTCGCCGCGCGCGGAGCGTCCGACGCAAAACAGCTCCACCCCTTCGGCGGCCAGCAGGTAGTCGATATGCCAGCGCAGGGTCTTGTCGCGGCGGCAATGCCGCGCAATGCGCGCCTCGATGTTGCTTTTGGCGCTGCCGGTATAGACATAGACGCCGGCCGGGAAATTGAACTCGCCCAGGCGACCGATGGTGATGGTCCGCGGCTGCCGCAGCGCGATCCAGAGCTGGTAACTGATCAACTTCGTGCCCATGTTCAGGCGCCCCGGTTGAAGGATGTTAAAAACGTCATGAGGGGATGGGCTCCGAGCGTCGTGCCAGCCAGCGTTCGATGCAGGCCGCCAGGCCGGCGCGATCGAAGGGCTTGGCGAGGAAATCGTCCATGCCGGCCTGGCGGCAGGCCTCCTGGTCGGATTGCATGGCGTTTGCGGTGAGGGCGACGATCGGTACCCGCGGACCGCCCCTGGCCTGGGCGCGAATTCGTCGCGTCGCTTCCAGGCCATCCATCACCGGCATCTGCATGTCCATCAGGATCAGGGCATAGGTGTTGCGTTGCGCGGCATCGACCGCCTGCTGCCCGTCTTCAGCCAGATCGACCTGATAGCCAAGGCGACCGAGCAGGGTCAGCGCCACCTTCTGGTTGACCTTGTTGTCTTCGACCAGCAGCAGGCGCGCCGCGCCGGATGCACCGTCGGCCGCGGGGGCAGCAGGCGCTGCGTCGGCCACCTCCACCGCGGGCGCAGAAGTCGGCGCTGGTGACACGGCGATTTCCGGCAGCGGACCGGGCACCGGCTCGCTTGAGGGCGTGGCGGCGGGCAGATCGAGGGCGATCTGTTCCGGTGCCGGCGCCAAGGGGAGCTCGAACCAGAAGCGGCTTCCATTCCCCGGCGTGCTTTCAACGCCGATGCGACCGCCCATGCCCTGGGCCAGGCGCTTGCTGATCGCCAGGCCCAGCCCGGTGCCGCCATAGCGGCGAGCGGTGCCGGCATCGGCCTGGGTGTAGTCGGAGAACAGTTGCTCGCGCGCCGCAGGCGCAATGCCGATGCCGGTGTCGACGACATCGAAATGCAATCCGTCGGCGATGCGGCTAACCCGAACGCACACTTCACCGGCTGCCGTGAACTTGAGCGCATTGCCCACCAGGTTGAGCAGGATCTGGCGCACGCGCAGGCTGTCGCCCAGGTAGCTGCCGGCGGCCTCGGGTGTGATTTCTACGCGCAGGCCGATGCCCTTGGCCGTGGCGCGATGCCGGAGTACCGAAGTGATCGCATCGACCACGGCGCCGAGCGCGAAGGGATGGTTGTCGAATTCCATGCGCCCGGCTTCGATCTTCGACAGATCGAGGATGTCGTTGATGATCGCCAGCAAGGATTCGCCGGAGTTCGCTATGTCGCGCGCAAATTCGCGCTGTTGCGGACTCAGCGGCGTATCGAGCAGCAGGTTGGCGAGGCCGATCACGCCATTCATCGGCGTGCGGATTTCGTGGCTCATGCTGGCCAGGAAATCGCTCTTGGCGCGACTCGCGCCCTCGGCCGCCAGGGCCGCCTCGCGATTGGCACGAACATAGAGCACGACGGCGATCACCGCGATTATCAACGTGGTGCCGGCGGCGGCAATCAGGAAGAAAATCCAGGGCTGCTCGGACTGGATGCGCGCCAGTTCCGGCAGTGGCCGAGGCAGGTGGACGCTGACCTGCCCATCGGCCACGGTGCGGGAGACCAGGATCACGGGTACCCTGGACTCGCCGATGAGCATCAGGTCGAATTCGCGCGCGTTCTCGACCGGATGCACTTCGGCGGGTTCGAGATCACGCAGCTTGTAGCGCGACATTCGCGCTTCGGGAGCCATGGCGCCGACCGTCGAACCCGGCAGGGTGCGCAATTCCAGGGCGCGATCTTCGGCGAGGACGATGACACCTCGGTCGTCGGTGACAAAGGCGTGGTAGGGTCGCGTCCAGCGGCGCAACTCGGAAATGTCCCGTTTCACCACCACGGCGCCGATGAAGGCTCCGCCTGCATCGCGCACCGGGTAGGAATAGTAGAGTCCGGCAACCCGCGTCACGATACCTACTGCATATTGCTGGCCGGCGCCGCCCTGTCGCGCTTCCTGGAAGTACTCGCGCTGCGCGTAATTGGAGCCGACAAAACTTTGCGCGCGCCCGGCATTGCTGGCGGCAATGCAATCCCCGGCGGCATTCACCACCCACACCACCTCGGCGCCAAGGCCGGCGGCAGCAGCGCCGAGAAAGGCATGCAGGCCGGACTGAAGGCCGGCATCGGTCCAGCGTCGCTTGCGTTCCTCGTAGGGCAGCGCGGAGGCGACGGCGCGGGGGCCGTAGGCCAGCAATTGCCGCTTCACCGCTTCCTCGCCGGACAAGACGCGCGGCACGTTGCGCAGGGCACGCAGTGAATTCTCGATCTCGTCGGTGATGCCGTCGATCTGGCGACTGGCCTGGTTGTAGCCATCCTGATAGGCCAGTTCGGACATGTGCGCGCTGTAGTAGTTCGCGCTCTTCCATGCTAGCACTGCCCAGGATGCGATCAGGATCGCCATGGCCTTGTAGGCCAGGCTCTTCGAGCGTCCCAGCGGGCTGCCGAAGAAACTCACCACCAGCATGCCGGCGATCAGCATGCTGGTTGCGATCAACAGGATCGACGCGAGGAAGTTCGTCGGCAGCTGTACCCAGAAGTTGCTCACGCCGCGTGTTCCACCCGATTGCGGCCGTACTGCTTGGCCCGATACAGCGCCTCGTCGGCGGCCTTGAGCAGGCGCTCGGCGCTGGCGATGCCGTCGCCCTTGACAGCAACCCCCAGGCTGATCGTCAGCTTGACGGTTTGCGTCGCCAGGGCCAGCTTGCGCTGCGCCACCGCCGAGCGCATCCGCTCGGCCAGTTGCAGTGCGCCGTCGAGCGAGGTATCGGGCGCGATCACGAGAAACTCTTCGCCGCCGTACCGGCAAACGACATCGGACATGCGGGAAATCGCGCGCAGGACATCGGCCACCTGGCGCAGGGCCTCGTCCCCGGCGTCATGTCCGTGGCTGTCGTTGACTGCCTTGAAATAGTCGATATCCAGCATGAGTACCGCCAAGGGCCGCATTCCGCGATCCGCCTCGGCCCATTCCTGCTTCAGGCGGTCGACGGCATGACGACGATTGTATAGCCCGGTAAGCACATCGGTGAGCGCCGCCTCGCGAGCGTGCTGGCTGGTGATCGCCAGTTCCAGGAGTCGCCGGCGCAGGGTCTCCTGCTCCAGGCGCAACAGCTGCTGTTCGCGGATCATCCGGCGTCCGGCACGCAGGCGGGCATCCAGCAGCTTGGGCACCACCGGCTTGTCGAGGTAGTCATCAGCGCCGGCTTCGAGCGCCATGGTCAGGCGCTCGTCGTCGTCGGGCCGGGTCAGGACCATGAGGTAGACCGAGCGCCCGAGTTCCGTCTGGCGCAGGGTACGGATCAGCTCCAGGCCACGGTCGCGGTCGGCGCAGAGATCGACGCACACCAGCTGCGGCTGCTGGTCCAGCACCTCGACCAGCCCGTCGTGTCCGCCGCGCGCCAGGTTGACCTGGTGGCCGCCGGCCTCCAGCAGCTGCTTCAGGCGCTCGGCGGCGGCGGTGTCTTCGTCGATCACCAGCACCGACAGCTTGCGATATTCGCCAACCGGTTCGCCCGCCGGCTGGGCCGGCGTATCCAGCGTCGAAAACGGCGTGACTTCACGCACCGCGATTTCCAGCAGCTGGCCCCAGTCCTTCCATTCGCTCAGCATCTGGTCGCCAAGGAGGGCCAGGTTGCCATCGGCAATGTCGAGCGCACGCGCCAGGGGCAGCAATTCCTGGAACCCGGCGCGCCGCTCGTCGCCCTGCAGGAAGCAGAGCTCGGCCAGGCGCGAGGCCAGATGCAGGCAGGAAACCAGCTGCGCGACCCGCGAATCGCGCGACGAAACGTCGCCCTCGGCGTGTTCGTGACGCAACACCGCATCGCAAAACAAGCGCGGCAATCCCCAGTCGTGCATCATTGCCGCCGCCACCTCGACATGCGAATAGCCGAAGGTGTGTTCCTCCAACCCGGTCAGCCCGGTGCCGAATCTGCCGCCCGACTGGTGCAACAATTTGCCATAGGCCAGCGGATGGATGGCGGACAGCGCAAGGCGACCGACATTGGCCAGCAGGCCGACGGTGAACAACTCGGGCGGCGGCGCGACCCGAGTCGCCGCACCCAGCAGCTGCATGGCGACGCCGGTGGCCGCCGAGCGTGACCAGAAGGCCTCGTAGTCGAATTCGGCGCACTGGCCCTGACGGTTGCCGGACACCAGCGAGAAAGCCAGCACCAGCTGGCGCACGGACTGGATGCCTATCGACATCAACACCTCCGGCGTCAGCGCCACCACCGGGCGCGGCCGTCCGAAGGCCGCCGAGTTGGCCATCTTGAGCAGGCGCCCGACCATCGCCGGATCCACCTGCACGGCCTGGATCAGTTCGGGGAGCGTCAGGTTGTCACGCTGGCACAGGTCGAGCACCTTGAGCGCGGAACCACGCGGCGATGGCAGGTTGCCGCTGGCCTTGAGTTCGACGAATACGGCGGGATCGAGCATGACTGACTTCCTGTCTCAGGCCGCCCTGACAAGTTGATCGGCGATCGGGGCATCGTTGTCGCGCGAACGAATCTCGAGCACCTCGTCCCAGCGATCGACAAAGGCGGCAACGCAGGCCGGATCGAAATGGCTGCCTGCGCCGTCGGCGAGAAACTTCCGGGCGTCCTCCAGCAGCCAGGCCTTCTTGTAGGGCCTCTCGGAGGTGAGCGCATCGAACACGTCGGCCACGGCCACGATGCGGCCATGGAGCGGGATCGCATCGCCGACCAGGGACAGCGGATAGCCGCTGCCATCAAATTTCTCGTGGTGCGAGCGCGCCACCACCGCCGCGCACTGGAACAGCGGCGAAGCCGAATCGCGCAGGATTTCGTAACCGATCGAGGCATGCTGCTTCATGATCTCGAATTCCTCGGGCGTCAGGCGCCCGGGCTTGAGCAGGATGTGGTCGGGCGTGCCGACCTTGCCCACGTCATGCATCGGCGCGGCCTCCATCAGCAGCTGCTGCTCCGCCGCAGGCAGGCCGAGCCTGGCGGCGACCAGGCGCGTGTAGTTTGACATGCGCAACAGATGCATGCCGGTTTCCGGATCGCGGTATTCCGCCGCGCGCGAGAGGCGCAGGATGGCTTCCTTTTCCCGCGCCGCGATGGTCGCGGTGGCTTTCGCCACCTCGTCGGCCAGCCAGGCGGCACGATTGGCCAGGTTGCGGCGGCTCTGGCGCAGCGCCAGCAGGTTGCGCACCCGCGCGATCAGTTCCTCCTTGTCCACCGGCTTGGTCAGGAAGTCCTGGGCGCCAAGCGCCAGCGCCTGGTGGCGCACATCGCTTTCGGTATCGGCCGTCACCATCACGATGGCGACATCGCGCCGCTCGGGCATGGCCTGCAGGCGACGGATGAATTCCAGTCCGTCCATCACCGGCATCATGTAATCGACCAGGATCAGATCCGGCTCGTTGCCGGCACACCATTCCAAGGCGACGGTCGCATCGGCAAAGCACTGTACCTGGGCGTCCTCGATTTTCTGCAGCAGGTGGCGAAACAGGGTGAGGTTGGTGCTGTTGTCGTCAATCACCAGTAGGGAAGCCATGTTCACACTTTCTGGCGCAGCGTGCGCCCGGCAATGAAGTCGATGCAGTGTTGCGATTCCCGCAGCAGGTCGGGAACCAGAGCGGCGGAAAGCAGTTCGTCACCCGCGGCGAGGCTGGACTCGAACCGTCCGACCACGTCGGCAAGCCGTTCGGCCCCCACGTTGCGGGCCAGTCCCCGCAGTTCGTGGGCCAGCGTGGCCGGTACCGCGGCGCCGTCTAGCAGCACCGCCTCGAGGCGCTGTTGCGCAGCGGCCAGGGTTTCCGCCAGGGCCGACAAGGTTTGGTCGAACCCTCCCGGTCGTCGCCGAAGATCTCTTCCACGCGGGCCAGGTCGATGGGGGCGGCCCGGTCGTGGTCGGCATGGATCGGGACCGCCGGCGTGGAGCTGGCCATTCCTGGCCCCGGCGATGGCCGAAACATCAGGCGCGCCGCCAGGGTGGCGGCGAGCTGCGTCGCATCGACCGGTTTGGACAGGTAGTCGTCCATGCCTGCGGCCAGGCAGCGCTCGCGGTCGCCCTGCAAGGCGTTGGCCGTCATCGCAATGATCGGTAGATGGCGGCCGCTGCCCGCTTCGGCGGCACGAATCGCCCGCGCCGCGGCGAAGCCGTCCATTTCCGGCATCTGGCAATCCATCAGGATCAACTGATAGCGGCCACTGGCGGCGGCGGCGAGGGCCTCGGCGCCGTTGCCGACGACATCGACGGCGTAGCCGAGGCGCTCCAGCATGTGCACGGCGACGCGCTGGTTCACCGTATTGTCCTCGGCCAGCAGCACGCGCTGCCCCTTGCCGCGCGACAGGCTTGCCGCCTCGATGACATCAACATCATCTGCGCGACGCGCGCGCGTCGGCGAAGCGCCATCCAGTTCGGCCACCAGCGCGTGATAAAGCGAGGATTGACGCAGCGGTCCGACAAGCACGCGCGCTCCCTGGTAATCGAGCGCCCGTCGCTCGTCGCGCCGCGCCACCGGCTGGCAGCAGATCATCGGCAGCGTGAAGCCGTCGCCCTGCAGCGCGTCCATCGTTTCGTACAGGCTGGCATCCCGCAATGGCGGGGCCACCAAGACCAGATCGTAGGGATTCTGTGCGCCGGTGGCAGCAACGAAACGCTGCACCAGTTCCGCCAATCCGGGGACCGATTCCGTCTCCACTCCCCAGACCCGAAGATAGCCCTGCCAGATGTCGGCTGCGCCGCCGGCATCGCCGGCGAGGATCACGTGCCGCCCCTGCAGCAAGCGCGCCGGATCGGGTCGCCCGCTTTTCCTCGCCGACGGCAAACGACAGCTCGACCCAGAAGGTCGAACCCTTGCCCGGCTCGCTCACGACTCCGACGTGGCCACCCATGGCCTCGGCAAGCCGCTTGGTGATCGACAGCCCGAGTCCGGTGCCGCCATACTTGCGCGTGGTCGAACTGTCGGTCTGGGAGAAGGGCAGGAACAGGCTGGTCTGGTCTTGTGCGCTGATGCCGATGCCGGTATCGCTGACCGCCAGCCGCAAGCTGATCCGCCCATCCGCTGCCGCCGTGCGCTCTGCCACCTGGGCACTGACCGTGACATGGCCACGCTCGGTGAACTTGATCGCATTCGAAAGGAAATTCAGCAGGATCTGGCGTACCCGGGTCGGATCGCCAATCAGGTGATCGGGCAGGTCCGGGGCGATGAAGCTGGAAAGCAGCAGGTTGTCATTGGTCCGTTTGCCAGACAGGACGTCGAGCGTGCTTTCGACGGTTTGCCGCAAGGAGAAGTCGGTGGCTTCGATGGCGAGGCGGCCGGCCTCGATCTTGGAGAAATCGAGGATGTCGCTGACGATGGCCATCAGCGCGTCGGCCGAGGTCTTGATGATGCGCGCGAAGTCGGTCTGCTCGGAATCGAGCCGGGTGTCGAGCAGCAGGTCGGTCATGCCGATCACGCCATTGAGCGGGGTACGGATCTCGTGGCTCATGGTGGACAGGAAATCGCTCTTGAGGCGGGCTGCCTTTTCGGCGGCGTCCTTGGCATCGAGCAGATGCTGTTGCAACTGGCGCTGTTCGCTGGCATCGGCGAATACGGCCACCGAGCCAAGTCGTACACCATCCAGCAGTAGAGGTGCGCCGGTGATCTTCACCGGCAACAGGCTACCGTCCTTGCGAATGAAGTATTCATCGCCGGAACGAAACAGGCGGTTCTCGTGCATGGCCTGGCGGATCAGACACTGGTCGGCCGGAATCGGCGTACCGTCGGGACGATGGTGATGGATGCAATCGTGCAGCGACTTGCCGCGTAGGTCTTCTAAGGACCACCCGAGCAGACGTTCGCCTTCCTTGTTGAGGTAGGTCACCGCGCCATCGACACTCAGCGAATACACGCCCTCACCAATATTGTCGAGGATGGTACGCAACCACATTTCCTGCCTTTGCGATGCGGCTTCGAGTCGCTTCTGCGCGCTGATGTCAGTGCGAATAGCGATGTATTCCTCAGGTTTTCCGTTCTCGCCAAGAAAGGGCGTAATGGTGGCGCGAACCCAATACAGGGAACCATCCTTGGCCCGATTGCAGATATCGCCATGCCAGATCCGACCTTGGGCAACGGTTTGCCACATCTCCCGGTAGTAATCAGCCGAGTGTTCGCCTGACTTCAGGATGCGATGATCATGACCGATCAATTCTTGGCGGGTGTATCCACTGATTTCGCAGAAGCGGTCGTTGGCAAAGGTAATGCGGCCTTTGATGTCTGCGATGCTGACGATGGCGTGGTGGTCTAGCGTGTATTGCAGGCGCAGGGTGTTGCGCGCCTGGCGCAGATGGATGCGCCGCAAGTGCAGCATGAAGGGCAGGACCACGGCGGTGACGAGCAATGAAAGCAGTCCGGCGTCGAGCAGGGCTACGGTCCATTCGCTGCTCTCTGCCGGCAGCAGGCGCTCCAGCAGGTACATGACCAGCAGTTCGCCGCCGAATACGGTCGACAGGATCACGGCAAACAACAGCAGCAGTTGCAGCGAACGCTGCCCTGCCAGCCGTTGGTCGGCGGAAGTGTCGACGCTCATGGCGCGGCCTTTTCCATCGTCTTGTGTTTCGTCCTGTTGAACCGCGGTATCGCGGCAAATGCGGACGTCGCACCCAAGGACGCGCCGCGGGAGGCATCGTCTCAAACCCGGGAATTTCTGTTTATCCGTGAATTACGCGGCAAACTGCGGTATCTACGTAGCCGGTTGAGGCTTCAAGAAAACAGGCCATGCAGGAACCAGCCGCCGGAACCGCTGGAGTCACGAAAAATCCACAGCCAGGCACCCCGGGCATCGATGGCGACAAAGTAGTCGCGGCGCGCATCGGCGCCATCCCACCAGCCCGATTCGATGCGTTCGGGACCGGCCAGCAGCCGCAATTCGCCACCACGCCTGGGACGCCCTCCCACTTCGCGCAGTGCCTCGGGTGACTCCAGCAGCCATAACGGCCTTGGCAGGTTGTCGATTTTCGACGGCATGGCGATCAAGCCCTGGGCAGGCATGCAACTCGCCTGCTCCGGGCGATGGTCGGCATGGCAGGCCAGCCCCCGCACCATGTCGGCGCCCATCCGGGCCGCGAGGCGGTCGAGCAATTCGGCGAGCGCCTCCTGCCCCTGCCCGGGACCCTCGAACAGCAGTTCGCTGCCTCCCGGGCGCGACTCGATCGCCCCCGCACACAGGCGCAGGCTCAGCACCGGCGCCGGCAGGCACAGCGTGCCGAGGCGCTCCTTGAGCACGCGCTCGATGCGTGACACGGCATGCACCGGCCGGCTGAACGCCAGCGGCACAAGGGTGCAGCCATCCTGGGCATGAACCAGGCGCAGCTCGATGCCGCGCAAGGCACCATTGCGTACCGCCAGCCATCCCGTCAGCGCGGCTATCAGGCGGCGCGCGGCAAACAGCAGCACCGGCGCCGACTCCACCGGCGCCGGCAGTTCCACTTCCTGCGCGAAACCTTCGGGAAACACGAAGCAGGGCTGCGGATCGGGAAGTTCGCCCAGCGCCCGGGCCAGGTCGAGCACGAAGGCCTTGCCCAGCCGCCGGCCCAGGCTGGCCCGCGGCAACGCCAGCACGGCATCGAGGCGGCGCAGGCCGAAGCCCTCGACGCGCCGTGCCAGCGGCGGCGCCAGTCGCAAGGCGGACAAGGGCAGCGCCTGCAGTGCCGCGCGCAGCGCCGCCGGATCGGGACAAACCACCCCGTCGCCGGCGCGCGCCAGCCAGAGCGCCGCCAGGGGCGTCGGCGCCACCGCCAGCTGTGCCGCCACCTGCATTGCGGCAAGCTCGGCACGCAACTGCCCCAGCAAGGCCTCCAGGCCGCCGAACAGGCGCAGGCTGGCACCGATGTCCAGGCGCAAGGCATCGGCCGCCAGATTGACGCGCGGGGTATAGCGCCCGGCCCAGCAGGCAAGCGTCGGCCAGAAATCGTCGCGCCGCGCCGCAACCCCCTGTGCGACGGAAATTCCCCTGCGGGAACCGTCGTCAGGCGGTGGCGCGGCGACGTTCCCGGCGCTCGCCGGCGGCGGGCAATGCAGGGCCAGCCAGAGCATGGAATCCCGACGCGGAGCGCGCCGGACGTGCGATGTCGACCAGGATGTCCTGCCGCGCCGGCGGGCCGCGACGCTTCAGCAAATGCACGCGCAATTGCCGGCCAGCCGCCTGCAGATGCAGGCGCAAGGCGGCCGGCGAGGACTGCGCCGCAAATGGCTGGGGACGGAAGCAGAAGGCAGCGCCGCCGCCCTCACCCGCCGCCACCTGCAGGCGGCGCAGGCTGTTGGCCGGCAGGCCGGCACGGAAAAAACCATCCAGCCAGAGCAGCGTCGCCGCCACCTCGGCGCAACGCAGGGCCTCGACGCCGGCCCACAGCGCATCGCGCGGGCTGCGCGGAAACACCAGGTGCAAGCCGTCCAGCCTCACGCCGGCCGCCGCCCAGGCCGGCGCATGCGGACGGTGCGGCGGCGCCACCAGCACGATGCAGCCACGGGCCTGGCTCAGCCGCGCCAGGGCCGGCAGCAGCAGGCCCAGCTCGCCCACGCCCTCGCCGCCGGGCAGCAGCTCGGTCAACGCCCCGCGCGGCCAGCCGCCGCCGGGCAACTCGGCATCGAGGACAGGGAAACCGCTGGCAAGAGTCGGCGCTGGCGCCACGGCGAAATCATCGCCGCGGCGAATCTCGCCGCGCTCCAGCGCCCCGGAAAGGGCGGGATTCATGAACGCAGGCGTCAGAACTTGTGAAGAAATCGTAGCGAGCGGGCCGCAGCGGGGAGCGGCCGGAGCGCAGCTACCGGAATGCACGTCGTTGTGCATGAGGGCGAAGGCGGGGTTTCACGAAGCATGCTTCGTGCCGCCGCAGCCGGCCGGCTGTGCAAAGCCGGCCGTGGAAGAGCACCGCCCAAGCCCCGATCCGGCACACGCAGTAGATTTATTCACAAGTTCAAAGAGCGTGGCCACCACGGATGAGGCCGACGGCCACACCCTCGATCGCCAGTGGCTCCTTGCGCGTATTGACCAGGATGGGCGCGAAATCGCGGTTTTCGGCGATCAGCTCGACCATGCTGCCACGCCGCTTGTAGCGCTTGACGGTGACCTCGTCGCCGAGCCGGGCGACCACGATCTGGCCGTTGCTGGCCTCGCTGGTGCGATGCACGGCGAGCAGGTCGCCATCGAGTATCCCCGCCTCGATCATCGACAGGCCGCGCACGCGCAGCAGGTAATCGGCATGCGGCTGGAACAGCGCCGGGTCGATGCGGAAATTGCCGAGGCGGTTTTCCACCGCCAGCAGCGGGCTGCCGGCCGCCACCGAGCCGATCAGCGGCAGGCCGAGCTGCTCGACCAGGCGGATGCCGCGCGCCGAGCCCGGCTCGAGGGTGATCGCGCCCTTTTTTGCCAGCGCGCGCAGGTGGTCCTCGGCGGCATTCGGCGAGGCAAAGCCGAAGGCGCCGGCGATCTCGGCGCGCGTCGGCGGCATGCTGAAGACTTCCATGTTGTTACGGATGAAATCGAGGATTTCCTGCTGGCGGGGAGTGAGGTCATCGGCCATGCTCTGCTCCTGTGGCTGTTTTTTCGTATGGGGTATCCACTTAGCTCCACTTGAGCTAGAATGTACTGGATGGACGTCCAGATAGTACCGCCGATTTCCGGAAAAGACTACCCCCGAACCTGGAATGACTTCCTGGACAGGTTCGCCACGGATGAAGCGTGCCATGG
>CAIVQO010000061.1 GCA_903908065.1 uncultured beta proteobacterium | reverse complement strand
TGCGCGACATGTTGCGCCGGGAAGGTCAGCAGATCGGTCGCAAGCGCGTGCGGTCCCTGATGAAGAAGATGGGCATCGAGGCGCTCTACCGCAAGCCGAACACCAGTCAGCGCCATGCCGCCCATCCGGTCTATCCCTATCGTATGCGTCCAACCGAACCACCTCGACTTACGCGGTGTGATCGGATAGTGGGCATGCAGGAAGGGGCAGCAGCGAATCGATCTCGCTGTTGAGACAGGTCGGAAGTTTCCCAAGCGTATCGCGCAGCCACGCCGCCGGATCGAGACCGTTCAGCGCCGCCGTCGCCAAGAGACTCTGGATGGCTGCCGCGCGCTTGCCCGCCCGTTCGGATCCCGTGAAGAGCCAGTTCTTCTTGCCCAGGCAGATCGGGCGGATCGCGTTCTCGACGACATTGTTGTCTACGGGCAGATGCCCCGTTTCGGCATACCGTGCCAGTGCCGGCCAGCGCTTCAAGCTGTAGTCGATTGCCTTGGCCGTCCCACCCCCGTTGGCCACGGTCAGCCGTGTCGCCTTCAGCCAGCCATGCATGGACGCGAGCAGGGGCTGCGCTTCCATTTGCCGAAGCTCGGCACGCTCCTCGATCCACATGCTCTTTCCTCGTGCCTCGATCGCGTAGAGGGCGGCAATCCTGAGTAACGCTTCCTGAGCGATCGGATTCGCCTGTGCCTCGTTGAGCTCGAAGAATTTCCGTCGTGCGTGCGCAAAGCAGCCCAGCTCCGTGACCCCCTGGCCAAAGATCGCCTTGTAGCCGCCGAAGTCATCGACCATCAACTTCCCTTGCCACTCCGCCAGGAAGTTTCGTGCATGCGCTCCCGATCGACTGGTCTGGTAATCGAACACCACGATCGGCGGACCGGTCTCCAGTACATTGCTCATGTAGGCCCACAGGTAGGCTCGCTTGGTCTTGCCATTGCCCGGATCCAGTTGCTGCACCGGGGTTTCATCCGCGTGCAGCACAGGCCGCGCCAGGAGCAAGGCGGTGAGGCGATCGGCCAGCGGCTGCAGCGCCACTCCGATACGGCCCACCCATTCCGCCAGGGTGGAACGGGAGAGCGCCACGCCATCCCGGGCGGCCATCCGTTCCAGGCGGTACAGCGGCAGGTGATCGAGGTACTTGCCGATGATCACCCAGGCCAACAGTCCCGTGGCGGCCATCCCGCCATCGATCACCGCCGGGGGGATCGGGGCGGCCGTCACCGTTTCGCAGGCGCGGCAGGCGTACTGGGGTCGGATGTGGCGATGGACGACGAACTTGGCGGGTTCGACATCGAGTTGTTCGCTGATGTCCTCGCCGATCAGGACCAGATCCTTGCCACACCCTCCGCAGGTACAGGATTCCGGTTCATGGCGATGCTCGATGCGGGGCAGATGCTCCGGCAAGGGCTGGCGGCCGGCACGCTCGCGTTTTGGACGCGGCGTGCCGGGGGGCGCTTCCATTTCCGCCTGGCGCCTGGCCAGTTCCGCTTCGGCGGCGGCGACGTCACTGGCCAGGGTTTCCTGGAACAGATCGCGGACTTCGCCGCTGAGGGCTTCGCTCTTGACGCCAAAGCGCATCCGCCGCAAATGCGCGAGCTCCAGGGTCAGGGCCTGGATCTTGGCCTTGGCGGCATGCAGTTCGGTGGCCTGGCGCTCGACTTCACGCGCCTGACGTTCCGTCGTTTCGCGTGCCTGTGCGAGGAGTGTCTCGACCCGTTGCGCGACCGATGCCGCTATCGCGGGATCGGCAATCAGGCGCTCCAGTTCGCTGTGCAATTCCATGGTCCGATTGTAGCGACCGGCCACCGGCCAAGCCCGGGGAACACGTCATCGTCATCCGCTTTGTTGTGTCGTTCCAGCGATGATTTTGCGCACGCTGTTTGCACGACACGCTCACACCCGCCACTGCACCGGGACCGGAGCATCCAGACGCTGCCATTCGACACCGGTGACGAGCCAGTTCCATTGCCGCGCCGAGAGCGTTACGGTACTCGTGTTCGCTGTCGGCCAAGTGAAATGGCCGCGATGCAGGCGCCGGTGACACAGCCAGACACCGGTGCCATCCCAGATCAGCAGCTTCAGCCGTGTGCCCCGCCGGTTGCGAAAGGCGTAGGCGCTGCCGTCACAGGGGGAACGGCCCAGGAGGTTCTGCACCCGCAGCGACAGTCCGTCGATGCCGCCGCGCATGTCCACCGGTTCGACGATGACCCAGATCTCGCTTGGGCGGATCATCCGAGCAGTTCGCGCAGGCAGCGCCCCAGGCTGGCCACGGCATCGACTGGCCAGGCCAGTTGCACGGTCGTGCCGCCCCGGCGCACATCGATCCGGATGTCGGCAGGCACTTCATTCGCCTCGATTCTCGCCGGCACCATCGTCGGCCGTATCTGCCCCCGGTCGGGTGACGACGAGTCCGGGCCAGCACCCATCCGGTGGTCCCGCACCCATTTGCGCAGCATGTTCGCGTTCAGCCCGTTGGCCAGTGCAATCGCCGCCAGCGATACGCCGGGTTGCAGGCAGGCCGCAATGACTTGCGCCTTGAATTCGGCATCGTGCCGTCGCCGCGTTCTCCCCGGCGACGCCTTCACTACCTTGGTGTCCATGTGTCCGCCAAAAATACGCGGACACTATCTGCCTATCCCCCGCCTCTCAAGGTGGCGCGGTTGGACGCATACTCCCTATCTGCTCAGGGACCTGAAGATTGATCGGTCCAACCAGGTCTGGGCAACGGACATCACCTACATCCCGATGCGCCGGGGTTTCATCTACCTGGTGGCGGTGCTCGACTGGCATTCGCGGCGCGTCCTTTCCTGGCG
>CAIVQO010000060.1 GCA_903908065.1 uncultured beta proteobacterium | reverse complement strand
GAAGGTAGTCAGGTGCTGGGTCAGTTCCAGCGGCTGGCGCACAACCATGCGACCGGTTTCGCGGGAGAAGAACTCGTCGACTGGCTTGTCATTGACGATGAACTTGCCGCTGCCATTGCGCAGGAAAACACGGGCAATGGCGGTCTTGCGGCGACCGGTTCCGTAGTATTGGGTGACTGCCATGTGAACTCCTTAGATTTCCAGAGCCTTGGGCTGCTGGGCGGTGTGCGGATGTGCGCCACCGGCATAACACTTCATTTTCTTCAGCATCGCGTAGCCCAGCGGGCCCTTGGGCAGCATGCCCTTGACCGCCTTTTCCAGGATGCGGCCGGGGAAGCGCTGCTGCAGCTTGATGAAGTTGGTTTCGTTCATGCCGCCGGGGTAGCCGGTATGGCGGTAGTACATCTTGTCCTGCGCCTTGTTGCCGGTGACCTTCAGCTTTTCGACGTTGACCACGACGATATAGTCGCCGGTATCAACGTGGGGGGTGTAAATGGCCTTGTGCTTGCCGCGCAGGCGGCGGGCGATCTCGGTAGCCAGGCGGCCGAGCACCTTGTCCGTGGCATCGACCACGAACCAGTCGTGCTGGACCTCATGCGGCTTGGCGGAAAATGTTTTCATTCTCTGGTTCCTTGCGTGCTTCGAAGACCCGCCCGGCGCAGTCGGGCATTGGCCGACCCGGCGCTTCACGGAAAGCCGAGCATTCTAACCAAACCGCGGGCCGCGTGTCAATCAGGTTTATGCCTCCTCGTCCGCGGGCAAAACCCGGTTTCTGGACGGATAAGTCCGGCTGTTTTGCCTTGCTGTGGGCTGGCGGCGAAAATACGGACTCACTGCCCCGGGACGACGCCTTGAAAGCACTGTTTTCGCTGGCCCTGCTGCTGATCTCCCAGCCCTCGGCCGCGCTTGACGTGCTGGCCTACGAGGCTGCCGGATTCGCCCGCGCCCAGCAGGAAGGCCGGCTGGTCGCGATCCAGTTCCACAGCGGCTGGTGCCCGATTTGCGTGATGCAGGAACGAGGAGTGCGCGCATTGCATGGCGAACGCGCCTGGGACAAGACACTCGTGTTCCAGGCCGACTTCTTCAAGGAAGAGGCCTTGCGCAAGCAACTCGGCGTGACCAGCTTCTCGACCTTGGTCGTTTTTCGCGGCACGCAGGAGCGGGCACGGACCACCGGCGACTTCCGCCCCGAACAGCTGCGGCCATTGTTCGCCAAGGCCCTGTAAGCAGCGCGGCCCAGGGAATGACTGCACTGGCAGCGAGTTTCGCACCGGCCGCAATGGGCGTGAGCTTTGCCGCCGGGCTGCTGACTACGCTATCTCCCTGCGTCCTGCCCCTGTTGCCAATCTTCGTCGGTGGCGCAATGCAGAATAATCGCTCGGCTCCGATGTGGATGGGCATCGGGATGACCATCGCATTCACGGTGGCTGGCACGATGCTGGGCGCACTAGGCCCGGCGCTGGGAGTCGAGGCCGGACAACTGCACATGGCGGCAGCCCTGTGCCTGGCAGTATTCGGCGTTGCCTTGTGGATCGACCGTCTGGCGGGCCTGGTGTCGCGCATCGCGCAGCCGCTGGCGCTGTCCGCGGACCGGCTCGCCGGCTCGGTAGGCCATCAGTCCCCGGTGGCCGCGCTGTTTTTTGGCGGCTTGCTGGGCCTGGCGTGGACCCCATGTGCCGGACCAATGCTGGCGTCTACCCTGGCCCTGGTTGCCTCGGGGCGCGACGGGGCGCTGGGGGCTCTATTGCTCGGGCTGTTCGGGTTCGGCGCCGCCACGCCGCTTATCCTTGCCGCTTATGCCTCGCGCGCCGGATTTTCGCGCCTTTCCGGCTGGGCCCTGCTGCACGGCCGCGCGTTGCGGCGTGGCTTCGGTACGGTAGCCTTCGTGTCAGGCGCATTCATTGCCAGCGGCTTCGACCGGCTCGTCGCCACCTACCTGCTCGAGCGAATGCCCGATCCCTGGCTGGAACTCGTGACGCGCTTTTGAGTCAGCCGACGCAGGGATTCAGAAATCGCCCGAGGCACCTGCGCGCATGATCTTGTCGATCGCATCGCGCACCAGGATCGCCTTGTCGCGAAGTTCCGGGGACATGGTGTTCGGATTCTTGCTTGCGTCCAGCCAACGCACGTCCCAGTCCAGGGTCATCAGCCAGATCTTCTTGTGGGCATCCTCCACCACCGCCACGCGA
This sequence comes from uncultured beta proteobacterium, assembly GCA_903908065.1. GTDB lineage: Bacteria > Pseudomonadota > Gammaproteobacteria > Burkholderiales > Rhodocyclaceae > Sulfuritalea. Next base: position 182,362 of record CAIVQO010000060.1, on the reverse strand, counting down.
CAGGGCAGGAAGGCGGCGAATTCGAGGCTCAGATCGAGGATCTGCCGCGCCACGACGGCATCGCAAAAGCTGAAGAACTCGACCCGCGGCGTATCGGTCTTGCCGGTGATGGCAATGATGTCCTTCCACAGGGGATTGTGGCCGACAAACTTGAAGTTAATCTCGTTGGCCTTGAGCTTCATTGCCTCGACCACGTCGTCGAACTTGAGCCCCTCCTTGGCCGGGTACTTGACCACCATCATGGCGATCATGTCGCGCAGCGAAAACGGATTGATGGCCATCATCGAGGCAACGAAATTGGCCCTTGCCTCCGGGCTGATCGAAGGCGTTACCGTGTTGGGAACCTGATCTTCCTTGGGCCGCGTCGGCGGCAACTGGATATTGAAGGGCAAGGGCATGCCCTGCAGGTTTTGCGACGGCAACTGGCTCGGCTTGGCATCGCGCTTGACGCCATCGTCGGCGGCGTTCACCGGGAGGCACAACGCTGACAGCAGCAGCACAGCCGCAATCCGGCTGGCGACGTTCCTGGACATGAAACTTCCTCCGCAATCGTTTAGGGGAGAGGGCCGTGATCCCGCCCCCTCCCGCCCGCGCCTCGACCGAGGCGACGCTGCAATTTACTTCTTGGTCGCGTCGGCTGCCTTCGCGGCAGTATCGGCACCGGCCTTGGCGCCTACTTCAGCCGCCTTGGCGCCCGATTGCGCTGCATCGCCTGCTGCTTTGGCGCCGCTCTTGGCCGCCGTACCGCCGGCCTTGGCACCCGCCTTGGCGGCATCGCCCGCAAGCTTGGCGCCGGACTTGGCCGCCCCCGTGGCCGCCTTGCCGGCCGCCTTGGCGCCGCCCGCCATCGACTTGTTCATGTCGGTCGCCATTTTCGGCATCGCGGTCATGGCCACCGACATGGCGTTCATCATCTGCACCATGAGCGCCGGGTTCATCATCTTCATCATGGCGTCCATCATCTGCGGATTGGTCATCATCCCGGTCCATTGATTCATCATTTCCGGAGACGCCATCTGCATCATGCTGTTCATCAGCTTCGGATCGGTCATGGCGACCATGAACGGAGTCCACATCTTCGGATCCATCACGCCCATCATGGCGTTCATCATCTTCGGGTCGGTCATCGCCGTCATCCACGGCGTCATGATCGCGGGATCCATCATCTTGATCATCGAATCCATCATCTTCGGATCAAGCATGGCGTTCATCCACGGCGTCATCACCTTGGGATCGGCCATCGCCAGCATGGCGTTCATCAGCTTCGGATCGGTCATCGCCGACATCCAGGGGCCCATCACCTTGGGATCCATCATCGCCGTCATGCTCGACATCATCTTGGGATCGGTCATGGCGGTGACGAAGGGCATCCATACCTTCGGCTCGACCATGCCCATCATCGAATTCATGAACTTGGGATCGGTCATCGAGGTGATGAAGGGCGTCCACACCTTGGGATCGACCACCGACATCATCGAGTTCATCATCTTCGGATCAGTCATGGCGGTGATGAAGGGGGTCCACATCTTCGGGTCGCCCATGGCGATCATGGCGTTCATGAACTTGGGATCGCTCATGGTCTTGATCCAGGGCGTCCAAACCTTGGGATCGGCCATGGCGATCATGCTGTTCATCAGCTTCGGGTCGGTCATGCTGTTGATCCAGGGCGTGATGACCTTGGGATCCATCATCTGCATCATCGAGGCCATCATCTTCGGGTCGGTCATGGCGGTCATCCAGGGCGTCATCACCTTGGGGTCCATCATGCCCATCATCGAATTCATCATCTGCGGATTGGTCATGGCGGTCATCCAGTCGCCCATGCCCTTGCTCCAGTCGCCCATCGCCGGCATTTGCGGCGCAGTCTGGGCCATGCCGACCAGCGGCGCCTGCAACATCACCGCCACGGCGGCGGCCATCAGGGATTTACGGAATTGCATTGTTGCCTCCAAGTAATCGAATCAATGGAATTGAACTGAACCAGGTGGAGGCCAGGAGTCGGCGCCGGCGAAACGGCGATTCGATTCATTCCTCCCTGCAAATGCCTTTGCGCCGATACGTTGTCGGCACGGCAAAATCCGTTGCGGGCGCAATCATCACTGAATGCGCCCACCTTTGCTGGGGTTTTTTTCTATGGCCGGATAAACCTTGGCCAGAATGTGGTCAAGCTTCCCGCATCATCCGCCAATATTCGTATTTCATCGTTGCGGCGGAGCCGACGACGATGGCGACGAAAGTGATGATGGCGCCGATCGACAGCGTGGAGAAGCCGGTAATGCCCTGGCCGACGGTACAACCCATGGCGGTAACTCCGCCAAAGCCCATCAGCACGCCGCCGATGATGTGGCGGAACATGTCCTGCGCGGACACGAAGTGTTCCCAGCGGAAGGCCTTGGTGGCGATCGCGTAAAGGAAGGAACCGACGCCGACGCCGAACACCGTGGCGATGCCCCAGGTAACCAGGGTGCCCTTATCGGTCCATAGCGACCACAACTCGAGGGTATAGCCGGCGGGCGCGATGAAGGACATCGATTCCGCAAGCTTCGAATTCGTACCCACTGCCATTTCGGTCAGGGTTTCGGGGTTTTCGGTCCAGCCGATCTTGCCGGTCACGTACCAGCCGGCCACCACCACCGCGCCCAGCACGATGCCGGCCAGCAGGTTGTCCTTGTTCTCCCAGAACTCCTTGTTGAAGAAGACAAAGGCCATCAAGGCGCCGGCAACCAGCAGGGCGAGCACCAGTTCCGCATTGCCCAGGCTCATGCCCAGCGACTCGTGCAGCAGGTGGGGCAGGGTCTGGTGGGTCGAGAGGTTGAGGGTGGTCGCCGGCGTTTGCAGCCACTCGGTGCGTGGCACGGCAAAGATGCCTCGCAGGGTAACGTTTGCGGAATAGGCCATGTAGATGAAGACCACCACCGCCTTGAGGTTGCCGCCGCCCACGCGCACCAGGGTCTTGTTGCCGCAGCCCGACGCGAGGGTCATGCCGACGCCAAAAACCAGGCCGCCCACCACATGCGCCAGCCAGGGCACGTTCTGTCCCGTATATATGGTGTTGGCAAGATTGATGTTGCCGTTCCAGGCCAGGACATTGGTGCCGATGATGGCCACCGCAATCGCCAGCAACCAGGCGCGCATACGGCCCCAGTCGCCCATATTGACCAAGTCCGACACCGCACCCATGGTGCAGAAGTTGGTCTTGTTGGCGAAGAAGCCGAACACGAAGCCGAGGCCGAAACCCCACCAGACAACCGATTTGTATATCCCGAGCAACTCTTCAGGCATGGCCTGCTCCCCCTCCGGCGGATTCCTCCGGCCCTCCGCCGTCGACGGCCCTGCGCTGGGCAGAAAACCATCGCCCGCGCCGCCGGGAATCACGATTCTCGAAAACGCGCGATTGTCCTTCAAAGCACGACCGCGCTCGATTCATTCCATCGTTCGGAAAATAACCGTGGTCTATGTCAGATCTAAACAATATCGCGTCGGGTCCGGGCTCGCGGCCGCGGCAAAGCCCTCGCGGCGCAGGCGACAGGAATCGCAGAGGCCACAGGCACGGCCATCGGCATCGGCCTGGTAGCAGGACACCGTCAGCCCGTAATCGACGCCCAGCCGCCGCCCTTGGGCAATGATCTGCGCCTTGCTCAAGTCGATCAGCGGTGCATGGATGCGCAACGGCTTGCCCTCGACCGCCGCCTTGGTCGCCAGGTTGGCCAGCGCCTCGAAAGCGCGCACGAACTCGGGCCGGCAATCCGGATAGCCCGAATAATCGACCGCATTGACGCCGACGAAGATGTCCTGCGCGCCCAGCACCTCGGCCCAGGCCAGGGCCAGCGACAGCATGATGGTGTTGCGCGCCGGCACGTAAGTGACCGGTATGCCAGGCTGGACGCCGCTGGTCGGCACCGCGATCGAACTGTCGGTGAGCGCCGAGCCGCCCAGTTGCCCCAGGTCGAGCTTCAGCACGCGATGCGCCGCAGCGCCAAGCGCGCCGGCGACGCGCGCCGCCGCATTCAGCTCGGCGCCATGGCGCTGGCCGTAGTCGAGCGACAGGCAATGGCAGGCAAAGCCCTGCTCACGGGCAAGGGCCAGTACGGTGGCGGAATCGAGGCCGCCGGAAAGCAGGACTACTGCGGGTTTCATGCGCCGGATGGTAGCAAAAGCGCGCCGTATAATCCGCCCTTCCCCAACGCTTGTCCCGCACCAATGGCCAAAAAAGTCTTCATCCGCACCTTCGGCTGCCAGATGAACGAGTATGACTCGGACAAGATGGCCGACGTACTGGCCGGCAGCGATGGTGCGGTGAAAACCGAGAACCCCGAGGAAGCCGACATCATCCTGTTCAATACCTGCTCGGTCCGCGAGAAGGCGCAGGAGAAGGTGTTCCACGACCTAGGCCGCGTGCGCCACCTGAAGCAGGCGAAGCCCGGGCTGGTGATCGGCGTCGGCGGCTGCGTCGCCAGCCAGGAAGGCGAGGCCATCGTCCGTCGCGCACCCTACGTCGACCTCGTTTTCGGTCCGCAGACCCTGCACCGCCTGCCGCAAATGATTGCCCGGCGCATTGCCAGCGGCAAGGCGCAGGTTGACACAAGTTTCCCCGAGATCGAAAAGTTCGACGCCCTGCCGCCGGCCACGGTGACCGGCAGTTCCGCCTTCGTTTCGATCATGGAGGGCTGCTCCAAGTATTGCAGCTTCTGCGTCGTGCCCTACACCCGCGGCGAGGAAGTCTCGCGCCCGCTGGCCGACGTGCTCGCCGAGATCGAAGGGCTCGCGGCGCGCGGCGTGCGCGAAGTCACCCTGCTGGGGCAGAACGTCAATGCCTGGCGCGGCGAAATGGATGACGGCGACAGCGCGGACCTCGCCTTCCTGCTCGAAGCGGTGGCCGCCATGCCCGGCATCGAGCGCATCCGCTACACCACCTCGCATCCGCGCGAACTGTCGCAACGCCTGATCGACGTCTACCGCGAGCTGCCGAAGCTCGTTTCGCACCTGCACCTGCCGGTGCAGTCGGGTTCCGACCGCATCCTGGCCGCGATGAAGCGCGGCTACACCGTGCTTGAATACAAGTCGCTGGTGAAAAAGCTGCGCGCCGCACGGCCAGACATCTCGCTGTCGTCCGACTTCATCGTCGGCTTCCCCGGCGAGACGGCGGAGGACTTCGAAAAGACGCTGCGCCTGGCCGAGGCGCTGAACTTCGACAACAGCTTCTTTTTCATCTACAGCCCGCGCCCCGGCACGCCGGCCGCCGACATGGCGGATGAGACGCCGGCAGAACTGAAAGTCGAGCGCCTGATGCGCCTGCAGAAGCAGGTGGAAGGCCAGGCCTACGCCATCAGCCAGGGCATGGTAGGCAGTTTCCAGCGCGTGCTGGTCGAGGGCCACGCGCGCAAGGATGCCCGGGAGCTGGCCGGCCGCACCGACAACAATCGCGTGGTTAACTTCGCCGGTCACGAACGCCTTATCGGCCATTTCATCGACGTCAACATTTCCGCCGCCCTGCCGCACAGCCTGCGCGGCGAGATTCCGCTCGCCGAGTCCTGAGGCATACTGACCCGGTGTCCGCAAAAGCCAAGCCCCTCGCCCTTGCCCTTGCCCCGCTAGATAACGGGCGCCTGCAGAACCTTTGCGGCGCGCTGGACGAAAACCTGCGCCAGATCGAGGCCGCCTTCGATGTCGTCATCAGCCGGCGCGGCCCGCATTGCCGCATCAGCGGCGACACCGCGCAGTCCCGGCTGGCCGCTGCAGCGCTGCAGCACTTCTATGCGCAGGCCGCCGAGCCGCTGTCGATCGACGAAATCCAGCTCGGCCTGATCGAGATCACGCGTGGCCGCAAGGCCATCGCCGGCCCCGGCGCACGGCCGCCCGGCGCCGGCCTGCAGACACGCAAGAGCGATCTGCACGGGCGCACGCCTAACCAGGTCGACTACCTGCGCAAGATCCAGGAACACGACATCACCTTCGGCATCGGCCCGGCCGGCACCGGCAAAACCTACCTCGCCGTGGCCTGTGCGGTGGATGCTTTCGAGCGCGACCAGGTCAGCCGCATCGTGCTCACCCGCCCCGCCGTCGAGGCCGGCGAACGCCTTGGCTTCCTGCCCGGCGACCTGGCGCAAAAGGTCGACCCGTATCTCAGGCCCCTGTATGACGCGCTCTACGACCTGATGGGTTTCGACAAGGTGGCCAAACTGTTCGAGAAGCAGAACATCGAGATCGCGCCGCTGGCCTACATGCGCGGCCGCACCCTGAACCACGCCTTCATCATCCTCGACGAGGCGCAGAACACGACGCCCGAGCAGATGAAAATGTTCCTCACTCGCATCGGCATCGGCGCCCGCGCCGTGGTTACCGGCGATGTCACCCAGGTCGACCTGCCGCGCGGCCAAAAATCCGGCCTGGTCGAAGCGCGCCGCATCCTGAAGGACGTGCGCGGCCTGGCCTTCACCGATTTCGACGCCAGCGACGTGGTGCGCCACCCGCTGGTGGCGCGCATCGTGGACGCCTACGAGAAGCACGGCAATGACAGCCGCACGCCGCCTGCCTGAGCTGAGGCTTTCGGTGCAGTACCCCGGGGGCAGCCGCGATGCGCCGAGCCGGCCGCAGGTGCGGCGCTGGGTGCGCGCGAGTTGCGCGCTGCCGGCCGAGGTCGCCGTGCGCTTCGTCGGCAGCGCCGAAGGCCAGGCACTCAACCGCGACTACCGGGGCAAGGACTACGCCACCAACGTGCTCTCCTTCCCCTACGAAGCCGGCGCGCAGATTTGCGGTGACCTGGTGCTGTGTCGCGAGGTGGTCGAACGCGAGGCGCAGGAACAGGGCAAGACAGCGGAAGCCCACTACGCCCACATGGTCGTGCATGGTATGCTGCATTTGCAGGGCCACGACCACGAGACATCGCGTGCCGATGCCAGACGCATGGAAGCCCTGGAGCGCAAGATACTCTCCGCCCTCGGCTATGCCGATCCCTACACCTGACCATGGACCTAGCCAGTAGACCCAGCCTGATCGAACGCCTGTCCGCGCTGCTGCTGCGCGAACCCGAGGATCGCGAACAGCTGCTGGAACTGCTGCGCAGCGCCTTCGAACGCCACCTGATGGACGCCGATGCCCTGTCCATCATCGAGGGCGCGCTGGGGGTGGCCGACATGGCGGTGCGCGACATCATGGTGCCGCGCGCGCAAATGGACGTGGTCGACATCAACGACAGCCCGGAGCAGATCGTCGAGGTGGTACTCGCCGCCGCCCATTCGCGCTTCCCCGCGGTCGGCGAAGGCAAGGATGACGTGCTCGGCATCCTGCTGGCAAAGGACCTGCTGCGCTATTTCGCCGGCAAGGAATTCGACCTGCGCGACATGTTGCGCCCGGCCATCTTCATTCCCGAATCGAAACGGCTGAACGTCCTGCTGCGCGAATTCCGCGCCTCGCGCAACCACATGGCAATCGTGGTCGACGAATACGGCGGCGTCGCCGGCCTGGTCACCATCGAGGACGTGCTGGAGCAGATCGTCGGCGACATCGAGGACGAATACGACTTCGACGAGACCGAGGACAACATCGTCCGCGACAACACCGGCCGTTACCGGGTCAAGGCAGTCACCGAAATCGCCGATTTCAATGAAGCCTTCGCCACGCAATTCGCCAACGAGGACTTCGACACCGTCGGCGGCCTGGTGATCCACCACCTTGGCCGCCTGCCCAAGCGCAACGAAGTCGTCAGCGTCGGCGGCCTGCGCATCCAGGTGCTGCGCGCCGACAGCCGTCGGGTACACACCCTGCTGGTCGATCCGCAAAAAGATCTGCCACTCGCCACGGCGCAACCCGGCAGCGAATGATCGCCGGACGTCCCGCGCTTGCCACGCTTGCCGCGGCCGCGCTGGGCGCCTTCTGCGTCCTCGGCTTCGCGCCCTTCGACCAATGGTTCGCCGTCTGGCCAGCGCCGACTCTTGCGCTCGGCGGGCTGTTCCTGCTCTGGCAGGGCGCACCTGGCCCGCGCCCTGCGGCCTGGCTGGGGCTGGCCTGGGGCGCCGGCTTCTTCCTGTGCGGCGTATCCTGGGTCTATGTCAGCCTGTCCGAATTCGGCGGCATGGCGCCGCCCGCCGCCGCGGCCGCCACCCTGGCCTTCTGCCTCTACCTGGCGCTATTTCCGGCCCTGGTCGGCTACCTGTATTGCCGTTACCGCGGCGCCCATTCCAGCGGCGGCGTCGGCCGACCCATTGCCGATGCCTTGCTGTTTGCCGGCCTCTGGGCGATCGCCGAGTGGCTGCGCGGCACCCTTTTCACCGGCTTTCCCTGGCTGTCGATCGGCTATTCGCAAAGTCCGCCCAGCCCGCTCGCCGGCTGGGCCTCGGTACTCGGCGTGTATGGCGTCAGCTTCATCCTCGCCCTGATCGCCGGCCTGCTGGCCCGCGCCTGGCGCCGGCCGGCGGCCTGGGTCGGCATCCTGCTGCTGCTCGCCGGCGGAGCGCTGCTGCGAGCAATGGACTGGACCCAGCCGCAGGGCGCACCGCTCAAGGTCAGCCTGTTGCAGGGCAATGTGCCGCAGAGTCTGAAATGGGACCCGCGCCGCCTGCCGCTGTCGATCGACACCTACCTCGGCTTGGCCCGGGCCCATCCGGCGACGCTCACCGTGTTGCCGGAAACCGCGATCCCGCTGTATTTCAATGAAGTCCCGCGTGAGGTGCTGCGTGGATTGACCACCCATGGCAGCGCCCTAGTCGGCGTTGCCGTCAGCACCCGCGACGGCGGCTACAGCAATGGCGCCGTCGCGGTCACACCGGAGTTGGCCGTCAGCGCCTATGCCAAGCGCCACCTGGTGCCCTTCGGCGAATATCCGCCGCCCGGCTTCGCCTGGTTCTTCCGCTTCGCCCGGATACCGATGTCAGATTTCACCGCCGGCCCGGCACTGCAGGCGCCGCTGGAAATCGCCGGGCAGCGCATCGCGCCCAACATCTGTTACGAAGATTTGTTCGGCGAGGAACTTCTCGATGCACTGCCTGCCGCAACCCTGTTGATCAATCTCTCCAACACCGCCTGGTTCGGCGATTCGCTGGCGCAGCCGCAGCACTTGCAGATCGCCCGCCTGCGCGCCATCGAAACCGGGCGCACGATGTTGCGTGCGACTAACACCGGCATGACGGCGATGGTGCATCCGGACGGTTCGATCGCCGCCGCGCTGCCGCCCTTCAGCACCTCGGCGCTGGTGGTCGAGGCGCAGGGTCGCAGCGGGATGACACCCTTCGCGCGCTGGGGCAACGCGCTGGCGCTATTGATCGCCGCGGCGGCCTGTATTCCGGCGCTGCGGCGGAAGAAGCATCAGAGCTTGTAAGCCGCCAGGTCGATGGTCAGGGTCGGTCGCGCCATGGCTTTTAGCGCATTGACCATGAAGCGGTGCAGCTCCGGCGTCGCCGGATGGAAGTCGGCGGCCTTGAAGTTGGCCGCCAGCAGCAGGATCTGATCGACCAGCAGCATCTTGCCCATGGGATTGGGATTCTCCAGTCCGGCCTTGGCAAATTCCTCACCTATCCAGTGCCGTGCGGCAGCCGATTCGATGGCGGCCAACTCACCCGCCGCGATCGGAAAATTGAAACGCTCGCCGTTCTTCAACACCACGCTGACTTCATGATCCACGGTACCGCTCCTTGAATTTCGCCAAGACAGGCGCGGATGATACCGGAGTCTGCTGCATCGCAGCTTGACCACGGAGTTGCCCGCCGCATAATGCGCCGACCCCAACGTACAGGAGTTACAACATGCTGTTCCGCCTTTTGAAGCTGCTCGCCCTGACGCTCGTCACCCTGGGCGCCTTCCCGGCAGCCGCCGCCGCCATCGTCGATGCCGCCGGCGTCAAGGCCGCCATCGCCCGCGGCGCCATCGTCTGGGATGTGCGCGCCACGCCGCTCTACCGCAAGGGCCACATCCCGGGCGCGGCCAGCATCGGCGACGCCGGCGCGGTGTTGCGCAATCCGGTGACCGAAGACTTCATCGACACCGCGCAGATCGAAAAGATCCTCGGCAACGCCGGCATCGACCCGGCCAGGGAGATCGTCGTCTATGCCGACCGCGGCAGCCCATTCGCCTACTTCGGCCGCCTTGCCATGATGTACTTCGGCGGCCGCAACGTCAGCGTCTTCCACGACGGCATCGAAGGCTGGCAGGAGGCCGGCAATGCGGTCGAAACCGCCGATGCGCAACGCGCAGCGGTCGCCCTCAAGCTGACACCCCGCCCCGAACTGATCGCCAGCACCGAGGACGTGGTGACACGGGCCAAGCGCGGCGACGTGCAGATTGTCGACGCACGCACCGCCGGCGAATACCTCGGCAACGACGTGCGCGCGATCCGCGGCGGCCACATCCCCGGTGCGGTGAACATCCCCTACGAGCAGAACTGGAGGGACCCGGACACCAATACCAAGCTCTCGCGCCGCCAGGTTAATGACAACAAAGGCGCAGGACTGGCCGCCTCCGATGAGCTGAAGAAGCTGTATGCCAAGCTGGACCCGAACAAGGAGACCGTGGTCTATTGCCAGAGCGGGGTGCGCGCCGCCGAGACCGCCGCCGTGTTGGAGACCCTGGGCTTCGGCAAGGTCAAGGTCTACGACTCCTCGTGGCTCGGTTACGCGTCCCGCCTCGATGCGCCGGTCGAACGCGAGACCTTCTTCAATGTCGGCGCCATGAACGGTCGCCTGGCCTCGATGCAGCGCAAGATCGAGGACCTCGAACGCATGATCGGCGAACTGCATTCGAGCCACAACGCCAAGGCTGCCTGCCCCGCCGGCAAGAGCTGCTGACATAGCCTCAGGGTCGTTGCGTCGACCCGGCGCAACGACCCTGCGCCGCCCGGAACGGGCGGCAATCCCTGTAAAATCGCTGCTTTCGCGATTCGACGGGGTTTCCCGATGAGCACCACCAAACCGACGTTTCAGCAGATCATCCTGCGCCTGCAGGAGTTCTGGGACAAACAGGGCTGCGCGCTGCTGCAACCTTACGACATGGAAGTCGGCGCCGGCACCAGCCACACCGCCACCTTCCTGCGCGCACTCGGCCCCGAACCCTGGAAGGCCGCCTACGTGCAGCCCTCGCGCCGCCCCAAGGATGGCCGCTACGGCGAGAATCCCAATCGCATGCAGCACTACTACCAGTACCAGGTGGTGCTGAAGCCGGCGCCGGCCAACATCCTCGAACTGTACCTGGGCTCGCTCGAAGCGCTGGGTTTCGACCTCACGCAGAACGACGTGCGCTTCGTCGAGGACGACTGGGAGAACCCGACGCTGGGCGCCTGGGGCCTGGGTTGGGAAGTCTGGCTCAACGGCATGGAAGTCACCCAGTTCACCTATTTCCAGCAGGTCGGCGGCATCGACTGCAAGCCCATCACCGGCGAGATCACCTACGGCCTCGAACGCCTGGCGATGTACTTGCAGGGTGTCGAGAACGTGTTCGACCTGGTCTATGCACCGGGCCTCAAATACGGCGACGTGTTCCACCAGAACGAGGTCGAGCAGAGCGCCTACAACTTCGAGCACAGCAACGTCGATTTCCTGCTCACCGCCTTCGGCGCCCACGAGGGCAATGCCAAGCACCTGATGGAGCAACAGCTGGCCCTGCCGGCTTACGAACAGGTGCTGAAGGCGGCGCACACTTTCAACCTGCTCGATGCGCGCGGTGCCATATCGGTCACCGAGCGCGCCGCCTACATCGGCCGCATCCGCAACCTTGCGCGCGCCGTGGCGCAGAGCTACCTCGACAGCCGCGGCCGACTCGGCTTCCCCATGGCGCCCAAGGCCTGGGCCGATGAAGTGCTGGCCAAGCTGAACGAAAAGAAAGCCGCCTGACATGACGACGAACAATCTCCTGCTCGAACTCTTCGTCGAGGAACTGCCGCCCAAGGCGCTGAAGAAGCTCGGTGAATCCTTCGCCGCCGCGCTGACCGCCAGCCTCACGTCGCAGGGCTTGTGCGCTGCCGACTCGACCGCCACGCCTTATGCCTCGCCGCGCCGCCTGGCCGTGCATGTCACCGGCGTCGCCGCCAAGGCCGCCGACAAGCAGGTGCAGCAAAAGCTGATGCCGGTCGCCGTCGCGCTCGATGCCAATGGCAATGCCACTCCGGCGCTGCTGAAAAAGCTCGCTGCCCTGGGCGTCGATGCTGCTGCCGCCGCCGCGGTGCTGCCGACGCTGAAGCGCCAGCCGGACGGCAAGGCCGAGGCGCTCTTCCTCGACAGTTTGGTGCCCGGCGCAACGCTGGCCGAAGGCCTGCAAACGGCGCTGGAAGCCGCGCTCGCCGCACTGCCGATCCCGAAGGTGATGAGCTACCAGCTCGCCGACGGCTGGAACAGCGTGAACTTCGTGCGCCCGGCGCACAAGCTGGTGGCGCTGCACGGTGCCGACGTGGTGCCGGTGTCGGTGCTCGGCCTCACGGCAGGCCGCGAGACGCAGGGCCACCGCTTCGAGGCGAAGAATTTGCTCGTCTCCATAACCAACGCCGACAGCTACGCGCAGCAACTGGAAAGCGAGGGCGCCGTGATCGCCGGCTTTGCCGCGCGCCGCGCCGAAATCGAGAAGCAGCTGAAAGCGGCCGCCGCGAAGGAAGGCCTGCAGCCGATCGACGATGACGCCCTGCTCGACGAAGTCACCGCGCTGGTTGAGCGGCCAAACGTGCTGACCTGTGGTTTCGAACAGGAATTCCTCGACGTGCCGCAGGAATGCCTGATCCTGACCATGAAGGCCAACCAGAAGTACTTCCCGCTGCTGGATGCCGCCGGCAAGCTGACCCACAAGTTCCTCGTCGTCAGCAACATCAAGCCGACCGATCCGTCGGCGGTAATCGGCGGCAACGAGCGCGTGGTGCGCCCGCGTCTCGCCGATGCCAAGTTCTTCTTCGACCAGGACCGCAAGAAGTCGCTGATGGACCGCATCCCCGGCCTGGCCAAGGTGGTCTATCACAACAAGCTGGGCACCCAGGGCGAGCGCGTCGAGCGTGTTGCCGCGCTGGCGCGCGCCATTGGTCACCAACTTGGCGGTGAGGCCCTGGCGAATGCCGCCGACCGCGCCGCCGTGCTGGCCAAGGCCGACCTGCTGACCGACATGGTCGGCGAATTCCCCGAGCTGCAGGGCATCATGGGCCGCTACTACGCGCTGCACGATGGCGAACCGGCCGAGATCGCCGATGCGATCGAAGACCACTACAAACCGCGCTTCGCCGGCGACGAGTTACCACGCGGGAATGTCGGCGTGTGCGTCGCCCTGGCGGACAAGCTGCAGACCCTGGCCGACATGTTCGGCATCGGCCAGCTGCCGACCGGCGACAAGGACCCGTTCGCCCTGCGCCGCCATGCCTTGGGCATGTTGCGCATGCTGATCGAACGCGAGCTGCCGCTGGACCTGCCGGGTTTGTTCGCAGCCGCCAGACTCACCGACGCCAAGGTGATCGGGCAGCTGTCCGACTTCATCTATGAACGCCTCGCCGGCAGCCTGCGTGAGCAGGGCTACTCGGCGCTGGAAGTCGACGCCGTGATCAGCCTGCGTCCGCAACGCCTGGGCGACATCCCGAAGCGGCTGGCCGCGGTGCGCGCCTTCGCCGCGCTGCCCGAGGCCGCCAGCCTGGCCGCCGCCAACAAGCGCGTCGGCAATATCCTGAAGAAGGTCGAGGGCACGGTAGCGGCCAAGGTCGACGCCGGCCTGCTCAAGGAGGCCGCCGAGGTTGCGCTCAACGCCGCGCTCGGCCAGGTGAAGCCGCAAGCCGACGCCGCCTTCGAACGCGGCGACTACACGGCCTCGCTGCAGGCCCTGGCTGCGCTGAAAGCCCCGGTCGATGCCTTCTTCGACGACGTGATGGTGAATGCTGAAGATGCCGCCTTGCGCGCCAACCGCCTCGGCCTGCTCGCCACGCTGCACCAGGCGATGAACCGCGTCGCCGATCTGTCGAGGCTTTCCGCCTGATGCGGGGCCGGGCAAACAAAGCGCGTTTTGCGGTGGTGTTCGGCAAAGTCGGCGCTGGTGACACGGCGACAATCTCGCCATGAAACTCGTCATCCTCGACCGCGACGGCGTAATCAACCACGACTCCGACCAGTACATCAAGTCGCCGGAAGAGTGGAAGCCGATCCCCGGCAGCCTGGCCGCCATTGCGCGCCTGAACCAGGCCGGCTATCGCGTGGTGGTGGCCAGCAACCAGTCGGGCGTCGGCCGCGGCCTGTTCGAGACAGACACGCTGATGGCGATCCACGACAAGATGATCAAGTCCCTGGCCCAGGTCGGCGGCCGCATCGACGCGATCTTCTTCTGCCCACACACCAACGGCGACAACTGCGAATGCCGCAAGCCAAAGCCGGGCCTGTTCAAGGAAATCGCCGCGCGCTTCAACGCCGACCTGGCCGGCGTGCCGGCCGTCGGCGACAGCCTGCGCGACCTGCAGGCGGCCGAGGCGGTGGGTGCGTCACCGATGCTGGTGCTGACCGGCAAGGGGCGCAAGACCCAGGGCGACCCCGAGTTGCCGCCGGGCACGCCGGTGTTTGCCGACCTCGCCGCCGCCGTGGCGCATATCCTGCGCTGACCACGGCCGCATGGCTGCGCTCCGCTCCCTGCTGTTCCTGCTGATCCTGGTCGTGGTGACGCCGCCCTACACGCTGGGCGTGCTGCTGTGCTGGCCGCTACCGCACCACCTGCGCCGCCGCTCGGTGGTGCCCTGGGTGAATTTCGTGATCTGGCTGGTCAAGCACCTGCTCGGCATTCCCTATCGCCTGGTCGGCGCCGAGAACCTGCCGACGCGACCGGTGGTGGTACTGGCGAAGCACCAGTCGGCCTGGGAGACCCTGGTGTTGCAGGAAATCTTCAAGGACACGGTCTTCGTCTGGAAAAAGGAGATCAAGTACATCCCCTTCTTCGGCTGGGCGCTGGCCGCCATCCCGATGATCGAAACCAATCGCAGCGCGACCAAGGCTGCCCTGAAGAGCCTGGTGGACCAGGGCCGCGACCGGCTCGCCAACGGCTATACCGTAATCATTTTCCCGGAAGGCACGCGCTCGCAGCCGGGATCGAAGAATCGCTACAAGGTCGGCGGCGCCCACCTTGCGGTGGAAACCGGCACGCCGGTGGTGCCGGTGGCGCTGAACTCGGGCGAGTTCTGGGGCCGCAACGCACTGTTCAAACGCAGCGGCACCGTCACCGTCAGCATCGGCCCGGCGATCGATCCCGCCGGCCTGAGCTCGAGCGAATTGCTCGCCCGCGCCGAAACCTGGATCGAGGACGAGATGCAGCGCATCAGTCCACACCTCTACGCGGCGGCGGCATGAGCCCGGGCCGCCGCGCACCGCAGCTGAACCTGCGCCTCGATGCCGGCACGCCCGACCCGGCGCAGCGCTGGCACGACGGCGCCAGCCTCGCCTACCTCGGCGACCGCCTGTGCCTGACGCTCGACAGCAGCCAGGCCGAGGCGCGCCGCGAAGGCGACCGCCTGCACCTGCCCCTGCCGCCCCAGGCCACCCCGCGCCAGATCCAGGACCGCGCCGAGGCCTGGCTGCGCGAAGAAGCGGCGAGCCTGCTGCAAGAGATGATTCAGCAGAAGTTCCTGGAAGGACGCAGCGCACTGGCGCTGGCGTCACCGCGCCCACCACGCCTGGCGCTGTCCTTCGCCGCCCGCGGAAACTGGGTCGAGCCGCGTGACGGCGACAGCCTGCGCTGCAACTGGCGCCTGATCGAGCAGCCGCTGCCGGTGATCGAACAAGCCATTGCCCGCGGCCTCGCGGCGCTGCCGCGCGAGGACCATGGCGGCGACCTGTTCGGCGGCAGCACGGCGGCACCGGCGACCTGACGATGCTCAGCGAACAGCTCCAGCTTTTCCGCCTGCCTTCGCCCCCCGCCGCCGCCAAGACGCGCCACCTCCTGATCAGCGGCCGCATCGTCGACTACCGCCTGAAGAGCGGCGCCAAGCGGCTGACCATGACCATCGACGAGCGCGGCCTGCGCATCGGCGCACCGCATCGCGTCAGCCTCACCGAGATCGAGGGCTTCGTCCGGGAACACGGCGAGTGGGTGTTGAGCAAGCTGGCCGAACTGGCCCACGCCACGCAGCCGCGCCACATCGCGGTGCGCGACGGCACGCGCCTGCCGCTGCTCGACGGCGAGGCCGAAGTACGGGTGATGCCCGGCGCCAACCGCGTCCGCTGGGTCGGCGAACAGCTGGTGCTCGAAGCGCGCGCCGGGTCCGACCTCGGCCAGCTGGCGATACGCGCCTTGCAGAAGCGCGCGCTGGCGCATTTCGGCGAGCGGCTCACGGACTACTGCGGCCGGCTCGGCCTGGCGACGCCCAAGCTCAGCCTCTCCTCGGCGCATACGCGCTGGGGCAGCTGCAGCAAACACGGCGGCATCCGCATCAACTGGCGCCTGATCCACCTGCCGACCCATCTCGGCGACTACGTGGTGGCGCACGAAGTCGCCCACCTGCTGGAAATGAACCACAGCAAACGCTTCTGGGCCGTGGTCGGGTCGATCTACCCCGACTGGAAGACCGCCCGCGTCGAACTCAAGCAGCGCACCACCTCGCTGCCCATCCTGTGAACCGGAGCATCGCACCATGAGAATCCTGCACACCATGATCCGCGTCGGCGACCTCGACAAATCGCTGGCCTTCTATACCGATGTCCTCGGCATGCGCCTCCTGCGCCGCAATGATTACCCCGAGGGCAAGTTCACCCTCGCCTTCGTCGGCTATCAGGAAGAAGCCGACGGCGCGGTGCTGGAGCTGACCTACAACTGGGGCGTGGACAAGTACGAGATCGGCACCGGCTACGGCCACATCGCGCTGGCCGTAGACGACGCCTACGCCGCCTGCGCCGAGATCAAGGCGCGCGGCGGCAAGGTCACGCGCGATGCCGGCCCGATGAAGGGCGGCACCCGCGTGATCGCTTTCGTCGAGGATCCGGACGGCTACAAGATCGAGCTGATCCAGCGCAGCTAGCGCCTCACTGCGCGGACGCCAGCGAGAGGATCCAGCGCGCCAGGTTGTCCAGCTCGGCCGGATCGCGGGTATCGATGATCTTGTGGTCTTCCTCGGTGCCGTCTTCGAGCCGGACTTTTGGACCCGTGGTGACGTGGCGGATCACGTAGTCCGGTCCGTACGACCGCGCCTTCAAACGCAGCGCCACCTTCTTGTAGGCCGGGGCCTTCTTGTCCTTGTCGATGGCGTGGCACTTGAAGCAATCGTTGCGTTTCGCGACGGCAATCGCGGCGTCGGTATCAACCTGCGCCTGTGCGGCAAACGCCATTGCGAAAAGCAACACCGGTACGGCAATGCGCCCTGTGGTTTTCACGTTCATGCTCCAGTCAAAAATCCGATGGCAATCATAAGCAATAGAGCCAGGCCGCAGGCGATCAGGAAGAGGCCGAGCACCTTCGAAGGGAGGGTGAAGGGACGGGAGGGCGCATCGACGAGGTGGTTCGCCAACTGTCTTGCTTCAATCAGTCGATTGAACGATAGAGCCGGTGCATATAAAACCCATCCCTGCTTTGGCTCCGTATCCTGCTGATTAGTCGAACAATTAATCGCCATGCCATCGTCGTTGTGCATATTTTGAATGTACTTCGACCCGCCCCGAGAACTTCCGACAGGTACGTGTCCAGCACCATACAGCACCATACAGCACCGCAACCAATTGACAATCAAGCAAATAATTATTCGCACTGAATTCTGGCACAAGCATTGCTGATGAAAGGTCAAGCAAGAGAAAAACAAGAGGTGGGCAAAATGAGCGCTAAAGCCAAAGTTCTGGTCGTCGATGATGAAGACGTCGTACGACGCGCCTACGTCAGGACCCTGTCGAGCGAAAGTTGCAAGGTTGAAGAGGCATGGGATGGCATGGAAGCGCTGCTGGCGATGGAAAAGCAGTCGTTCGATCTCGTCCTGCTCGATCAGCGCATGCCCGGACTGGATGGTATGACGGTGCTCAGGACGATCAAGGAAAAATGGCCGGAGAGCGAAGTGATCATGATCACTGGATATCCGGCGATCGAGTCCGCGAAAGAAGCCGTAGCGCTGGGCGCCTATGACTATCTGGCAAAGCCGGTAGGTCCCGACGAAGTCATCAATGCGGCAAACGCTGCGGTGAGGCACAAGAAGTGGGCTTTGCGCGGAGGTCCGCAGGAAAGTATCAGTTTGGGGCGAGTTGCCGCTTGAGCAAACCCGACCCGCGACATTAAGGAGAACATCATGAGCGCATTACTACACAAAGTGCTGGTCGTAGATGACGACCCGGTGGTTGGAAAGAGTTTCAACCGCGTTCTTTCGCAAAAAGGCTATGTGGTGATAACTGCCGCGAATGCCCGTGAAGCACTGAGCAAGGTGCAGGAAGGCGACTATGACGTCGTCTTTACGGACATCAAGATGCCCGGCATGGACGGCATCGAGTTGACCGAACGCCTCAGGACCGAACGCCCCTGGACCCCCGTAGTGATCGTCACCGGATACGGCTCAAAAGCCAATCAGGACCAGGCCGCAGCCGCCGGCGTATCGTCCTTTCTGCAAAAGCCCCTGTCGCCGGAAATGATCGAGGAAAGCCTGACCAAGGCCTTGCTCGAGTCCGTGCCCGCGGTTCTGCCGGGTCTGGCGGAAGCGGCCGAGCCCCAATCCGAGGCAAGCGAAAGCCAGGCGAAGAAGGTCGGCCTCTTCATGGCGGCGCCCTTCATCGGCCTAGCCTTTGCGGTCGCACTCCCCTTCGCCGGACTTGCAGCGCTGGCCTACATGGGATTCAAGTTGTTTTCGAAGTCAGCGGCGCCGGCAAAGCTGCTCACCTTCACGAAGAACGTGGCCCTATTCATTGCCGCGCCCTTTCTCGGCCTGCTCTACGCGCTTTTGCTGCCGGTGGTTGGAACGGGAGCCTTGGCATTGATGGGAATCAAGGCACTGCGGCGCAACGCCGCAGCCATGAGAGTTGCTTCTTTCATTGCCGCCCCCTTCATCGGTCTGGTCTTCATAGTCGCCTTACCAATCGTCGGTACCGCGATACTGGCCTGGACCGGAGTTCGGGCGGCGATAACGAAGGCGCGAACCAGCTAATATACATGACATTCAAATACAATCAGCGCCGCCAGGATCATTCTGGCGGCTCTGTTTCGTCTGAATACTGATTCCACAAGTTAAAATTACATCTTCGCGAGTTCGCCCTCATAGCGAGATAACTTGCTGTATAGCATGCACGGTTCCGCGACTTTCAGTGACACATTTTGTTTAGGGGAAATCTGATGCGAAGGGCCTTGATCATGGGCAAGACGACCTGGAATTTTTGCAGGAAGTCACTGCTGGTGATTGGTGTCGCCTTGCTACCGTACTTTGTTGTCGGAACCGTCCACGCCGAGGAAGAAGGGCTCTCGACCGAGACCAAGGCATGTCTGAAATGCCACGACAAGCAAGGCGAGGAGAAGATTCTCGACAACAAGGAGAAGCTGTCCTTGCACGTGTCTACCAAGGCCTTTGAGGAGTCGGAGCACCGCAAGACCGACTGCGAAGACTGCCACTCGGATATTGACGCCAAGAACCACGGCAAGGTCAAGAAGCCGATCGAAAGCAAACGGGCGTATTCGCTGAGCATGAAGGATTCCTGCCGCGAGTGCCACAAGAAGCCCTTCAAGGTCTACGAGGACGGCCTCCATGCCGCGCTGGTCAAGGCGGGCGACGAAAAGGCTCCACTGTGCTCGGACTGCCACAATTCACATACTTTGCGCTCGGTCAAGATCGCCACTCCGATCGAGGAAACGCCCTGCGCGAACTGCCACGAGGATATTTTCAAGGCCTATGCCAGGGATGTGCATGGCCTCGAACGCGCCGTCAAGGGAAAAGCCGCGCCGATCTGCGGCACGTGCCACAAAACTCACGACGTCAAGGCGGCTTCGTTCGGCGATGGCATCAAGGACAATTGCCTGGGCTGCCACAAGAAGGCGACGGCCCAGCACAAGGACTGGCTCCCGAACGCGGCACGGCATTTCGAAGCAATCTCGTGCCCGGTCTGCCATTCACCGGATGCTAAGCGCCGAGTCAACCTTCGGCTCTATGACAATGCCGCGAAGAAGCAGCTGACGGAAAAGACTGGCGTGCCGCGTTTCGAAAAGCGCGCCAAGGCTGCCGACCTCAGCAATATTGGCCTTGACGAGATGGCGCTGTGGAGCCTGCTGACGGAATTCAACCGAGAGAGCGGTACGCAAAATGCAGTGCTGCGCGGCCGACTGGAGGTGCGCTCTGGCGTGGAGGCGCATCAGATCAGCGAGAAATCCAAGGCGGTAAAGGACTGCGATACCTGCCACCGGCCCGGTGCAGAGGCGTTTCAAAGCGTAACGCTGACCATCGCCGATCCGGATGGCCGGCCGATCCGGCATGGGGTGCAGAAAGACGTGCTGAATTCGCTTACGGCCATGGAATCGATCCGGGGCTTTTATGCGATCGGCAGCACCCGGATCAAGCTGTTGGACTATGCACTGCTGGCGGTTCTGCTCGCCGGCATCGGCGGCCCGCTCGGCCACATGACGATCAAGTGGCTGTTCCGCAAGGCGCGGGAAAGAAGGCTGACCGCGCAGGTCGACACCCGGACCATGGCCGGCGATCGCCGCCATGACGAAGCATCGAAATAGGAAGGGACGGCCATGCAAAAGCTCTATATCAATCCCTTGCCGGTCAGGATCTGGCACTGGGCCAACGCGATCGGTTTCATCTTGCTGATCGCCACAGGGGTGCAGATTCGCTATCTCGACCTGATTCAGGTGGTGTCGTTCCGGTCGGCCGTGATTGCCCACAACTGGATCGGCTTCGTCCTGATCGGTAACTTCTTTCTGTGGCTGGGGTTCTACCTGTTCTCGGACAAAATCAAGGTCTATCACCCCGAGTTGAGCCCGACCAAGTATTTTCGCGCCAGTTTCCGTCAGTTGCAGTACTACGGGTACGGGATATTCAAGGGCGACCCCAATCCTCACCACATGAGCGCCTATCGCAAGTTCAACGCGTTGCAGAGCATGACCTACCAGATCATCATGTTGCTGATCGTGCCGCTGCAATTTTTCACTGGCGTCTTGCTGTGGGATGTCACGGGCTATGCTTCAATGGTCGAAATGTTTGGTGGCGTGCGTGTCGTGGATACGGTGCACGTGCTGATTTTCATCTTTTTTACCGGCTTCATTTTTGTCCATCCCTACCTCGCCAGCCTGAGTCACACGCCCTGGGCGCACTACAAGGCAATGATCACCGGCTACGAGGAAATCGAAGGCGAGGCGCCGCCAGGTGGCGTGTCCCGTTGACGCGCCGATTCAGGTTTCCCCGCGCAATAAAACGTCTGAGCAGATTCTGAATTCCGGCATCCGCCGGATGACGTAGGGAAGCAAACCCGGAACCCGGCGTACGTCAGACGGGTTCCGCTTCGTCGGAATCGACTTCCGTATCGCGGACTCGGATGTTGTACTTTTTCATCAGAGCCTGAAAATTGGAACGCTGCATGCCGGTTTCCTCGGCGCTGCGGGTGACATTGGAACCATTCCGCTTGAGCGTTTCCAGAACGAACAGCTTCTCGACCTCTTCGACCGATTTTTCCCGGGCGATTTTTTTGATCCGCTTGAGGTCCTCGCTGTTTCGGGGTACGTCGATATCGCGGGCCGGCAATTGATCAATGAAGCTAACCAGGTTGGCCTGGCGGATGATTTTGTCTGAGGCGAGAATCGTCGCCCGGTGCATGGCGTTTTCGAGTTCTCGGACGTTGCCCGGCCAGTCATGGTTCGTCAGCAGGCTCATCGCTCCCCCTGAAATTCCGGACACCGGCTTGTCCAGTTCGTTGCAGAAAGCCTTCAGGAAGTGGTAGGCCAGCGCGGGAATATCGTCACGGCGCTCGCGCAGTGCAGGCGAGCGGATCGGAAAGACATTGATGCGGTAATACAGGTCTTCGCGGAACGATCCGTCGGTTACCAGTGCCTTGAGGTCCTTGTTGGTCGCAGTGACGAGCCGGACATTGGTTTTCTGCACTACTGTGCCGCCGACCGGCCGAAATTCGCGCTCCTGGACGACGCGTAGCAGCTTGGCCTGTGTCGACAGGGAAATGTTGCCGATTTCATCGAGGAACAGCGTCCCGTTTTTGGCGACCTCAAACATGCCGCGCTTGTTGCCCACGGCGCCCGTGAACGATCCCTTGACGTGACCGAATAGTTCGCTCTCGAGCAAGTCCTCGCTCAGCGTATTGCAATCGACCGCGACGAAGGGCTGGTCTTTGCGCAGGCTGTTGTAGTGGATGGCGCGGGCGATCATTTCCTTGCCGGTCCCGCTCTCGCCCGTGATCAGGACCGTGCTGTTGGTCGGCGCGCACTTCGCTATCAGGCGGAACACTTCCTGCATCGCCAGGCTTGACCCAATGATGCTCTCGAAGTGGTACTTCGAGCTGACCTCGCTCTTCAGGCTGCGGTTTTCCTGCAGTAGTTGCCTGTGCTCGAGGGCTCTGTCCACCACATGCTTGAGTTCATCGGGATCGAATGGCTTGGACAAATAATCGAAGGCGCCCAGCTTCATCGCCTTGACCGCGGTCGCGACCTGAGACAATCCTGTCACCATGATGACATCGACGTCCGGGTACCGTTCCTTGACTTGCTGCAATACCTCAAGTCCATCCATCCCGGGCATCATGATGTCGAGGACGATGACGTCGTATTCGTTCTCGTCGACTTTTTTCAGGGCTTCTCTGCCGCTGTGTGCGGCGTCGACTGCATGGTTGCTGTCGCCGAGGATGCGAAAGCAACTTTTGATGACGATCTCCTCGTCGTCGACGATCAGAATCCGGGCGCTCATTGGCTATTCTCACCTGCCTTGGGTACCGTGTCGCCGAACGGGGACTCTATCGGAAGATAGACATGAAAAGTGCTGCCCTCGCCGACGACGCTCTCGACATGAATCCGCCCTCCATGGGCCTTGATGATGCCATAGCTGACCGACAGGCCCAACCCGGTCCCCTTGCCGACTTCCTTCGAGGTAAAGAAAGGATCGAATATCCGCTGCAGGTTGGCTTCCGGAATACCGCAACCGCTGTCCTTTATAGCAATTTCGACCATCGGCACGGCCTCGACCCCGGGTTTGGCCGGTACGTTGGGTATATAAGGGCGGCTTGCCACCCGGATGCTGCCCTGCCCCTCGATGGCTTGCTGGGCGTTGACCAGCAGGTTCAAAACGACCTGCTTGATCAGGTCGGCGTCACCCCACACCTGCGGCAGGTCGGGATCGAGGTCGGCGGTAATCGCAATCTGTCGCAGACTGACAGGACGATCTGCAAATCGCATCGTCTCTTCGATCACTAGATTGAGGTTGAACCACCCTTTGGTCGGCACCTTCTCCCGCGAAAAATCCAGGAGACGCTTGATGATGGCGGCGCAGCGCCGGGTCTCGCTGATCACCAGGTCAAGGTCCTCAGCATCCTCGCTACCGTCGGCCATTTTGCGCCGCAAAAGCGTGGTGAAGGTCAGGACACCGGTCAGCGGATTGTTCAGCTCATGGGCGATGCCGGCCGCCAGAACGCCGACCGAGGCCAGCTTTTCCCCTTGCGCGATCTCGGCCTCGGCAACATGGAGTTCCTGGGTTCTCTCTTCGATCCTCTTTTCCAGTGTTTGTACCAATTCGTCGAGTTCCCGCCGGGACTCAGCCAACGCACTGGCCATGGCATTGACCGAGCCCGCAACGCGCCCGCATTCGTCGTCATTGCGCACCGGGATTTGCGGATCGAGGTCGCCAGCGGCAATTTTCAGGACACCAGCTTCCAGCTCATTCAGCGGGCGGTACATCAGGCGTTGCAACAGAAGCCCCATGCTGGCCGACAGCAGCAGGATGATGCCCAGCGAAATGCCAATGATGTGCAAGCCATGCGTCTTGATCGAATCATCTATCTCGTCGAGCGAGTAGGCCACATCGACGATGCCGAGCACCTTCTGGCTCGGCGGATGTTCATGGCAAGAGGCCGACGAACAGGACGGTTCGTTGAGTATCGAATGCATCGTGGCGATGACGCGCCGTCCGTCGGGATATTCGACGATCCTCCACTGCTCCTCGTCGGGGACGTGCTGTAAGGGTGTGGCGGTCCTGTGGCAATGAATACAGGGCTCGTCGCTTTTCTCGAGCGAACGAAAGACTTCCTCAATGCGGTTTGAATGAATAATGGTACCGTCCGCACTGATTACCCGCAATCGCGCTATGCCCTTCTGCTTGCCGATGTCACTGATGATCTTGTCGGCAATGTCGCGCTTGTTGACCTGCATCGTATGACGGGTGCTGGCAACTATCACGTCCGCCAGGTGTAACGCGTGCCGCGCCGCGATTTCCTGCATGTCATTCTGCCGGTGCTTGAGGATCAGCAGCGTGAACAGGGTCATCGCTACCGCGAGGGTGATGCCCAGGTAGAGGCTGACTCTGACCCTGAGACTCAGGTGGGGCATTGGTCTGAACGGTCCGCAAACACTGAAATGGCCCGGACTTGGCCAATTCGGCGAGAGCGGGTTAAGGTTACAAGGAAAGAATCCATCGGGCAAAATTCTTGAGCTCGTTTGGATCCATGGTTTAGATTATCTTGTGCTTCTCTTCGCTGCCGTCTTCCAGTTCGACCATGCGGCCGCTGGCAATGTGATCGCCATACCATCGGACTTGAGGCGCATCCGTGCGGCGACGCTTTTGTAAGACGGGTCCTTCTTTGGCTTTTCGACGGCATGACACTTGAAGCAATCGTTCCGCTTCGCCATCGCCGCCTCGGCGTCGGCTAGCTGCGCCTGCGCCTGGCCGAAGGTGGCAATGCCTGACAACATAAGCGTCAGCATCACGATCATTCATTTTATGGTTATCAGCCTCGGTTCATCCAGCCTTTGACGATCCCGCTTCAAGGTCAACGCCTCGAAGCGGGAATCTCTCAGTGACCGCCGCCGGCGAAGCCGATCGCGATCAGCACCAACAGCGTCAGACCGAAGGCGATCAGCAACAGGCCAAGGATCTTCGAAGCCAGCGTGAACGGAGCCGACGGCGCATCGACCAGATAATTCTCCAACTGCCCAGTCGCCACCAGTCGATCATACTGAGCTCTGTGCTCGTGACGGAACTCGTCCAGCGACTGGGTGCCGGTGAACATCACCACGTCCGGCGGCGGCAGCTTGTCGGGACGGAAATGGTTGTTGAAGAAGTGCACCGTGAAGAGGAATACGGCCGCCAGCACGGCTTCCTCGCCATGCACCACGGTAGCCACGTTGAACACCCAGCCCGGCAGATAGGCGGCAACCAGGTGCGGGAAGGCCAGCATCATGCCGCTGCCGCCGATGATGGCCATGCCCCAGAACACCGCCCAGTAGTCGAACTTCTCCCAGTAGGCCCAACGTTCGATGCGAGGGCGCGAACCCTGACCGAGGAACCACTTGAACATGCCGATGATGTCCTCCAGATCCTTCCAGTTCGGCACGAAGGAATCCGGGCCGAAGAACTTGAAGTCTTTCCATTTGCGCAGGATGGTGATCGACACGGCAACCAGGTGAATGGCGAAGATGCCTAGCATGGTATAGGCCGCCATGCGGTGCACCTGTCCGGCGAACTTCGGGCCACCAAACATCGACATCACCGCCTTGGCCCAGCCGGTCTCGGGGAAGAACACCGCCATGCCGGTCAGCACCAGGGTCATCACGCTGAGCGCAAATGCGAGGTGCGCGATGCGCCACATCGGGCCGAAACGACGCACATGCTTGGTGGCGAATTCGGGCGGCAGCTTGTCCGTCATGACGTGCGGCACATGTTTTCCCGCCTTGCGATCCGCATACTCGCGATACCACCAGAGGCCGGAATGCAACCAGAAGAAGGTGAATACACCGATCAGCAGCGCGATCATCGCCTTGGTGGTCAGCCAGATTTCCGGATACTTGGCGAAGTCGTGGCTGTTGCCGTGCGGATGGAAGCTGAGGAAGCCGGCAGTGGCCAGGGCCGGCTTGCCTTCCTTGCCGCTGTGGCACTTCTGGCAGGTTTTGAGCCGATTCTCCTCATGCATCTTCGACTTGGGGTCCTTCGACGGCTGGATCGCGTGGCTGCCGTGGCAGTCGAAACACTTCGCGGTATAGGCATAACCCAGAGTGTTGACCTGGCCGTGGTAGGAGGCCTTGTAGGATTTAAAGGCTTCCTGGTGGCAGTCACCGCAACTGGTGGTGATCGAAAGCTTGGCCTTGTCGGTGGAACTGCCGACGATGTCGTGTGAGGTGTGGCAGTCCGAGCAGACCGCGGTCTTAAGATTCTTCTTCTCCGCTTCCGCACCGTGAATCGAATCCTTCCAGTCGCTCAGGTGATCCTCATGGCACCTGCCGCAGATGTCGGCTACCGTCAGATGCCAATCCTTGCGTTCCTGGGTGCCGCGCGCTGGCACGTCGAAGGTATGCACATTGTGGCAATCGCTGCAGATCGCCATAAGCTTGGTCGGATCGTCTTTGTCTGGCTTGGCGTGGAAGGATTTCTTGTAGGCGGCGACGTTGTCGGCAACGATGCCCAGACGTGGCTTTTCGGCGGCCTTGCCTTCTTTCTTTGCGGCATCCCAAAGGTCGAGGTGGCATTGTGCGCATTCGGCCTTCGCTGCCCCGTCGACCTTCTTATGCGGCGAGACACTGTCGATGATTTCCTTGTGGCAGGCGACGCACTCCATCTTGGCGTGCACGCTCTTGGCATACTTGTCGGGGACAACCTTTTGTACCTCGCGCTTTTCGCCGTTGCTGCCGAGCATTTCCAGCTTACCCTTCTTGCCGTCGTGGCAGGACTGGCAGGTGGCGTTGTCGAGTTTCTGTGCAACGGGTGTCGCGGTCTTGGCCACGGCGGCATGCGTGGCGCCACTCCCAAGGGTTCCGGCTACACAAACTGCAGCCGCCACGAGCCATGTTGCAAACTGGTTTATACGCATGATTCCGATTCCCCGATAACTTTTTGTCTTTTTGCCTGGTCGTCAGGCGCGCAGCTGGCGCAGGCAGGCTGTCGGGGCCCTGCTATGCAGGTCCCGACAGGCGGGGCATCAGCGCGACAAAATCCACTGCGCAATGTTGCTCAGCTCTTTAGGATCCTTGGTATCGATGATCTTGTGATCTTCCTCGGTACCGTCTTCGAGCTTGACCTTCTTGCCCTCGGTCATCTGCTTGATGGCCTCTTTCTCACCGAGTTTCTTTTGCTTGTACTTGGCGGCAATCTTCTTGTAGCTGGGGCCCTTCTTGGTCTTGTCCAAGGCATGGCATTTGGTGCAGTCGTTCTTCTTGGCTAGGGCAAGCGCAGCTGCTTCATCTACCGCGGCATGCGCCGGACTCAACCCGGCAAGGGCGACAAATAGGGTACCGGCAACTGCAAGGAGGGGTTTGATCTTCATGGGTAAGCTCCAAAAAGGTTGAAAAATTGTCCTGCTACTTTCTTGCTACAAGGTTCCGCCAATGAGTAACGTCAATTCCGCCGAAAATACTGCCATTCAATATGTCGTTCGTTCAGTTCGTTCGGCATTTTTCCAGCAAAACTTCAGCTCAAGCCTGCAGTTTTAGCTTCCATCCGCACGAAGCTCCGGGTGAGGCTGGCCAATTCACGGTAGAAGCTAGTCTCGGCGCCTGACTTGATGGCCTCGGTAAAGGGGCCGGTCCAAGCACCCAGATGTTCGACAACAAAGCGGCGATAGAGCGCGTTGGCGGCCGAAAGCTCCTCCGGATCGCCGGCGAGTTGCGCCTGATTCTGCGCGAAGATCAGCGCATAGAGAAACTCCAGTTCCACCGCGATATGGTCCGGCAGTTCATGGATCTCCTCGCTGACATCCAGGCCGCCCTGTGCGTAGAAATCCAGAACGGCCATCGTAGCTTCGTGCCGCATCGACTGGTCGTCGGTCAGCCAGAACGAAGCATAGGGCATGGCCCGGGGTTGCGCCGGCCCGATGAACAGCGCGGTGTAATCGACCAGCAGGGTCTGCATGTCCTGTGCCGCGAAGGCCGCGCCAAGCTTGCGCGCAGACTCGGCAAGATCTGGATCGAGGGCCGTGGCGGCGGCCAGCATGGAATCGAAAAGATTCTCCTCGCTGAAATCCGTGCTGGGTTCGTAATAGCAGGCGGCAAGAAAGCGGCACAGATCCTCGCGCGCGCCAGCCTTGCCGTTGACATAGTCGGTCATCACAACTCCTAAAACGGCCGCCCACGGCGTGGCCGGATTGGCCCCACCTGACGCCGGATAGAAAAGGAGCCGGTCGAAACCGGCCCCCGATTCTATGTCAGGCGCGAGGACTGTACTTGCCGACATAGTGTACATTGGGCTTGGTGCCCTTTTCTTCCTGCAGGCGGAATGATTTCTCCTTCTTCAGGATCTGCGAGATCTTGCTGTTCGGATCCTGCTGGTCGCCAAAGATGCGTGCTTGCGATGGGCAGACCTCTACGCAGGCCGGCTGCAGTCCATTTGACACGCGGTGATAGCAGAAGGTGCACTTCTCGATGACGTCGTCCGAACGGATAGCCTTGGTTTCGCCGCCCTGCCAGTCGTTCATCGCAGGAACCCGAGCGCCTGCCTTGGCCGCTACTTCGGCACCCGACGACGTGCAACCCGGAATCGCCGAGGTCTTGTCGGCCCAGAAGGGCTGCGGCTCGTCTTCCGCGGCATTGAGGCTGATCACGCTGTAGGTCTCGCCGGTGAGGCTTTTGCCGTCGAGCTTCTCGTGGCTGTAGGGACAGCCGTTCTTGGTCTGGCAGTCGCCGCAACCCACGCAGAGTTCCGGATTGTGCATGGTGATGCCTTCCGGGGTCTTGAACAGTGCCTTGTAGGGCTTGCCCTTGCCGGCTTTTTCTGGATTGCCCGGGCAAATCTTGATGCAGGGCGGTTCGTCGCAGTGATTGCACAGCACCGGTATCACCATGTGGCGGGTGTTGGGAAACGTACCCTCGCTGTGCATCAGGAAATCCGCCCAGTTGTGGCTTTGACCATTGGCACGGTTGCGCGTGTTGTTCTCGGTTTTGCAGGCAAAGGCGCAAGCGCCGCAGCCGACACACCTCGACAAATCGATAACCATTCCTAGTTTCATCATGTTCTCCTTATCGATGGCGCTCAGGCCTTGGTGATCCGCACGCCGGTGAAGCCGCCGTTGCGTGCCGTGGCACCGCTGAGGCGGTCGTAGTCATCGACCAGGATCTCGTTGTTGTTGCCGCCCAGCGGAACCGATTTGGCATAGTCCTTGGTGGCGACGCGACCGTAGGCCCAGTGGCCCTGACCGTAGCACTTGGCCACGGTGCCGGGACGCACACCTTCCCACAGCTTGAGATCGACCGTGATGGAGCCGGCCTGCGAGGTGATGGTGACCTTGTCGCCGGTTTTCAGGCCCAGCTTGGCGCCGTCGGCCGGATTCATCTTGACCACGTCGCCCCAGGACACATCGCCCGGATCGACCTTCTTGAACTCCTGGTACCAGGGCAGATTCTGCGAGCGGCCTTCGCGGTTCAGGCGCGACTTGTAGTCGATGAAGGTAAAGGGAAATTCCTCGACGCTGCCGTGGCGCTTGGGTACCTCGTAGTGCGGCACGAAAGCCAGGTCGCCGCGAGCCGTATAGCCGCTGACAGTAAGGATATCGTCGGTAGTGGTCTCGTGCTTCTTGGCATGGTCGGTTAGTTTCTTCTTCAGCGTTGCGCTGTAGAACTCGAACTTCTTGGTCTCGGTTTTGAACTTGCCGCCCCAGTTTTTCTTGAGGGTGTAGCGCGGTCCGTGGAACATGCCTTTGGCCTTGAACGCGGCCCAGCCATTGATCGGGGCGTCACCCTTAAGCGGCTCCTTTGCCATCCAGATCGGCGCGCTGGTGAATTTGGCAGCGAATTCGCTGAACTCGAGCTCGCTGGTCGCCGACTTGCCGGTTTCCGGGTCCTTGATCAGGTCGTAGTAATCGGCAAGATTGGGGAAGCCCTTGGCCTTCAGCTTCTGCGCCAACAGCCACATTACTTCGGTTTCTTCCTGCTTGCCCTCGAAGACGCGCTTGATCGGATTCTGCTGGATCGAGGCGTAGGCGTAGCCGTTGGACATGTTGGTGACGATTGACCAGCCCTCGGAGGAATTGTGCGTAGAGGGCAGCACGATGTCCGCGAACTGGCTCATTTCCGACGGATTGGTGACCATATGCACGAAGAAGGGCACCTTGGACAGCACCTGGTTCCAGCGATCCGCGCCGGTGGCCGAGTGATTGAAGTTGCTCCAGGAGGAAATCACCATCTTGATGGCGCCCGGGTTCTTCAGCATCTGGTTGGGCACATCGTTGACCGGCGCGACCTGCAGCCCGGGCATGTCCTTGTGCCCACGGCTATTGGTCGCATGGTTCTTGTAGCCTTTCTTCGCGACCTCGTCGATAAACTTGTCGGTGCTGGGGAACTTGGCCAGCGGGGGACCGCTGGGACTTTCCCAGACGCCACCTTCGACGTCGATAGAGCCAACCAGGCCGTTCAATGCGTGCACCGCCATCGCGGCGTAGGTGCCGCGAGGCCACATCGCTGCACCTGGGCCCATCCAGACGGCTGTCTTGGGTGCGGCCTTGCCCATGGCGCGGGCAACGCGCAGGATCTGGTCGGCGGGAATCCCGCACTCCTTGGCGGCGAAGGCCGGGGTGCGGTCCTTTAGTTCCAGGTTCCACCACTTGACGAGACCCGAGGTTTCCTTCTCGACGAAGGTATCTTCGGCGACCATGCTGCCAGCGACGAAGAGGTTTTTGCCGTCCTTGAAGTCGCCGACAAATTCGCGGTTCCACAGGCCTTCGGTGAGCAACACGTGAGCGAGGGCGCCAGCCAGTGCGCCGTCGGTACCGGGCAGGACCGGCAGCCATTCGTGAGCCTTGGCCGCGGCGTTCGACAGGCGCGGATCGACCGCGATGACGGTGCCGCGGGCGACGATTTCGTGAAAGCGATGGATGGTATTCGGCACTTGGCGATTGGACGCCAGCGGATCGCAGCCCCAGACGACGAGGCAGTTGGTCTTTTCCAGGTCGTAGTCGCGGTAACCGAAGAAGCCTTGCGTCAGGCCCGGGCCCATCTTCTCGGCTTCGGCGCAGAGGGCACTGTGCGAAAAGTAGTTGCCGGTGCCGAAGACCTTGGGCAGGGTGCCATAGAGAAGGTCGGTCGAGGTCGGAGAATAGCGGCCGCGCATGTAGAGCAGCTTTTCAGGCTCGCCGGCATTCCGCAGTTCGAGCATCTTGTCGGCGACGGCGGTGATCGCTTCGTCCCAGGAGATCGGCACGAACTTCGGATCGATGCCGCGGCCCTTCATCGGGTTGGTCCGCTTCAGCGGCACCTTGACGCGATCCGGGTCGTAGGTCTGCTGCGGGATCAGGTGACCGCGCGGGCAAACATAGCCGTGGTTGCTCTTGGAAATCTCGTTGCCTCGCACGCGGGTGGCACGCCCTCCCGACACGTACAGCTGAATCGCGCACCATTGGGTACAACCCTGGCAGGTGCTGGCCACCCATTCGCCTTTTGCCGGGGTGCTGGGCCTGGCCTTGCGCGGGATCAGCGCATTCTTGAATGGCATCGGCTTGGGTTTGGGCTTGTCGGCCGCCAAGGCACTGCCGCCGAGCATCCAGACGGCGGAAGCCGCCGATGCCCTGATGAATTCACGCCTCGTCAATTTCATGACTACCTCCTGTATTGAAATTCAATAATCTTGAAAACTGGACGCCGCACTGTATTCGGCTTCCTGCATTTCCTGTTGACCTGCATCAATCCGTCCTTGGTCATCCTTGCGAGTCCGTATAAATACGGAGCGACCGGCGGGCGCGGGCACATCTGTGCCGGTCTCGCGCCAAACGTTACCGCGTGGTAACCACGATTCGTCGCCATCGAAACTTTCCTGCCGGATTTGTACGCTACCGCCAACTGGGAACAAAAGTCGGCGCTCGCGGGACGGCGTCCTGTCACAAAAGGCCTTGAACGGGGTTGGCGGCGCAAGGCTTGCCTCGGGGGGATGAGTGAACGGTTTCACGATGTCTGCGTGATGTCCATGCTTGGCAGACGTCATGCGAGAACCATGCCATCGAAACAAAGCGTTGTCATTTCATGGCATTGAAAACTAGTATCCCTTGCAGAACCGGAAAATAGCGCATAAAGCAGGATAAGATTGTTACCACGCCGTAACCTCCGGGGTCTCTATGATCGAAGGCACGCAATTGGCGTTACCAAACCGTAACCGGCGCCGTTGGCTGATCGACAGCGCCTGCCTCGCTGCGGCGGGCATGATCGGCCTTTCGCGCAAGGCGGCTGCGGCAGGCAAAAAGATCCGCGTCGGGATGACGCCGGCCTTCCTCCATGACCAGCACAGCCTGCTTGGGGAATGGCGCGACTTCATGGCCGATTCGCTGAAACGCCCGGTGGAGTTCGTCCAGCGCGACAGCTATCGCGAAACCATGGACCTGCTGCGCCTGGACAAGCTCGAATTCGCCTGGGTCTGCGACTACCCTTACCTGCACCTCAAGGACACCGTGCGCCTGCTCGCCGTCCCCCTTTACCAGGGCCGCCCGCACTACCGCTCCTACCTCATCGTGCACAAGGATGCCGCCGGGATCCGCTCCATGGCCGACCTGCAGGACAGCGTCTTCGCCTATGCCGACCCCTACTCGAACACCGGCTACCTGGCGCCGCGTTATGAAATCCGCCAGCTTGGGCGCGACCCGGCGAGCTTTTTCCGCAAGACCTTCTTCACCTGGTCGCATCGCAAGGTGGTCGAAGCGGTGGCCAGTGGGTTGGCGCGCGGCGGCGCGGTGGACAGCTACATCTGGGAAACCCTGGCCCATGTCGAGCCAGCGCTGGTGAAACGTACGCGCATGGTGTCTCGTTCGCCGGAGTACGGCTTCCCGCCCTTCGTCGCCCACCGCTCGGTGGCGCCGGCGGAGTTCCGCCAGATGCAGGAACACCTGCTCGGCACCGGCAGCAGCGAGGCCGGCCGGCGCCTGCTGGCCCGGCTATACCTCGATGGCTTCACCGCCGGCACCCCCGCGCTATACGACGGCGTGGCGCAGATGATGCGCGCCTTCGGCGAAGCCTGAGTAAACGCTAATGACTCCGATGAACCGCGCAACATGATGAAATCGTGCACCTTCGATGGGCCCCAGGCTGGCAAATGGGTCCGCCCCTCCCATCCGCTCCGCGGGCCACGGCTGGCTTTGCATAGCCAGCCGGCTGCGGCGGCGCACCGCATGCGGTGCGAAACCCCGCCTCGCCCCCTCGCGGGGAGGCTACCAATCGGCTCGCTGCGCTCGAAACTGACACCGCACGCTTGGAAAGGGCTTTCTCGCTAACCATGCGCTGGCTGTTCAACCTCTCGTTTCGCCACAAGATTCCCTTGTGGACTTCCTTCCTGATCGCCTTTTCGATCTTCGTGGTCGGCGCCGCGCTGATGACACGCGCCTACCAGGACATGAAGGCCGCGGTGATCATCAGCGCCGACAACCTCGGCCACACGCTGGCCAACACCGTGGCGCCGATGCTGCTGCACGACGACGTCTGGCGCGCCTTCGAGATCGTGCGCTCGCCGATCCGCGCCGATTCGGCCCGCAGCCCGGCGCAGGTGGATGCAGTAGTGGTGTTCGGCCGCGACCGACGCGTCTTCGTTTCCAGCCATCCGGAAAGCCTGCCCATGTTGAGCGAGGCCGCGGCACTTGGCGCCGACTGGCAGGCGCTGGCGGCGCGTCTCGCATCGCCCGGCCTGGTCGCTTGGCCACTGGTGATCGAGCCGGAAGGATCGAGCTACCTCTACATTGCCCTGCCGATCACCGACAAGGACGCACAACTCGGCCACCTGGTCCTGCGCTATGCCAAATCGGTGTTCCATCCCTGGTTCGTCGCCACCATCTGGCAAGGGCTGGGACTGGGCCTGCTGGTGCTGGCGGTGCTGATTCCGATCAACTGGTACTGGGGCAGCCGCATGGCCTCGCCGCTGGTCGACCTCGCGCAACGCATGGGAACCATGCCGCGGCAGGTGCCGGAACCCCTGCCGCCCGAGATCTATCCCTATGCCGACGAACTCGGCCAGCTGTTCCAGGCCTATGACCGCATGGTTCTGGCGCTGCGGGAAAAAGCGGCGCTGGAAAATGAAGTCGTGCGCAGCGAACGCCTGGCCGCCATCGGCCAACTCACCGCCGGCATCGCCCACGAAATCAATAACCCGCTGGCCGGACTGATCACCGCCGTCGATACGCTCAAGCTGCGCCGCGATCTCGATGCCAAGGCCCTGCGCCACCTCGACCTGATCGACCGCGGCCTGATGCAGATCCGCGACACCGTCGCCGCCTTGCTGGTGCAAACCCGGGTGCAAGCGCGCCCCTTGAGCCAGCATGACCTCGACGACGTGCGCACCCTGATCCAGCCGCAGGTCGCCAAGCGCCGGATCACGCTTGACTGGTCCGACACCATGCCCGCCGAATTGCCGGCGCCCGCCAGCCTGGTGCGGCAAATCCTAATCAACCTGCTGCTGAACGCCGTGCAGGCCGCCGCCGAAGGTGGGCAGGTCAGCCTGTGGCTCGGGCGCAAGGCGGATTCCGAAACCTGTTTGTCCATCGTCGTGCGCAACGACGGCACGCTGCTCAGCAACGAGCAGCTGGCTCACCTGTTCGAACCCTTTGCCTCGACGAGGCCGGGCGGCCACGGACTCGGCCTGTGGGTCACCTACCAGATCGTCACCCAGCTCAACGGCCGCATCACCGCGCGCAATGTCGGGGACCATGTCGAGTTCGTCGTCAACCTGCCTCTCGGAGATACGCCATGCAACACCGCATCGGCCTGATCGAGGACGATCCCATCATTGGCGAGGCGCTCTCGGAGCGCCTCGAATTCGAAGGCTTCGCCTGCGACTGGTATCGCGATGCCAAGTCCGCCCGACGTGGACTCGCGCAGCGCCGCTACAGCGTCGTGGTGAGCGACATCAACCTGCCGGACAGCAGTGGCGAAGTCCTGTTCGGCGAACTGGTCGGCAACGGCGAGGCCCTGGCGCCCTTCATCTTCATCACCGGTTACGGCGCGGTCGATCAGGCCGTGCGTCTGCTCAAGCTGGGTGCCCAGGACTACGTCACAAAACCCTTCGACGTCGGTGAGCTGATCGCCAAGATCCGCGCCCTCTGCGAACGCCTGCAACCTGCCGCCGAAGGGGAGTCGACGCTGGGCATTTCCGCCGGCATGCGCCAGATCGAGGGGCTGCTGCCTCGCCTCGCTGCCAGCCGCAGCGCGGTGCTGATCTCGGGCGAATCCGGCGCCGGCAAGGAGGAGGTGGCACGCGCCCTGCACCGCATCGGCGACCCGGCGGGAAAAACACCCTTCGTCGCCGTCAATTGCGGCGCGATCCCGGAGAATCTGATCGAGTCCGAATTGTTCGGCCACGACAAGGGCGCCTTCACCGGTGCCGAGCGCGAACGCAAGGGCGTCTTCGAACAGGCCGACGGCGGCACGCTGTTCCTCGACGAGATCGGTGAAATGCCGCCGACCATGCAGGTCAAACTGCTGCGCGCGATCCAGGACCGGGCCATCGTCCATGTCGGCGGCGCCACCCGGCGCCAGGTCGACATCCGCCTGGTCTGCGCCACCCACCATGACCTGAAGGCCATGGTGGAACAGGGCCGCTTCCGCGAAGACCTGTATTACCGAATCCATGTCGTGCATCTGCACGTGCCGCCCCTGCGCGAACGCCAGGAAGACATCCTCTGGCTGGCCGCGCGCCTGCTCGACGCCCGCGCCGCGCGCGGCGAGGCGAGGCGCACGCTCAGCCCCGAAGCGGAACACGCGCTGACGCGCTACCCCTGGCCGGGCAACGTGCGCGAACTCGCGCACTGCCTCGAACGTGCCTGCGTATTGTCGCTCGCACCGCAATTGCGCGCCGAAGACCTGTTTGGCGCCGGCGCAAGCGCGAGCACTGCCCCCGAGATGCCGCGGCAGAACCTCAGCGAGCATCTGCAGGACTGCGAACGGGCCTACATCCGTGGCGCGCTGGCCGAATGCGAAGGCCGCATCGCCGAGACCGCCTCACTGCTCGGCATCAGCCGCAAGAACCTCTGGGAAAAGATGCGCAAGCTGGGCCTGGCGGAAAACGGCTGACGTGCCCCGCACTTAGGATCACCCACAGGCAGTTCGACGGTATAGAATCAGAATTGATTCCATATCCGTGGAACTATCGAAATGAAAACACCCCAAGCCGTCGGCAAGCTCGCCTCGCTGGCCCAGGAGAGCCGCCTGCGCATCTTCCGCCTGCTGGTGGAGGCCGGCCCGGACGGCATGAATGCCGGCGCCATCGCCGAGACCGTCGGCATCCCCGCCAACTCGCTCTCGTTCCATGTCGCCCACCTTGCGCGCGCCGGGCTGGTCAATGCGCGCCAGGAAGGGCGTTTCATCCACTACTCGGCCAACTACCCGGCCATGGACGAACTGATCGCCTTCCTCACCGACAACTGCTGCCAGGGTAAAGGCCAGTGCCTGCCCAGGACCAGCGCGTCGGCAACCACGGCGAAGCGTCGCGCCAAGGCCGCCTGAGGAGTCACCATGACATTCAACGTACTCGTCCTCTGCACCGGCAACTCGGCGCGGTCCATCCTCGGCGAAATGCTGTTCAACCATCTGGGCAAAGGCCGCATCAAGGCCTGGTCGGCCGGCAGCAAGCCGGGCGGCGTCGTCAATCCGGTTGCACTTGAAACTCTAACCAAGCATGGCATCCCGTGTGAGGGCGCACGCAGCAAATCCTGGGACGAGTTCGCCACGGCCAATTCACCGCGCATCGACTTCATCTTCACCGTCTGCGCCAACGCCGCCAACGAAGCCTGCCCGGTCTGGCCAGGCCATCCCGCTACCGTCCACTGGGGCATCCCCGATCCGGCACACGTCGAGCCAATGGAAGCGAGACGCGAAGCCTTCGAGCAAGCCTTTCAATCAATGAAAAAGCGCATCGAAGCCTTCCTCGCCCTGCCACTGGACTCGATGACACGCGACCAAGTAGTGGCCGCTGCTCGCCTGATACACACTGGAGAATAATCGTGTCCGCCCAATGCGAAGTCACCGCCAAAGTCGCCACCGGCGCGCCGATGAGCCTGTTCGAACGCTGGCTCACCCTCTGGGTCTTCCTCTGCATCGTCGCCGGCATCGCGCTCGGCCAGATGCTACCGGCGCCCTTCCAGGCGCTGGGGCGCATGGAGGTGGCGCGGGTGAACATCCCGGTCGGCCTGCTGATCTGGGTGATGATCATCCCGATGCTGGTCAAGGTCGATTTCGGCGCCCTGCACGAAGTCCGCCAGCATGTCAAAGGCATCGGCGTGACGCTGTTCGTGAACTGGCTGGTGAAGCCCTTCTCGATGGCGCTCTTGGGCTGGATCTTCGTCCGCCACCTGTTCGCCCCCTACCTGCCGGCAGCGCAGATCGACAGCTACATCGCCGGCCTGATCCTGCTCGCGGCCGCGCCCTGCACCGCCATGGTCTTCGTCTGGAGCCGGCTGTCCAACGGCGACCCGCTGTTCACGCTGTCGCAGGTGGCGGTGAACGACAGCATCATGGTCGTCGCCTTCGCCCCCATCGTCGGCCTGCTGCTCGGCATCTCCGCCATTACCGTGCCCTGGGACACGCTGGTCACCTCGGTGGTGCTCTATATCGTGATCCCGCTGGCCTTGGCGCAGCTATGGCGCAAGGCGCTGCTGACGAAGGGCCAGGCGCATTTCGACGCCACCATGGAGAAAATCGGCCCCTGGTCGATTTCCGCGCTGCTGGCGACGCTGGTGCTGCTGTTCGCCTTCCAGGGCCGCGCCATCATCGAGCAGCCGCTGGTGATCGCGCTGCTGGCGGTGCCTATCCTGATCCAGGTCTTCTTCAACTCGGCGCTGGCCTACTGGCTCAACCGCGTGGTCGGCGAGAAGCACAACATCGCCTGCCCCTCGGCGCTGATCGGCGCCAGCAACTTCTTCGAGCTCGCCGTCGCGGCGGCGATCAGCCTGTTCGGCTTCGAGTCGGGCGCCGCGCTGGCCACGGTGGTCGGCGTGCTGATCGAG
This sequence comes from uncultured beta proteobacterium, assembly GCA_903908065.1. Lineage (GTDB taxonomy): Bacteria > Pseudomonadota > Gammaproteobacteria > Burkholderiales > Rhodocyclaceae > Sulfuritalea. The sequence continues at coordinate 144,389 of CAIVQO010000060.1, read as the reverse complement.
GTGCCGGTGATGCTGCTGGTGGTGAAGGTGGTGAACGCCAGCAAGGGGTGGTACGAAGGAAAGGAAGTCGCATGAATTTCCGGCACTTCGGCCTGGTCCTGATCCTGGCCTGGCTGTTCGCCCTGGCCACCCCGGTGCGGGCTGCCGGCGCCGATTTCCTGGTCGATGCCGACTGGCTCGCCGAGCGACTCAAGGACCCGAAACTGGTCCTGCTCGAAGTCCGTTACCACCCACACCGACATGCCACGGTGGGCCATATTCCGGGCGCCGTCCAGGTGCAGCGCTTCGCCGACCTCGGCGACAACGACACCCTGCCGATCATGCGCTTACCCAGCCGCGAGGCCTTCCAGGCCACGCTGCGGCGCTGGGGCGTGAACGATGATTCGACCCTCGTCGTCTATGACGACTCAGCCACCGCCCTCGCTTCGCGCATCATTTTCCTGCTCGACCTCTACGGCTTCGACATGCGCCGGGTCAAGCTGCTCGACGGCGGTACCGTGGGCTGGACCGGCTTCAACGAACTGGTCAAGCCGGCGACGCCGGCCGGGAAGCCCGGCAAGGTGATGCTCCAGCCCGCCGATCCCCGGCGCTTGGTGGCTTGGCCTGAGGTGTATCGCCGCGTCGTCGCCGAACGCGACGCGAAGGTCGTGCTGATCGACGCGCGTCCCGCCGACATGTACGACGGCAGCCGCATCCAGCATTCGGTTCAGGGCGGACACGTCCCCGGCGCCATCAACATCGTCAGCCTGCAAGGGGCCGACAGCCAGTCGCAGCAATGGAAGCCGCTGAAAGAAATTGCCTCCCTGTACCGTGACGTGAACAAGGACGCCGAAGTGATCGTGTATTGCCACGACGGCTTTCGCTCGACGCTGGCCTGGCTCCAGTTGAAGGCATTGGGCTACGCCAACGTGCGCATCTACAACGGCGGCTGGTCCGACTGGGACCGCACCCTGACCCTGCCCGTGGTCAAGGGCGCCAAGCCCTTCGACGCGGATTACGAGCTGTAAGGCAAGCTTCCGTCATGCGCTGCATCGACGACGCCTGGAGCCGCCACGAAACGGAATTGCGCCGTTTTCTTCGCCATCGCGCAGGCTCCGACGTCGAAGGTGACGACTTGCTGCAGGAGGTTTTTCTGCGCGCGCTGCGGCAGAAGAACGGGCTGTGCGGCATCGACAATCCGCGCGCCTGGCTGTTCCACGCCGCGCGCAACCTGCTGATCGATCGCCTGCGCTTGAGCAAGTCGCAAGTGCCGCTGCCCGACGACCTCGCCGCCGAACCCGCCGATGTGCCGCCGGCCGTCGATCGCCTGGCGCAATGCCTGCCGCGCGTACTTTCCGAACTTTCCTCGGACGACCGCGAAGCGCTCACCCTGTGCGATATCGAGGGCATGACGCAGCAGGATTTCGCGCGCCGGAAGGGCATCACCCTGCCAGCCGCCAAGTCGCGCGTGCAGCGCGCGAGGACGCGCCTCAAGGCGCGCATGTCCGTGGTTTGCCGGGTCAGCTTCGAGGCCAGCGGCGAAGTGGCCGGGTTCGTTCCGCGCCCACCCGCGAAATAGAAAATCGCCGTAGCGCGGGCGCCGACTTTCCACGAACGGCCTGCATCCTTTTTCGGCAGCTTCGTCTTCCTGTTCAAGACGAACAAAAAGCGGACGACGAGACCATGGAAATCTTAATCACGGCATTCCAGAGCGGCCTCGCCAGCCTCGCCTCCTACCTCGCGGCGCACGTGCTGCTGTGCCTGGTGCCGGCCTTCTTCATCGCCGGCGCGCTCTCCGCCCTGGTGCCGCAGGAATCCGTGATCCGCTACCTCGGGCCAGAGGCGCCGAAGTGGCAGTCCTACCCGGCCGCGGCCGGCGCTGGCAGCCTGCTCGCCGTCTGCTCCTGCACAATACAGCCGCTGTTCGCCGGCATCTACGCCAAGGGCGCGGGCCTAGGCCCGGCGATCACCTTCCTCTTCTTCGCCCCGGCGGCGAACATCCTCGCCCTTTCCTACACCGGCGTCGCGCTCGGCGCCGACTTCGCCATCGCGCGCATCGTGCTCGCCCTGTGCTTCGGCATCGGCATCGGCCTGCTGATGGCCATCCTCTTCCGCCGCGGGGAAAGCGCTCGCCTGGCGGCCATGGCAGCGATGCCGCGCCTGGGCAACGGCGACATCCCGCGCCGCAACCTGGGCTTCCTTGCCGTGCTGGTCGCCCTGCTGATCGCCGGCACGCTCAAGCTCGATGTGCTTTCCGCACCGCTGGCAAGCGCCCTGCTGCCCTGGGACGGCGCTGTCGGGGCGCAGGCCGCGTTCGACCGCTGGGTGCCGGTCAATACGCTGAAGGGCGAGGAAGGCCTGAGCCTGCATGGCGTGCTGCTGATCGGGCTGCTGCTGGCGATCGGCGCCGCCGCCTGGCGCGGCCTGGGCGAGGTGGACCGCGGCTGGAACCGGGCCACGCCGCTGGCACTGGGCCTCACCGCGGCGACGCTGGTGTTCGCCGCGCTCGGCCTGCGCGTCGGCGCCGACGGCCTGGTGCTGACCATCACCGGCCGCACGCTGGCGGTTGCTGCCCTGTGCGCCGTGCTGCTGCCACTGGCGCGCCGCTTCGACGCCTGGGACATGCAGCAATGGCTGTGGGAGACCTGGCGCTTCGTGCGCCTGATCTTCCCGCTGCTGGTGGTCGGCGTGTTCCTGGTTGGGGTGGTGCGCCGCTTCATCCAGCCGGAGTGGATACAGGCCATCGCCGGATCGAATACCGTGCTGGCCAATCTGGCCGGGGTCGTATTCGGCGTCTTCATGTACTTCCCCACCCTGGTCGAAGTGCCGATCGCCAAGATGTTCCTCTCGCTCGGCATGCACCCGGGGCCGCTGATCGCCTACCTGATGGCCGATCCGGAACTCTCGCTGCAGAGCATCCTGATCACCTCTGCCATCATCGGCAAGCTCAAGGCCTGGACTTATGTCGGCCTCGTCGCCCTGTTCTCCACCCTGGCGGGGTTGTGTTACGGCGCCTGGGTCGACGGCACGCCGCCGACCGTGCTCGCGCTCGCGCTGGGCGGCGGCCTGGCCTGCCTGCTGCTGGCCCTGCACTTCATCGAAAGGAAACGATCATGAACATCAAGATCCTCGGCACCGGCTGCGCCAAGTGCCAGCGCCTTGAACAACTGACACGAGAGGTGGCCGCCGAGCTCGGTATCGCCGCCGAGTTCGAACACGTACGCGACATGCCCGCCATCATGGCCTATCCGATCATGAGCACGCCGGCGCTGGTGATCGACGGGGAGGTCGCCGTGTTCGGCCGCGTGCCGAGCAAGGAGGAAATCGCCGGCTGGCTCAAGTCCGCCGCTTGACTCTCTGCTTCGACCGAATCGTGCCGATGACGCATCGCCACACGCACACGCCGGCAATGCGTGACACCGTGCCACAAGCGCGGCTGCTCACGGCACTGGCAATGACATGGGGCTATGCCCTGGTCGAGGCCGTCGCCGGCTGGTGGGGCCACTCGCTGGCATTGCTGGCCGACGCAGGCCACATGGTCACCGACGGTGCATCACTGGGTCTGGCACTTCTGGCGGCCTGGATCGCGGCGCGGCCACCCTCGGCACGCCACAGCTACGGGATGGGGCGCATTGAGCTACTGGCGGCTCTGATCAATGCGCTGGCGATGCTGGCCGTCGTCTCCGGCATCGTCCTGGAGGCGTGGTCCCGCTTCCAGGCGCCGCAACCCGTCGCGGGCGCGCTGGTCGGCGCGGTGGCGTCGGTCGGCCTGGCCATCAACCTTGGCGTGGCGTGGATACTCTCGCGGAGCCGAGAAAACCTCAATTTGCGCGGTGCCTTGCTTCACGTGATGGGCGACGTGTTCGGCTCGGTGGCGGCCATTGTCGCAGGCCTGGTGGTCTGGCTGACGGGCTGGGCGCCAATCGATCCGCTGCTGTCGCTGGTGATCGCAGGCCTGGTGTTATCGGCCAGCCTGCGCCTGTTGCGCGACGCCTTGCATAGCCTGATGGATGGCGTGCCCTTCGACATCGACCTCGATCACCTGGGCCGCGAACTTGCGGCGGTACCGGGCGTAAGCGACATCCACGACCTGCACGTTTGGGCGCTATCGGGCGAACGGCTGGCGATCAGTGCCCATGTACGTGTAGAGAAGCTTGCCGACTGGCCCGCGCTGCTTACGCAACTCCTGCGCACGGTGCAGCATCACGGCATCGGCCACGCGACCTTCCAGCCCGAAACCATTGCGCAGGCGCCACTGTTGCGCCGGGAAAAGCCCTCGGCGTTATCTTCGAAACCACCCTGACCTGTCCGTTCTGCGGCAAGGCCAAGACCGAGACCAAGCCCGCCGACGCCTGCCAGTGGTTTATGTCCGCGTTGCCCAGGCGGCTCACCCTAACCGCGGGGAAGCCGCCTCGCCGGCAGTCCGGGCGACCGCCTACTTCATCTCCCACTTGCGCGACAGCGGGCGCGAGGAATTCTTGGTCCATTCGTGCATCGAGCCATCATAGAGCTTGGCCTTCGGGTTCCCCAACAGCTCGCTGATGACGAACCAGGGACCGCTGCCCAGGTGCCCGGTGTTGCAATAGGTGATCGCCTCTCCGGCCGGATCGAGGCCGGCGTCGCGCGCCATGGCCAGCAGTTCGCCCTTGGGCAGGAAGGTGCCGGTAGCCTCGTCGACGATGTCCTTGTGCGCCAGCATGCGCGCACCTGGCAGGTGGCCCTTGGCCTTGACGTCCGAGGTCATGTTCTGGCCGACGTAGTAGTCCGCCGTTCGGCCATCCACCAGCTGCGCCCCGCCAGCGACGGCCTTTTCCACGTCACCCAGCTGGGCCAGCAGCTGCGGCCGCACGGCGCCGGCGGTGAAATCGCCAGCGGCGATCGGCGCGGCCTCGTGCAGCAGGGGTCGCGCTTCTGCCTTCCATTTTTTCACCCCGCCGTCGAGCAGCGCCATGTTGTCGTAGCCGAAGTACTTCAGGGTCCAGTACACCCGCGTGCCCATGGTCACCGAATTGCTGTCCTTGCCATTGGTCGCGATGACGATGGCCTGGCCGTTGCGCACCCCGAGTTTGCGCATCGTGGCCTCGAAGTTGGCCGCGGTCGGCACCATCTTGTCCAGTTTCACACCGTCGATCTCGCGGGTTTCGCGCACGTTCTTCCAGTCGAGCAGGCGCGAGCCCGGGATGTGGCCGACCAGCGGCGCCTTGGCGTCGGCCTTTTCCTTGTCGGTATGTTGGCGCGCGAAGTTGGCGGGGTCGTCGCGTACGTCGATGATCACCACCTCGGGATTGTTGAGTTGGGATGCCAGCCAGCCGGTGTCGACCAGCGGACCGGGAACCTTGGTGGCGGCAAGCGCGGCGGCGGCCGCCAGGGAAGCGAGCGCCGCCCCCAGAAGGCGGGCGACGTTGGGAATCAGCTTCACTGTCATGGGAATCTCCTCGTTGTAGTAATGGTTGCCTCTCGCCGCTTTTGCGGCGTGTTTGAAACTAGTGGCTAGAAACATCGCTGTCAAGTGCAGCCGATTCCGGCAGTTCCATGATTTCCGGCGCTCTTGCGCGCTTCGCATTAGCCGGGCTCGCCCCTCTGCTCCTTGATCGCCTGCGGATCGGGGGCAACGGCCGACTTCATTCCATCCTTGAACCCCTTCACCGCGCCGCCGAGGTCCTGCCCAACGTTGCGCAACTTCTTGGTGCCGAATACCAGCATCACGATTACCAGAACGATCAGCCAATGCCAGATGCTCAAGCTTCCCATAGCCTTCTCCTTTATTGAAATTTAACGTCATGAGCCGGCAGGGCGCCGGCGATGAATTGACCTGCGGCGGTTTGCCACGCAACCGCGCTTCGCCGTGGTGCCGGCGCCGACTTTCCGATGACCGAGCCGCATCCCGAACCCCGAATGCGCCGGAACATGCATCGCTGCGGCACCGCAGTTGTGCCTGACAAGCACGGCCTAACGCCCCACCGGCAGGCTGTCGGCGATGTAATGCTCCAGCTGGTCGATGGCGAATTCCTGTTCGCTGAGGCGCGCCTTGACCAGGTCGCCAATGGAGACGATGCCGAGGATGTCGTCGTTTTCGCCGAGCACCGGCAGGTGGCGAAAGTAGCGTTCGGTCATCAGGCGCAGGCAGTCCTCGATGGTCTGATCCGGCTTGGCAAAGCGGACACTGGTGGTCATCACGTCACGCAGCGGGGTGGTGCGGGGATCGAGGCAATTGCCCGTGACCTTCTGCAGGCAGTCGCGCTCGGTGAAGATGCCGGCGATGCGCCCAAGTTCGTCGAGGACCAGGACCGCGCCGACGTCGGCTCCGGTCATCTGCGCCACCGCGTCGTTGACCGTCTGGCCGATGCGGGCGGTGACGAGGGGTTTCCTGTTTTGCAGCAGGCTGCGAATCGTGCTCATGGCGCACTCCTTGGTGGGGTTGTCGAAGCGGGTCACGCGCCGGCTTTCGCCCGCCGTGCCCCAGGGGGTCCCAATGCCTCGTGCCACAGGCCGCGGGCCCAGTCCAGCGCCAGCCTGCCCTCGTGCGCGCTGCGGGCAACCGACAGGCCGCCGGCACCGGCGACCTGTTCGACGCGCCGCGTGGCGTCGGAATAGCGGAACATCGCCGCGACATGCACCGCGTCGTCCGCCGAGACGAAGCTGTAGCAGGTATTGGCCAGCAGCGGTGCCGGCTGCGGCGACCGTCCGGCCAGCATGTCGAGGATCGCGGCGGCGGCGCGCTTGGCCTGCTGGTTGGCCAGGTGCGCCGACTTGGGCATGCCCGGCACGGCGGCGACCGCGTCGCCGATGACGTGGATGCCGGGCAGACCCTTTGCCTCGTGCGTCAGCCAGTCGATCTCGACCCAAGCTCCGCCGGCAAGTGGCATTCCGGCCGCCAGCGCCAGGTCGCCGGCGCGCTGCGGCGGGATGACGTTGAGCAGGTCGGCGCGCAGCGGCCCGAGCTGGGTCCGCAGTTCGCCGCGGGCGAGGTCGATGTCCTCCAGGCCGTGCTCGGGCAGGTACTCGACGATGCCCGGATAGAGTTCGCGCCACGCCTGCCTGAACAGGTCCGGCTTGGCGATCACCTCGGCGTTGGCATCGGCCACCAGCAGCTTGCAGCGCGGCTTGCGGCGACGGAAATAGTCGGCGATCAGGCTGACGCGCTCGTAAGGGCCTGGCGGGCAGCGGAAGGGCGGGCGCGGGATGCTGATTGCCAGCACGCCGCCGTCGCGCAAGGCGGCGATGCGCCGCGCCAGCTCCAAGGTCTGCGCGCCTGCCTTCCAGGCATGCAGCACCTGCCCGCGCCGGTCCGGGTCTGCGAGCGCCGGAATTGCCTCCCACTGGAAATCGATGCCCGGCGCCAGCAGGATGCGGTCGCCAGCAAGGTGGCGACCGTCGGCCAGCCGAAGCTCGCGCGCGCCGGGGTCGAGTGCCACGACGTCCTGGTGCAGGACATCGATTCCCGCGTGCCGCAATCCGCCATAGCCGAAGCGTAGGCTATCCAGGCGCGCATCGCCCGATAGCACGCGGTTCGAGAGCGGGCAGGAGACCAGCTCGCGGTTGCGTTCGACCAGCGTCACCTTCACCGCGCCGGCGCTCCACTCGCGCAGGAAGCGTGCCGCCGTGGCGCCACCGAAACCGCCGCCGACCACCAGCACATGGGGTCGCGCCATCGATTCGCCGCGCACCCAGGGTGCGCAACCGGCGGCCAGGCAAGCGAGGAGGAAATGTCGCCGTGCCGTCATCGCCGACTTTGCGCCCAGTGCCGGGCAATCAATTCGAGTTCCTCGCGACTGTAGGCGACCGCGACCTGGTGCATCAGTGTCGCCGGATGGCGCTGCTCGCGGTAGGCCAGAAGGCGCTCCTGCAACCATGCCGAATCGGGGCGCGCCGCCGGCGCTTTGCGGCCCGCGGTGCCGTGGTCGTGTAGGGCGTGACAGGGATTGCAGCTGGCGGCCAGCCGCGTCGCGCGCAGCAGATCGTCGTCCGGCCCGGCGGCGGCATGGGTCGCCAGCAACAGCAGCGCCGGGGCCAGCAACGGCAGCGCGGGCTTCACTCTTCCTCCGGCATGTCGCGGTGGGGTACAAAGACGATGGACGGGCGCGTCAACGCCGGGTCGGCGAAGCGGGTCACCGTGCCGACCAGTTTGTCGCCCGCCTTGTGCGCCTTGGTCGGTTGTGTACCGGCGCGCAGTCGGTCGATGGGGCCGACGTCGAGCACGCGCATCATGCAGGCCATGACGCAATACGGCTTGCGCCCGGCATCGATCTCATCGACGCAGAGGTTGCACTTGAACATGAGCCGGGCCACCGGGTCGTACTGCGGCGCGCCGTAGGGGCAGGCCGCCTCGCAGCGCCGGCAGCCGATGCAGAGCGTCGAGTCGAGGTCGACGATGCCATCGCTGGCGCGCTTGGTCAGCGCCCCGGTCGGGCAGGTCGGCACGCAGGCGGGCAGCGCACAATGGTTGCACGCCAGATTGACGTGGAAGGCGAACACCGCCGGGAACTGCCCGCCCTCGACGTTCATCACCCGCCGCAGGCGCGGACCCGGCGGCAGGCTGTTCTTGTCCTTGCAGGCGATTTCGCAGGCGCGACAGCCGATGCAATCCGCGGTGTTGTGGATGAAGCCCAACTGCTTCCGCGCTATCACCGGCTCGTAGCTGGCGCGCTTGATGCGGCGGATCGCCTCGCGGATGCGCGGCAGGTCGCGCGGGCTCTTTCCGGCGCGGAAGCGGTCGCGGTTTTCCGGCACCGGGTTCCAGCCGGGGCGGTGGAAGCGGCTGCTCTTGCGCAGGTTCACCAAGGCGGTATTGAAGGCGAAGGCGCCGGCCGGGCTGGAGGCGTCGCGGATCAGGAAGTCGGGGTTGCCGGCGCGGTCGGTGCCGCCGTCGGTTTCATCTCGATCCATCCAGACGCCCTCATGCACCGCCACCACGCCGGGCAGGCAGCGCTCGGTAACGCGTACCGGCAACACGATGCGGCCCCGCGCATTCCACACCTCGACCGTGTCACCCTCGACGATGCCCAGGCGGCGCGCATCGCCGGCATTCATCGTGACGTCGTGCTCGAAGGTCTCGCGCAGCCACTCGATATCGTGGAAGATGCTGTGGGTGCGCCAGCGCGGATGGGGCGTTACGAGCTGGAACGGATAGTCGGCCAGTTCGGGGCTGGCGCGCGATTCCCAGGGCGGGATCCATTTCGGGATCGCGGGGATCGGGGCGCCGTACTTGGTCCTGGTCCAATCCTCGACTTTCGCCAGCGTGGTGGAGAAGATCTCGATCTTGCCCGAGGGCGTCGGAAACGGCTCGCCGTCCTCGATGAAGGCCTGGAAGGCGACGATGGGCGCCTTGTATTCGAACTTGTAGACGCCACGCCGCTTGAATTCCTCCCACGGCATGTCGACGCCCTGCTGCTTCATCACCCCGCGCTGCCACCATTCGCGCAGGTAGGCCTCGTCGGTGGCATCGTCATGGTGGAAGTAGTCGCGCCGCGACTTCGGGTTGTACTGCTTGCCGAAGCCCAGGCGCCAGGCCAGCTCGGTGAAGATCTGGAAGTCGGTCTTCGATTCGCCGAGCGGGGCTATCACCTTGGGCCGGTGGATGTAATAGTGGCCCTTGTACCAGGGCAGGCCGACGTCGTGACGCTCGAAATGGGTACAGGCCGGCAGCACCACGTCGGCCCATTCGGCCGAAGGGGTCATGGTCTGGTCCTGGCAGACGACGAAATCCAGCTTGCGGATCGCGGCGATTTGGCGGTTGATATTGGGCAGCTGATTGAACCAGTTCGAGCCGTGCCACCACAGGGCACGGATGTTGGGGATCTCGCCATCGGAGGCATCGCGCCGCGGCAGCAGCCCGATGTCCTCGCGCCGCACATTCGGGTAGTCGAGCACGCAGTGCGTCCAGCGATCGCTCTTGATGCCGGCAAACCAGCGGTCGGCGAACTCGTCACGGAAGAGGTCCAGCGGCTGTGCCTGCCAGGCCTTGCCGACCCCCTCGCTGGAGCCCCCGACGATGCCGATGTTGCCGGTCATCGCCTGCAGCGCCGCCGCCATCCGGTTGTACTGCTCGCCGTAGGCCACCCGGCCCGGCGCCCAGCTCGCCTTGAGCGCCGCCGGTTTGGTGGTGGCATACATCCGCGCCAGCCGGCGGATGTCTTCCGCCGGCACGCCGCAGATTGCCGCCGCCCACTCCGGCGACTTCTGGACGCCGTCGCGCTTGCCGAAGATGTAGTCCCTGAAGTTCTCCTCGCCGGCGAACTCCTTTGGCATGGTCCCGGCATCCATCCCTAGACAGAAGCGCTCGATGAACTTCTGGTCCTGCAGGCCGCCGGCGAAGATCTCGTGCGCCATGCCGGCCAGCATCGCGGCGTCGGTGTTGGGCCGGATCGGTATCCACCAGGCGTCCCAGGCGCCGACCGAATCGGTGTGCTGCGGATCGACGACGACGAACCTGCAGCCGCGCTGCTTGGCCAGGCGCATGTAGTAGTGGGTATTGCCGCCGTGGAAGGTGTAGGCCGGGTTCCAGCCCCACATGATGATCAGCTTGCTGTGGGCGAAGGCGTCGTCCTCGTTGCCGTCGGCCGTGGTGCCGAAAGTGATGTTCGAACTGAAGGCGGTGCCTTCGTAGGACGGCACCGACCAGGACAGGGTGCGCGAGCCGAACAGGCCGAGGAAGCGGCCGAGCAGGCCGCGCCCCTGGTCGGACTTGTGCAGCACGCTCCAGGTGGCGCCGGCATAGCTCTGGTCGAGGATCGCGGTCGGCCCGTGCTCGGCCTTGATGCGTTCGATGCGTTCGCAGATCAGGTCGAGCACGGCATCCCACGAGGCGCGCTTGAACTTGCCCTCGCCGCGAGCGCCGGCGCGGACCTGCGGGTACAGCAGGCGGTTGGGGGAATAGATGCGCTGGCGGTAGGAACGTCCGCGCAGGCAGGCGCGCAGCTGCGGCAGGTCCTCGGTGTCGAGGCCGAAGCGGCCGTCGGCCTGCTGGCGGCCGTCGTCGGTCGAGATGCGGACGATCTCGCCATGCTGCTTGTGCACCACCAGCATGTGGCGGCCGCCGCAGTTGTGGGCGCAGGAAGTCACCACGGTCTGCATCGCGTCGTCGCGCGGGTAGGGCTCGAACGTGAAGGCATTCGCCTCGCGCGGCAATGCGGCGACGGCGGCCGCCCCCGCGCTGGCGCGGATCACGCGATCGAAGAAGGCGCGCCGCGTCGGATCGGAGAGGTCGCCGGCAGCGGCGAGCGCCTGTTCCAGTTCGTCGTCGTTCATCGAACCGTTACCGGAATGCGCCGCAAGCGTTCGGCGGCCTGCGCCTCGACGCGCAAATCACCCGGCCGGCCGCGAATCGCGGCGGCGCTGACGGCATACCAGGCACGCCCGCCATGGCAGCCGTAACAAACGTCGCCCGCGTTGCGGCCCAGGCGTTCGATCGCCTCGCGCACGAGCAAGGGGCTGGCATGGCGGCGCCCCACATCGGCCGCGTGGCATACCATGCAGTTGCCGTCGAAGTAAGCGCGCGCCTGCTCCCAGGGACCGACGAAGGCCGCGCGATGGTCTGGAAATCGCCCGTGGCAATTCACACACAACACGGGATCGACCTTTTTGCGCAGCATTTGCGGATGGCGCGGATCGTCGCGGAACAGCGCCGGCAGACGCGGATCACGCCCGGGATGGCAGTCCTGGCACTGGAAGCGCATCACCTGCAGCGCATATTGCCCGCTGCGGTGGCGCGAGTGAAAATTCTCCTGGCCCCCGGCGTAAGTGTTCAGGCGCTGATAGGGCGCCTTGCCAATCTCGCTGCTCAGACCAGCCGGCGACTCGGCGCGTGGCGCGACCAACAGTTGGCCATGACAGGCACGACAGCGCCCGTCCGCTGAATCACCTTCCGGGATCGCGGCGCTGCGGCTCAGTATCTCCCGGTGGCGCACGCTGCGCGGATCGGAATCGGCTCCTGCTGCGCTACCGAGGACGAGCAACAAAACAGCCACGCAGTGGAACAACCGACGGACGGCTCGCATGGGTAAGCCCACCCCGGCGAGGCAGGCGACTTGCCTGCCCTGCCGGCGGTTACTTGGCTACTTACTTCTTCTCCGCCGCCTTCTTGGCGTCGGCCTTGACCGCCTTCTGGCCGCCCGCTTGCTGCGGATCCATGCCGGCCGTTTCGTCAATCTTGGCCTTGCCCTTGAGCGCCTCGGGCTTCCCCGGCGCCGCCTTGCCTACCGACTCGGTTCCGGCCGCCTTCTTGACGCTCTTGGGATCGACCTTCTGCCCGGAAGCGGCGGCCGGGGGATCCATGCCCTGCGTCTCCCCGCGGGATGAGTAGGCCTTAGGCGATTTTTCCGCCGGTGCGGCCGCCAGGGCCGCCGTTGTCAGCAGGGCTGAACCGGTGAGTGCAATCAGGATTTTCTTCATCTCAGGAACCTCCAGTGGTTTGAAAAGGTATGCAGATTTCGACGTGGCAGCGCGATGCATCATTTCCGGCCGGTTTCAGCCACCGGTCTTGGCCATCATGCGCACCAGTTTGTGTGGCGACGCATTGAACTCGTGACGCTCGGGCTTGCGTCGCACCGCCGCTGCGATGCAGGCTTGCAGTTCCGCGGCCGAGGCGCCGGCGCGCACCACCGCCTTCAGATCGACGGCGTCCTCCTGGCCCAGGCACAGGTACAGCATGCCTTCGGCCGACAGCCGGACGCGATTGCAGGTGGCGCAGAAGTGCTGGCTCAGGGGCGTGATGAAGCCGACCGTAAAGCGTCCGTCCGGTGCGCGAAGATAGCGCGCCGGCCCGCCGCCGGCGACCAGGGCGTCGACCAGACCGTATCTGGCCTGCAGGCGCGCACGGATGGCACCGAGATCGGCAGCGCGCACGGCGCGACCGGCACTGCCCATCGGCATCGGCTCGATCAGGCGCAATACGAAGCCCATGGCAATGCAGTAATCGACCATCGCGTCGATCTCTCGTTCATTCACCTCGGCCAACGCCATCATGTTGATCTTGATCGGCGCGAAGCCGGCCGCGCGCGCCGCGGCCAATCCGGCCAGAACATCCGGCAGCGCGTCGCGCCCGGTAATCGCCTCGAAGCGCGAACGATCCAGGGTGTCGAGGCTGACGTTGAGGCGGGTGACACCGGTCTGGCGCAAGCCCCCGGCCAACCGAGCAAGTTGCGTCGCATTGGTGGTCAGCGACAAGTCCTCGATGCCGGGCGTGGCGCCGATGCGCTCAGCGATTTCCGGGGTGTCGCGCCGCGTCAGCGGCCGCCGCCGGTAAGGCGGATTCGGCGCACGCCTAGCGCAGCGAAGGCGGCGACGATCTGGCCGACTTCCTCGGGTTGTAGCCAGTCGCGCCGTGGCGAGAAGTCCTGGTGGCCTGCCGGCAGGCAATAGCTGCAGCGCAGGTCGCAACGGTCGGTCAGGGAAATGCGCAGGTAGTCGATGCCGCGACCATGGCCGTCGATCAGCGTGGCTTGGCTCGGACCGGGCGAAAAGTCGGCGCTGGCAGCACGGCACGTCATGGCGCTCATTCCGCGCTGGAACAACCGAGGCCCAACTGCTGGTTGGGCACGGTCTGGTATCCGCTCGCCGCCTTGGGCTTGCGCTTCGAAGCCTCCGGTTTTACCGGTGCCTTGCCCGACACAGATGGCAGATCGCCTCCGGCCGGGTGCTTCGCCCCGATACCTTCCTTTGCAGCCGGCACATCCGGCCTCTCCGCTGCGGCCTTGGCCGCAGGGGCGCCGCCCTGCGCGGCGGGGGCGATCAGCCACGCGCATAGGGCGATGGCCTGGCCGGCCGTGCGAAAGACGCCCTCAGGCATGCTTTCCTGCCTTGAGTCGGCGCCGATACCAAAGTAGCGGCAACGCGGCAACGCCCAGCGCCGTCGGCAGCACGCCGAACTCGATCAGCGCGTCGATGCCACCGGCTGGATGAGTCGCCGCCAAGTGGCCGACGATCACCGGAATCTCATCAGACGCCAGCGGCGCATGGTTGAAGTACTTCATGCGCAGCACCACCGCCAGCCAGCCCGGCCAGGTGTGGGCCTGTTGCTGGAAATGCGTCGCCGCGTGGCACACGGTGCAACGGCTTTCCGTGAGGCGCAGCGGATAGGGGCGCGCCGCCAGACGCGCGGCCTCGGCGGCGGCGAGGCGCGCCTGCTCCTCGACTTCGATGCGGGCGCGTTGTTCCTCCTGCTCGCGTTGTCGTGCGAACTCGGCTTGCAAGCGCTGGCGCTCGCGCTCGGAACGTACGACACCGGGGGTCTGGTAGTCAGCGACATCGACGTCGGCTAGGGCCGGCTGGCCGCCAACTGCGGCGGCAATGGCCAGCAGCAGTGCAGCGGGAAGGCGGTGCTCACGGCCTCGCCCATTCACCGCGGACGCGGCGCGGGCGGCGTCATTGGTTTCCAGCCCGCGAGGGGATCGTCGGCGGGATCGCGGTCCGCCGCCAAATGCTCGGTTGACAGGCCGCGTTCGGTGAGGCGACGGCGCATTTCCTCATAATCTGCGGCGCTGATGCCGCGCTCGGCCTCCTTGTGCCGCGCCAGCGCCAGGGCACGCTCGCGCCGCTCGGTGGGCGTCAGCGGACGGATTTCACGTTCCGCGTCATTCGCCAGCGCCTTGCGCAAGATACGGGCTAGCCCTAGGTAGGGATTGGCGGACATGCCCAATTCGGCGGTGGCGCGCTCCATGTCGTCAATCAGCGGATCGATCCAGCGCGCAGGGAAGCGGTCGATAAACTGGCCCGGCGTCGGCTCCACACCGATGCTGGAATACAGGTGGGCAATGAATTCGAGTTGCAGCGCGACGTGGTCGGCCAGGTCGCGGAATTTCTCAGCGCGCGCGGCGCCGCCAAGCGCATAGCAGGCTTCCAGTTCGGCGACCGAGCCGCCGTTGAAGGCGCCGTCGAGATAGGTGGCGGCATTGATCTGCACGCGGCGAGGTGGTGCAATGAAGAGCGAACTGTAGATCAGCAGCAGTTCGTCGGGATGGCCTACGAGATCGAAGTCGTGCTGGCAGGCAGCTATTTCATCGGCCAGTCCATAACCGATCTCCTGGTCGAGTTCGGCGAGGTCGGCAGCCAAATCACCGCACAGCATGGCGGCCGCACCGGAGAGTTCCATCGGCACCATGAAGGCCTGCGCCACCGTCAGGTAGAAGTCCGCCTTGGCGGTGCGCAGCTGGTCATTGCGAGCATCCATGTTCATTGCTTCCTCGAAAAAGCTGGTGGGGCGTTGCGACCGCCCCACCCAAATGAATCCGCCCGGACTCAGGAGGGGCCGGGGGAGGACTCCCTTCCCCCGCCCAGGCGGATTCTCTCCTCTACTGCTCTTTGGGCGCTGCTTCGAGATTCAGCGATTTCTCGCCGAATGCCCAGCCGAAGAAAACGATGGAGAACGCCATAACCACCAGCATCCATTCAGTCAGCGACGGCGTGTAGCTGATCAGGCCCGGTACCCAGGAGCCCTTGAACAGCGGCACCAGCTGGCCAGAAATGATGAACTCGTAGCGCCCGATGAACAGCGAGACGATGACCATCACCGCGGGCCACATCGGCGAACTGCCCGTGAGCAGCATGAAGAAGGCCGCGACCATCAGCAGCAGTTCGATCCAGAACCAGGGCGAGGCGACGATGTGGTCCCACACCTGGAGGCCGTCGGCATTGCTCCACAGGCCGGTAACGGTGCGCGACACGACAGCCAGGATCACCACCGCGAGGACGGCAGCGAAGACCTTGGGCATCGCCCCCTGCATCAGCGTGCGCACCTTCTCCGGCATGGCGGCTTCATTGCCGTAGGTCAGGTAGGTGATCAGCACGGCGAATGCCGCGCCGGACACCGCTGCCGTCAGCAGGAAGTAGATCGGCACCAGGCCGCCGTACCACATCGGCCGCATCGCCATCGAACCGAACACGCCGCCCAGCGTGCCGTGGGCGATGACCACGGCGACGAAGGAGGCGATGCCGAGCTGGCGTGACGTGCCGCTGTCCCAGTCGCCGCCATTCACCTTGTGGAACTTGAGCAGCAAGAGGCCCAGGTAGGCGGCATAGAAGACACCCATCCAGTTCAGCGGCGAAAGGTACTGGAAGGACAGCGGGATGGCCCAGAGCATGCGGAACGGATGGCCGATCTCCATTGCGAGCGAGGCGAAGCCGGCGATCAGGGTCACCACCGCGAGCCAGATGCAGCGCTTGGCGATCGGGTAGAAGTCCTTGAAGCCGAACACCATCGCCAGCGAGGCGACGAAGGTGAGCCCGGTCGACGTCAGCACGAAGAACACGTACGTCACCACCGGCAGGCCCCAGGTAATGCCGTTGCTGCCGGTGTTGAATGCCGCGTGGCCCTCCTGCAGCAGGCCGACCATCACCAGGCCGAGACTGACTACCAGCCCGGTCAATCCCGCCGCCATGATGGTATTGACGGGTCCCTTTGCTGCGGTTTGCGTTGTCATGGTCTAGTCCTCCTCAGGCTTTCTTGTCGTTGGCGCGGCTGCTGGGAATCGCACCGCCCGCCGCACCGCCGCCGGTCAGGTAATACACCTGCGGCTTGTTGCCGGTGTGGTCGAGCAGGCGCACGCCCTTCTTGGCCGAGATCAGTCGGTTGACCTTGCTGTTCGGATTGTCGAGGTCGCCGAAGTAGCGCGCGGTCGGCGCGCAGGTACGCACGCAGGCCGGGACGAACTCGCGCAGCGCCGGATCGTCGTTGGACAGGTCCGGCGTGCCCTTCGGCGCCTTGCTGATCTTGTGGTAGCAGAAGGTGCACTTCGACACCACGCCGTTGGGCTGGATGCCGACGCCGTGGCTGGCGTCCTGCTGCGGCCCCTTGTAGGGCGGGTTCCACGACAGGTCGCCCTCGCCCTTGAACACCGACTTGATGTTCGGTTCGATCAGCGGCTTTTCGTCGGTGTAGAAGCGCACGCCGTACGGGCAGGCAATCATGCAGAACTTGCAGCCGATGCACTTGTTCCAGTCGATCAGCACCACGCCGTCCTCGGTCTTGAAGGTCGCCTTGGTCGGGCAGACGTGCATGCACGACGGCTCCTCGCAATGCATGCAGGGACGCGGGAACCACGACAGCGTCGGCGCCGGCTGCTTGCCTTCCGTGTAGTACAGGACATCCTGGTAGTTCTCGCCCGGCAGGCGGTTGTTTTCCATCTGGCAGGCAGTGCTGCAGGCCTGGCAGCCGGTGCACTTCTCCAGGTCAATGACCATTCCCCATTTAGCCATTTCTCAGTCTCCTCAGGCTTTTTCGATGCTGGCTTTGGCCGAGTAGTAATTGGCCATGCCCGATATGCGATCCGACTGCTGCACGACGATGGTATCGACGTGCGAGCCGCGTCCCTTGGCCCAGCGGCCGTGCGCCCAGTGTCCATGCTCGAAGGGCAGCACGATGACGTCGGGTCGCGTCAGTTCGGTGACCCGCGCGATGGCCAGGATTTCTCCCTGCGACGACTTGATCTTCACCGAGTCGCCGTCGGCGATGCCCTTGGCCTTGGCCACGCTGGGATGAACTTCCACCAGTGCCTGCTTCTTGCCGCCCACCGTCGGCTGGAACATGGAGATCGCATTCGGCAGGTTGCCGCTGCGGCCTTCTGCATGCATCGCCGTCTTCGGCGAGATGAAGTGCAGGTCGCCGCCGCCGGTGTACTTGGGCTCCTCCCAGTGCGGGAAGTTGTACTTCTCGGCGTTGCGCCCGGTCTTGGCCAGGATCCAGTCCTTCTTGTGCTCCATGTAGGAGGACTTGAACTCGAACTTGCCCGAGTCGGTCTTGAGCAGATCCTTCTTCACCTCGTCCGGCTTCATGGTGATGTTGTAGCCCTTGCCGTCCCACTTGAAGAACTCCCCGCGCACCTGGCGGAAGACGTAGGGCTTCTTGAACCAGACGCCTTCCTTGGCCCAGGTCTCGAAACTGTTCACCCCGTTGTCGCCCGGCGTCTTCTCGAAGCCCTTGGCGATATGGCGCAAAATGTTCTCGACGTTGCCGAGCTTGGCGTAGTACTCGCCGGTGGGTCCCTTGATCTGCTTGCCGATGCCGATCAGCACGTCGCCGAAGGTCCTGGTGTCGTACAGCGGCTTGATCGCCGGGGTACGGATCTGTGCCAAGGGGAAGCCCTGGAAAGGATAGGTCGGCGCGTCCTGCCAGCGTTCGAGGTAGGTGTTGTCGGGCAGCACCAGGTCGGCCATCCAGGCGGTTTCGCCGGGGAAGGGTGAGGTGTCGATCACGTACATGGTCTTCAGCGCCTCTTCCCAATCCTTGGCATTCGGAGTCGAGAAGCAGGGATTGGTCATGTAGAACATCGCCGTATCGAGCTTGTACCCGGCCTTGCCGTCCAACTGGCGGGCACCGGCTTCCTGGATCATGTTCTTGGCCATCTTGTAGCCGTCGTCATGGCCCTGCATGTCGATACGGCCAAACTTCTTCCACGGCCCTTCCTTGGCGTAGGCATCCATGAAATCGTCGGGGTTGGCAGGTGCGTCGCCATAGGCCGGGCCCATCTGGTAGCCCAGGCCACCCTCGGCGAACAGCGAGCCGACCAGGGCGTTGAGCGAATGGATCGCCATGCCGTTGAGCACGCCGTTGCTGTGGGTGTGGGCGCCGCGTTCGAACAGCGCGATGGCCGGGCGCGTGCTGCCGAATTCGCGTGCCGTCTTGATGATCAGGTCGGCAGGGATGGTCGTCACGCCTTCCGCCCACTTCGGCGTGCGATCCTTGAGTTCTACGTTCCACCACTCGATCAGCCCGCTCACCCACTTCTCATTGAAGCTGGACGGATCGAGCTTTTCGCCGGTCTTGAACTTGTTTTCGCCATCCTTGAAGTTGCCGACGAAGGGGCGATCCCAGAGCCCTTCGGTGAGGATCACGTGGGCGATCGCCAGGGCCAGCGCACCGTCGGTACCCGGCTTGAGCAGCAGGGCGCGGTCGGCGGCGGCACCGGTCTGGTTCATGTGCACATCAACGTAGGTGACGCGCGTCTTCGGCGTCTTCTCGCCGCGGATGTAGCCCCAGACCTGCAGGTTGTTGTTGTAGGGGCGGTAGGCTTCGAGGAAGTTCGCGCCGAACATCAACAGGTAGTTGGCGTTCCGGTAGTCGTAGGAACTGTAGGAGGCATTGCCGTCAGTGCATTGCTTGGCCAGCACCGAACCGTCGGAACAGATCGACGAGTGGCCGATCGGCACGTTGGGCGAGCCGTAGAGCTTGCCGAAGGGCACGATGTTCACGCCGACATCGGAGGCGCCCCAGCCACGGCCGAAGAAGAGGCCGAAGCGGTGCGATTCGCCCTTGTCGCGCAGGGCGTTCAGGCGGTCGCCGACGGTCTTGAAAGCCTCGTCCCAGCTGATCGGCACGAACTTGGGATCCTCGTCACGCCCCTTCTTCGGGTTGGTGCGCTTCATCGGCCCCTTGAAGCGGTCGGGGTCGTAAAGGATGTAGGTGCCTAGATGCATCTTCGGGCAACCCTTGCCGTTGGCGATCGGGTGACCGTTGTTGCCGTAAATGGCATGCACCTTGCCGTTGGTGGTGTACACATCGATGCCGCAACGCGCCGGGCACTGGCCGCAGATGCTCTTGTTGACCACGGTGTTGCCGGCCGCGGCTTGGGCATGCGCCTCCTTGCTGGCCGCCGGAACCACGCTCAAGGCGCTGTAGCCGGCGCCGGCTGCGCCGGCCACACCCGACGCCTGCAAAAAGCGCCGGCGCGTTACCTTGGTTTTCAGGATTTCCATCCTCTACTCCTCCTAGGGTTGTGACACATCGGAACCAAGGGTCGGACGCAGGAAGGCCGCGACGCCTCGGGATAAAGCTTCTGTCTTGCGACAGGTGGAACACAGACCCGCCGCGCTCGCCGGTTCGGCGCTCGCGGCAGGATCGGAAAAGTCGCTGCCGCAACGTATGCATTCGCGTTGCCGCCAGCTGGCGAGGACCACCGGCTTGGCCTCGCCGCCCTGCACGTCGAGGCGCAGGGAGCGTTCAGGACAGACGCGCGCGCACTGGTTGCAGGCAATGCAGCGCAGGGATTCGAAGCGCAGTTCGGCCTGGCCTGCGGCGGGCGTGGCTTTTTGCAGCGCACCAGTCGGGCAGACGGCGGCACAGACGCCATTGGCATCGCATGCGCCGAGGCTCAGATGCGGCAGGATCCGCGTCGGCAGCGGCCTGTCGTGGCGACGTGCGATGCCGGTCAATGCGGTCGCCAGACGCAGGCGTTGCAAGGGTTGCATCGGTGAGCGCAGCGTGATCGGGCCGGAATCGGCAGCCGGGCGGGTCGCCTCGACGGCCTTCAGGCTCTCGCCCAGCAGCGAACGGAAGAACCCGCGACGCGGCAGCGGCACCTCCGCCATCGACGCGGGGATCGCAGGCAACAGCGGCGTGTGGCAGGGCCGCCAGGCCAACATCGGCATCTGCGACATATCGACGCCGCATTCGAACAGCAGCATGCGGGTTTCGGTAATCGCGGCCAGCAGGGACTTGATGCCGGCGCCGGCAGGACACTCGGCGCACTGACCGCGTTCCAGCAGGCGGATCGGTCGCTCACCGGACTGGTCGAACAGCGACAGCAACCAACCCGCGCTCAAGCCCCCGAGACACGGCACGCGCAGGGTTCCAGCCGGCGATTCGGCGGCCGGCACGCGCCAGCAGTCGACCAACAGTTCAGCTTCGTCGGGCAGTTCTGCCGGCAGGGCGAAGCCATCGACATGCAGTGCGCCGCTCGGACAAACCGCCGCACACTGGCCGCAACCGATACACGAGTCGGCCTGCATCGTCGCCGCTTCGATCAGGCGCGGAGCGCCACCCCGGCTTTCCAGCAGCGCCAGGGGGCAGGCCTCCACACAAAGCTCGCAGGTGTTGGCGGGAAAGCGCTCAGGCAGACAGCTCGCCGCATCCAGACGGACACGCACACCGGGTAGCAAGGGGCGGTGGCCGTCGGCAGTTTCGTTGGGTGCGATGGACGCGTTCATGGCGTCTCCTGTTCGCAACATCCGGGCCAGACCCTGACTTAAAAATGGTTTTTCCAAGCAATCATTGGCTTGAAGGCTAGATGCTTCAAACTGCACGCTTTTCGAGCGTTACATTGCCGTAACACCAGCGCCGACTTTTGCGGCGCAACATGTTCCGCTGTCGTAACCATCCTCAAATCGAGGCTGCGCGCCGCCAAGCGACTGGCTATCATGGGCTCATGAAGGGGACCGACGAGCCACTGGAGAAGCTGTCGCGGCGACGCTGGATCAAGGCCGCTGGCATGGTCGGCCTATGCGCGCTGACTGGCGGAAGCCGCCTCGCACGGGCAGCACCGGAACGCCTGCGCATCGGCCTGACACCTGTGTTCCTCGACGACCAGGTGAGTTTCCTCGAACGCTGGCGGCTGTGGTTCGAACGCCGCCTCGGGCAGCCGGTGAGTTTCGTCCAGCGCGGCAATTACCGCGAGGTGGTTGACCTGGTGCGCCAGGGCAAGATCGACTTCGCCTGGGTCTGTGGCTACCCGTATGTGCGCTACCGGCGGGAGATGCGGCTGGTGGCCGTGCCGCTGTGGCGCGGCAAGCCGCTCTACCAGTCCTACCTGATCGTGCCGGCCGATGACCGGCGCAGCAAGAGCCTGCTCGACCTGCGCGGCGAGGTCTTCGCCTACTCCGACCCGGATTCGAATTCGGGCTACCTGTATCCGCAATACGTATTGGCCCAGGCCGGGGAAAATGCGGCCAGTTTCTTTTCCCGCAGCTTCTACACCTGGGGCCATCGCAAGGTGGTCGAGGCAGTCAGCGTCGGCCTCGCCGCGGGCGGCGCGGTGGATGGCTATGTCTGGGAGGTGCTCAACGAAACGGCACCCGAATTGACGCGCGGCACCCGCGTCATGGCGCGTTCGCCGCTGCTCGGCCATCCGCCCTTCGTCGCCCGCCAGGATATGCCGCAAGCCGGGTACGAACACTTTCGCCGCGCCCTGATGGGCATGGCGAGCGATGCGGAGGGCGCCAGCCTGCTCGGCAGCCTGCGCCTCGAGGGCTTCACTGATGCCTCGCCCGGCCTGTATGACGGCATCGCGCGCATGGTGAGCCGGGTCAGCCGGGCTTGAGCGACGAATGATCGACGACCTTTCGCTGCGCTGGAAGATCCCGCTGCGTGTGATGGCCGCGGTGCTCGGCACGGCGCTGGCGGTCACCGTGGCGATGATCGCGCGCGAACGCAACGAGTTGCGCCAAAGCCTCACCAGCCATGCCATGAGCCTGGGCCGCGTGATGGCCAACACGCTGGTGGCGCCGGTACTGCACGACGACCTCTGGCGCGCC
Source organism: uncultured beta proteobacterium (assembly GCA_903908065.1). GTDB lineage: Bacteria > Pseudomonadota > Gammaproteobacteria > Burkholderiales > Rhodocyclaceae > Sulfuritalea. Next base: position 122,171 of record CAIVQO010000060.1, on the reverse strand, counting down.
TTCGAGATCCTGCAATCGGGGCGCGAGACCAGCCCCGCCGCGCCCGAACTTCAGGCCGAAGTCATGCTGGTGGTCGATCGCCAGGCGCGGGTGTTCGCCGCCAGCCGCCCGCGTGACTTCCCCGTCGGGCTCGACCTGGCGCGGCGCAAGGATGCCTACGGGCTGCTTCCCGAACAGATGAAAGGCATCGAGGCGCGCGAACAACGCGTCTTCGAACCCGAGCATTCGCCGCTGTTCTTCGTCATTTCGCCGCTGGTGGCCGATGCCGTGCCGTTGGGCTACGTGGTCCTCGGTTACTCGAAGGCAGCCTTCGGCCCGCGTTTCGTCAACCTGGTGATGAACTCGGCGGTGGTCACGCTGCTGGTGCTGCTGGTGATCCTGCCCATCTCCTGGTACTTCGCGCGCAAGACCGGCGAGCCGCTGCTCGCGCTCTCCGAGGCCATGCGCCAGGTGCCGGGCGAACTCGGCACGGCGCGCCTGCCCGAACTGCCATCGAGCCGCGACGAGATCGGCCAGCTCGGCGATGCCTTCCGCCGCATGGTGGGCGAACTGCGCGAAAAGCAGGAACTGGAAGAACAGATGATCGCCTCGCAGCGCCTGGCCGCCGTCGGCCGCCTCTCGGCCGGCATTGCGCACGAGATCAACAACCCGCTGGGCGGCATGCTGACCGCGATCACCACCTACCGCCGCCACGGCAACGGCGACCCGCTGGCGCTGGAAACCTTTTCGCTGCTGGAACGCGGCCTCGACCAGATCCGCAATACCGTCGCCGCACTGCTGGTCGAGACCAAGGCCAAGGACCGCGCCTTCGCCCCGACCGACATCGACGACCTGCTGATCCTGGTCGACGCCGAGGCCAGCGCGCGCGCCGTGACGCTGAGCGTCGGCGGCCGGCTGGAAAGCCCGCTACCGCTGCCCGCCACGCTGCTGCGCCAGATCGTGCTCAACTTGCTGCTCAACGCCGTGGCGGCCGCCGACCATGGCGGCAAGGTGCGCATCGGCATGGAAGCGAAGGACGACATGCTGCGCCTGTCGGTCTGCAACGACGGCGCCCACATTCCCGACGAGCAAATGGCGCACCTCTTCGAACCCTTCGCCAGTGGCCGCGAGAAAGGCCACGGCCTGGGTCTCTGGGTGGTGTACCAGATCGTCAAACAGCTCAATGGCGGCCTGACGGTCGACAGCGAACCGGGCAACACCACCTTCCGCATCGAGATTCCCTATGGCCAAGCCTGAGACCCGGCTGCGCGTCTGCCTCGTCGAAGATGACGAAATCATGGGCGAGTCGCTGGCCCAGCTGCTGCGACTGGAGGGCTTCAGCGTCGACCGCTGTCGCGATGCGGCGGCGGCAAGGGCAGCGCTGGAGCGACAACGCTACAGCATCGTCGTCAGCGACATCCGCCTGCCCGACGGCGATGGCGGCGAGATCTTCCTCGACCTCAAGGCCGCCGGCACCGTCCTGCCGCCCTTCCTGTTCATGACCGGCTACGGCACCATCGACCGCGCCGTCGAACTGATCCGGGCCGGCGCGGCCGACTACGTCACCAAGCCCTTCGATGCCGAAGCACTGCTCACTCGCGTACGTTCGCTGGCGCGGGAATTCGGCGCCGTTGCCGACAACGAGACCGGCGCCGCGAGCGGCTCGGCCGCCATGCGCCGCATCACCGATACCCTGCCGCGCCTGGCGCGCCACGCCAGCTCGCTGTTGATCACCGGAGAGTCGGGCGTCGGCAAGGAACACGTGGCGCGCGAGTTCCACCAGCTCACCGGGGCGCCCGGCGAGTTCGTCGCGGTCAACTGCGCGGCGATACCCGAATCGCTGATGGAGTCCGAACTCTTCGGCCACGAACGCGGCGCCTTTACCGGCGCGGCCAAGGCCAAGCGCGGTTACTTCGAGCAGGCCCACCGGGGCACGCTGTTCCTCGACGAAGTCGGCGAAATGCCTTTGTCGATGCAGGCCAAGCTGCTGCGCGTGGTGCAGGACCGCTGCTTCGTCCGTCTCGGCGGCGAGAAGCCGCAACAGTCCGACTTCCGCCTGGTCTGCGCCACCCACCGCGACCTCAAGGCCATGGCCGATGCCGGCAGCTTCCGTGAAGACCTCTACTACCGCATCCATGTCATCGAGCTGCGCATCCCGCCGCTGCGCGAGCGCCCCGAGGACATCCGTTGGTTCGTGCGCCACTTCGTCGAGGAATTCAACCAGCGCAACCCGGCCGAGCCGCGTCGCATCGACCCGCGTACCGAGCGCGTGCTGATGGAGTACGGCTGGCCTGGCAACGTGCGCGAACTCAAGCACGCCGTCGAACGCGCCTGCATACTCTCGACGGAACCGCTGCTCGATGCGGAGGCTTTCTTCGGCGACGGCGGCGAACGCGCCAGCAATGCCCCGCAAGCGTCGCAATCGCTCGCCGATTACCTGATCGCGTGCGAAAAGGACTACCTGATTCAGGCCCTCGAGCAGCATGAGGGCCACATGACGCGCACCGCGGAAGCACTGGGCATCGCGCGTAAGACCCTGTGGGAAAAGCTGCGCCGGCTCGACATCCGGGTCAAGGGAGAAACCTGAGTCTCGCCTCGCGAGGCCATGCCCATGCCGGGTTCGCCACCGGCTTTTGCGGCACAATCGAGGCATGACACGCCAGAGATTCACCCTCTGGCGGAGCAGCCGCGCGATCCAATCCAGCCGAACCATATCGCCAGCACCGACTTTCATCTGGAGCAATTCATGAGTGACACCCAACAGTTCAGCTTTACCCTGGAACAGCAGGACGGCTTCGCCTTCCTGATCCGCTTCGACAAGGACCTGCCGCCGCTGCTAGCCGATGAGCCGCCGCCACTGGGCAAGGATGCCGGCCCCAATCCCTCGCGCCTGCTGGCGGCCAGCGTGGCCAATTGCCTTTCCGCCAGCCTGCTGTTTGCGCTGCGCAAGTTCAAGAACAATCCGGGCCAGATCGTCAGCACAGTCACCGCACACCTGGAGCGCAACGAAGACAAGCGCCTGCGCGTGGGTAGCGTCGATGTGGTGATCCAGTTCGAAGCAGCAGCAGAGAGCCTCGAACACCTGGACCGAGTGCTCGACCAATTCGAGGATTTCTGCGTGGTGACCCAGAGCGTACGCAGCGGCTTCGCGGTGAATGTCACGGTGCGCGACGGCGCAGGCAAGGTGCTGAAGGGCGGCTGAGCGCGGCCGCGGCGAGATATTCATGCCCGGTGCTGGCCCTCGGCAGCACGATGGGCGACAATGCCTGCCGTCCGGCAAGGGGCCCGCGTCATCGCGTTTGCGGAGCCCGGAAATCCCGCTGGCAGGTATCACCCCGAATTCGCAACGCCAAGTTCCGGAGAATCCATGTCCAAGAACATCACCGTCATCGGCGGCGGCTTTGCCGCCCTGACCGCCGCACGCTGCCTGCGCCAACACGACAGCGCGGCGAAGATCACCCTGCTTGCGCCGCAACCCGCGCTCACCTACCTGCCCAGCCTGATCTGGCTGCCTTCCGGCAAACGCAAACCCGATGACCTGGTGGTGCCGCTGGACAAGTTCTTCCGCGAGAATCGCATCGATTTCGTCGCCGGCGAAGCCACCGGACTCAGCACGGACGCACGACAGGTGGAAACCAGCGCCGGTGCCATCGCCAACGACGGCCTGGTGATCGCCTGCGGTGGGCGCTTCATCAAGAAGCTGCCCGGCATCGAACACGCCATCCTGCCCTGCGAAGGCATCGCCCCGGTGGAACGCCTGCGCGAAAAAGTCGCCGCCCTGCAGTCCGGCACCATCGCGCTCGGCTTCGCCGGCAACCCCAATGAACCGGTGGCGATGCGCGGCGGGCCGGTGTTCGAGTTCGCCTTCGGCCTCGACACGCAGTTGCGGCGCGAGGGCCGCCGCGAAAAAATCCGCCTGGTGTTCTTCAACCCGATGCCCAAGCCCGGCAACCGCCTCGGCGAAAAGGCCGTGCAGCGCCTGATGGCGGAGATGAAACGGCGCGGCATCGAGACCCACCTGGGCCACAAGATCGCCGGCTTCGAAGCCGACAAGGTGAAGACCGAGGGCGGCGAGATTCCCGCCGACATCATCGTCTTCATGCCCGGCCTGACCGGCAACGCCTGGTTCGACAACACAACCCTCCCGCGCTCGCCCGGCGGACTGATCGCCGCCGACGCGCATTGCCGCGTCGCCGGCCTGGAGCGCGTCTATGTGGCCGGTGACGCAGGCAGCTTCCCCGGCCCGGACTGGATGCCGAAGCAGGCGCACATGGCCGACCTGCAGGCCGCCACCGCCGCCGAGAACCTGGCCGCAGAACTGGCCGGCCGCCCCGCCGACAAGAAATTCAAGGTCGAGCTGATGTGCATCGTGGACAGCCTCGATGCCGGGATGCTGGTGCGGCGCACGGAAAGCTCCGCCTGGGCGCTGCCGCGCATGAAGCTGATGCACACGGCCAAGGATGCCTTCGAGTCGCTGTACCTGAAGCGCTACCGCTGAGTCGCGCCCGCGCTAGGACTCGAAGGACATTCCCGGGGACGAGGCCGCAAGACCAGGGTCTGAATTCTGCGAAACCCGCCCCCCGCATCGACGAAAGGAGAACGAGATGGTCGGCAGCATCGGATTTGGGGAGCAGGTCAGCGGCTACGACGTGCCGGTACTCAACGAACGCGAAGTGCGCGCTGCGGCCGGCATCATGTTCCTGTTCGCCTTCATGACCTTCTCCAGCGCCTGGTTCCAGGGCAACTTCCGCCCGACCAAGATCTTCGTCATCGCCTTCCTGATCGACTTCACGATCCGCCTGTTCGTCAATCCACGCTACGCACCAAGCATGATCGCGGCGCGCTTTGCCGTGCGCGGCCAGGCGGCGGAGTGGGTCGGCGCGCCGCAGAAGCGCTTTGCCTGGGCCATCGGCTGGCTGCTGGCGATTGTCATGCTGTGGCTGATCGTGATCAACAACGTGATCGGGCCGATCAACATGATCGTCTGCGCCACCTGCCTGACGCTGATGTTCTTCGAGAGCGCCTTCGGCATCTGCATCGGCTGCAAGATCTACAACGCGCTGCCCGGCCGCTCGGCCCAGTACTGCGCCGGCGGCAGCTGCGAAGTCTTCGTGCCGCACCCGAGCCAGAAAGTCGGCGCCGGCGGCACGGCGATCCTGGCGGCCTATCTCGCGCTGATGGCACTGGTCGGTTCGCGCGCCTTTCCCGCCGCCGAGTCGCTGGCAACGCAGCCGGCGATGGCGCCTCCCACCGCGGCAGCGGCCACCGAAGCCGAGCGCTGCAAGCCGCCCGCCTTCGCCGTGGCCATCGGCCACGAGGAAAAGTGGAAGCTGCACAACAACTGCAAATAGAAAGTCGGCGCCGGTACTACGGCGATTTCGCCCCGCCGGGCGCCGGCACCATGCCCAGTTGTTTCAGCAGCGCCAGCTGGCGCTGCATCACCTCGCGGCGATAGGCGGCCGCATCGACCTGCGACCAGTCGAAGAAGCCCTTGCCTTCGCGCAGGCCGGCGCGGCCTTCGGCCATGTAGCGGTCGACGATGGCCGGCGGTGCGCGGCAAGGATCGTCGAGCGCCTTCGCCAGGTAGTGGCTGGCGTAGTAGAGGATGTCCAGGCCGCCGAAGTCGATGAACTCGACCACACCCATGCTGGCGAAGCGCGGGCCGAATCCGTAGCGCACGGCGCGGTCGATGTCCTCCGGCGTGGCGACGCCCTGCTCCACCATGCGTGCCGCCTCGTTCATCAACAGCGCCTGCAATCGCGGCACGATGTAGCCGGGCGCCGCCTGGCACAGCACCGGCTGCTTGCCGATTGCGGACAGCAGGTCATTCAGGCGTTGCGTCGCGGCCGGATCGGTGCCCGGATGCGGCGACACTTCGACCAGCGGAATCAGGTAAGCCGGATTGAGCCAGTGCGCGTTGAGAAAGCGCTCAGGACAACTGACGAAGCCGGCCAGCTCGGTGGACAGCATGGTCGAGGTGGTGGAGGCCAGCAGCGCCTCGGGGCGCAGGTAGGCGCAGGCAAATTCGAAGGCCTCGCGCTTGGCGTCGAGCTTTTCCGGTACGCCTTCGAACAGCACGTCGACCTTGGCCAGCACCTCCGGCGCTGCCTCGCGGGCAGCAAAACGGACTCGCGACAGCATTGCAGGAATCAGGGCTGCGTCGAAGACGCCGAGCTCGGCGAGCGTGGCCAGGCTGGCCGCGATCTCGCGCCGCGCTTCGGCCTCCAGCGCCTGCGCGGCCTCGCTGCTGCGCGGCTTGGCGTCGATCAGCCAGACTTCGTGTCCGGCATAGGCGAAGGCATGGGCGATGCCGCGCCCCATGCGTCCGGCGCCGAGTGCTGCAATCGTGGTCATCAAGGCTGGCCCGTGGCGAGCAGGCGCTGCATGCCGGCGCGATCGAGGCGGGCGAGCCCGAGGGACTCCAGCGTGCGCGGCCCGCCGCGCAGGTCCTTGCCGCTGATGGCAGCAGCCATGGCCAGCAGGCCGCTGGCCAGCGGCGCCTTGACCCCCGCCCAGTCGGCCACCGAAACCAGGAAGGCGAGGCCGTAGTGGATGTCCTCGGTCATGTAGCGGTGTTCGGTGAGCACGATATGCTCGCGCCAGTCGCCGCTGTCGGTCAGGCGCTTGTGCGCGTCGCCGTACATCCAGCGGTCGCTCTCGTAATGGTCGCGCAGCGGGAAGTGCTCGCCCGTGTACCCCAGCGCCTTGCGGATGGCGACGCGCTCTTCGTCCAGTGCATTGGTGACGCGGCGGATCGAGGGCTGGGTGCCTTCGTTGTGGATGTCCCAGCGCTCGAAGTGCTCCAGCGGTCCGGCGTTCATCAGGATCAGCGGCGGATGGATGATGGGCCCGGCATTCATCAGCGCGCCGGCCAGCGCATCCTCGATCGGTTCCACCGAGGGAAAGGCGGCACGCAACACGGCGAAGGCGGCGGCGGACTTCTGCGCCGGGAAGACGCCGGTCGGCAGTCGCACCGCGCGCATGGTGATGGCGACCTCGGCCGGGCCGTGCATGCGCGTGAGCCACGGCAGGGTGCCGGTCTCGGCGAAGGCGACATCGGCTTTACAGCCGGCGCGGCGAAGGGTCTGCATCATCGCCACGCTGCCGAAGGTTCCCGGCGGCAGGAAAATTACCTGCCCGTCGGCGAGGTGCGGCGCCATGGCGCACGCGATGTCGTCCTGGGCGAAGGCCGGCGTCGGAATCAGGATCAGTTCGGCGCCGTTCAGGGCCGCGCCGAGGTCGGTGGTGACCAGGGCGATGCCAACCTCGCGCCGTCCGGCGATGTCTTTCATAGCCAGGCGCGGCGCAGCCAGCAACGGCGCCAGCCTGGCGGCATCACGGCGCCAGAAGCGGACTTCGTGGCCCTGGTCGGAAAGGTCGGCGGCGGCGGCATGCGAGCCGTTGCCGCCGCCCAGCACGGCTATCCGCATGGCGTAGCCGCCAAAATCGCCGTTGCCGTCCCGCGAAGCGGAAAGCCAGGCATGCAACGCACGTGAGTGCCGACTCTCATCCCGCCCCCAGCATCCAATTCGGCAGCCCGGTCACGGTAACCGGGAAGACCCACATCAGCAGGATGCACAAGGCATAGGAGAACATGAAGTACATCACGCCGCGGAGCGGGACGCCATCGGCCGCGGCGAATTCGAGCTGTTCTACCAGCCCATCGTGACCCTGCCCAAGGCCGAGATCGCCGGCTTCAAAGCCCTGATCCGCTGGCGCCATCCGGAACGTGGTCTGATCCCGCCCAACAGGTTCCTCGGCATCGCCGAGGAATCCGGACTGATCCGCCTCATCGGACGCTGGACCATCGAGCAGGCCTGCCGCGACTGGCCGGGTTTGCGCGCCGTGGCGACCACCGCCAGGCGCTTCATCAGCATCAACCTCTCGGGCAAGCAACTGACGGAAGAAGGTTTCGCCGACGAGGCATTGGCCATCCAGCGGGCGTTCGGCGTCAATCCGGGCGAGATCAAGCTCGAACTGACCGAAACCTCGCTGATCACCAACACCGCCCTGGCGACGCGGCACCTGAACGAACTCAGCCGCTGCGGGAATTCGATTGCGCTCGACGATTACGGTACCGGCTACTCGGGCCTGGGGCACCTGCAGAACTATCCGTTCAAGGTGCTCAAGCTGGACCAGACCTTCGTCCGTGAAATCATGAACTCGAGCCTGAGCTTCCAGCTGGTGATGAACTCGATCGAAATGGCAAAATCGCTCCAGCTCGAAATCGTTGCCGAGGGCATCGAGACCGCCGACATCGCCGAAGCGCTGTCCTCGATGGGCTGCGACTACGCCCAGGGCTACCTATTCAGTAAACCGCAACCCCTGCAGGAGTGGCTCGGGGCGTGATCGAACGCCGGCGCCCCGCCAGGGCGACCGGCCTCGGCGCAAAGCCTCATGCTCGCCCGGCAAGTGCTGTCCTACAGGACCTCAATTTGCGGTTAGCACACGACGGCTATTCAATTTCCTTCCCGCGTGCCGCAACGCAGCCCATTGGCTGGCCAGCCGATCAGTATTGCCTATGCAGATCCGCCCAAATCCTGCCAGAGGCGAGAGGTCATCCGGATGGAGGAAAACGCTATCGCGCTTGACCACGATCAGGTCATACACGATGTCATCGGCGATGCGATATCCGTAGTACTTCCTTTTGCCGAGGCAAGTAGTCTTGACGTCGATCTTCAAGAGCTCGCCATTCAGAATGGTCAGGCAAAAATCGTGGTCCGCAGCGGCAGCCCGCTGTATCGGGTAGCCCAGCCTGAGAACATGCTGCAGATACACATGCTCACCGAAGGCTGCAAGGCTCGCCTTGTTCAGGAGGTGGATCTGGTAATCAGCAGGCATCTGCATTCTTCCGCATCCGGCGAGGACAGGCTTCCAAGGACTGCGCACCGCCGCCTGCCGAGTCTTACCGTCAGCTTATTTCGCCGCCAATCAGCTTCCCGTGCTCTGGGGAACCCGCCGGTATTTCGAAACTGCGACACGCAATGCTTCCATCGCGAATTATTCACCGGCAGAGGCGAACCGCAAACCTTCGTGGATATCTGAAACTCCCATTTCAAATTCGCGCATACGTCGCAGTTGCGCAGCTCCAGCCACTAAGCGAGGGCGCTTCGCTTGTTGCCGAGCGCGTAACAGTCATTTCCGGGCGGCGGGCTGGGAAGCGCCGGGAGGGCCCGCTAGACTGCCGGCATGAACACCATCCCACCCGTCTTCCTCTCCCACGGTTCGCCGATGTTGCTGCTGGAGCCGGGCGCCACGGGCGCCGCCTGGCGGCGCCTGGCCGCCGACCTGCCACGTCCGCGCGCCATCCTCGCCGTCTCGGCGCACTGGACCACGCGCGTGGCGGCGGTCAGCGCTGCGCCGCGGCCGGCCACCATCCACGATTTCTACGGCTTCCCCGACTCGCTCTACGATCTCGACTACGCCGCGCCCGGCAGCACCGAGCTGGCCGCCCAAGTTGCCGGGCTGGTGCCGGGGATCAAGGTCGACGCCCTGCGCGGCCTCGACCACGGCGCCTGGGCGCCGCTCTCGCTGATGTATCCGGCCGCCGACATACCGGTGATCCAGCTTGCCGTGATGCCGGAAGCCGACGCCGCCGCGCACCATGAACTGGGCCGCCGCCTCGCGCCGCTGGCACGCGAGGGCGTGCTGCTGCTGGCCTCGGGCAGCCTGACGCACAACCTTTACGAAATGATCCCGGATGCGCCGGATGACCGGGCCCTGCCCCATGTCGCCGCGTTCAGCGACTGGTTCGCCGACATGCTGGGCAAGGGCGACGCTGCTGCGCTGCTCGACTGGGAGGCCAGCGCGCCGTACGGCCGGCGCGCGCATCCGACGCCGGAACACCTGTTGCCGCTGTTCGTCGCACTGGGCGCCGCCGGCGACGGCGCCCGCGCCAGCGCCGTGCATCGCGGCTACCAGCTCGGCGCGCTGGCGATGGATGCGTATCGCTTCGATCCGGCAGCGTAATCGCCGTATCGCCGGCGCCGACTTTTGGCGCGAACCATCCGCCGCGCATGCACCAGTGCGCGGCATTGCGCCCCCATCTGGTGCATCGGTAGGCAGGCGGCCTGCGCATTGCCCTGATTCGACGCGGGTTTTATACGGGCACGGTTTCTGCTGAAGCTTGAACAGTTCGCTTCGAAACCGTAATGCCATGATCACCGCCTTCGATGAAATGCACGCCGCCGACGGCGCGGTGCGCGACAACTACCGCAGCTACGCCGAGTGGTTGCAGTCCATGCCCGGCGACGTCACCGCGCGCAAGCGCGAGGAAGCCGACCTGCTGTTCCACCGCATCGGCATCACCTTCGCCGTGTATGGCGAGGACGCCGGCACCGAGCGACTGATCCCCTTCGACATCGTGCCGCGCATCATCGCCGCGCAGGAATGGCGACGCATCGAGGCCGGCCTCAAGCAGCGCGTGCAGGCACTCAATGCCTTCCTCCACGACATCTACCACGGGCAGGAGATCCTCAGGGCCGGCCGCATTCCGGCCGAGCAGGTGCTAGGCAACAGCCAGTTCCGCAAGGAGATGATGGGCGTCGATGTCGCCGGGCAGATCTACGCCCATGTCGCCGGCATCGACCTGGTGCGCGCCGGCAAAGGTGAGTACTACGTGCTGGAGGACAACCTGCGCACGCCCTCCGGCGTCAGCTACATGCTGGAAGACCGGCGCATGATGATGCGCCTGTTTCCCGAGCTGTTCGCGCGCCAGGCGGTGGCGCCGGTCGAGCACTATCCGGACCTGCTGCTGTCCACGCTGCGCACCCTGTCGCCGCCCGCCGAGGGCGACCCCAACGTGGTGCTGCTCACCCCCGGCCAGTACAACAGCGCCTATTTCGAGCATGCCTTCCTCGCCCAGCAGATGGGCATCGAGCTGGTCGAGGGCAACGACCTCTTCGTGCGCGACGATACCGTGTTCATGCGCACCACCCACGGCCCGCGCAAGGTGGACGTGATCTACCGCCGGCTCGACGACGACTTCCTCGACCCGCTGGCCTTCCGCAAGGATTCCATGCTCGGCGTGCCGGGCCTGTTCAATGCCTATCGCGCCGGCCGGGTCACGCTGGCCAATGCGGTCGGCACCGGCATCGCCGACGACAAGGCGATGTACATCCACGTGCCGGAAATGATCCGCTTCTATTGCGGCGAGGAGCCGATACTCTCCAACGTGCCGACCTGGGAGCTGCGCAAGAGCGAGGACATGCGCTACGTGCTCGACCACCTGCCGGAACTGGTGGTCAAGGAAGTCCATGGCTCCGGCGGCTACGGCATGCTGGTGGGGCCGACCGCGAGCAAGGACGAGATCCGCCTTTTCCGAGAGAAGATCGTCGCCGGCCCCGAAAAGTACATCGCCCAGCCGACGCTGTCGCTGTCCACCTGCCCAATCTTCGTCGAGCAAGGCATCGCGCCGCGCCATATTGACCTGCGGCCCTTCGTGCTGTCCGGCACCGAGGTCAGCATGGTGCCCGGCGGCCTGACCCGCGTCGCGCTCAAGGAGGGCTCGCTGGTCGTCAACTCCTCGCAGGGCGGCGGTACCAAGGACACCTGGGTGCTGCAGGACTGACCGCCATGCTCTCTTCCACCGCCGACCACCTGTTCTGGATGGCGCGCAGCATGGAGCGCGCCGAAAACACCGCGCGCATGCTCGACGTCACCTGGCGCATGGCGCTGCTCAAGCACGACGAGGGCAAGCCCTTCCAGGAATGGACGGCGATGCTGACCATCAGCGGCCTGTACGAAAAGTACGTCGAGCGCCACGGCCTGGTCACCGCCGAAAACGTGCTGCATTTCATGAGCCTCGACGAGAGCAATCCGTCGAGCATCTATTCCAGCCTCTACAACGCCCGCGAGAACGCCCGTGCCGTGCGCGGCACGGTGACGCAAGAAATGTGGGAAGCGATCAACCACACCTGGCTGGAAATTCGCGAGACCACGCCGGCGACGCTTGCCGCCGACCGGGTGTCGGAATTCTTCGAATGGGTCAAGGACCGCTCGCACATGTCGCGCGGCGTCACCCACGGCACCATGCTGCGCGACGACGGCTTCCGCTTCCTGCGCCTGGGCACCTTCCTCGAACGCGGCGACAACACGGCGCGCCTGCTCGACGTCAAGTACCACATCCTGCTGCCCAGCCTGGCGGAGGTCGGCGGCGCTGCCGACTACTACCAGTGGAGCGCGGTGCTGCGCTCGCTCTCGGCGTTGAGTTCCTATCGCAAGGTGTATCGCGACTTGATCACGCCGCGGCGCGTCGCCGAACTGCTGATCCTGCGCCGCGACGTACCGCGTTCGCTGGCGGCCTGCGCCAGCGAAGTCAATCGCCTGGCCCAGGAACTCAACGGGCCGCGCTCGAAGGAGCTGCTCCGCCGCACCGGCCGGCTCGACGCCGAGCTGCGCTATGGGGTGATCGAGGATGTCATGGCCACCGGCCTGCACGAGTATCTGACGGCCTACCTCGACCGCATCTACGGCGTCGCCGAGGAAATCAACCGCACCTACTTCTGGGCGGTGGACGAGCCGCTTGCCGCCGATGCGGCCTTGGCTTAAGGTCCTGTCTCCCACCATGACAGGAATCGCACCATGACTTACTGCGTCGGCGCCATGATCGATGCCGGGCTGGTCTTCGCCTCCGACTCGCGCACCAACGCGGGCGTGGACAACGTCTCCAGCTTCCGCAAGATGAAGATCTTCGAACACCCCGGCGAGCGGGTGATCGTGATCGTCAATTCCGGCAACCTGGCCGTGACCCAGGCCACCCTCAACAACCTCGACCAGGCCATGCGCCGCAGCGCGATGCCGAACATCATGAGCGTGACATCTATGTACGACGTGGCCGAGCTGATGGGTGCCGCGCTGCGCGAAGTGCGCCAGCGCGACGGCCCCTACCTGATGCAGAACAACGTCGACGCCAGCGCCAATTTCATCATCGGCGGCCAGATCGCCGGCGAGCCGATGCGCCTGTTCCTGGTTTATTCCGAGGGCAACTTCATCGAGGCCACGGAAGAGACGCCCTATTTCCAGATCGGCGAAACCAAGTACGGCAAACCCATCATCGACCGCGTGGTGGTGGCCGACACCAGCATGGACGACGCCGTGAAGTGCGTGCTGGTCTCCTTCGATTCGACCATGCGCTCCAACCTCTCGGTGGGCATGCCGATCGACCTCGTCACCATCCAGCGCGACCGGCTGACCGTCGACCATCGACGCCGCTTCGACGAGAAGGACCCCTACATGACCTCCTTGCGCAAGAGCTGGGGCGAAGGCGTGCGCAATGCTTTCGCGCAATTGCCGAATCCCGACTGGAGCTGACCCGCGCGGGCGACGCCCCGCAATCCATACCATGAGCATCCGCGTCGCCCTCAACCACCGCACTGCCTACCGCTTCGACCGTCCGGTCGAGCTGTGGCCGCACGAGATCCGGCTGCGCCCGGCGGCGCATGCACGCACGCCGATCCACAGCTATTCACTCAACATCGCCACCGGCGGCAATGCGCCGCACTTCATCAACTGGCAGCAGGACCCCTTCGGCAACTGGATTGCGCGCCTGGTGTTTCCCGAGCCGGCGAGCGAGCTCACCATCGAGGTGGACCTGGTCGCCGACATGACGGTGATCAACCCCTTCGATTTCTTCATCGAGGACTACGCCGAGCACTATCCCTTCGCCTACCCCGAGGCCCTGCGCCGCGAGCTGGCGCCTTATCTCGAACTCGACCCGGCCGGCCCGCTGCTGACGCAGTGGCTGGCCGAGGCTCGTGGCACCATCCTGCACCCGGAGCTGCGCATCATCGACCTGCTGGTGGCGGTAAACCAGCGCCTGCAAGCCGACATCGGCTACATCGTGCGCATGGAGCCGGGCGTGCAGACGCCCGAGGAAACCCTCGACCTGCGTCGCGGCTCCTGCCGCGACTCGGCCTGGCTGCTGGTGCAGGTGCTGCGCCAGATGGGTCTGGCGGCACGTTTCGCCTCGGGCTACCTGATCCAGCTCAAGGCCGACCAGAAGGCGCTCGACGGCCCCTCCGGCACCGAGCAGGACTTCACCGACCTGCATGCCTGGACCGAGGCCTACATCCCGGGCGCGGGCTGGATCGGCCTCGATCCGACTTCAGGCCTGCTCGCCAGCGAAGGCCACATCCCGCTGGCCTGCACCGCGCTGCCGGCCTCGGCGGCGCCGGTGATCGGCGCCACCGGCATCTGCGAAACCCATTTCGACTTCGCCATGCAGGTGACGCGCATCCACGAAGACCCGCGCGTCACCCAGCCCTATACCGAGGCGCAATGGCAGGCGATGCTCGACCTCGGCCACCAGGTCGACGCCGAGCTGGCGGCGGGCGACGTGCGCCTGACCATGGGCGGCGAGCCGACCTTCGTCTCCATCGACGACATGGACGGCGCCGAATGGAACTTCACCGCGCTCTCGCCGAAAAAGCGCGAGCTGGCCGAAGCCCTGTTCCTGCGCCTGGCGGGCCGCTTTGCGCCCGGCGCGCTGCTGCACTACGGCCAGGGCAAGTGGTACCCCGGCGAACCGCTGCCGCGCTGGGCACTGGGCTGTTGGTGGCGCACCGACGGGCAGCCGCTGTGGCGCGATCCGGCGCGGCTGGTGACCGACACCGCCACGGCGGCAAAGTCGCCCGCCCGGCGCGAGGATGCGCTGCGCTTCGCCTGTGCCCTGGCGCGCGAACTGGGCCTCGATGCGCGCTTCGTCATTCCGGCCTTCGAGGACGTCGCCCACGGCCTGGCCCAGGAACAGACCTGGCCGGAGAATTTCGACCCGCTCGCCGCCAACCTCAAGGACGCCGACGAACGCAAGCGCCTCGCCAGCCTGATGGCCCGCGGCCTCGGCGAGCCGGCCGGCTACGTGCTGCCGATCAAGGCACTGGCGCGACCCGAGCCGAAGGCGAAGCGCCGGACGCAAGCCAAGACGCCCGGCGCCGGCGCCGAATTTCGCAGCAGCCCCTGGCCGCTGCGCCGCGAACACCTGTACCTGATTCCCGGCGATTCGCCACTGGGCCTGCGCCTGCCGTTGGCCTCCCTACCCTAGGTGGCGCCCGAGGATGTCGAGCTCGACCACGGCCGCGATCCTTTCGACATTCCCGCCGACCTGCCGCCGCCCAGCGCGCGCAAGCGCAAGGCCGCCGCGCCCAAGACTGACTACGACCCGCGCGAAATCGTGCACACCGCGCTATGCGCCGAGGTGCGCGGCGGCGTGCTCCACGTCTTCCTGCCGCCGGTGCCGCGCTTGGAGGATTTCATCGAGCTGCTGGCGGCGATCGAGGACAGCGCCGCGGCACTCGACCTGCACGTCCGCCTCGAAGGCTATACGCCACCGGCCGACCCGCGCCTGAAGGAATTCCGTATCACGCCCGATCCTGGTGTGATCGAGGCGAACATCCACCCGGCGCGCAGCTGGCCCGAACTGGTGGCAAACACCGAGACGCTCTACGAGGAAGCGCGCCTGTCGCGCCTGGGCAGCGAGAAGTTCATGCTCGACGGCCGCCACACCGGCACCGGCGGCGGCAACCACGTCACGCTGGGCGCCGCCGTGGCAGCCGATTCGCCCTGCCTTCGCCGCCCCGACCTGCTGATGAGCCTGATCGCCTACTGGCAGAACCACCCGGCGCTGTCCTACCTGTTTTCCGGCCTCTTCATCGGCCCCACCAGCCAGGCGCCACGCGTGGACGAGGCGCGCCACGAGAGCCTCTACGAACTCGAAATCGCTTTCCAGCAGATGGCGGAAAAACTCAACGCCGGCGAGGAGAGCTTGCAACCCTGGCTGGTCGACCGCCTGCTGAGGAACCTCCTGGTCGACCTCTCGGGCAACACCCACCGTGCCGAGTTCTGCATCGACAAGCTCTACTCGCCCGACAGCGCCACCGGGCGCCTCGGCCTGGTCGAGTTCCGCGGCTTCGAAATGCCGCCGCATGCGCGCATGGCGCTGTTGCAGATGCTGCTGCTGCGCGCCCTGGTGGCGCGGTTCTGGCGCCAACCCTACCGCGGCGGCCTGACGCGCTGGGGCACGCAGCTGCACGACCGCTTCATGCTGCCGCACTTCGTCGCCCAGGACATGAAGGACGTGGTGCTCGACCTGCAACGCGCCGGCCATGGCTTCGAATTCGAGTGGTTCGCGCCCTTCCTCGAATTCCGCTTCCCGCGCTACGGCACGGTGGTTTATCACGGCATCGAGATCGAGCTGCGCGCCGGCCTGGAGCCCTGGCATGTGCTGGGCGAAGAAGTCGGCGCCGGCGGTACGGCGCGCTATGTCGATTCCTCGGTCGAGCGCATGCAGGTCAAGCTCAGCGGCATGAACGACACGCGCCACATCGTCACCTGCAACGGCCGCCCGCTGCCGCTGGCCGCCACCGGCGTGCGCGGCGAATACGTCGCCGGGCTGCGCTACCGCGCCTGGAACCCGCCCTCGGCGCTGCATCCCACCATTGGCGTGCACGGCCCGCTGGTATTCGACCTGGTCGACACCTGGAGCGGGCGCTCGATCGGCGGCTGCACTTACCACGTGGTGCACCCGGGCGGGCGCAACTACGACAGCTTCCCGGTCAATGCCAACGAGGCCGAGGCGCGCCGCGTCGCCCGCTTCTGGAACCACGGCCACACGCCGGGGCCGCTGCACGTGCGGCGCGAAGGCCGCAACCCGGATTACCCGCTGACCCTCGATTTGCGTCGCGCGCCCGAAGCCTGGCTGGAGGGACGGCCGGCATCGGCCACCACCGGCGCGGAGCCGGAGGCGCGCTAGGCCACAGCGGCATCCCCCTCGTGTCGCGATGCCGGGCGTGACGGCGCCGGCCGCACCTGCAAGGGCGCAGCGCAGCGGCAAATACGGATACCCAAGCCAGACCATCGCGACCGAGAATGGCGCGTATGCGCCTTCCTTTCGCTTTCTGGCACCGCTATTGGGGATTCGCCGCGCTGGTCGTGGCCGCCCTCACGCTGTTATTCGCCGGCTATGGCTGGGTCGACCGGCAGGCCGCGATAAGCACGGGCGAAAGCCAGGCGCGCCAGATTTCGGAGCAGACTGCGCTGATCGCCAACGGCACGCTCCAGGCCAGCCACCAGCTGATACACGCGCTGGAGCTGCTGGCCCGGCAGCCCGCGACGCGTGGCGATCGCGAGATAACGCGCCGCCTGATCGAGCTGCGGGCGCTCAACCCGCAGGTCGACGACCTGCTGATCATCGACAGGAAGGGGCGCATCGCCTACTGGACGCGGGATTCCGACCCGCCGAAGGTCAGCGACCGCGACTACGTTACCTACCATGCGCGCAGCGGCGCCGGTCGGCTCTATGTCAGCGGCCCGCTCGAATCGCGCGCGCGGCCGGGCCACTGGTTCCTTGCGATGAGCGAGGCCCTGCGCGATGCGCGTGGCGACGTGGAGTTCGTTCTTGCCGTGATCATCGAGGCCGAAGGCCTGCGCAACGTGCTGGCCGTTGAAATGGCGGTTGCGGACAGTTCGCAGGTGCTGATGACCACGGACGGCAAGATTTATGCGCGCCTGCCGGACCACCCGATTCATGTCGGCCGCCAGGTGAACCAGCCGGCCATACTCGGCGCACTGAGCCCGGCGAAGCCGGTGATCACCACCCGCCTGGTCTCGCAACTGGACCAGCGCGAACGCATCGTCAGTTTCCGACGTCTGGCGGGTTACCCGATGGTCGCCGCCGGTTCGATCGACATGCACCAGCTGCTCGCGCCCTGGCGCGAGCGGATGCGCGCGCTCCTGGCGCTTTGGGTGGTGCTGGTTGCCGGCATCGTCTGGATGTATTCGGCGATCATTCGCCGCGACCGGCGCACGAGCCTGGCCCTGAACGAGGCCGCGCGTTTCCGCAAGGCGCTCGACCAGGTGCCGGCCTACGTGTACATGAAGGACGCCGACTCGCGCTATGTCTATGCCAACCAGCGGACGCTGGAATTCTTCGGCTGCGACAGCGAATCCCTGGTCGGGGCCGACGACAGCCGCTTCTTCCCCGCCGAGGCCGCCGAGCGCATCCGCCAGATCGACCAGAAGGTTTTGGCCGGACGCAACACGACCGAGGAAATCGACGTACCGGACGGCACGGGCGGACACGTCACCTACCTGGAAGTGAAGACGCCCCTGCGCGACCTCGAAAATCCGGCGCGCATCGTGGGCATCTGCGGCATTTCTACCGAGATCACCAACCTCAAGGACCTCCAGACCAAGCTCGAGGCTACGGTAGCGGAACGCACCCGCGACCTGCACGAGGCGAAGAACCAGGCCGAGGCCGCGAACCGCGCCAAAACCACCTTCCTGGCCAATGTCGGCCACGAACTGCGCACGCCGCTCAATGGCGTCCTGGGCATGGTCGGCATGGTGCTGCGGCGGGAAACCGATGCCAGGACCCGGCATCAACTCGACGTGGCGAAGACGTCGGCGGAGCAGTTGCTCGCGGTACTGAACGACATACTCGAATTCGCCAAACTGGAAGCCGACCAGCTGACCCTTGCCCAGGAGACCTTCGACCTGCCGGCATTGATCGGGGATATGCAGTTCCAGCAGGAAGGCATCGCCGCCGAAAAGGGCCTGGCACTCAGCGTGACGCTACCCTCCGAGCCGGCCCTGAACGCCCTGGTTGGCGACCCGCTGCGATTGCGCCGCATCATCGCCAATTTGGTCGGTAATGCCATCAAGTTCAGCGAAGGGGGCGAAGTCGCGCTCTCGGTATGCATCGTCGAGCAGTCGGCCAAGGACTGCCTGCTGCGCTTCGAGATCAGCGACCACGGCATCGGCATCGACAGCCATGACCAGGCCCGGCTGTTCACTGCCTTCGAACAGGCTGACGGCTCGATGACCAGGAAATACGGTGGCGCCGGCCTCGGCCTGGCGATCTGCAAACGCCTGGTGACCATGATGGGGGGCGAGATCAGTGTCGACAGTCACCTTGGCCAGGGCAGCACCTTTCGCTTTACGGCGCGCTTCGGGCGAGCCGCACCGAGCACAATCAGCTCCGTATAGGCCGGCTCAGACGTGCGGCACCGCGCTGGGCGAAGACAAGAACCGTTGCCTGGAGGCCGGCATGGACGACTTCATCGCCAAGCCGGTGATGCCGCCCGATCTGTATGCGATCCTGCTGCGGTGGCTGGCGGACAGGCCGGCGCCAAGCTGATCCGGCGGGCGCCGAAAGTCGGCGCCGGCGACACGGCGAGCCGCATCGCCGGCGCAGTGCGACTTACAGCTTGGTCGGGTCGAAGCCGGTTTCCTTGTAGATCTGCTGCAGCAGGTCCTTGCCGACGCGGTCGGCCATCTTCACATGCACCGGCGCCATGGCCTTCTTGAAGGCCAACTTTTCTTCCTTGGTCGGAACGTAGATCGCCGTCTTGCCGCTCTTGCGCACACCTTCGAGTGCCGCGTCGTTTTCCTCCTTGGCGATCTTGTTGGCGTACACCGTGGCTTCCTTCATGGCCTGTTCGAGCTGGCCGCGCACGTCGGGCGGCAGGCCGTCCCAGAACTTCTTGTTCACGATCACCGCATAACCGAGGTAGTTGTGGTCGGTGATGATCATGTGCTTCTGCACTTCATGCATCTTCTGCGTGTACAGGTTGGAGTGCGGGTTGTCGGTGCCATCGACCACGCCGGTCTGCAGCGCCTGGTACACCTCGGAGAAGGCCATCACCTGCGGCAACGCGCCGAGGGTGCGGAACTGCTCTTCCAGCACCTTGGACGACTGGATGCGCATCTTCTTGCCCTTGAGGTCGGCCGGGGCCTTGATCGGCGTGTTGGCCGAGAAAGACTTGAAGCCGTTGTCCCAGAAGGCCAGGCCCTTGATGCCCTTGGGCTCCAGCTTGGCAAGCAGCGACTGGCCGATCGGGCCCTGGGTGACCTTGTGCAGTTCGGTGTAGTCGTCGAAGATGTAGGGGAAGTCGAAGACCTCGAATTCCTTGACGCCGAGCGGGCCGAACTTGGACAGCGAGGGCGCCAGCATATGCACGGCGCCGAGCTGCAGGGCTTCTAGTTCCTCCTTGTCCTTGTACAGCGCGCTGTTGGCATACACCTCGACCTTGGCCTTGCCCTTGGTCAGCTCGGCGGCCTTCTTGGCGAAGAATTCGGAGGCCTTGCCCTTGGGGGTGTCGGCGGCAACGACGTGGCTGAACTTGATGACGATCGGAGCCTGGGCCAGGGCGATGGCGGAAAACGTGGCGGCGGCCAGGCCGACGAACAGGGTACGCAGTTTCATTCTTGTCTCCTCCTGGGAACTTGGGTGCCCGCAAGCCTACCACTCCCGGCGCATCGCCGCGTGGCCCGTCATTGCGCTATGCTTGCCCCCCATCGGAAATCATTCATCGCGGGGAAAGCAGCATGCCGAATCTGGTAGTCAGCACGAGTGGGCGAACGCTCGGGGAGTTTCCGGTCAATAAGGACCGGATGGTCATCGGCAGCAAGGCCTCCAACGAGATCCCGCTCGAAAACGCCAATGCCGACAACGAACACGCCGTGATCACACGCTGCGGCGATCTCTACGTGATCGAGGACCTCGGCAGCGCAAACGGCACCTTCGTCCATGAACGAAAGATCACCAAGCTGCTGCTGAGCGACGAGGACGTGATTTCGGTGGGCAACTGCCAGCTGCGCTTCGTCGAGGACGATGCCGGACGCGGCGGCAGCGCAGGGCAAAGCCAGGCCAAGGCGCCGGCGGCGGCAAAGGCGGCGGCCCCTGCGCCGGCGGCGAACGGCGGCAAGGCGGCGCCGGCCGCCCAAGCCAAGCCGGCACCGGCGGCCGCCAAGGCCCCCGTGGCGGCGGGCGAATGCCCGCACTGCGGTTACAAGCGGCAGGCCAAGGACGGCAAGGTGGCGGAAGACCGCTGCCCCTCCTGCAAGATGGGCTATGCCACCACGCCGGGAGCCCTGATCAGCGCCGAGTCGAAAACCGGCGACCGCCTCGAGGTATATGACAAGGAAGTGGTGATCAAGCGCAAGATGGGCATGAAGGTGCTGCTGCAAAGCCTCAAGGGCGACCTGCTGGAAGGCATCAAGGGCGACAAGTACATCCCCATCGACCAGGTGGCCTCCGTCCAGCTGAAGCCGGCCAGTACCCTGCTGGCCGGGCATATCACCATCGTCCTGCCGGAATCGAAGGAGGGCTTCCTGCTCGCCGGGCTGGACGATTGCACCGTCGAGTTCGTCAAGCGCGAGGAAGAGAAGTTCGTCGAGGTCAAGGCTTTCCTCGACGCCCGCATCGGCCGCTAAATCGCCGTGCGGGAGGCATCACCCGCATGGTGATTTAGCCCTTGTCAGACGCCCGCCCCTTCGCCCCCTCGCGGGGGTTCCTGATTGGCGCGCTGCGCTCGATATCGGCAGCGGCGCCTCCTGTTGTTTCAGGTTGAACGCAGTCCGGGCGCGACCTCAGTATGCCGTCGCAAGTTCGTTGGTGACTTGCGCCAGGCGGTCGACCAGGATGCCCATGAAGGAGCGGTTGAAGCGCAGCTGGCAGTTCTCCGACGCCTTGTGCAGGGAGTCGGCCTTGATCTTGAACAGGGTGACCGGCGTATCGGCGACGATGGTGGCGGTGCGCGTCAGCGCGCCCTGGCGGATGTAGCACATCTCGCCGAAACAGGCCCCCTTGCCCAGGGTGGCCAGCTTCTTGTTGCCCTTGACCACGCCCACGCTGCCGTCGGCAATGACGAAGAAGAAGTTGCCCTTGGTGCCCTCGTCCACCAGGAAGGTGCCGGCAGGCACGCGCCCCCAGATGCTGATGCGCAGCACCTCCCAGAGTTCGATTTCGCTGAAGTCCTGGAAGAAGGGCAGGGCCTTCAGCATGTTGAAGCGCTGGGTTTCCGAATCGGCCTGCTGCGGCATGTCCAGTTCGGCGATGGTCGACAGGTCCTCGGTGAATTCGCGCCAGTTGGCATGCCGTTCCGGGGTGTTGCGGCGCAAGGCCTTGGTCACGATGTCGGCCAGGCGCGCCGAGAGCGCCGGGCGATGCGTACGGACGCTGGGCGGGTCCTCGTTGAGGATCTTGTGCGTCAGCCCGTAATTGGTGTCGGCCTCGAAGGGCAGGCGGCCGGTGAGCAGCTTGTACATCACCACGCCCAGCGAATAGATGTCGGTCTGGTAGCTCAGCGTATCGTTGCGCACCTGTTCCGGCGACATGTAGGCCGGCGAGCCGACCCCGGTGAGCTGGGTTTCGTCGTTCTTGGCCAGGATCGCGGCGCCGAAGTCGGCGATCTTTACCGAACCGTCCTGGCACAGCATGATGTTCGCCGGCTTGATGTCGCGGTGGATGATGCCGTTGCGGCTGGCGAAATCCAGCGCCAGGGCGCATTTGAAGGCGATCTCGATCACCTTGTCCACCGGCAGCAGGTTTTCGACGTGGCCGTACTTTTCGAGGGTCTCGCCCTGCACGTATTCCATGACGATATAGCCGTCGTCGCGGCCCAGCAGCGCATCGTAGATGCCGACGATGTGCGGGTGGTTGAGGCGGCCGGCGAGTGCGGCCTCGTTGGCGATCAGCTTGCGGTAGGTATTGCCGTGCTCGGTGTCGGACAGGATTTCGGGCTTGAAAACCTTGATCGCGACTTCGCGGTCGTTGAAGGTGTCGTGGGCGAGGTAAACGATGCTCGTCGCCCCACGGCCCAGCTCGCGGGTGATCTGGTACTTTTCGATACCGCCTTCTGCAGCTTGCTCCATTTACGGTGGACTCCTCGTGACCGATGCGGCAGGCAATCGGCGTGCGAATTCTACAGGCCGGCGCCTATTCGACGACGATGGTCCCCATCATGCCGCCGGCGGCGTGGTCGAGGATGTGGCAGTGGTACATCCACTCGCCGGGATTTTCGGCGACGAAGGCGACGTCGATGCTCGAGCGCGGGGCCATGATCATGGTGTCGCGCCACTCGCGCAAGGCGTTGGCCGTCCCGTTGACCGCCAGCACGCGGAAGAAATGCCCGTGCAGGTGCATCGGGTGCACGAAATCGGTTTCATTCACCATGTGCAGAATCACGTGTTCGCCACGGGAAAGGTTCAGCAAGGGCTCGTGCATCAGCGCGTGTTCGTGCTGGGCGTTGTAGTTCATGGTCCAGGCCAGGCCCTGCTTGGCCATGATGTCCTGGATGCGCGAGGGCTTGCCGTCGATCAGGCCGATCGTCGGCGCACCGCGCATGCCGCCCTGGAACATGATGTAGTGGTCGCTGGCCTTGTCCAGGTTGGGTTCGGGCAGCGCATTGGGCGGCACCGCAATCGAGCTCGCCAGCGGCGCCGAACGCAGCGGCGCCTGCGCCGAATAGGCGATGACGCCGAGCACCATGGTCGCCAGCTTGGGCCGCCCGGCCTCGCGGATCTCGAAGCGCGTGCCGGGCTTCTGCATGCAGTCGATGATCAGGTCCACGCGCATGCCGGGGCCGAGCACGAGGCCGTCGGCGGGCGCCGCATGCGGCGTCACGCCCTGGCCGTCCCAGGCCACGATGCTGGCCGCATGGCCGTCGAGCACCACGCGGAAGAAACGCGCCGAGGCGGCGTTGATCAGGCGCAGGCGCAGGCGCTCGCCGGAACGCACGTCGATGCGGCGGTCCGGCCCGGCGGCGAGGCCATTCACCAGCAGCTGGTTGCCGCGCCGGCCATCGTTGGCCACGTCGAGGATGCGGCCGAAGTCTTCGACCTGCTGGCGCTGCTCGTCGAGCTTGATGTCGGACAGCAGCCAAACCTCGTCGCGGTCGACCTTGGGCGGCTTGTCCTCCTCGACGATCAGCGCGCCATACAGCCCGCGCGGCACCTGTTCGAAGCTGGCCTGGTGCGGGTGGTACCAGTAGGTGCCGGAATCCTTGAGTTCGAAGCGGTAGTCGAAGCGCCCGCCGGTGGGGATGGGCAGCTGGGTCACGCCGGGGACGCCGTCCATGCCGTTGGGCACGCGCAGGCCGTGCCAGTGCACCGTGGTGTCCTGCGCCAGCTGGTTGCGCACAGCGATGTGGGCACGGTCGCCGCGCTTGAAGCGCAGCAGGGGACCGGGGAACTGCTCGTTGTAGCTCCACACCGTGCTGCGCTGCGGTCTGGCCGGGTCGAGCTGGACCTTGAATTCGGCCGGGATCAGTTCAAGTCGGGTTTCCTTGCGCGCCGGCGCGGCACCTGCGGGCAGGGCCAGCGCAGCGCCGAGCGCGGCGGCGGACTGGAGGAATTCGCGGCGATGGATGGGCATCGTGGTCTCCGGTCAGGGCTGCTGGTAGAGGCGGGTGACCTCGTGCGCCAGTTCCAGCACGGCGTCGCCGCCTTCGGCAAGGATCAGGCGAAAGGATTCGGCGCCTTCGGTGGCCAGCGCGGTGCGCAGCCATTCCCATTGCAGGGCCAGCTTGTCGAGTTCTTCGGTCACGGCCTCGGAATTGCCGGCGCGCTGCTGCATGTTGGCAAGCGCCCCCGAGAACTCGTTCTGCACCGATTCGAGTTCGTCGCGCAGGCGGGCGTTGTCCACGCCCCATTGGCGCAGCATGTAGATCTTGACCAGGCGCTGCGACAGCATGCGCTGGCGGCCGGAAAGATTGACCCAGCGGCTGGCCGGGGCGGTGGCCTGATCCTGCAGCACCCGGGTCAGGCGCTCGGCGGCATTCAGCACATCCTCGGCGCGGGCATCGACCAGCGCCGCGTCGGCCTGGCGGATCACGCCCGTCACCGCCGTGCGCAACGGCGCCCAGGCCAGGTGCAGCCCGGCCAGGGCATTGCGCCCGTCGGCGCTATTCACCATCGGCTCCAGCACGCGCAGGTTCTGTTCGAAGCCGCGTATCGATTCGTCGAGCTGGCGCTTGGAGATCGCCGGCTGGACATTCAGCCCGATCTGCGCCCAGGACTTGACGATGCGCTGCGAAAGCATGCGCTGCTGGCCGGCAAGGTTGATCGCCTGGGGATCGCTGCCCTGCGCCAGCAGGGTAGCGGGGCCCAGCAGCAGCAGGCTGAAGAAGCCGATCAGGAATCGCCGCATCATCGCTCCTAGAAGGCCGGCACGCCCATGCTCTGCAGGGCGCGGTTGAGTTGGACGAAGGCCTTTTCCATGGCTTCCACGGCCTCCTTGTGCTTGCTGTTCATGGCATGGCCGGCCGCTTCCGACTTGAGGCGTGCGGCCTCGTTCACAAAACCATCGACCATGCGCCGTTTGTCGCCGTCGGCACGCCCGTCGGCAATCATCATGTTCACCAGGATCTCGTTGGACTGGACACGCTTCTGCTCATAGGCGAATTCCTCGGCCGGCGAATTGAACTTGAGCGCCAGGGTCACCACCTCGCCGGCGCGCAGGCGCGAGATTTCCTCGACCGCCAGCTTGTAGGACTCGGCCATCTTCTTGTTGGCGTCGCCCAGGCGACCGGCGGCGGCGAGGCGCTTCGCCTCCTCGGCCAAGGCATCGACCCGAGCCAGCGAAGCCTGGGCTTCGGCGCCCTTCTGCGGATGCTTGCCGAGGTCGACCAGGGAACTGCGATAGGTCGCCACCTGTTCGCCCATGTCCTGCAGGCGCTGCTTCTGCACGCTGTCGGAAAGGCCGCCGGCATTGCGGCTGTTGGCCTTGGAGACGCTGCGCAGGGCTTCGTCGAGGGCGCTGGCGGCTTCCGGGTAGCGCTGCGCAGCGAGCGCATCGCGCGCCGTGGCGAGCAGGCTGCGGCCGCGTTCGATGAGCGCCGCGCTTTCGCCATCCTTGCTCGCCGCGGCGGCCTTGGCGGCCGGCGCATTGACCAGCATCTCGACCAGCTTGAGCTTCTGCTCGGCCAGACGGCGCTGCTGTTCGGGGTCGGGCGCGGTTTGCGCCAAGACCGGCAGTGTCAGTGCGAGGCAAAGCAGGCCCACGCTCAGACGTCGCATCGAAATGTCTCCTCCTTCTTGATGCAAATCATGGCGGCATTCATTGTGCCAGCATTTGCATTCCATTCTATAGGAGTCGGCGCTGGAGACACGGCGATGCGCTAAGCTCGCGCCATGCCGCGCCGCCCCGCCCTCCAGCCTGCGCTCCTGCCCGCACTGTTTGCCGCGCTGCTGGTCGCCACGCCGGCGGCGGCGGCCGAATTCCACGGCACGCCGCTGGCGCGCAACGGCAGTTACGCCCGCGACTTCGCCCTCACCGACCACGACGGTCGCCACCGCCGCCTGGCCGATTTTCGGGGCAAGGCCGTGCTGCTGTTCTTCGGCTACCTGCAATGCCCGAACTATTGCCCGCTGACCCTGGCACGCCTGGCCGAGGTGATGGCCTTGCTGGGGCCGGACGCGCAGCGCGTGCAGGTGCTGTTCGTCAGCGTCGACCCCCTGCGCGACACGCCGACCGCGCTCAAGGAATACGTCACCAATTTCCATCCCTCCTTCCTCGGCCTGTACACCACGCCCCAGGCCACGCCGCAGCTGGCGCTCGACTTCCGCGTGTATTACCGCAAGGTGCCGGGCAGTTCGCCGGATGCCTACCACATCGACCACGCCGTCTTCAGCTATGCCTACGACCCGGCCGGACGCCTGCGCCTGCGCCTGTCGGATTCGCTCCCGGCGGCAGAGATCGCTGCCGATTTGCGGCGCCTGCTGGCGACGCACTGACGCCCACGCACCAAAACGGAGACGCCGGGCCGGCCCACGCCCCGGCATGGTGCGGGCGCGCATAAGCAGCCGCGCATATTGCGCCGGCACAAACTGCCGAATTCAACGATAGTCACAATGAATCATTGGCTTGCGTACTGTGGCACGGAGCCTGCGATTGCCTGCTCAGACCAATCACCGGGAGAGCACCATGGCACTGCACGATCCTTTCGACGCCCACACCACGCTGGATTCCTGCACCTGCGGCAAGCACGCTTCGCAGACCCAGCACGACATCGCCACCGCTGCCGGCGATGTCGACGCACTGAACAGCCGCGTGGTCCAGACCGCCGTCATGAAGGCGCTGTTCCCGCATGACGGCGAGCGGCGCAAGTTCCTCTCCGCGGTCGGTGCCTCGACCGCCTGGGCGGCGATCTCCTCGCTGGTGCCCTTCGGCGCGCTGGAAGCCATGGCCCAGGAAAAGGGCGCGCTGGAAAAGAAGGACCTCAAGGTCGGCTTCATCCCGATCACCTGCGCCAGCCCGCTGATCATGGCCGACCCGCTGGGCTTCTACAAGAAGGAGGGGCTCAACGTCAGCATGGTCAAGACCGCTGGCTGGGCACTGATCCGCGACAAGGTGCTGAACAAGGAATACGACGCCAGCCACATGTTGGCGCCGATGCCGATCGCCATCTCCATGGGCATCGGTTCGAACCCGTCGCCGACCAATGTGATGACCATCCAGAACATCAACGGCCAGGCCATCATCCTCGCCAACAAGCACAAGACCAACCGCGATCCGAAGAACTGGAAGGGCTTCAAGTTCGCCATCCCCTTCGAGTTCTCGATCCACAACCTGCTGCTGCGCTACTACCTGGCCGAGCACGGCATCAACCCCGACACCGACGTGCAGCTGCGCGTGGTGCCGCCCCCCGAGATGGTGGCCAACCTGCGCGCCGGCAACATCGACGGCTTCCTCGGCCCCGACCCGGTGAACCAGCGCGCGGTGTATGACGAACTGGGCTTCATCCACATCCTCTCGCGCGAGATCTGGGACGGCCACCCCTGCTGCTCGTTTGCCGCGCCGGCAGACTTCATCAAGCAGAACCCGAACAGCTTCGCCGCGCTCTACCGCGCCATCCTCAAGGCTGCC
This sequence comes from uncultured beta proteobacterium, assembly GCA_903908065.1. GTDB lineage: Bacteria > Pseudomonadota > Gammaproteobacteria > Burkholderiales > Rhodocyclaceae > Sulfuritalea. Next base: position 94,549 of record CAIVQO010000060.1, on the reverse strand, counting down.
GCCATGGCGCGCGACCCGAAGAACCGCCCGGTGATGGCCGAGGTGCTCGCGCCCGCCAACTACCTCAACCAGCCCAAGGCGGTGCTGGAACAGGTGCTGACGGGCAAGTTCGCCGACGGCCTGGGCGGTGTCAAGAACGTGCCGGAACGCGTCGATTACGACCCCTTCCCCTGGTACTCGATGGCCTACTGGATCCTGACGCAGATGAAGCGCTGGGGCTACGTCAAGGGCGACGTCAAGTACAAGGACATCGCCGAGAAGGTGTACCTGCTGACCGACGCCAAGAAGTACATGACCGAAGTCGGCATGACGCCGCCCAAGGAGACCATGAAGAAGTTCAAGGTCATGGGCAAGGAGTTCGACCCCGCCAAGGCCGACGCCTACGTCGACAGCTTCGCCATCAGAAAGGCATGAGGAGACAGCCATGAGCAAGTTCACCCTCAAGGCGGCCTTCATCTCGCTGATGATGCTGGCCATCTTCCTCGGCGCCTGGCAGCTCGCCACGCAGCCGAAGGAGTCCGCGGTACAGGCCGGGGCCGACAGCGAGTACGCGCAGCTGATGGGCACGGGGCAGCAGAAGACCGGCTTCCCCACGCCCGGCATGGTCGGCAAGTCCTTTGTCGAGTACCTGTCGGACCCGTTCTACGACAAGGGCCCCAACGACAAGGGCATCGGCATCCAGATTGCCTACTCGCTGGGACGGGTGGCCCTCGGCTTCCTGCTGGCAACCCTGATCGCATTGCCGGTCGGCTTCATGATCGGCATGTCGCCACTGCTGTACCGCGCCTTCGATCCTTTCATCCAGGTGCTGAAGCCGATCTCGCCGCTGGCCTGGATGCCGCTGGCGCTCTACAGCCTGAAGGACTCGGACATCTCGGGCATCTTCGTCATCTTCATCTGCTCGATCTGGCCGATGCTGATCAACACCGCCTTCGGCGTCGCCTCGGTGCGCCGCGACTGGATCAACGTCGCCCGCACCCTGGAAGTGAATCCGCTGAGGAAGGCGATGTTGGTGATCCTTCCCGCGGCGGCGCCGACCATCCTGACCGGCATGCGCATCTCGATGGGCATCGCCTGGCTGGTGATCGTCGCCGCCGAGATGCTGGTCGGCGGCACCGGCATCGGCTACTTCGTCTGGAACGAGTGGAACAACCTGGCCCTGCCCAACGTGATCTTTGCCGTGGCGATGATCGGCATCGTCGGCATGTTCCTCGACCTCCTCTTCGGCTGGCTGCAGAAGCTGGTCACCTATCGGGAATGAGCGCCGCCTGCAGGGCCGCCCCAAGGGCGGCGCAGCCAAAACACGGAGCCGCAACGCGGCGAACCAAAATCACCCCCTTCCCCGGGAAGGGGGCTGGGAGAAAGGTCCAAAAATGAGCACACATTTCCTCAGTGTCGAAAACCTGAAGAAGGTCTATCCGTCGGCCAACGGCAAGGCCAACGCGCCGGTATTCGAAGACATCAACTTCCACATCGACAAGGGCGAGTTCGTCTGCATCATCGGCCACTCCGGCTGCGGCAAGACCACCATCCTCAACGTGCTGGCCGGCCTCGAGGAAGCCAGCGCCGGCAACGCCTTCATGGACAGCCGCGAGGTCAGCGGACCCAGCCTCGACCGCGGCGTGGTGTTCCAGAGCCACGCCCTGATGCCCTGGATGAGCGTGCTGGGCAACGTCGCCTTCGCCGTGAAATCGAAATGGCCGGACTGGCCCAAGGACAAGATCAACGCGCACGCCAGCAAGTATCTGGAGATGGTGGGCCTCGGCCACGCCATCCACAAGAAGCCGGCGGAACTCTCGGGCGGCATGAAGCAGCGCGTCGGCATTGCGCGCGCCTTCGCCATCCAGCCCAAGATGCTGCTGCTCGACGAACCCTTCGGCGCGCTCGACGCGCTGACGCGCGGCACCATCCAGGACGAGTTGCTGAAGATCGTGCAGGCCACGCACCAGACCGTGTTCATGATCACGCACGATGTCGACGAGGCGATCCTGCTCGCCGACAAGATCATGCTGATGAGCAACGGCCCGCACGCCAAGATCGCCGAGATCGTCGAGGTCACCATGCCGCGCGACCGCACCCGCGCCGGCATCCACCACGATCCGCAGTACTACAAGATCCGCAACCACCTGGTGGACTTCCTCGTCAATCGTTCGAAGACCTATGCCGGGGCCGACGCCGAGATGTTCCATGACCCGAAAAATCCGCCGCTGGTGCGCCCGGGCCTCGACAGTGAGCCGGCACAGGTGGTCGCTCTGCCCGCGGGAAAGCCGGCACCGCAGCTTAAACAAGTCGTCAATCAATAGTCCAAAGGAGATATGCATGAACCGCAACGACGTCACCGAAATGATCATCGCCGCCAAGATCAAGAAGGGCCTGAAGTGGGAAGACGTGGCGAAGAAGATCGGCCTGTCCAAGGAGTGGGTCACCGCCGGCTGCCTCGGCCAGATGACCTTCGATAAAAAGCAGGCGACCATCCTCGGCAAGGTCTTCGGCCTGCCGCCGGATGCCGTGGCCCTGCTGCAGGTGACACCCTACAAGGGCTCACTGCCGACCTCCGTGCCGACCGACCCGCTGATCTACCGCTTCTACGAGCTGATCAGCGTGTATGGCACGACCTTCAAGGAACTGATCCACGAGGAATTCGGCGACGGCATCATGTCGGCGATCGATTTCAAGATGGACATGAAGCGCGAGCCCAACCCCAACGGCGACCGCGTGAACATCGTCATGTCGGGCAAGTTCCTGCCTTACAAGACTTACTGACGCTGCGGCCGTGCCGCCGCCCGGCGTGCGGCACGGCAAGCAGACAGGGAGAAAACAAAATGGCAAAAATATTCATGAAATCTTCGTGGGGCAGCGACGACCCCACGCGCGCGGCAATGGTCTTCGGCCACAGCGCGGCCCTGGCCAAGGCCGGGCACCAGGTGCGCATGTTCCTCCTCGGCGAGGCCTCGGTGCTGGCGCGCAAAGCGATCCGCGACCAGCTTTTCCCGGTCGGCTGGCCGGCGCTGGCCGAGCAATGGCAAGCCTGCGTCGAGCTTGGCGTGGCCATCGAAGTCTGCGATGCCTGCCGCATCGCACGCGGCATCAGCGATCAAGACCTTGTCGACTTCAGGGCTACTGTCGGCAGCCCCGCTACCTTGGTGTCCGGCATCGAGTGGGCAGACAAGATCATCGCCGAGTAGCGTAGAAATACGTATGTCCTTACCCGATTCGGTCGGGTATGGTTGAGGCATCAAGATCCTGTGCGCGCCGGACTTGCCGATTTCCCGTTTCGGCAAGGTGAGCGGCCTGGACAGATACAGATTTACATACCTCGCCAGTCTTCCGCCGAATCGTGGACCTCCTCGACACCCGTACCCTGCTGCTGGCGATCACCGTGCTGCTGGTGGCACGAGCCGCGGTGCTGGCGTATGTCTGGCGCGTGGTGGGCGATTACGCGCCGACCGGCTACTGGACCGCCGGCTCGATCCTGGTGGCAACGGGCTCGCTGCTGGTCGGCTTGCGCGAGATCGCGCCGGACGGCATATCCATCGTCCTGGCGCAAACCTGCATCATCTCCGGCTGGTTGCTGATCGATGCCGGCATCATCGTCGCTGCGCGGCGCACCCTGCCCTGGCGTCCGGCGGTGGCGCTGCTGCTGGCATTCCCCCCAGCCCTGGTCTGGTACACCTATGGCTCGCCGGACTACGTGGCACGCACCGTGGTGACTTCGCTCCCGGTAATTGCGGCCGACCTGTATGCGATGTTCGCCTGCCTTGGCATGCGCAGCGGCCGCAGTGTGACCACGATGCGCATCCTGGCAGCGGCGCTGATCCTGATGGTCGCCTCCAACGCCTGGAAAATGGTCGGCGCGGCGACGCTGCAATCCACCTCGGTGTTCCAGCCGAGTCCGCCGCTGATCCAGTTCCTGGTGGTTTCGATGATGTATTTCATCGCCTCCACCGCCATCTTCATCCTGCTGGCCGCACAACGGCTCCAGGAAGCGTTGGACAGCGAACTCGCCGTACGCCGGGCGGCGGAAGCCGAACTCAAGCGCCACAAGGAAAACCTCGAAATCCTGGTGCGCAGGCGCACCGCGGAACTGGAGGAACGCAACGCCCAGCTCGATCAGACGCAGTTCGCGATGGATCGGGTCGGCATCGGCGTAGCCTGGAACGAACTCGACAGCGGACAGTTCCTCTACGTCAATAATGAGGCCTGTCGCCAGCTTGGCTACTCGCACGACGAACTGCTGACGCTCCGCGTTGCCGACATCAATCCAGAGGTGACCCCGGCCTTGCTGGCCAAGCTCACCGCATCGTTGCGCTCCGGCGAAGGCCACCTGCGGCTGGAAACGGTGCACCGGCGCAAGGACGGTTCGACCTACCCGGTGGAAATCACCGCCTACCTGCACCGTGCGGACGGCCGCGAGTGGTTCATTTCCTTCCATAACGACATCACGGCGCGCAAGGCGGCGGAAGCCGACCTGATCACCGCCAAGGAGGCCGCCGAGTCCGCCAGCCGCGCCAAGAGCGCCTTCCTCGCGACCATGAGCCACGAACTGCGCACGCCGATGAACGCCATCATGGGCATGAGCTTCCTGGTTCGGCACCACACCGACAACCGCGAGATTCACGGCTACCTTGACGAAGTCGACCTTGCCGCGAATGGCCTCCTGCACATCATCAACAACGTGCTCGACATCGCCCAGATCGAATCCGACCGCCTGGCATTGGTGCCGGTGGAGTTTTGCCTGCCCGAGGTGCTGGAAAAAGCCGAACGCCTGGTGGCGACCGAGGTCGCGGGCAAGGGCCTGGCCTTCGACGTCGACATTTCCGTCGAACTGGCAACGCTGACACTGCGCGGCGATGCGCTTCGTCTCGGACAGATACTCAACGGCCTGGTCGGCAATGCGGTGAAGTTCACCGAACAGGGCAAGGTCACTGTGAAGGTGGGCATCCGCGCCGAGGATGCCACCTCGCTGCTGCTGCGCTTCGATGTCATCGACACCGGGATCGGCGTCGACGTCGCGGATCAATCCCGCCTGTTCGCCCCCTTCGAGCAGGTGGACATGTCCCACCGCCGCAAATACGGCGGCACCGGCCTCGGCCTCGCCATCTGCAAGCGCCTGACGCAGATGATGGGCGGCGACATGGGCGTCGAAAGCCAGCCCGGCACCGGCAGCCATTTCTGGTTTACCGTGCGCCTGGAGCGCGCCTGAAGCACGGCCGATTCAATACGGCTTGAGGTCGAGCACCGGCGTATCGGCGTAGGCGTCGATGCCGTCGATTTCGATGCGGTTGCCGCGCACCGCAAGCAACTTCACCTGCGACAGCGCAATCAGATTCGGGCGCAACGGCGAACGCGTGGCGAACACGCCGCGCAGCGGATTCTCCGGGTTGCCCCGCGGATGGACCTGGAGCACGGCGCGCTTTTCCGGCGTGTCGTTGCGGTCGAACCAGTAGAGTACCCAGAGCGAACTCAGCTCGTCGATGCCCAGCAGCGCGGCCTGGTAGCGGGGGGCGATTTCGATGAAGGTCCTGCCCGCTTCCTTGCGCACCCAGCCGATCGGACTGACGGCATAGGTCGGCACCGTGTCGGGCCCGGCAGCGCTCGCTGCATCCGCCCGCGGGCTGCCGCTCCACGCCGCCGCAAGGATGCAAACGGCCAGTGACAGGACGACCGGGCGCAACGATGACCAGTTGGCAGACGACATGGCGGGCTTTCGACGCGGAGCGGAGATCCCCGCATTCTGCGGCAAGCGCGAGAAGTCGGCGATGGCGATACGGCGGCAGGCTCGGGCAAGCCCTCGCACAAGCCTGCTCAGCGGCCTTCTCAGCGCACCACTCCCAGCCGACCGTTGTGGCTGCCCATGTACCAGTAGGCGCCCTGGGCATCGATGATGGCCTTGCGGATGCCGATGTTCCTCGACGGCAGCGCGATGACGCGAAATTCCTCCTTCGCCGGATCGAAAACGGAAACGGTATCGGTATCGATGCCATTGACCCAGATGCGCCCGGCGGCGTCGGCGGTGACCGCGTAGGCCCGCGCACCGCCCGGGTCCGGCAGCGACCAGGTCTTGACGATGCGCTTGGCCTTCGGGTCCAGGCGCGCCAGTTTGCCGTTGCCGTAGTAGGCGACCCACAGGCTGCCGTCCGGCGCGGTGGCGATGCGGCGCGGCAGCGAACCCTCGCCGGTCGGCACCTCGCCGATCTTGCCGCTGGCCGGATCGATCCAGCACAGCGCGTCGCCGGCCAGGCGGCAGACCCAGACCAGGCCATCGCTGTCAACCGCCAGGCCGTAGGGATTGCCCGCCATCGGGAACTCGTCGACCTTGCCGCTGGCGCGATCGAGCCGCCCCACGCGCTGGCCGTTCTGGATGGTGAACCACAGCATGCCCTTGCCATCAATGACGATGGTATGCGGATCGCCGCCGCCCGGCACCTTGAAGGCGGTGACCTTGCCCGTCTTCGGGTCGAGCCGCCCTATGGTGCCGTTGCCGTTGCCGGTGTACCAGACGATGCCGGCCTCATCGACCACCAGCCCATGGGGCCTGGCGCCCGAAGGCAGTTCCCATTCGTTGAATTTCTCGGTCGCGGTATCGAAGCGCGCGATGCGGTTGCCGTGCATTACCGCGATGTAGATATTGCCGTCGGGCGCGGGCGCCGGGTCGCGGGCGAAATTCGGCGTCGGCACCGGCCATTCGCGCACGCTGCCGGCAATCGCCTTCAACGCCCCGGGCGCCACCCCGTAGTTGGAGCCGCCGGCCAGGGCAGGCCCGCCCGCGAACAGAAGCCACAACCCCGCCCCGCCTGCAAGGGAAATCGATGTGCGCATCGCCGCCTCCTTTGCCAGAAAATGGCAGTATCCGGCGCGGCCGGACGGTCGTCAAACCGGCGGCGCCACGCCTTCCAGCGATCGCGCCAGTTCGGTGGCGATCTGCTCCAGCTCGCCGAAGGGGATCGGCTTGGGCAGGATGCGCACGTCTTCGGGCAGCCCGCCGCGCTCGGCAACGGTCTCGGCGTCGAGCCCGGTGACGACCACGATTTCCATCCGGTCCAGCGAGGCGATGCGGCGCACCGTGCGCAGCATGCCGAATCCATCCCATTCCGGCATGTGCAGGTCGGCGATCAGCAAGTCGGGTTTGTGCGAGCCGATCCAGACCAGGGCCTCGAAGCCATCGTTGAGCGTGGTCACCTCGGGGGCGATGGCCCAGGCCGACAGGCGCAGGCGATACAGCCTGAGCAAGGCCGGCTCGTCCTCCACCACCAGGATGCGCAGCCGGCGCGGAAGGCTGGGCGGCTGGGCGACGGGCGCCGGCTGCCCCTGTTGCTCGGTACGCAGGCGGTCCAGCGCGTCACGCGGAATGCGTCGATGCCCGCCGCTGGTGCGGCGGCTGTCGAGCACCCCGCTTTCGCACCAGAGTTGCACGGTGCGCGGCGTCACGCCGAGCAATTCGGCAGCTTCGTGGGTGGTGCAAAAGGACTTTTCGGTCATGGGGCGCGAGCCGGGGCAGAGTCTTGACTATATAACGAAAGCGCTAACGCGCTTGCAATTTTCCGGAAAAAGCATATCATTATTTCGTCTTTTTCGCTTTTTTCGTTTAATTCAGCTGCGCGCCGCTTCTGGCCGTAGCCAGGAAATGCAAGCGCCCCATGCTAAACAGTCCGGAAGCCATGCACGGTGAATCGCTCGATCGCCTGAGTGATTTTTTACGATCGGCACAGAACTGGTTCTGGGAGCTCGACGCCGACCTGCGCTATACGTGGTTCTCCTCGGACTGCGAAGCGCGCATGCAGATTGACTCGGCGCCCCTTCTCGGCCAGACGATCGATGCGGCAGCGCTCGACAGCCTTGGCATCGAAAGACGTGGATGGATACTCCTGCGCCAGCAGATGGATGCCCGGCAGCCCTTCAGCGATTTCATCTTCCGCGTCCGCAGCGGTGACGGGGCGCGCCTCTGGCATGGCCTCAGCGGCGTTCCCGTGTTCGGTCTCGGGGGCGAGTTTCGCGGCTACCGCGGCTCCGGCCGCCTCGCCACGCAGCAGATGGAGCAACAGATCGCCACCGATTCGGCACTGCTGATGGCGGAGGCGCGCGCCAACATCGCCAGCACCCTGCAGGAAATGGAGCACTCGTTCGAAGACCGCTGCAAGGTGGCCCTGTCCTACCTGTTCATGCTCGACGAACTCGCCGTCGAGATGCGTGCCGGCATCTACCTGCGCGACCCGGTGCGCAATGCGCTCGACCTGTTCGTCACGGTCGGCGAGTTCAGCGACGAATTCCTTGCCGCCGAAAACGCGATCCCGCTCGACTCCTGCCTGTGCGGCCGCGCCGCCCTGGACGGCGAGATCATCGTCTCGGATGATTCCTGCGGCGAGCGGGTGCACGGGCAAATGCCCCAGGGCAACTCGCCCCATGGCCATTACCTCCTGCCGCTGCGACACGGCCGGCGCACCATCGGCGTGATCTTCCTTTACACCACGCCCTACCCGTCCCGCGAGGATTCGCGGCTGATGATGCTGGAACAGGTCGCCGGCTTGTTCACCCAGGCCCTGTTGATCGAGCAGGGCCACGAACAGCTGAAGCGGGCCAAGGCCGAAGCCGAGGCCGCCTCCCGCGCCAAGAGCGAGTTCCTCGCCAACATGAGCCACGAGATACGCACGCCGATGAACGGCGTGATCGGCATGACCGGCCTGTTGCTCGATACCCCGCTCAACGACGAGCAGCGTGAATTCACGCGCACGGTGCGCAGCAGCGCCGAAGCCTTGCTCACCATCATCAATGACATCCTCGACTTTTCCAAGGTCGAGGCCGGCCGCATGGAGCTGGAGATCCTCGATTTCGACATGCGCGAAAGCATCGCCGACACGCTCGACCTGCTGGCGGTGAATGCGCGGCAAAAGGACCTGGAGCTGGTCTGCAACATCGACGAACGCGTGCCGCCGATGCTGCGCGGCGACCCCGGGCGACTGCGCCAGATCCTGACCAACCTGATTGGCAACGCCATCAAATTCACCGCTGCCGGCGAAGTCGCGGTGGAAGTCACCTGCGATCCGCGCTCGCCCGATTGCCAGCTGCTGCGCTTCGCCGTGCGCGATACCGGCATCGGCATTCCGCAGGAAAAGCTGGGCCTGCTGTTCCGCCCCTTCTCCCAGGTCGACGCCGGGCGCAACCGCAAGTACGGCGGCACCGGACTCGGCCTCTCGATCTCGGCCCACCTGGTGCGCCTGATGGAAGGCGAGATCGGCGTCAACAGCACGCTGGGCCAGGGCTCGGAATTCTGGTTCGCCGCCAGCTTCGGCCGCTCGACCGCACCACGGGCGATCCCGGTGGCGGGGCTGGACGACTTGCGCGGTGTGCACGTCCTGGCCGTGGACGACAACGCCACCAACCGCAAATTGCTCGAACTCCTGCTGCGACGCTGGGGCGCCACCACCACCCTGCTGGAAAATCCCCACCAGACCCTGCCCACCATGCATCGGGCCAGGGCGGCAGGACGGCCTTTCGACATGGTGATCCTCGACGTCCAGATGCCGGACATCGACGGCATCAGCCTGGGGCGCAGCATCCTCGCCGACCCGGGCCTGCGGCCCACGCCGCCGCTGGTGCTGCTGTCGTCGGTATTTCTCGAACACGCCGAACTGGCGGTCCTGCGCAGCGAATTCGCCGCCATCCTGAGCAAGCCGATCCGCGAACGGCTGCTGCTGACGTCACTTCAGCGAATCGCCCATCCCGCGATCACACCCGATGCGGCGCCGACCCCGGCGCCGGTGGCGGAAAGCCGGACCCCGCGCGGCGAACGCATCCTGGTGGTGGAAGACAACGCAGTCAACCAGCGGCTGGCGCTGCACCTGCTGAATCGCTGGGGGTTCAAGGCCGACGCGGTCGGCAATGGCCAGGAGGCGATCGAGGCCCTCAGCCGGCTGCCCTACGACCTGGTGCTGATGGACTGCCAGATGCCGGTGATGGACGGCTTCGAAGCCACCCAGCGCATCCGTGCCGCCGACAGCCCGGTGCCCAACCGGCGGGTGCCGATCATCGCCCTCACTGCCGATGCCATGGCGGGCCAGCGCGACGCGGTACTCGAATCGGGCATGAACGATTTCGTCGCCAAACCGATCCGCAGGGATGACCTGCGCGCCGTGATCGACCGCTGGCTGGCGGCGGCCGAGAGCATCAGCGCCTGACCCCGGGCGCCTCCAGCGCCAGGCCCTGGGCGCGCCAGACCAGGTAGAGTTGCAGCGCCACCAGGTCCTCGGAACGGTAGGCCGGCATCTCGGCGCGCACGCCGAGGAAGCAGGCGCGCAGGCGTCGCTCGATGCTGCCCGGCGCCTGCCAGTCCATGCGATAGGCCGGCCAGGCCGTGGGCTGGCCCTGGCTGATCTGCTCAGCCAGCAGGGTCTTGCCGGCCTTCTGCTCGTGGCAATGCGTGCAGGCCAGGTTCATCTGGCCGATGCGCGTGCGATAGAGTTCGCGCCCGATATAGAACACGGGGCCTGCCGGCCCGTCGACCGCCACGCGCAGGGGCATGCCGCGTGACTGCAGGGCGAGATATGTTTGCAAGGCCAGCGCCGGCTCGGACTCGGGCGGCAATTCGGCGGCGCCTTGTTCGCGCACGGTGCAGGCGTTGATGCGCTGGTCGAGCGTACTGACGCGCTGCAGCCGGGCGTCCCAGGCCGGCAGGCGCGCCGCCACGCCGCGCATCGACTGCTCGGCCGCGCCGTGGCAATCGGCACAGGACTTGTTGGCGGTACCGCGGCGCTGCTGCCAGGCCGCCGCGCCGCGTTCGGCCCAGAGCATGGCCGGGTTGGCGAAATCGTCGGCTTGCAGGCGGCGAATGTCCTCGCCCTGATAGGCCAGCCCCGAGCGCGGGGCCTCGGCAAGCGCCGTCGCTGCCAGCAACGCCAGGGCGAGCGCCACCGCCCGTTTCATGTCACCTCGATCGCCGCACCGACACTGCCGCGTACGCCGGCGTCATCTTCCCAATCGATTTCGATCCGGCCCGAGGCCGTGGCGCGGGTGAAGAAGGCAAAGTAGGGATTGGCCGCTATGCCGCTGCCGAGTTCGGCGCGCAGGATCTCGCGGCCGTCGTAGCGCGCGACCAGGCGATGGATGATGTTCTTGGCCACGGCGCGCCCCAGCGTATCGCGGCGGAATCCGTTTTCCATCGGGTGCTGGATCAGCAGGCGGATCTCGACCACTTCGCCGCGGCGGGCCCTGGGCGGCACGCGGATGCGGCCGATGCCCGGCGCCTCGCTCACAGGCTCAGCTCGTCGAGGCAGGCGGCAGAGGTCACCACCACCTCGGTTTCGGCCGACCAGCAGGCACCGTCCGACATCACCGCCAGCGCCACCACGCGCTGGCTGCCGGCGAGGCGAATACGCAGCGACAACTGTGCGCGCCCGGCCAACGGGCCAAGCTGGAAGGAGGCCACCAGCGGCCGTGGATTGCGTTCGGCAAGGACATGGATGCTGCGCACGTGGTCGGCCTCGCTCATCGGGCTGTCGACCGCCAGATCGAGCGGCACCGAATTGCCGTTCTCGGCCAGCGAGGGCAGGCCGATGCGCACCCGTCCCGGCCGGGGCGGACTGGTGCCGGCGATCTGCATGATCAAGGGCGCGAGGTCATGGGCCGGCAGCAGCTGTTGCGCGGCGGCCGGCACCGCCAAAATCGCCGTGCCGCCAGCGCCGACTTTCAGGAAATGGCGCCGCCTCATCGTTGCGCCGCGAGAAAGGCCACCAGGTCCTCGACCTGCCGGGCGTCGAGCAGGGTCTTGCCGGCATGGGTGGCGGCCACCCGGTTGAGTCCCTCGCGCCGGTAGAAGGCCGGCATCGCCGCGTCGGGCTTGACCTGGGTGATGTCGACAATGCGCTGGCGCAGCTGGGCCGCCGTGAGCCGGGCGCCGACCTGGTCCAGCGCCGGGCCGACGTTGCCCGCCGGCGCCACGCTGCCGAGGGCATGGCAGATCACGCAGTGGCCCTGCTCACGGTCGACGAACACCGCCCGTCCGCGCTGGGCATCGCCACCGGCTGCCAGCGGCTGCTCAAGCGCATCGTTCGCAAGCGCCAACCCGGACAGCGCGGTGAGCAGCACCGCCACTCCCCGTTTCACGCTTTCCTTAAATCGTGATGCTTCAGCGGCAGGGAGCGGATGCGCTTGCCGGTGGCGGCGTAGATTGCATTGCACAGGGCCGGCGCCACGCACAGCGCGCCGGGTTCGCCATGCCCGCCCCAGAAGCCGCCGGTGGGCACCAGCACGGTTTCCACCTTGGGCATCTCGGCTAGCCCCAGCAGGCGAAACTGGTCGAAATTGGCCTCGACCATGCGCCCTTTGGCGACGGTGTTTTCCTGGTACTGGGTGGCGCCGAGCATGAAGGCGATGTTGCCCTCGGACTGGGCGCGGCAGGTGTCGGGATTGACCACGTAGCCCGAATCGATCGCCGACACGACGCGATGCACCTTGAGTTCGCCCTTGTTCGACACCGAAACCTCGGCCACCATCGCCGTGTAGCTGCCGAAGCCGTCGGACACCGCGATGCCGCGATGCACGCCGGCGGGCAGCGGGCCGCCCCAGTTGGCCGCCTTGGCCACGGCTTCGAGCACCAGGCGGTTCTTGTCGCCGGGCTTGAGCATGGCGAGGCGGTATTCGAGCGGATCGCGCCCGGCCGCCACCGCCAGCTCGTCGATGAAGCATTCGCGGTAATAGGCGTTCTGCAAGCCCGGTGCGCGCCAGAAGCCGACCGGCACGCGCGGGTTGCGCATGGCATAGTCGATCTTCTGGTGGGGAATGCCGTAGGGCATGTCGCTGAGCGTGCGCACCGCGGTGAAATCGACGCCATCCTTGATCGCCTCCGGCCGCAGCAAGGCGAGGATGGAGGGGCAGGCAATGCCCACCTGCATGGCGCTGACATTGCCCTGGGCGTCGAGGCCGGCCTTCATGCGCACCAGGCTGGCCGGCCGGTAATAGCCGTGCTGCATGTCCTCGGCGCGCGACCACATCATCTTCACCGGCGTGCCGGGCATCGCCTTGGCGATCAGCACGCCCTGCTTGACGAAATCCTGCGGCGCCCCGCGGCGGCCGAAGCCGCCGCCCAACATGGGCTTGTGCACCTCGACCTTTTCCAGCGGCAGGCCGGCGGTTTCGGCGGCCATGGCCATCGAGGCCTCGGCGTTCTGGGTCGAGGTCCATACCTCCAGCGTGCCGTCGGCCTTGAACCAGGCGGTGCAGGTCTGCGGCTCCATGGTGGCGTGATTGACGTAGGGCGAGTGGTACTCGGCTTCGATCACCTTCGCCGCGGCTGCCAGCGCCGTGTCCGCATCGCCGACTTTTCGCGCCGAGGCCAGCTTGGGATCGGCGAGGCCGTCGCGCAACAGCTTCATGATGCTCTCGCTGCTGGCCTGCGCGTCGGCGCCTTCATCCCATTCGATGGCCAGCTTCTTCAGTGCCTGGTCGGCGCGCCACCAGCTGTCGGCAATGACGGCAACGAAGTCCGCCTCGCGCACCACCTTCTTCACGCCGCGCATTTTTTCCGCCACCGCGGCATCGACGCCCTTGAGCTTGCCGCCGAACAGCGGGCATTGCGCGATCGAGGCGTGCAGCATGCCGGGCAACACCACGTCGACGCCGAACACCGGCTTGCCCAGCACCTTGTCGGGAATGTCGAGGCGGCGCAGCGGCTTGCCGGCAATCTTCCAGTCCTTGGGGTCGCGCAGGGGCGGGTTGCTGGGCGGCGTCAGCTTTGCCGCGTCGGCCGCGAGCTCGCCATAGCGCAGGCGGCGCCCGGTGGCAGCGTGGGTAACCACGCTGTTGGCGCCGATGCATTCCGCGGCCGGAACCTTCCAGCGCGCGGCAGCGGCCTCCACCAGCATCAGGCGGGCGGCGGCCCCGGCCTTGCGCACGTAATCCTGCGAACTGCGCACGCCCTGGCTGCCGCCGGTGGACATCGAGCCCCAGATGCGCTTCCTGCGGATATGCTCGTTGGGCGAGGCGAACTCGGTGCTGACCTTGCTCCAGTCGGCATCGAGTTCCTCGGCCACCAGCTGTGCCAGCGCAGTCTGCGTCCCCTGCCCCATCTCGGAGCGGGCGATGCGCACCACCACGCGGTCGTCGGGATGGATCACCACCCAGGCATTGACCTCGGCGGGCGTCTGGCCCCTGGCCGCCATGGCCGTCAGCGGGAAGGAAAATTCGAGGGCGAGGCCGCCGCCGAGCGCGGCGGAGACCTTGAGGAAATCGCGGCGGGTGGTTTCCATGGTCAGGCCCCCACTTTCTTCGCCGTCGGCTTGGCGGCGGCATGGATCGCCTCGCGTACCCGGGTGTAGGTGCCGCAGCGGCAGAGGTTGGTCATCGCCTGGTCGATGTCGGCATCGGTGGGCACCGGCTTGGCGGCCAGCAAGGCGGCGGCCGACATCAGCATGCCGGTCTGGCAGTAGCCGCACTGCGGCACCTCGTGGTCGATCCAGGCCTGTTGCAACTTGTGCATGCCCTTGGCCGAGAGCCCTTCGATGGTCACCACCTTCTTGCCTACCGCCTGCGCCACCGGCAAGCTGCAGGAGCGCACCGGCATGCCGTCGAGATGCACGGTGCAGGCGCCGCAGGCGCCGATGCCGCAACCGTACTTGGCGCCGAGCAAACCGAGATGGTCGCGCAGGACGAAGAGCAGGGGCATTTCCCCCTCCACATCGACACTGCGCGGCTTGCCATTCACATTGAGCTTGATCATGGGGCCTCCTGGGGACGAAACCTGGGGGATGCCGCCGCGTGTCCGCGACAGCGAGTTGTCAGACAAGTATTTCGGGTTTGAAGTACTTCGTCAAGCGGGGCTCCCCGCGCCAGTCCTTTGGGGTAAAGACCACGTCCATCCTGCCGTTGATACAGGCAAAGGAACCAGGGAGACCATCATGCTTGCCCGCATACTTGCCGCCTGCGGCTACCGCAAACCCGACGAGCTGTCGGATTTCATGATGACCGGCGTTGCCATCCTGCCCATCGTGGCCTTCTTCGCCTGCGGCATCGGCGAGGCGGTCATGGTCATGCTGCTATGCCTGGTGCCCGCCCTGATGACGTTTCCCTGGCTGCATGCGCGGGAAGAAGTCCGGCGCCACGAAGAGGAAATGCGCGCCGCCTACCTGCGGCAACTCACGGGCCGCACCCACGATCGTCATTAACACTCGCCGGCGTCACCGTGGCGTGCCCCGAAAAAAGGGACGCCCCGCTTTGGTGCGCTGGGAGGCTTACTTGCGCTTGCGCGAAGCCGACTTGCGCGGCTTTGGCGCAGGCTCGGCGGCCTTATCCTGTTTCGGCGGCGTATCGCCCAGGACGCCCTTCAGGGGGCAGATGCGGAACGCCGGACATTTGGCGCAGCCGGCGACGACGGCTATGGGGCAGACGGTCATGGCGCTTGCTCGAATGATGGAGGGGCGTGCAGTATGCGCAGGCGCCCTCGGCCCGTGTAGTCGCCAGCACCTAAAACCGGCGCGCGCCTATCGGCCGGCCAGCAGCGGCAAGGGCGATCGCTTCACCATGCGCTGGGTTGCCCGGCGCAGGAGCTTTTCCCACAGTTCGCCGGCAGGCTCGCGAAAAATGATGTCCGCATCGACCGGATGCAGATACCAGTCGCCACGATCGATCTCGCTTTCCAATTGACCCGGTGCCCAGCTGGCAAAACCGTCAAACACGCGCAGTCGATCGACCGGCGTGGCTCCCTGCAACAGCCGGCGCAGGCTGCCGCCGTCGCTGCTGATGAACAGGCGCTCGGTCAAGGCAATGGCGGCCTTGGGCGGCGTGTCGCCTCGGACCAGAAAGACGACCTGGCCCTGCGCAACCGGTCCGCCGTAATGCAGGCGGTGTTCGGTGGGCCGCGAAAACTCCGGGAACACCTGGTCCAGCGTCACGGCAAAGGGACGGTTGAGGATTACGCCGATGGTGGAACGGCTGCGTCCGTGGCGAGTGACCAGCACCACGGTTTCGCGGAAGCGCGGATCGGCCATGTCTTCGTTGGCGATCAGGAATACCGAGCGCGGGGCGGGCTTTTCGTCCTCGGCCTGCCCGATCGAAGCGAGCATGGCCAGGCAGGCCAGGGCAAGCAAGCGGACCAGGCGGCGCATCGACGGCCTGCCGGCGCGCGCGCCTGCGGATCAGGCCGCCGGTACCGGCATGGCGCGCCGGTCGACCAAGGCAAGCCAGCCGCGAATCACTCGGTAGAGGACCCAGAGGCCGGTACTGACGATAACCACCCAGGCCAGCGGGATGCCGATCAGGGTGATCACCAGCAGGCCGGCCAGAAGCAGCCAGAGGAGGGCGAACCAGAAGGTGCGCATCTGCCAGCGCCAGTGCGTCGCCAGCCAGGTGCCGCGCACGCGGTCACGGGTCAGGTAATTGATGATTACCGCAATGATCGATGGCCAGCCAAAAACGAAAGCACCGACTATGGTGGCCGAACTCAGTATCCCCGACAGCGCAGACAGGGCGTGCAGGCCATACATGACGTGGCACCAGGCGCGCGGGCCATCCAGGCTCTCGTCACCTCCGGCGGGCATTACCTCAACCTCGGTCATCGTCCCTCCTCCATTGCAGGTACAGCCGGGGCTCGGCTACCCCGTACGAAATGCGCCCCATCGTCGCGGAGCTACAGTCCCAATGTCTCCCAAAGCGCATCGATGCGGGCCTTGACCGCGTTGTCCATGGAGATCGGTCGCCCCCATTCGCGACCGGTCTCCCCGGGCCATTTGTTCGTCGCATCGATACCCATTTTGCTCCCAAGACCAGCCTGCGGTGAAGCGAAATCGAGGTAATCGATGGGTGTATTCTCGGCGATCAGGGTATCGCGCGCGGCGTCCACGCGGGTGGTCAGGGCCCAGATCACCTCCTGCCAGGAGCGCACATCGACATCGTCGTCGGTAACGATGATGAACTTGGTGTACATGAACTGGCGCAGGAAGCTCCAAATGCCGAACATGATGCGCTTGGCGTGGCCCGGGTAGGCCTTCCTGATGCTGACCACGGCCATGCGATAGGAGCAGCCCTCGGGCGGCAGGTAGAAATCGACGATCTCGGGAAAGGTCTTGCGCAACAAGGGCACAAAGACCTCGTTCAATGCAAGGCCAAGCATCGCCGGCTCGTCGGGCGGCTTGCCGGTATACGTGCTGTGATAGATCGCATCGCGCCGCTGCGTGATGCGCTGGACGGTGAACACCGGGAATTCGGAGACTTCGTTGTAGTAGCCGGTGTGGTCGCCAAACGGCCCTTCGGCGGCCGTCTCGCCAGGATGTATCACGCCTTCGAGCACGATCTCGCTCGACGCCGGCACCTGCAGATCGGAGCCGAGGCATTTCACCACTTCGGTCTTGGCCCCGCGCAGGAGGCCGGCGAACTGGTATTCGGAGAGCGTGTCGGGCACCGGCGTCACCGCGCCGAGGATGGTCGCCGGATCGGCGCCGATCACCACCGCGACCGGAAAGGGCTGGCCGGGGCGGGCGGCACAGTGCTCGCGGAAATCCAGCGCACCGCCGCGGTGGGCCAGCCAGCGCATGATCAGCTTGTTCGGTCCGATCAGTTGCTGGCGATAGATTCCCAGGTTCTGTCTTGGTTTCTCCGGCCCGCGGGTGACGACCAGGCCCCAGGTGAGCAGCGGCGCGGCGTCGCCCGGCCAGCAGGTCTGTATCGGCAGGCGGGAGAGATCGACCGCGGCAGCTTCGCTGACGACGTCCTGGCAAGGCGCAGAACCAAGGAGCTTTGGCGCCATGTTGAGCACCTGCTTGAAGACCGGCAACTTCTCCCAGGCGTCGCGCAGACCTTTGGGCGGTTCGGGTTCCTTGAGGGTGGCCAGCAGTTGGCCGACCCCGCGCAGGCGAGCTTTCCAGTCCGTGCCCCGGTCATCGGCACCGGCGCCCATGGCGATGCCCATGGCCACGCGCTCGGGCGTGCCGAACAGGTTGGCCAGCACCGGCATGGAATGGCCCTTGGGCTTCTCGAACAGCAGGGCCGGGCCGCCGGCACGCAGCACGCGGTCGGCGATCTCGGTCATTTCCAGCTTCGGATCGACCTCGACGGCGATGCGCTTGAGCTGGCCGATGGCTTCAAGCTGGCGAACGAAGTCGCGCAGGTCGGCGTATTTCATTTTTCGATTCTAACCGTGCGTGTCTCGCCATGTTTCAGCAGCCAGATCCGCTCGGACGAAAGTCGGCGCTGGCGGGACGCCGAATCCAGGTCGCGCGGCGGCTGGTCGAAGGGCTCCTGGGTCAGGGCGAAGGTGCCCCAATGCACGCCGACGCCCTGCTTCGCCTCGAGGTCTAGAAGGATCTGCAGCGCGTCGTCGGGATTCACGTGTTGCGGGCCCATGAAGTCGCGCGGCAGGTAGGCGCCCACCGGCACGGCAAGGAAATCCACCGCGCCCAAACGGCGACGGATTTCCTTGAAGTCGGCCGAGTAGCCGGTATCGCCGGTGTACAGGAAACGCCAGGGCGCCGCATCCGCACGCCGCCATTCGACGAGGAAGCCGCCCCACAGGGTGGCGTTGGTGTCGAAGGCGGTGCGCCGGCTCCAGTGCTGCGCCGGCGTGAAGCCCAGGCGCAGCGGACCGAGTTCCTGGCTGTCCCACCAGTCGAACTCGGCCAGCACCGGACCGATGCCACGCTCGTCGAACCAGGTCTTGAGCCCCAGCGGCACCACATAGGCCGGCTTGTGCCCGGCCGCGGCGAGCCTATGCAGCGTCGGCTCGTCGAGGTGGTCGTAGTGGTTGTGCGAGATCAGCACCAGGTCGATGGGCGGCAACTCGCGTTCCCTGATCGGCGCCGGCACCAGGCGCGGCGCGCCGAGGTCGAACACGCCGAACAGCATGGGGCCGGCAGTGTCTGAAAACTGCGGATCGATCAGGATGTTCTTGCCGGCCACCTGCAACAGCAGCGAGGCGTGGCCCAGCCAGGTGATGCGCGGCGTTTCACTGCGCCGCGCCAGCAGGGCGTGATCGACCGGCATCGTCCATTGCGCGGCGAAGGCCGCGTAGCCACCCGCAGGCGGCGCCGTCGGACGGAAATCGCCGCGCAGATTGCGGTACAGGATTTCGTACCAGGGAATGCCGCCGACCTTGGCCGTCGGATCGGTATTGACGAAGCCCTGCGGCCGGTGGTGGGCCTTGGCCGAGTTGTAGTTCAGATTCACCGGCGTGCAGGCGGCCAGGCCCGCCAGCAAGGCCAGAAGTGCCAGCAGCCTCACAGGCCGAGCCAGGGCCGCAGGTTGAATTCGGCGACGATGCCGGCGAAGATCGCCGCGCCGAACCAGTTGTTGTGGCGGAAGGCCTTGAAGCAGCCCTCGCGGCTGCGATCGCGAATCAGCGTGTAGTGGTAGCCGGCGATCGCGGCGGCCAGCAGCAAGCCGCCAAAGTAGCCGGCGCCGAACTGCCGGTCCCAGCCAATCACGCCGAGCATGCCCAGGGTGATGGTGTAGCAGCTCATGACCGCCACCACATCGAAGCGGCCGAAGGTAATCGCCGCTGTGCGTATGCCAATCTTGAGGTCGTCATCGCGATCCACCATGGCGTACTCGGTGTCGTAGGCCAGGGCCCAGAAAATGTTGGTCGCCAGCAGGGTCCAGCCCAGCAGGCCGACCTCGCCGGTCGCGGCGGCGAAAGCCATCGGGATGCCAAAACCGAAGGCGATGCCGAGGTAGGCCTGCGGCAGGGCGAAAAAGCGTTTGGTAAACGGATAGCTGGCAGCGAGGAACAGCGCCACCAGGGTCAGGTGCCACACGTCGCGCATGATCGGCAAGGCGACCAGGAAGGCGCAAACGCAGAGCACCGCGAACAGGGCCAGGGCTTCCCGCGTGCTCACCGCGCCTGCCGCCAGCGGCCGCTCGCGGGTGCGCTTGACGTGGGGATCAAAGTCGCGGTCGGCGTAATCGTTGATCACGCAACCGGCTGAGCGCATCAGCAGCGTGCCAAGCGCGAAGATCCACACCAGCAGGATGTGCGGCTGTCCTTCGGTAGCCAGCCAAAGCGCCCAGAAGGTGGGCCACAGCAGCAGCAACGTGCCGATCGGCTTGTCCAGCCGCATCAGCTTTTCGTAGAGGGTCAGGCGCTGCTTGAGTTCCGCGAAATCCATTGCGGCGATTTTACGCCTTGAGCAATTCCTCGCGCCCGCCCAGCCAGCGCTGCAGGTGCGCGTCTGCGCGACCGGGATCGCTGCGCAGCATGTCTTCGGCGATCGTCCGCGCCTGTTCCACCAGCGCGGCATCCTCCAGGTCGGCATAGCGCAGCAGCGGCATGCCGCTCTGGCGCGCGCCGATGAATTCGCCGGGGCCGCGCAGGCGCAGGTCCTCGCGCGCAATGGCGAAGCCGTCGGTGGATTCGTAGATCACCTTGAGCCGCGCCCGCGCCGTCTCGCCCAGAGGCTGGTCGTAGATCAGGATGCAGGCCGAAGCGTCGGCGCCGCGGCCGACCCGGCCGCGCAACTGGTGCAGCTGTGCCAGGCCGAAACGCTCGGCGTGCTCGATCACCATCAGGCTGGCATTCGGCACATCGACGCCGACCTCGATCACCGTGGTCGCCACCAGCACCTGGACCTCGTTGCGCACGAAGGCGGCCATCACCGCCGCCTTGTCGGCCACCTTGAGCCGGCCATGTACCAGGCCCACTTTGAGATCGGACAGCTCGGCGGCAAGCCGCGCGTAGGTTTCCTCGGCGGTCTTGAGCTGCAGGCTTTCGCTCTCCTCGATCAGCGGGCAGACCCAGTAGGCCTGGCGTCCGCCGCGGCAGGCGTCGTGCACACGCTTCAGCACTTCGCCGCGGCGGCTTTCGGCGACCAGTTTGGTGGTCACCGGCGTGCGCCCGGGCGGCAGTTCGTCGAGCACCGAGACATCGAGGTCGGCGTAGTAACTCATGGCCAGGGTGCGCGGGATCGGCGTAGCCGACATCGCCAGCTGGTGGGCGAACTGCCCCTTGTCCTTGAGCGCCAGGCGCTGGCGCACGCCGAAGCGGTGCTGCTCGTCGACGATGGCGAGGCCCAGCCGTGCGAACTCGACCTTGTCCTCGATCAGGGCATGGGTGCCGATCGCAATCGGCGTCTCGCCAGCGCCGACTTTTGCGATCGCGGCGTCCTTGTCCTTCTTCTTCAGGCTGCCGGTGAGCCATGCCACCTCTATGCCCAGCGGCGCCAGCCAGGCGGCGAGCTTGCGGTAGTGCTGCTCGGCGAGGATTTCGGTCGGCGCCATCAGCGCCGCCTGATGGCCGGCCTCGACCGCGTGCAGCATGGCCAGCGCCGCGACGATGGTCTTGCCGCTGCCGACATCGCCCTGCAACAGGCGCTGCATCGGGTGTGCTTGCGCGAGGTCCGTCGCAATCTCGCGCCAGGCACGGTTCTGTGCGCCGGTCAGCCGGAAGGGCAATGATCTAAGCAAGGCATCGGTCAGCCTGGCCGTCGGCCGCAAAACCGGCGCACCGCGCGCGCGGCGGGCAAGGTAGGCGCGCCGCAGCGAGAGTTGCTGCGCCAGCAGTTCGTCGAACTGCATGCGGCGCCAGGCCGGGAAGTCGCGCGACTCCAGCGCCGCCTGCGAAATCTCGGGCGGCGGTGAGTGCAGGAAGCGAACGGCCGCGCCGAACTCGGGCAAGGCCAGGCGCTGCAGCAGATCGGCGGGCAGGGTATCGCTGAAATCGAAACGCGCCAGCGCCTTGTCGATCAGGCGCCGCAGCGTCGCCTGGCCGAGGCCGGCGGTGGCCGGATAAACAGGCGTCAGCCCCTCCGGCAAGCCCTCGCCGGCCGCCACCGGATGAAAGCGCGGATGGATGATTTCGGGACCAATAAAGCCGTGGTTGATTTCCCCGAACACGCGCAGGCGGGCACCCGGCTGCAAGACTTTTTGCTGGTTGGGGTAGAAGTTGAGGAAGCGCAGCGCAATGGCACCACTGGCATCACGCACCCGCGCGATCAGCTGGCGGCGCGGACGATAGGCGATCTCGCAGTCGGTGACTTCGACCTCGAACTGCGCCGCGACGCCGGGCCAGGCGTCGGCCAGGGCGGTGATGCGGGTTTCATCCTCGTAGCGCAGCGGCAGGTGGAGGATGAAATCGGCGTCGGTCTTGAGGCCCAGCCGGGCCAGCCGCGCCGCCAGCGTGTTGCTGCCGGCGGCAGCGTGCTTAACGTGAGGAGCACCCATTGGGCATCATGTCGGATGTCGAGCACAGCGAGCAAATCAAGAACCCCCCGCGAGAGGGGCGAAGGGGGGCGGGCAACAACTGAAGATGGCTGGTTCTCATGATGCGGGACATGCCTCCCGCATCATGAGAGTCAGCCAAGGACCAGGACGGCGTCGGCCTCGACCAGGGCGCCGCGCGGCAGTTCCTTGACGCCCACCGCGGCGCGCGCCGGGAAGGGCTGGCTGAAGTACTTCGCCATGGTCTCGTTGACCTTGGCGAAATTCGCCAGGTCGGTGAGGTAAATGTTGAGCTTCACCGCGTCGTTCAAGCTGGCACCGGCCGCCTCGGCCACGGCCTTGAGGTTCTCGAACACGCGGACGATCTGGGCATCGATGCCCTCGACCATGGTCATGGTCGCCGGATCGAGGCCGATCTGCCCTGACATATAGACGGTATCGCCGACCTGCACGGCTTGCGAATAGGTGCCGATCGCGGCGGGCGCGGCGGCGGTGGAAATGATCTTGCGGCTCATGGTGGCCTTTCAGGGTTTGAGGGTGGTGAGCTGGCCGCCATAGACGCCCAGTTCCTTGAGTTTGGTCCTTGCGGCCTCGGCTTCCTCTGCGTTGCGGAAGGGGCCGACCTGGACGTGGGCCTCGACGCGCAGGCTGGAAGCGATGCCAAGTTTATCTAGCTTGCCGCGTAGGTCCTCGGCGGTCGCGATTTCGCTGAACGGCGGCAGCTGCACGACATGGCGCGTTGCTCCGGAGCGTGCCGTCATCGAATCGACCACGGTTTGCGCCGGCGTTCCCGGCGGCGGGGCGTTGTCGGGCGCCGGCTTTTTTGCTGGCGCGGCCGCCGGGAAAAGCGAGGAATACATGATCCAGGCGCCCATCGCGCCGACCAGGATCAGCAAGGCCACCACCAGTCCGTTGGCGCGGTTGCCAGGTTTGCCGTCGGGGGGCAGCGGGTCGCTCACGATATGCTGCGCTCCAGGGCCTGGTCGATGTCCCACAGGATGTCATCCAGGGTCTCGATGCCGATCGACAGGCGCACCATGTCCGGCGTGACGCCTGAAGCGCGTTGATCGGCCTCGTTCATCTGGCGATGGGTAGTCGATGCGGGATGGATCACCAGGGTCTTGGCGTCGCCGATGTTGGCCAGGTGGGAACAGAACTGCAGGGCGTCGATGAAGCGCTCGCCGGCTGGCTGCCCCCCCGTCACGCCGAACGCCAGCAACGCGCCTGCGCCAGGGTGGCGGGGCGAACCGAGGTAGCGCTGCGCCAGGGGATACGCCGGGCTTGAGGGCAGACCGGGGTAGTTCACCCAGGCCACGCGCGGATGGCATTCCAGGTGCTGCGCCACCGCCAGCGCGTTTTCGCAATGGCGCTGCATGCGCAGGTGCAGGGTCTCGATGCCTTGCATCAGCTGCCAGGCGGAAAATGGCGACAAGGCAGGACCGAAAGTGCGCAGCGTCTCCATGCGCGCCTTCATGGTGAAGCCGAAGTCGCCGAAGGTTTCGTAGAACTTGACGCCGTGGTAGCCGGCCGAAGGTTCGGTCATGCCGGGAAACTTGCCGTTGCCCCAGTCGAACTTGCCGGACTCGACGACCACGCCGCCCAGCGTGGTGCCGTGCCCGCCGAGGAACTTGGTCGCCGAATGCACCACGATGTCGGCGCCGTGCTCGAAAGGCCGGCACAGGTAGGGCGAGGGCACGGTGTTGTCGATGATCAGCGGCACGCGGTGGGCATGGGCGATGTCGGCCACGGCGGCGATGTCGAGCACGTTGAGGCGCGGGTTGGCCACCGTCTCGGCGAACAGGCAACGCGTGTTGTCGGATAGCGCGGCGCGGAAATTCTGCGGGTCGTCGGAATCGACGAAGACGGTCTCGATGCCGAGCTTGCGCAGGCTGACGTCGAGCTGCGAAAAGGTGCCCCCATAAAGAGAACGCGCCGCAACGATACGGTCGCCGGCCTGGCACAGGGTCAGCAGCGCCAGGGTCTGCGCCGCCAGCCCGGTGGCCGCCGCCACCGCGGCACGCCCGCCCTCCAGCGCTGCAACGCGCTCCTCGAAGGCCGCGACGGTCGGATTGCCGATGCGCGAATAGACGTTGCCGAAGGTTTGCAGGTTGAACAGGCTGGCAGCGTGGTCGGCCGAATCGAAGACGAAGGAGCTGGTCTGGTGGATCGGCAGCGCGCGCGCGCCGGTGGCCGCATCCGGCTGGGCGCCGGCGTGCAGGCACAGGGTCTCGATTCCGAATTGGCGATCGCTCATGTCAGGCGTGTCCCGGGCGGGGCAATTGCGCCGATAATGGCGGCCCGCCGTCGCTCGATGATACGCGATCGGACTGTTCCCCGGCCCATGTTCCTGCTCAAGAAGATCCTCGCCGCCCTGATCCTGCCGCCCACCGGCCCGGTGCTGCTGGCGCTGTTCGGCCTCTGGCTGTCGCGGCGCAAAAGTCGGCGCTGGCAGTACGCCGGCCTGATGCTGGCGACGACTTCCCTCCTCGCCCTGGTCGCGCTGGCGATGCCGGCGGTCGGCCGCGCCCTGATGCCGGCAGCCGCACCGCAGGCGCCGATCAGCGCCGAGGCACTGCGCCGCGCCCAGGCCATCGTCATCCTCAGCGGCGGAAACTATTACGCCGCGCCCGAATACGGCGGCGACACGGTCGGCAGCGCCTCGCTGGTGCGCGTGCGTTACGGCGCCAGGCTGGCGCGTGAAACCGGCCTACCCGTGCTCGTTACCAGCGGCTCGCCACACGGCGGGCGCGCCGAGGCGGATGCGATGCGCGAAGTGCTGGAAAAGGAATTCGGCGTCAAGGTCCGCTGGACCGAAACGGCCTCGCGCGACACGGCGGAGAATGCCGCGCTGTCGGCCCCCCTGCTCAAGGCCAACGGCGTCAGCCGCATCGCCCTGGTCACCCACGCCTCGCACATGCCGCGCTCTGCCGAGCTTTTTCGGCGTGAGGGCATCGAGGTCCTGCCGGCGCCCACCGGCTTTCGCACTGCCTCACCCTCGGCGATCGAGGACTACCTGCCGCGCAACCCGCGTCCCGCTCAGGAAGCCCTCCACGAGCACCTCGGCCAACTCTTCAACCGCATCAAGGACTCCTTGCCATGAACGATGAACTGCTGATCGGCCTCGTTTCCATTTCCGACCGGGCGTCTTCCGGCGTGTATGAGGACAAGGGCATTCCTGCGCTGCAGGAATGGTTTGGCGCCGCAATGGCCTCGCCCTGGCGCATGGAAACCCGCCTGATTCCCGACGAGCAGCCGGTGATCGAACAGACCCTGATCGAACTCTGCGACACGGTCGGCTGCCACCTGGTGCTGACCACCGGCGGCACCGGCCCGGCACCGCGCGACGTGACGCCCGAGGCGACCCTGGCGGTGGCGCACAAGGTGATGCCGGGCTTCGGCGAACAGATGCGGCAGATCTCGCTGGCCTTCGTGCCGACCGCCATCCTTTCGCGTCAGGTGGCCGTGATCCGGGGCAAGTCGCTGATCCTCAACCTGCCGGGGCAACCCAAGGCGATCAAGGAGACCCTGGAAGGGGCGAAGGATGCGGAGGGAAATTCGCTGGTGCCGGGGATCTTTGCCGCAGTACCCTACTGCATCGACCTGATTGGCGGGCCCTACATCGAGACCCGCGACGAGGTGATCAAGGCCTTCCGCCCCAAGTCGGCGATCCGGCCCAAGCCCGGCTGATCAGGAATACGACTGGACGAAGAAGTTGGCGACGATGAAGTCCGGTCCCCGCGAAAGTATTTCGCGCGGATGCATGCGGGCATTCTTGTCGTCGACCTTGAACAACAAGGCCACGTTTTCTTCGAGCGCATTGGGCGCCAAGGCCATGCGCGCGTACTCGCCCACCTCGGGCTGGTCAAGCAGCAGCGCTTCGGTGTAAATCCCGCCGGCGTCGGCAAGTACTGCCTTGGGCACCCGGGAGATCGTCTCGATGCCTATCGAGTCCTCGTTGGGCCCGGTACGCACGTAGCGTCGCACCACGCCCAGCAGCCAGTTGTCGCCGCCGTCCGGCTGAACCGCCACCATGGCACCGATGCGTATCCAGTCGCGCCGCGCCTGCACCGCATGCGCGCCCATGCCTCCCAGGCTGACGTCATCGACAATCCAGGATTCCAGGCCTTCGCCATTGAGGATGCGGCCGGACAGGCGCTGATGCACGGCACCGAGGCCGCTGACCAGCTTGAGCGGCGAGTTGATGCGCCGGCGCGCGGTATTGCGCAGGGGCGGCTTGGGCGCCCAGTTCAGCGCCAGGTGCTCCAGCGCCGGCAGTGCGACGTCCGGTTCGTATTGCGTACCCAGGTTGATTCCAGGAGGCACGCGGCCCTCGCTCTGGATCTGATCGATCGTCTTGCGCACGGCGTCCAGCGCGCGCGTGCCGCTGAAGAAGCGCAGCGTGAGCGTGACGTCGGGCTTTTTCGCAAGGCGCGTCGGTGGCAGGGGTTTCGCGGCATCGACCCAGTAAACGCTATCCGGGCGGAGCTCCCGGGCAAGCCCGAAGAAGGGCAGGAAGTAGGCGACGAAACGCTCGGCAATCTCGATTTGCAGGGGCTTCAGGTTATCCATGGCACTGGCGTGGAAAATCAGCGCCTTGAGGTATTCGGCTTCGACGGTGGTCTCGCTGCCCGGATAGAGCGTCAGTGGCTTCTGGTCCAGCCTGGCGTCGGCCGCAGCCAGGTACACACTGCCCAGCGCTGACCAGATCGCGCCATCCACCGGCCCGTAATGAAACTGCCGCCATTTCAGTTCGGCGGCGAGGGCACTGACCAGCCGGCCATAGAGCAGGTGCTGCTGCGGGCGCAGGGCCTCGCCATCCTTTTCGCCGGAGCGCAGGCGATTGAAACAGTCCTGATAGGCCTTCACCAACAGGACCCAGTGCCCGTGACTGAGTTCCCAATGACGGCTTTCCTGGGCGCGCGAGCCATTCACCAGCGGCTGGTAATCGCGCGCCAGGCGCCGCGAATGCGCGATGGTCGCCTCGTCCAGGCGCAGGATCAACTCAAGGCGCTGCACCGGCTTGAAACCCTGCTCGGCGGGTATCGATTCCAGCCAGCCACTGGCCTCCTCGATGGCACCGGAAGCTTCCCGCGCGGCGATTTCCGTCAGTACGCGTTTCGCCTCCTTCGGGTCGGCGAGAGGGTGTTCCGGCGATTTGGAGAAGAGTCCGAGCATGTCGATACGCTTTGGGTGTCAAGAGTTTGCGTTAATAGGATAACGGCTCACGGCGGGCTTGTCATTCCTTGCCCACCAGCCCCCCGGAAGCGTTTCAGTAAAATGTCGCAACTGTTCTCCATGCCCGGCAGCCAAAAGCGATGCGCCCCTACCTCGACCTGATGCAACACGTGCTCGAACACGGCCACGTCAAATCTGACCGCACCGGTACCGGGACGCGCTCGGTGTTCGGCTGGCAAATGCGTTTCGACCTGGCCAGGGGCTTCCCACTGCTGACGACCAAGAAGTTGCACCTGCGCTCGATCATCCACGAATTGCTCTGGTTTTTGCAGGGCGATACCAACATCCGCTACCTCAAGGAAAACGGTGTCTCGATCTGGGACGACTGGGCGGACGCCAATGGCGACCTGGGGCCGGTCTATGGGCACCAGTGGCGGCATTGGCCCGCGCCTGGGGGCGCCGAAATCGACCAGATCCGCGACCTGATCAACGGCCTGAAGCGCAATCCGGATTCGCGCCGCCACATCGTCAGCGCCTGGAACCCGGCCGACATCCCGCAGATGAAGCTGCCGCCCTGCCACGCCCTGTTCCAGTTCTACGTCGCCCCGCCGCCGGCTGACGCGACCGGGTCCCGCGGGCGGCTGTCCTGTCAGCTCTACCAGCGCAGCGCCGACATTTTTCTTGGCGTCCCCTTCAACATCGCCTCCTACGCCTTGTTCACGCTGATGGTGGCGCAGGTGTGCGATTTCGAACCGGGCGAATTCGTATGGACCGGCGGTGATTGCCACCTCTATTCGAATCACCTCGCCCAGGCGCGGCTGCAATTGTCGCGTGAGCCCCGTCCGCTCCCCGCCATGCGGCTGAATCCCGCCGTGAAGGACATCTTTGGCTTCCGCTACGAAGATTTCACCCTCGAAGCCTACGATCCGCATCCCCACATCGCGGCGCCGGTGGCGGTGTGAACGTCCCGCCGCCGGGCAGCCCCAAGGCGGGACCATCCATACCCGGAAACGGCGAAGCCGATGAACTTTCGTCACCCCCTTTCCTGGAAAGGGGGGCGGGGGGTAAGCAGTACATACTTTGCGGTGACGTCGGCGGCACCAAGACGCTGCTCGGGCTGGCGCGGGATGGTCGCCTGATTGCGGATCGCCGTTACGCCAACGCCGACTTTCAGGATTTTTCCGGCGTTCTGGCGCGTTTCCTGGCCGACACGCAGACCGATCCTACAAAGCTGGCCCGAGCCTGTTTCGCGGTTGCCGGGCCAATCGCCGATGATGGCGCCTCCGCGCGCCTGACCAACCTGCCCTGGAGTCTGGTAGCCGCAGATCTAGCGCGCGATTTCCGCCTGCCTACGCCACGCCTGGTGAATGATTTTGCCGCCGCCGCAATCGGCGCGGTAACGGCAGCGAGCGACACCCTGGTCTGCCTGCAGGCTGGCGAACCTCTGGCCGGATCGCCCCGCCTGGTGGTCGGCGCCGGGACCGGCCTCGGCATGGCCATCGTGGTGCCGGAGGGCAAGCGCTGGAGCTGCATCCCCGGCGAAGGCGGCCATGTCGCGTTCGCCCCTGCCGACGAGCAGCAAGCCGCGCTGTGGCGCCACCTTCAACAGCGCCACGGTCGCGTGACCTGGGAACGCGTCGTCTCGGGGCCGGGACTGGCGGCGATCCATGTCTTCCTCGGCGGGCCTGAGCTGACGCCGGAACAGGTAGCCTCGATGGCGCTTGCCGATAGGGCCAGCAAGGCGCGTCGCGCCCTGGAAATCTTCCTTGCCGCCTATGGTGCCTATGCTGGCGACATGGCGCTGGCCTGCCTCCCGCGCGGCGGTGTTTATCTGTCCGGCGGCATTGCCGGCCGGCTGCTCGACCTGCTGCCCGGCAGCGGCTTCCTGCCCGCCTTCAACGCCAAGGCAGAGCATGCGGACATTGCAGCACGCATGCCGGTGCATGTCGCGACCGACCCACGCCTGGGACTTCTTGGTGCCGTGATCCTCGCGCTCGAATGAAGCTTGACGTTTGTCAATAAATTGTCATGGCGGGAGCGCACCATGGCGATGGAGGGCATGAAAAACGGAGGAGCCCATGACAGACAGCAAAAAAACCGCAAAGACCCCCGCCAGCAAACGACCGACGACGCCTGCGAAAAGCGGCGGCAAGGCTGTGGCGACAGCAAAAAAGCCGGCGGCAAAGGCCGTCAAGCCGAAGGCCGAAGCACCCGCCAAGCCACCGCGCAGTCGCGCGAAGAAGCCCGCAATAGCTCAGGATCAGCGTCGCAACTACATCGAGGTGGCCGCCTATTACATCGCCGCACGGCGCAACTTCGCCCCGGGTGACCCATTTCAGGACTGGGTCGAGGCCGAGGCCGAGATTGATCGCCTGCTCGCCGAAGGCCGCTTGGGCGGTTGATCAGGCCGGCAGCAGGACCAGCGCAGCGAGCGGCGGCAAGCTCAGGACCAGCGAAGCTGGGAAACCCATCCAGGCTTGCGCTTGGGCCGTGACGCGGCCGCCATTGCCAAGGTCGCTGCCGCCGTAGTGCGTTGAATCGGTATTGACCCGTTCGATGTAGTCGCCAGCCTGCGGCACGCCAAGGCGATAGCCGTGGCGTGGCACCGGCGTGAAGTTGAGCACCACCACGGCATGGCTGCCGTCGCGCCCGCGGCGCAGCCAGCTGACCACCGACTGGTCGGCGTCATGGCAGTCGATCCACTGGAAACCTTCGGGAGAGAAGTCGAGTTGATGCAGGGCGGGTTCGGCGACATACAGGCGGTTCAGCTCGCGCACCAGGTGTTGCACACCGGCGTGCAAGGGATATTGCAGCAGATGCCAGGGCAGCTCTTCGGCCGGCCGCCACTCCCAGGGCTGCCCCAGTTCGCCGCCCATGAACTGCAGCTTCTTGCCCGGCGCCGTCATCTGGTAAGCCAACAGCAGGCGCAGGTTGGCAAAGCGCTGCCATTCGTCGCCCGGCATCTTGCCCAGCAGCGAACGCTTGCCGTGCACCACTTCGTCGTGCGAGAGGGGAAGGACGAAATTCTCGCTGTAGGCGTAAAGCTGGCCGAAGGTCAGCCGCTCATGGTGGTAGCGGCGGTAGACCGGATCCTGCGCCATGTACTCCAGGCTGTCGTTCATCCAGCCCATGTTCCACTTCATCGAGAAACCGAGGCCGCCGAGCCAGGTCGGGCGCGACACCATCGGCCAGGCGGTGGATTCCTCGGCGATGGTCAGTGCGCCGGGGAAATCGGCGTGCACCATTTCGTTCAGTTCGCGCAGGAAGGCGATGGCTTCGAGGTTCTCGCGCCCTCCATGCACGTTCGGCGTCCACTCGCCGGGCTTGCGCGAATAGTCGAGGTAAAGCATCGAGGCCACCGCATCGACGCGCAGCGCATCGACGTGGAACTCGGCAAGCCAGTAGGCTGCCGAAGAAAGCAGGAAGCTGCGCACTTCATTGCGGCCGTAGTTGAAGACATGGGTGCCCCAGTCGGGGTGCATCTTCTGCTTCGGGTCCTCATGCTCATACAAGGCCGAGCCGTCGAAGTGGGCCAGCGCCCAGTCGTCAGCCGGAAAGTGGCCGGGCACCCAGTCCAGGATCACGCCGATATTCGCCTCGTGCAGGCTGTCGATCAGGAAACGCAGGTCGTCGTCGGCGCCGAAGCGCGAGCTGGGGGCGAAGAAACCCGTGCATTGATAACCCCAGGACTCGTCGAGCGGATGCTCCATCAGCGGCAGGAATTCGACATGGGTGTAGCCCATCTCACGCAGGTAGGGCACCAGGCGCGCGGCAAGTTCCCGGTAACTGTAGAAACTGCGGTCGGGATGGCGCATCCAGCTGCCAGGGTGCATTTCATACACGCTCATCGGCGCGGCAAGCCAGTCGGCCGTGGCCCGCTTCTGCATCCAGGCCGCGTCACCCCAGGCATGGGCCGCCGGCGCCGTTACCCGGCAGGCGGTGGCCGGCCGGCGCTCGAAGGCGCGGGCGTAGGGGTCGCTCTTGAGCTTGATCGCACCTCCGCGCAGGCGCAGTTCGAAGCGATACAACGCACCGGGCCGCAGGTCGGGAACGAACAGCTCCCAAACACCCGAGGCACCCAGCGTTGCCATCTGGTGCACCCGACCGTCCCAGGCATTGAAATCGCCGACCACCGAAGCGCGTTCTGCGTTCGGCGCCCAGACACGGAAGCAAACGCCATCAACGCCGTCGCGAGTCTCGGTCACGGCACCAAGACGGCGCCAGGCCTGGCGCAGGCGTCCGGCATTGAAGAGATATAGGTCGTCGGCCGGCGGCTGCGGCGGAAAGGCATATGCATCGCGGACTTCCTTGCCATCGACCTCGAGGCGCCAGGGGCACGGCGGCGGCGTGGTGCCATGCCATTCGAAGACATCGGTGCCCGGCAGTCGTTCCAGCATCGCGCGGCGATCGTCGGCCATCACCAGCGCCACGGTGCGCACCCCGGGCCGCAGGACACGCAGGCGCCACCCGGCGCCGAGGGCATGCAGGCCGAGCACCGCGAAGGGATCGTGCTCGCGCGCCGCAAGCAATGCAGCGCAACTGTTGTCTTTCATAAGGGCTTGGGCCGAGGAATTTTTTGCTATCGTGCGGATTGTAGCCGCAAGGGAGATAAGACCATGCAGACGAAAATAATGAACCGCGTCACGGCGGATGCGTCCCGCATCAAGCGAGGGGGGGCATCGCGATGAGCAACGCCATGCTGACCCACCAGGCTTTCGCCATCATCCTCGCCGGGGGCCGTGGCAGCCGCCTGATGCAGCTCACCGACTGGCGCTCCAAGCCGGCCGTCCCCTTCGGCGGCAAATTCCGCATCATCGACTTCACGCTTTCCAACTGCGTGAACTCCGGCATCCGCCGCATCGGCGTCGCCACCCAGTACAAGGCGCAGAGCCTGATCCAGCACCTGCAGCGCGGCTGGAGCTTCCTCGACGGGCGCTTCCACGAATTCATCGACATCCTGCCGGCGCAGCAGCAGGTCAGCGAGGACTGGTACCAAGGCACGGCCGACGCCGTGTTCCAGAACCTCGACCTGATCCGTCGCTCGCGCCCCAAGCACGTGCTGGTGCTGTCCGGCGACCATGTGTACAAGATGGATTACGGTCGCATGCTGGAGCAGCACGTGCGGAATTCCGCCGACCTGAGTGTGGCCTGCATCGACGTGCCCCTGGCGGAAGCCAGCGGATTCGGCGTAATGCACACCGACGCGCAAAAGCGCATCGTGAATTTCGTCGAGAAACCCAAGGATCCACCACCGATGCCCGACCGCCCCGACCGCGCGCTGGCCAGCATGGGCGTCTATGTCTTCAATGCCGAATTCCTTTACGAGCAGCTGATCCGCGATCACGACGATCCGCGTTCCTCGCATGATTTCGGCAAGGACGTGATTCCGCACTGCGTGCCGCGCTACCGGCTGTTTGCCCATAACTTCGCCGACTCCTGCGTCGGCATGGACGACACCAACATTCCCTACTGGCGCGATGCCGGCACCATCGACGCGTACTGGGAAGCCAATATGGAACTGACCAAGGTCACGCCCGAACTCAATCTCTACGACGACGACTGGCCGATCTGGACCCACCAGGAACAGCTGCCGCCGGCCAAGTTCGTCTTCGACGACGACGGACGGCGCGGCATGGCGGTCGACTCGCTGGTCTCGGGCGGCGACATCATCAGCGGCGCCACCGTGCGCCATTCCCTGCTGTTCTCGCGCGTGCATGTGCATAGCTATGCAACGATCGAGGACTCGGTGATCCTGCCCGATGTCGACATCGGCCGCCACGCCCGGCTGCGCCGCGTGGTGATGGACAAGCACTGCCGGGTGCCGGAGGGACTCAGCATCGGCTACGACATCGAGGCCGACCGCAAGCGCTTCCATGTCAGCGAAAACGGCATAACTCTGGTCACGCCCGAAATGCTCGGCCAGCAGGCGCATCACATTAGGTAACTTTCAAAGTGAAAGTTACCAAGATCATCAAGGCCCCCCACCCCCATCCCCCGCCCCGGGGCGGGGGTCAAAGCTTGCTCGCTACGCTCGGCACCATGAACGGCTGCTGCGACCCTTGGCGCCACCCAGGATCATGAAAACCCTCGACCTCGTCTTCCTCTGGCACATGCATCAGCCGGACTACCGTGACCACGGCGACACGGCGAGCGAAGGCGAGTTCATGCTGCCCTGGGTCTATCTCCACGCCATGAAGGATTACACCGACATGGCGGCCCACCTGGAGCGGCATCCGGGCATCAAGTGCGTGGTGAACCTGGTGCCGGTGCTGCTCGACCAGATCGACGACTACTGCGGGCAGTTTGCCGGCGGCCACTTCCGCGACCCGCTGCTGCGCATGCTGTCGACGCCCGACCTCGGCACCATCTCGGAGGGCGAACGGAACCTGCTGCTGGGCACCTGCTTTCGCAGCAACCACACCACGATGCTGGCGCCCTTCCCCCAGTACAAGCGGCTGCACGAGCTGTACCAGATGCTGACGGCGCAAGGGGAAGGCGCCTGCCGTTACCTTTCCGCCGAGTATTTTTCCGACCTGGTGACCTGGTACCACCTCGCCTGGTGCGGCGAAACCGAACGGCGGCGCAATCCGCTGATCGCCCGCCTGATGAGCCAGGGCGAAGGCTACGATGCCGACGACCGCCGCCAGTTGCTGGCCAGCATCGGCGAGATGATCAGCGGCTTGATCCCGCGCTGGCGCGCGCTGGCCGCGCGCGGCCAGGTCGAGCTGTCCTCGACGCCGCAAACGCATCCGCTGGCGCCACTGCTGCTCGACTTCCGCGTCGCCCGCGAGTCGGTGCCCGACGCACCGCTGCCCTATGCCGCCGCCTATCCGGGCGGGCGCACCCGCGTGCGAGCCCATATCGATGCCGCCCAAGCCAGCCACGCTCGGCATTTCGGCGTCGCCCCGGCCGGCATGTGGCCGGCGGAAGGCGCCATTTCCACCGAATTCGTCGGCCACCTTGCCGGCGCCGGCTGCCGCTGGATCGCCAGCGGCGAAGGCGTGCTGAGGAACAGCCTCAAGGCCAGCGGCATCGACGATCCGCGCGCGGCCTACCATCCCTGGCGCCTCGACCAGGCCCCGGGGCTGACCTTGTTCTTCCGCGACGAAAGGCTGTCGGACCTGATCGGCTTCGACTATGCCAAATGGCACGGCCGCGACGCCGCCCAGCACCTGGTGCAGCAACTGAAGGCCATCCTCGACAGCGCCGGCCCTGACGAACATCCGGTGGTCAGCATCATCCTCGACGGCGAGAACGCCTGGGAGCACTTCCCCTACAACGGCTATTACTTCTTCGACGACCTCTACGGCCTGCTCGCTGAACATCCCGACATCCGCACCACCACCTATGCCGAATTGCTGGCGCGCGAAATGCCGCCGGCGGCCACCACGCTGCCGAGGCTGACCGCCGGCAGCTGGGTCTATGGCACGCTGTCGACCTGGATCGGCGACGAGGCCAAGAATCGCGGCTGGGACCTGCTGTGCGAAGCCAAGCAGAGCTGCGACCGGGTGCTCGCCAGCGGCCGGCTCGATGCCGCGCAAGTTGCTGCCGTCGAGAAGCAGTTGGCGATCTGCGAAAGCTCGGACTGGTTCTGGTGGTTCGGCGACTACAACCCCTCCGCCGCGGTCGCCAGCTTTGACGGCCTCTATCGGCGCAACTTGGCCCGCCTATACCGCCTGCTCCAGTTGGAGCCGCCCGCCAGCCTCGCCACCCCCATCTGCGCCGGATCGGAGACCGCCACTGGCGGCTCGATGCGACGTGTCACTGCTTCACATTCCTGACTGTTCCCATGACCATCAGCCTCCTCTTCGGCGTCCACGCCCACCAGCCCGTCGGCAATTTCCCTGCCGTTATCGACGACGCCCACATCCGCAGCTACGGCATGTTCATCCGCGTCATGGAGCGTTATCCGGAGTTCCGCTTCAGCGTGCATTTTTCAGGCTGGCTGCTCGACGTGCTCTACGAGCGCTTCCCCGACGACATGGCGCGCCTGGCGGCGATGACCCGGCGCGGCCAGGTCGAATGGTTCGGCTCCGGCGATTGCGAGCCGGTGCTGGCCGCCATCCCGCATCGTGACCGCGTCAGCCAGATCGCCACGCTTTCGGACAAGATCGAGCGCCGCTTCGGCATGCGCCCGACCGGCGCCTGGCTCACCGAGCGGGTCTGGGAATCCTCGGTGGTGACCTCGCTGGTCGCCACCGGCATCCGCTACGTGGCGGTGGACGACTACCATTTCCTCTGTGCCGGCGAAGACGGTTCGCGCCTCGACAGCTTCTTCTCCACCGACGAAGACGGTCGCCGCCTCGACCTGTTCCCGATCTCGGAAGCAGCGCGTTACCGCCTGCCCTTCTCGCCTGCCGGCGAGACCGTGGCCTGGCTGGAAGACCTCGCGCGACAGGGACGACGTGCCGCGATCTATTTCGACGACATCGAAAAATTCGGCATCTGGCCGGAAACCTACCAGTGGGTGTACGAGAAGGGCTGGCTGACGCAGTTCGTCGAGGGCGTACTGGCCTCGAAGCTGATCCGCACCGAGACCTATGCCGAGTACCACGCCCGCGAACGTACGCGCGGCATCGTCTATCTGCCAACCACGTCCTACATCGAAATGAACGAATGGACGCTGCCGGCGCCGCGTGCCGCCGAGTACCACGCCCTGGTCGAAACCGAAAAGGCATCCGGTCGCTTCGAGGCACACAAGCCCTTCCTGCGCGGAGGCATCTGGCGCAACTTCATGTCGCGCTACCCCGAGGCCAACTGGATGCACAAACGCATGCTCGGCGCCTCGCGCCGCCTGGCCGCCCTGCCGCCGGAGCAACGCACGCCGGCGCTGCAAGAACACCTGCACCGCGCCCAGGCCAATGACGCCTATTGGCACGGCCTGTTCGGCGGCCTCTACCTGCCCCACCTGCGCCGCGCCATCTGGAACAATTTGCTGCAACTGGAAGCCGCGCTGGAACGTCTCGCGCCCTGGCCGCGCCAGCAGCAGGGCGACCTCGATCACGATGGCTGCGTCGAGACTGCCTTGCGCAACCAGAGCATCCACGCCTATGTGCGCGACGACGGCAACGCCGCCCTGGTGGAACTTTCGAGCCTTCCGCTGGCGCACAATTTCGGCGATACCCTGCGCGCCTATGCCGAGGCCTATCATGCCAAGATCCACCTCGCGGACACCGCCCCGGCGCAGCACAGCGGTGAAGGCATCGCCTCGGCCCACGACCGGGTCGCCTTCCTCCACACCATCCTGCCCGGCGACGCCGATCCCGACGAGCGTCCGCGCGGCCTGTTCGTCGACAGCGCGATCGATGCCAACAACATGCCGCGACCACTCGATGCCTATGTGCCGGGTGCCGAACCCGATCGCTGGGTGGCCGGCGGCGAAGGCTGGCGCATCGAAAAGCGCTTCGCACTGGAAGGCGATGCCCTGGTCGTCAGCTTCCGAATCGACGGTGCGCGCCTGCCGTCCCTGATCGAGACCGAGATCAACCTCGCGATGCCCAGCTGCGACGGTTTCGGCGGCCGCTACCTGCTGGCAGACGGCAGCGTGCCGGGCGGCTTCGGCGATGCGCTGGCCCTTGCCGAGGCAACGCAGCTCAGGCTTGAGGACAGCGAACTGCGCGGCGCGCTGTGCATCGAAACCAGCCAGCCTGTATCCGTCGAAGCTCGCGCCCACCGTACCGTGTCGCAATCCGAGGCCGGCTTCGAGAAGATCATGCAGGCCGTTTGCCTTACGCTGGCCTGGGCGCCGGCCGCCGGCGAGCAGCGCATTGCACTGCGCGTGATTCCCGCGGCGTAAAATTTCCCGACAAGAACACCTAGGTCCACCATCATGCCCGGCACCCGCTACCAGCTCGAAGTCAATCCCGAGATTCCGTCGCGCCTGAGTCGCCTCGACGAACTCGCCAACAACCTCTGGTACAGCTGGGATCGCCCCACGCGCTCGCTGTTCGCGCGGCTATCCGCCGGACTCTGGCGCGCCGTGCACCACAGTCCCAAGGCCTTCCTCAAACGCATCGACCAAAAGCGCATCAACGAGGCAGGCGACGATCCGGTCTTCCTCGGCACCATGAACCGGGTGCTCTCGGCCTACGATTCCTACCACGCCGTGCACAAGCTGGAGCTGCCCGGCAAGCCGCCGCTGCAGGGCAACGACCTGATCGCCTACTTCTGCGCCGAGTTCGGCTTCCATGAAAGCCTGCCGATCTATTCCGGCGGCCTCGGCATCCTCGCCGGCGACCACTGCAAGGGTGCCTCCGACATGCGCCTGCCCTTCGTTGCCGTCGGCCTGCTCTATCGCCAGGGCTATTTCCGCCAGACCATCGACCGCGAGGGACGGCAGACCGCCCACTACGGCGACAACGACTTCGACGACATGCCGATCGAGATGGTAGCCGGTGCCGACGGCAAGGATCTGCGCATCGGTGTCGCCTTTCCCGGCCGCACCGTGTGGGCGCGCATCTGGCGGGCCCGTGTCGGCAACAACCAGCTCTACCTGCTCGACACCCAGCTCGCCGAGAACAGCGAGGCCGATCGCGCCATCGCCTACCAGCTCTACGGCGGCGACCGCCGCACCCGCATCGAACAGGAGATCCTGCTCGGCGTCGGCGGTGCCCGCGCGCTGGCCGCGCTGGGCCTCAAGCCTACGGTCTGGCATATCAACGAAGGTCATGCCGCCTTCCTGGTGCTGGAGCGCATCCGCGACCTGGTCACCGGCCAAGGCATGTCCTTCGCCGCCGCGCTGGAGGCTGCCGCCGCCAATACCGTGTTCACCACCCACACCGCGGTCCCCGCCGGCCACGACCATTTCGCCGACGACATGGTGATGCACTATTTCGGCGAGTTCTGCGCCGCGGCAGGCCTCGACCGCGACGGCCTGCTCGGCATGGGGCGCGTCGGCAATGGCGGCGGAGAATTCAACATGACCGCGCTGGCGCTACGCGGCTCGCGTTTTCACAACGGCGTTTCGCGCATCCACGGCGACGTGTCCTCGCGCATCTGCTCGGAGATGTGGCCGCAGGTCACGCCCCCCGAGAACCCGATGGACTACGTCACCAATGCGGTGCACGTACCCACCTTCCTCGCCACCGATTGGTACGAAACCTTCGACCGCCACCTTGGCCTCGGCTGGCAGCACCGCCTCGCCGACCAGGCCTGCTGGAACGGCGTGCACAAGATTCCCGACCAGATCTTCTGGAGCATCCGCCAGTCGCTCAAGGCCCAGCTGCTGCACCTGGTGCAAAGCCGCGTGCGCCAGCAGCACCTTCGCAACCAGGGCTCCGAGGCCCACCTCGATCGCGTGCTGCGCAGCGCCGATCCCAACAACCCGACTGTGCTGACCATCGGCTTTGCGCGCCGTTTCGCCACCTACAAGCGCGCCACACTGCTGTTCAACAACCTCGACTGGCTGCGCGAAATCATTTCCGACGCGCAGCGGCCGGTGCTGTTCATCTTCGCCGGCAAGGCGCATCCCGCCGACGAACCCGGCCGCGAACTGATCCGCCAGATCGCCGATCTCTCCAGGAAGCGCGAGTTCGAGGGCCGCATCCTGCTGGTCGAAGGCTACGACCTGCACCTGGCGCGGCGCATGGTGGCCGGCGTCGACGTTTGGCTCAACAACCCGATCTACCCGCTGGAAGCCTCGGGCACCTCGGGCATGAAGGCGGCCATCAACGGCGCCATCAACCTGTCGGTGCTCGACGGCTGGTGGGGCGAGGGCTACGACGGCAAGAACGGCTGGGCGATCAAACCGGCCGCCGAAGGCCTCGACCCCTCCGAGCGCGATGCCGACGAGGCGCGCACGCTCTACGAGCTGTTGCAGGACAGCGTGATCCCGATGTACTACCGCAGCACCGCGCTCGGCTACTCCCCGGAATGGGTGGCCATGGCCAAGCAGTCGATCGCCTCGATCATGCCGCGCTACAACATGCAGCGCATGCTGACCGACTACGCCGAAAAGTTCTACTCGCCCGCCGCGGAGCAATGGCGCCGTTACTCCAGCGCCGACTTTTCCGGCGCGCGCAACGTCGCCGAGTGGAAGGCGCGGGTGCGAGGCGCCTGGCCGAAGATCGCCATACGCCGCCTCGATCAGTCCGCGCCGCGCATCCGTTACGGCGAGGCAATGCGGTTCGAGGTGGCTGTGCAACTCGATGGACTAACGCCCGGCGACCTGGCGGTGGAAATGGTGTTCACCCGTCCCGGCGAACCGACCAGCGCACGCGCGCGGCGCTATGCCCTGAAGCACGAACGCGCGCTGGACAACGGCGAGCATCTCTACGCCCGCGAACTGACGCCCGACCAGTGCGGCAAGATGGAATACCGCGTGCGCGTCTATCCAACCCATGAACTGCTGACCCATCCCTTCGAGATGGGCATGATGCTTTGGCTATGAAACCCGCCGTCGCCAGCGCCTGGAAGCAGCTGGACGCCGCCGCCGAGGGCCTGCGCGGGCGCCACCTGCGCGACATGTTTGCCGCCGATGCGGATCGTTTTGCCCGCCATTCGGTGGTCTGGCACGACTGGTTGCTGGATTATTCCAAGCAGCGCGTCGATGCCCATGCCATGGCGCAGCTTTACGCTCTGTGGCAGGCAGCCGACCTGCCGGGCTGGATCGCGCGCATGCGCGGCGGGGAAGGGATCAACCACACCGAGCGCCGCGCAGCGCTGCACATCGCCCTGCGCCATCCAATTGGCAAAGGGCCCATCGTCCATGCCGGCAAGGATGTGATGCCCGCCGTGCATGACGAGCTGGCAAAGATGCGCCACTTCTGCGGCGAGATCCACGGCCGCCACTGGCGCGGCGCCACCGGCGAGCCGATCACCGACATCGTGAACATCGGCATCGGCGGCTCCGACCTCGGGCCGCGCATGGCGACGCAGGCGCTGGCCGCGCACCGCCACCCCGAGATCCGCGCCCACTACGTCGCCAACCTCGATGCCGCCGACCTCGCCACCGTACTGGCCGGATTGCAGGCGCGCACCACCCTGTTCGTCATCGCCAGCAAGACCTTCACCACCCAGGAGACCATGCAGAACGCGGCCTCGGCGCGTGCCTGGCTGGTCGCCGCGCTGGGCGAGGCCGCCGTGGCGCGCCACTTTGTCGCGGTGTCGACCAACCTCGGCGAAGTGGCCCGCTTCGGCATCGACCCGGCCAACGCCTTCGCCTTCTGGGACTGGGTCGGCGGCCGCTACTCGCTGTGGTCGGTGATCGGCCTGCCGCTGGCGCTGGCGATCGGCTTCGATAATTTCGAAAAGCTGCTGGCCGGGGCACATGCCATGGACGAGCACTTCTTCAGCGCGCCGCCCGAGGCCAACCTGCCCGGACTGCTCGCCCTGCTCGAAATCTGGAACACGAACTTCCTCGGCGCCGACAACCGGGCCCTGTTGCCCTACTCGCAGTCGCTGGGCCTGCTGCCGCGCTACCTGCAGCAGCTGGAAATGGAGTCCAACGGCAAGCGGGTCGATCGCCAGGGCCAGCCGCTCGAATGCGCCGTGGCCCCCGTGCTCTGGGGCGAGGCGGGCACCAACGGCCAGCATGCCTTCTATCAGTTGATCCATCAGGGCGGGCGCCTGATCCCCTGCGAATTCATCGCCTGCCGGCGCGCCGACTTCGAGCTCCCGGGCCACCACGAAAAGCTGCTGGCCAACTGCTTCGCCCAGGCCGAGGCCCTGATGCGTGGCAAGACCCTGGCCGAAACCACGACGGAACTGACGGCTGCCGGCCTGCCCGCCGACGAAGTAGCACGCCTGGCACCCTATCGCAGCTTTCCCGGCAACCAGCCTTCGACCACGCTGCTGCTGCCGCGCCTCGATCCATTCAATCTCGGTGCGCTGCTCGCACTCTATGAGCACAAGGTTTTCGCCGAAAGCGCGATCTGGGACATCAATCCCTTTGACCAGTGGGGCGTCGAATACGGCAAGCAGCTGGCCAATCGCCTGCTGCCGATACTCGAGGGCAATGCGGAGGCCACGGAACTGGACAGTTCCACCAGGGGACTGATCGCCTGGATCGGCGCGAACGGCATGGCAGGCTGAGCCCCATGGGGACTACGCCGCAATTTCCGGCGGCGCCCATGGCGTCCATAGACGAGGCCCTCACCCACGGCCGGGCATTGCACTCTGCCGGCGCCAGCACGGAGGCGCTGGATATCACCTGCCAGGCACTGAAACACGACCCTGACCACGTTGGCCTGCTGATCAACCAGGGGATTTTCGCCGCAGCGCTCGGCGACCGTGCCACCGCCGAGGCGGCCTACCGCCGCGCCCTGGCCTTACGACCCGATCTGGCGGAAGCCTGGAACAACCTCGGCAATCTGCTTTCCGGCAGCCACGGCTTTACCGATGCCGAAGCGGCCTACCGCAGGGCGATTGAAATTCGCCCCGCCTATGGTCGGGCATATCTCAACCTCGGCCTGCTCTTCATGGACCTCGGGCGCCACGAGAATGCTGCGAACGCGTTTCAGTCGGCGTCCGACTTGATGCCGGATTCTCCTGATGCTCATGGCAACCTGGCGGCGGTACTGATCAAGTTGCGACGCTGTGCCGACGCCGTGTCGGCCTGCCGCAAGGCACTTGCCATCGATCCCGGCCATGCGCCTGCCATCAGCAATCTTTGCCTGGCCCTGGTCGAACTTGATCGCCTTGAAGACGCCGAGTCAAGCTACGCGCTGGCAAGGAGTTCGGGCATCGAATCGGCGCCGCTGGAATTCGGCCTTGGCAATCTTTACTGGCGCCGCGGCAATCTTCCTGAAGCAGAAGCGCGGTTTCGCGCCGCCCTAAGAATCGACCCGGCTTACCCCCTGGCGTGGAACAACCTGGGGGGGGTCTTGTTGGAAGCCAGGCGCCCAATCGAAGCTGAGGCTGCCTTTCGACGGGAACTGGACAGGGACCGCGGAACCCCCGAGGCACGCTGGAACCTGTCGCTGCTGCTGCTGGGACAAGGACGCTACGAAGAAGGATGGCGGGAATACGAGGTGCGCCTGGGTGCAGTCGCAGATGGCCGGCAGGCCGAGGTGAAATTATTGGAGCCTGCCCGTCCAGACTCCCCGTACCGGCTTCCCCGTCTCTGGCTGGGCGAGCCGCTTGACCGAAAAAAAATCGTCGCCTGGTCGGAGGGTGGCTTCGGTGACGAAATCCAGTTCGCGCGCTTCATTCCGATGCTCAGGCAACGTGGGGCCCGCCATGTCACGCTCGCCTGTCGGCGGGAACTGAAGCCGCTTTTCGAGGCTGGCCAGCTTGCAGACCAGGTCATAAGCAAGGACGCCTGGCAGGATACGATGGCCGACGAATACGATGTCTGGTGCCCGTTCCTCAGCCTTCCCCATCGTTTGGCAATCACGCTCGAAACACTGCCCGCCCGGATTCCCTACCTGTCCGCTGTCCCCGACCGAATCGAGAAATGGCGCCCGCGCCTCGCTGGCGAGGGATTGCGCATCGGATTGGTGTGGCGCGGCAACCCGAACCATGACTTCGACGGCTCGCGCTCCTTGCGGAGCCTCTCCATGCTCGCCCCCCTTTGGTCCGTGCCCGGATTGCGCTTCTTCAGCCTCCAGAAGGGGCTTGGCGAAGACGAGGCCGCATCGCCGCCGCCGGGGTTGACGCTGACGAACCTGGGCCCGGAGATCCGGGACTTCGCGGACACGGCGGCCATCATCAGCCACCTCGACCTGGTCATCACGGTGGATACTGCAGTGGCACATCTTGCCGCTGCCATGGGCAAACCGGTGTGGATACTCCTCGCCGCAAAAGGTACCGACTGGCGTTGGCTGACCGATCGCGACGACTCCCCATGGTATCCGGGGGTCGTGCGACTTTTCAGGCAAGATCGCACCGACGGCTGGAACAATGTCGTAACCCGAGTGGTTACGGCGCTACGACAACGAATGGATAGTCTGTCTGGGTAGGCGTATGAAGATACTGTTTGCAACTTCAGAGATGGCGCCCTGGGTCAAGACCGGCGGCCTTGGCGACGTGGCCGGCGCTCTGCCCGCCGCGCTGCGGGCACTCGGCCACGACGTGCGCGTGTTGGTCCCGGCCTACCCGGCGCTGCTGCGCGCATTTCCCGACGCGCTTGAAATCGCGCGTCCGCACTGGCTCGGGGGGCTGCTGCCGACACCCAGCCTGCGCCAGGCGCTGGCCGGCGACGGCACGCCGCTGCTGCTGCTCGATTACCCGCACTTTTTCGACCGCCCCGGCAATCCCTATCTTGGCCCCGAAGGCCGCGACTGGCTCGACAACCACCTGCGCTTTGGCTTGCTGTCACGGGTGGCCGCCTGGCTCGGTTCCGAAGCCAGTACCCTGGACTGGGCGCCGGACGTGATCCATTGCAATGACTGGCAAACCGGACTGGCGCCCGCCTACCTCGCCTATCGTGCCGAACGTCGCGCAAAGTCGCTGGTCACGATACACAACCTGGCCTTCCAGGGCCTCTTCGACCATGCCGCACTGTTCGAGCTCGGCCTGCCCGACGAAGCCTGGACCATGGACGGCGTCGAGTTCTATGGCCACCTCTCCTTCCTCAAGGCCGGCCTGCAGCACGCAAGCGCGATCAGTACGGTGAGCCCGAGCTATGCACGCGAAATCCAG
Organism: uncultured beta proteobacterium; assembly: GCA_903908065.1. Taxonomy (GTDB): domain Bacteria; phylum Pseudomonadota; class Gammaproteobacteria; order Burkholderiales; family Rhodocyclaceae; genus Sulfuritalea. Next base: position 50,665 of record CAIVQO010000060.1, on the reverse strand, counting down.
ACCGACGCTGAAGGCATGGGCATGGCCGGGCTGCTACGCCATCGTTCAGCGCAGTTGTCGGGCATCCTCAACGGCATCGATACGCGCGAGTGGGACCCGGCCCGCGACCGCCACCTGCCACAGCACTACGGCCAACGCCGACTGGAAGGCAAGGCCGTCAACAAGGCCAACCTGCAGGCGGAAATGGGCTTGGCCGTGCGCGCCGACTTGCCCTTGCTGGCGGTGGTCAGCCGGCTGACCGAACAGAAAGGCCTTGACCTGTTCCTCGAGGTCGCCGCGCAAACACTTGCCCTGCCGGCACAGATCGTCGTCCTCGGCAGCGGCGCGCACGGCCTTGAACATGGCTGGACCGCCTTCGCCCATCGCCATCCCGGAAGCTGCGCGGTACGCATCGGCTTCGACGAGGGACTCGCACATCGCATCGAAGCCGGCGCCGACATCTTCGTCATGCCCTCGCGCTTCGAACCCTGCGGCCTCAACCAGATGTACAGCCTGCGCTACGGCACGCCCCCCGTAGTGCGCGCCACCGGCGGCCTGGCTGACACGGTGATCGATGCCGCCGACGAAAAACATGGCAATGGCTTCGTCTTTGGACCGGCGACGGGTGAAGCCCTGTTCGCCGCCCTGCAACGCGCGGCCAGCGCCTTCCAGGAGCCGACGCTCTGGCGCAGGCTGCAAAAGCACGGCATGGCGCGCGACTCCAGCTGGCGCGAAGCCGCCGGCCACTATGTCGAACTCTACGAATCCATCCTGCGCGAAGCATCATGACTGAAACCAAGCTGATCCTGATCGCCGCCCTGGCCCGCAATGGCGTGATCGGCAAGGACAATCGACTGCCCTGGCACCTGCCGGCCGACTTGCGGCACTTCAAGGCGCTGACCAGCGGTCATGCCGTGATCATGGGGCGCAAGACATGGGAATCGCTGCCGGAAAAATTTCGCCCCCTACCCGGCCGGCAGAACATCGTCGTCACCCGCAACAGCGCCTACCGGGCCGAGGGCGCCAGCCTTGCCGCATCGCTGCCCGCGGCGATCGCCGCGGCTCGGGACCTGCAGGCCTTTGTCATTGGCGGTGCCGAACTCTACGCTGCGGCCCTGCCGCTGGCCGCTCGGCTGGAGCTTACCGAAATCGACCGGGACTACGAGGGCGACGCTTTCTTTCCGGCCCGCGATCCTGCGCAGTGGCGGGAAGTAGCGCGCGAAGCGCATACCGACGAAGCAGGGCTTGGCTACGCCTTTGTCGGCTACCAGCGGATCTAGTCGGGAATCTCGGCCTCGACCAGCTGCGCCAGCAGCAGCAGGGACTCCTGCCAGCCGAGGTAACAAGCCTCGCCCGGGATCGGTTCCGGAATGCCTTCCTGCACGATGTCGACTTCGGTACCGCAGGACACCGCGCGCAGCGAAATCGTCGTCACCATGGTGCCCGGCAGATTGGGGTCGTCGAAGCCGTCCGTGTGGCGAATGCGTTCGTTCGGGACCAGTTCAAGATAACCACCGCCGAAGGAATGCGTGGCCCCGCTGCTGAAGTTGGTGAAGGACATCCGGTAGCTGCCACCCACCCGTGCGTCGAGGTGATGCACCTTGCCGGTGAAGCCGTGCGGCGGCACCCACTTGACCATTGCATCGGGATCGAGGAAGGCACGGTAGATGCGCTCGGGCGGCGCCCGCAGCACGCGATGCAGGCGAACGGTATGGGTGGCCATGACTATCCTCTCGGCAGGTCGGGGGGTTGCGGAGGCCACAGCCTACACCCTAACCCGGCCGAAAGTCGGCGCCGGCGACACGGCGATGCTTGATCTTCGGCGGGCACGAATGCCGAACTGCGGTGCGCCTTCGCCCGACCCGGCTACCGCTTATGATCGAAAGAACTATTCCGCATTGATCACCCGGTTGCGCCCGGCTTCCTTGGCCTGGTACATCGCAAGATCAACGCGGCGCAACCAGCCAGCGACGCCCTCGTCGGCCGCCAGTTCTGCCACGCCGAAGGATGCACGCAGTAGCACCGGCGTATCGCCATCCCGCAGTTCGATCGCCGAAATGGCGCAGCGCAGACGCTCGACCAGTTGCGAGGCAGCGTCGCGCGGGGCCATCGGCAACAGGACCAGGAATTCCTCGCCACCGAAGCGGGCAAGAATATCGCCTTCGCGCAGCTCCCCGCTCACGGTGCGCACCAAGACTTGCAGAGCCTGATCGCCAACCAGGTGGCCGTGCGTATCGTTGATGTTCTTGAAGTGGTCCAGATCGAACATCAGCAGGCTGGCGGGGGTGCCGTAACGCGATTTGTGACCACCTGACGTTCGAGGTACTCGACCATGATGCGACGATTGAAGGCCCCGGTCAGCTCGTCCCGGGTGGCCAGTTCGTTGAGGCGTTCCAATGCCTGGCCAAGGTCGGCATTTTTTCCCCCAGCTGCTGGTTGCTCTGGAATAGTTCCCCGCGCAACTGCGACAGTTGCGCCACCTGGGCCCGGCTGCGTTGCGCCGCATCCAAACCGTGAATCAGCTGACGCCGCGCAAAGTGGCCGTAATACAACTCCAGCGCCAGCAGGATCGACAGCCCGGAACCGATCTGCGCCGCTTGAGGATGCGAAATCCAGAACACATGCAGTATCGGCGGCAGCAGCACGCCCAGGGCGAACAGCCGCATGCCAAGACGAAAGGCGGACATGATGCTGACGCACAGGGCCGAAACGCCGACCAGCACGCAGATATTGAATAGGTAAAGCGGCGAGACCGGATCGACCGCCATGATCCAGATCGAGCAGCCCCATGCCAGCCCGGTCGCGGCATTGGCACCGATCTGGTAGCGGGCCCAGACGTGGCTGCTCCGTGCATCCGGACGGACGGCGCGATAGCGATAGCCGAAGCCGAGGATCAACAACTCGCCCAGGTTGATCAGCACCAGCCATATCGCAGCCTGTTGCCAACCCGCGCCGGGACCGATGATTGCCGCCAGCAACAGGGTGCCGAAGGGCGACGACAAGGCTCCGGAAACCGAGCGGTCCGTGAACACGCGGACGCGCTCCGCCATCACCTCGCGCGCGATGGCAACTTCGTCTATCCGGAAATCGCTGTAAAGGCTGGCCACGTTCAAGCCGTCGGGGGCTCGCATGATCAGCCCATCCTATGCCTAGCAGGGCAGGCACCTTTGACTTGCGTCAAACGGTGCCCAGTTGCGCGGGTCAGGCGGCGACGCAGTCCACGTAGTAGCGCACCGAGCCGTTGCTGCCGTCCTTGACCAGGCCGTGGATGTCGGTTTCGAACCCCGGGAACTGGTCATTGAACTCCCGTGCGAACTTGAGGTAGCGCACGATGGTGGCGTTGAAACACTCGCCCGGGATCAGCAGCGGAATGCCCGGCGGATAGGGTGTGAGCAGGACGGCGGTCACGCGCCCTTCCAGGTCGTCGAGCGGCACGCGTTCGATCTCGCGATGGGCCATCCTGGCGAAGGCATCGGCCGGGCGCATCGCCGGCACCATGTCGGACAGGTACATCTCGGTGGTCAGGCGCGCCACGTCGTTCTTCTTGTAGACCTCGTGGATCTGGGTGCACAGGTCCTTGAGGCCGACGCGCTCGTAGCGCGGATGCTTGGCGACGAACTCGGGCAACACCTTCCACAGCGGATGGTTGCGGTCGTAGTCGTCCTTGAACTGTTGCAGCGCGGTGACCAGCGTGTTCCAGCGGCCCTTGGTAATGCCGATGGTGAACATGATGAAGAAGGAATACAGTCCGCACTTCTCGACGATCACGCCATGCTCGGCCAGGTACTTGGTGACGATCGCCGCCGGAATGCCATTGTCGTCGGAGAAATCGCCATCGACGTCGAGTCCAGGGGTGATGATGGTGGCCTTGATCGGATCGAGCAGGTTGAAGCCCTTGGCCAGCTTGCCGAAGCCGTGCCACTTTTCGCCGGGCTTGAGCATCCAGGCCTCGCGCTCTTCGATGCCTTCTTCCGACAGGTCCTTCGGCCCCCAGACCTGGAACCACCAGTCGGCACCCCACTCCTTGTCCACCTTGCGCATGGCGCGGCGGAAGTCCAGTGCCTCGCTGATCGATTCCTCGACCAGGGCGGTGCCGCCCGGCTCCTCCATCATCGCCGCGGCGACGTCGCAGGAGGCAATGATCGAATACTGCGGCGAGGTCGAGGTGTGCATCAGGTAGGCCTCGTTGAACACGTCGCGATCGAGGCGGCTGTGCTCAGCGTCTTGCACCAGGATCTGCGAGGCCTGGGAGAGGCCGGCCAGCAGCTTGTGGGTGGACTGGGTGGAGAACACCATCGACTCCTTGCAGCGCGGCCGGTCGGCGCCGATCGCGTGGTAGTCACCGTAGAAGTCGTGGAAGGCCGCGTGCGGCAGCCAGGCCTCGTCGAAATGCAGGGTGTCGATCTTGCCGTCGAGCTCCTCCTTGATGTCCTCGACGTTGTAGAGGATGCCGTCATAGGTGCTCTGGGTGATGGTCAGCACCCGCGGCTTGCCCTTGACCTGGCTGGCGAAGGGATGGGCGGCGATCTTCTTCTTGATGTTCTTCCAGGAGAACTCTTCCTTCGGGATCGGGCCGATGATGCCGTAGTTGTTGCGCGTCGGCATGAGGAAGACGGGAATCGCGCCGGTCATCATGATCGAGTGCAGCACCGACTTGTGGCAGTTGCGGTCGACGATCACCACGTCGCCGGGCGCCACCGTGGAATGCCAGACGATCTTGTTCGAGGTCGAGGTGCCATTGGTGACGAAGAACAGATGGTCGGCATTGAAGATGCGCGCGGCGTTGCGCTCGGAGGCGGCGACCGGGCCGGTGTGGTCGAGCAGTTGCCCGAGTTCCTCGACCGCGTTGCAGACGTCGGCGCGCAGCATGTTTTCGCCGAAGAACTGGTGGAACATCTGGCCGACGGGCGACTTGAGGAAGGCCACGCCACCCGAATGGCCGGGGCAGTGCCAGGAATAGGAACCATCGGCCGCGTAGTGCGTCAGCGCGCGGAAGAAGGGTGGCGGCAGCGAATCGAGGTAGGCCTTGGCCTCGCGCACGACATGGCGGGCGATGAATTCCGGCGTGTCCTCGTACATGTGGATGAAGCCATGCAGCTCGCGCAGGATGTCGTTCGGGATGTGGCGTGAGGTGCGCGTCTCGCCGTGGAGGAAGATAGGGATGTCGGGGTTCTTGTGGCGGATCTCCTCGACGAAGGAGCGCAGGTTGAGCACCGCCGGGTCGAGTTCGGGGCCCGGGGTGAATTCCTCATCGTCGATCGACAGGATGAAGGCCGAGGCGCGGCTTTGTTGCTGGGCGAAGGAAGTCAGGTCGCCGTAACTGGTGACGCCCAGCACATCGAGGCCTTCCTTCTCGATGGCTTCGGCCAGGGCGCGGATGCCAAGACCGGAAGCATTCTCGGAACGGAAATCCTCGTCGATGATGATGATGGGGAAATGAAATCGCATCGCGGTTTCCTCAAAAGCGAAAACCCGCCGGGGGCGGGTCGAGAGTAAAGATGGACGAGACTGGCGCTAGGCGTCAGATCTTGGGCAGGGTGACGCCGGTCTGCCCCTGGTACTTGCCGCCGCGGTCCTTGTAGGACGTCTCGCAGACCTCGTCGGACTCGAAAAAAAGCACCTGGGCGCAGCCTTCGCCGGCGTAGATCTTGGCCGGCAGCGGCGTCGTGTTCGAGAATTCCAGCGTCACGTAGCCTTCCCACTCGGGCTCGAACGGCGTGACATTGACGATGATGCCGCAGCGGGCATAGGTGCTCTTGCCCAGACAGACGGTCAATACATTGCGCGGAATGCGGAAATACTCGACGGTACGTGCCAGGGCGAAGGAATTGGGCGGAATGATGCAGTGATCGGCATTCACTTCGACGAAGGAATTCGGGTCGAAATTCTTCGGGTCGACGATGGTGCTGTTGATATTTGTGAACAGCTTGAATTCGCGCGAACAGCGGATGTCGTAACCGTAGCTCGAGGTTCCGTAGGAAACGATCTTGTGGCCGTTGGCCTCACGTACCTGACCCGCCTCGAAGGGTTCGATCATTCCGTGCTGGGCCGCCATGCGGCGTATCCACTTGTCAGACTTGATGGCCATGGCGCTTCCGGGGAAAGGTGGTCAAGGGGGCGCAGTATACGACCTAACTTTCCCGCAGGGAACGTTAGGCGCCGCCCATGTTTTGCCCCCCGCCCCCAACCCTGCCCTTGTCACGCCAACAAGGCGGCGAGGCGGGCAACGCCCGGCGCCGGGTCGGCACGGCGGATGCCCACCAGTGGAATTCCCGCCACATGGCGCAGCAGGCTGTCCAGCGTCAGCTCGATCGGCACCGGCGATCCCTCGCTTTCGTTGACCACGATGGCGGCGACGGGAGCATCGGCGCGGATCAGCGATTCCAGTGCCGTCAGGGTGTGGCTCATGCTGCCCAGATAGGAGCCGGCCACCAGCACCGCCGGCAGGCCGCCGGCAGCGATCCAGTCGCGCACCGTATGGACCTGGTCCAGCGGCACCATGACACCGCCTACCCCCTCCACCAGCAGGGGGCCCCCTCGGGCCTGCGCGGCCCGCCGCGTGAATGCCACCAGGGCGTCGAAGGGCACCTGGCGGCGCTCCTGCGCCGCTGCCATGTCGGGCGACAGCGCCGCCGCATAACGCCAGGGCGCGATGGCGTCCAGCGCGCGATCATCGACCGGCTGCTCCAGCGCGGCCAGCAGCTGGCCGGCATCGCTGGCCTGCGGCGCATCCGGGTCGAAGCCGGAGAGCACTGGCTTGAGTGCCGCCGGTCGCAACCCCGCCGCCCGCCAATGGCGCAACAGGGCGCAGCAGAGCCACGTCTTGCCGATGTCGGTACCGGTACCGGTGATAAAATTTGCGCCCATAGTTCCCCCGTTGCGCCGCGATTCTAGCGGCCCTCCGGCCAATGCCCATCCCATGTCCGACTGGCTGACCCCGGGCCTCGCCCACCTCTGGCTGCCTTATACCCAGATGCAGACCGCGCCGGCGCCGCTGCCGGTGGTGGCCAGCCATGGCGTGCGCCTGCGGCTTGCCGACGGCCGCGAGCTGATCGACGGCATCTCTTCGTGGTGGACCGCCTGCCACGGCTACAACCATCCGCATATCCGCACCGCCGTCGAGGCCCAGCTGGCGCAGCTGCCCCATGTCATGTTCGCTGGCCTGGTGCATGAACCGGCGGCGCGCCTGGCAACGCGCCTGGCGGCACTGCTTCCGGGCGACCTGGAGCGGGTGTTCTTCACCGAGTCGGGCTCGGTCTCGGTTGAAGTCGCGCTGAAAATGGCGCTCCAGTACTGGCGCAACCGCGGCCAGGCGGAGAAAAAGCGCATCGTGTATTTCCGCCACGGCTATCACGGCGACACCTTTGCCACCATGGCACTGTGCGACCCGGAAGAAGGCATGCACACCCTTTTTGCCGGGTCGATGCCGGACCAGATCATGGCCGAGTTGCCCGATACGCCAGAGTTGGCAGCGGCTTTCGACCGCATCCTCGCCACCCATGCCGAACGGATTGCCGCGGTAATCGTCGAGCCGCTGGTGCAGGGTGCCGGCGGCATGCACATGCACGATCCGGCCACCCTGCGCCACATCGCCGAGGCCTGCCGGCGCCACGAGGTACTGCTTATCGCCGACGAGATCATGACCGGCTTCGGTCGTACAGGCCACCTTTTTGCCTGCGAGGAGGCGAAGGTAGTGCCCGACATCGTCTGCCTGTCCAAGGCACTGACCGGCGGCACCCTACCCTTGGCCGCCACCGTGGCGCGGCACCACGTCTTCGACGCCTTCCTTTCCGCCGATCCCGCCGCCGCCCTGATGCACGGCCCGACCTACATGGCCAACCCGCTCGCCTGCGCGACCGCCCATGCTTCGCTCGACTTGTTCGAACGCGAGCCGCGCCTGCACCAGGTGGCGGCCATCGAGGCACAGTTGCGCGCCGAGCTGGAACCCTGCCGCGCCATCCCGGGAGTGGCAGCGTTGCGCGTCAAGGGCGCCATCGGCGCGGTGGAATTGTCGGGCGCGATCGACCTCGACGCCCTACGTCGCCGCTTCCCCGAGCTGGGCGTCTGGATTCGCCCCTTCGGCCGCATCGTGTACCTGATGCCCCCCTTCGTGATTGGCTCAGATGACTTGGCGCGGCTTACCGCGGCAGTCCGCCAGGTGCTGGCCGAGCGAGCGACGACGCTGAAGTGAATTCCGAGTTCGAACGTCTCCTCGATGCCGAACTCGCGGCGCTCGATGGGGCCCACCAGCGCCGGCGCTTGCGGGGCCTTTCGCATCGGAATGGCGCGTTGCACGATGCAACCGGCCGGCCGCTGATCGACGCCTCATCCAACGATTACCTGTGTCTTGCGCAGCATCCTCTGCTCAGGCAGCGCGCCGCGGAGTGGGCGCAGTGCCACGGCGCCGGCGCGCCCGCATCGCGCCTGGTGACGGGCACCCGCGAAATCACCCTGGCAGTCGAGCAACGCCTGGCCGCCTTCAAGGGGCGCGAGGCCGCGCTCCTGTTTTCCAGCGGTTTCCAGGCCAATGCCACGGTGCTGCCGGCGCTGGCGCGCCTGGGGCAGAAAGTCGGCGCCGGTGACACGGCAAATGCGACGGCGATCTTCAGCGACCAGCTCAACCACGCCAGCATGATCCATGGCGCCCGCGCCGCACGCTGCCCGGTTCATGTGTTTCGCCACAATGACCTCGATCACCTCGACACGCTGCTGGGCCTGCACCGTGGACGCAAGCTGATCGCCACCGAATCGGTGTTCAGCATGGACGGCGATCGCGCCGACCTGCCGGGCCTGGCCGGAATCGCCCGGCGCCACGGCGCCCTGCTCTACGTCGATGAGGCCCACGCGACTGGCATCCTCGGCCCGGGCGGGCGCGGCCTGGCCGCCGACGTCGAAGGCGTCGATGTGGTGATGGGCACGCTGGGCAAAGCCTTCGGTGCCTTCGGCGCCTATGTCGCCGGCTCTCGCGCACTGATCGACTGGCTGGTGAATCGCTGCTCGGGCTTCATTTTCACCACGGCGCTGCCGCCGCCGGTGCTGGGTGCGGTGGATGCTGCGCTGGACCTGCTTCCGGGCATGGACGCGGAACGCGCACGCGTCGCCGCCAATGCCGAACGCCTGCGCCAGGCGCTGGCGGCGCAAGGCATCCCGACGCTGGACTCTGCAACGCAGATCGTGCCTGCGGTATTCGGCGCCGAGACCGATACGCTCACCGCGGCGGCCGCACTCGACGACGCCGGCATCCTTGCCGTGGCGATCCGGCCGCCCACCGTGGCACCCGGGACCAGCCGCCTGCGCCTGGCAATCAACAGCGGCCTGGGCGAGGCGGAAATGGGCCGCCTGCTGGCGGCCCTGTCCGGGATCAGGTGTTCATCACCTTGATGCTGGGGAATTTGCTGGAATGGTCCTTGGCCTTTTCGGCAATCTTGACCGCCACGCGGCGCGCGATGGCCTTGTAGATCTCGGTGGCCTTTCCGACCGGTTCGGCCTCGACGGTGGGCTTGCCGCCATCCATCTGTTCGCGGATCGACATCGCCAGCGGCAGCGCGCCCAGCATCTCGACTTCGTAGTCCTTGGCCATGCGGTCGCCGCCGCCGGAGCCGAAGATGTGCTCGGCATGACCGCACTTCGAGCAGATGTGGATGCTCATGTTCTCGACGATGCCGAGGATGGGGATGCCGACTTTTTCGAACATCTTGAGACCCTTGCGCGCATCGAGCAGGGCAATGTCCTGCGGCGTGGTGACGATCACCGCGCCGGTCACCGGTACCTGCTGCGCCAGGGTGAGCTGGATGTCGCCGGTACCGGGCGGCATGTCGATCACCAGGTAGTCCACGTCACGCCAGCGCGTTTCGGTCAGTAACTGGGTCAGGGCCTGGGTCACCATCGGGCCGCGCCAGACCATGGGCTGCTCGGGATCGATGAGGAAGCCGATCGACATGGCCTGGATGCCGTGGGCGTCCATGGGCTCCAGGCTCTTGCCGTCGGCCGACTCGGGGCGGCCGGTGGGGATGCCGAGCATGGTCGGCAGTGAGGGGCCGTAGATGTCGGCGTCGAGCAGGCCGACCGTGGCGCCTTCGGCAGCCAGTGCCAGCGCCAGGTTCACGGCCGTGGTCGACTTGCCGACGCCGCCCTTGCCGCTGGCCACGGCGATGATGTTCTTCACCCCGGGGATCAGCTTGACGCCCTTCTGCACGGCGTGGGTGACCACCTTAGAGAACACGTTGGCGCTGACGTTGCCGATGCCGGGCAGCGCCTTCAGCGCGCCGATCACGGCAGCACGCAGGCTGTCGATCTGGCTTTTCGCCGGATAGCCGAGTTCGACATCCAGGGCGACGTCGTTGCCATTGACCTTGATGTTCTTCACGCTGCGGCTGGCCACCAAGTCTTTGCCGGTATTGGGGTCGAAAACGGCCTGCAGCGCGGCCTGGATGCTCTGTTCGTTGATGGACATGAAAGACCTTTTTGAAAAGCGAATGAAGGGTGGCGAAAATCGGACGCGGATTATCGCCCGGAACCCGCGGCGAACATACCCGACTTATTTTGTCGGGATTATAACGTGACTTCGACTCTGAGGAGATGGATGTCGCGGCAGCGGATTTCAAGTGCTGCCGACGTCGGCCAGCGGCAGGTCGATCCAAAAGCTGCTGCCCATGCCGTCGATCGATTCGAAGGCAATGCGCCCGCGCATGCGCTCAATCAGCCGCTTTGACATTACCAGTCCGAGACCGGCTCCGCGCACGCTGCCCTGCTGCAAGCCGAGGCGCGAGAAGGGTTCGAACAACTCTCGCTGGCGCGACTTGGCAATGCCGGCACCGGTGTCGGCAACAACAATGCGCAAAAAGGATTCCGCCAGTACCTGGCAGGATACCGCCACCGATCCGCCCTCACGGTTGAACTTGACGGCATTGGTCAGCAGGTTGAGCACGACCTGGCGCACCAGCACCCGGTCTGCCCAGACATGGCGCGCGCCAAGCTCTCCGCAATCATCGGTCAGCGCAAGGCGGCGCTTCTCCAGTTCGGGGCGAATGATGGCCAGGCAAGGGCCAACGATCTCGGACACTTTGACGGGCTCGATGCGCACCGAGGTCTCGTCGGCCTCGACACGCCCCATTTCCAGCAACTGGTTCAGCAGGTCGCCAAGATACTGGCCGGCGATCACGATGCCTTGCAGGCTCTGCTGTTCGCGCGCATCGCCGGGCAGCGCGGCGCGCAAGCTTTCGGCCTGCCCCAGGATGGCCTCCAGAGGGGCGCGGAATTCCTGGCTCATCGACCGCAGGAAAGCCGCCTTGGCCCGGCTGGACTGCTCGGCGGCCAGGCGTGCATCATGCAGGCGCGCCTTGACCAGGGCACGATCGCGGGCGAGGAAGTAGCCAGCCAGCACTACGATCCCGGCCGAACCCAGCATCGCCGTCAGCATCAGACCGGGCAGGTCGGCGGCGGCGACAATGCTGGGAGGCAACCAGGCGAGTACGGTCGACAGGTAGAGGAGAAGCAGGGCCGCGGCCAACACGACACCCATCGCGATCAGGATCGGCACATTGCCGAAGGTGCCCAGCAGGGCAATGTTCGCCAGGAAGGCCGGCAGGGCAATCGACAGGATGCCGCCGCTCAGCCAGGCCCAGGCCGTCACCACCACGATGCCGCCAAGGTTGGTGGCAACCAGTCCCAGGGTAATGCTGGAAGTGGCTCGGATCAACAGCGCGCCGGCTACTGGCGTCAGGATGCAGCCGGCAAACAACAGGTACTCCACCCAGACAAGGCGGCCACGCAGCAGCGCCACGGCCAGCAACATTACCGTCACCACCAGCGAGATCGTCAGCAGCGCCTTGGTGATGCCCCGGTGGCGCGTACGCATCCGGGAATCGTCGAGCGACTCCGGCGGCACAAACCAATCCAGATAATCCATTGGCGTAGGGTACCGCGCCCCAGCCTCCAGCGCCAGCACCCGCTGCGGCAAAGTCGGCGCTGGCGGAGCGGCGATTTCCGCGGCGATCAGCGCATGCCGGGAATCAAGCCCTTCATGCCACGCATCATCTTGGCCATGCCGCCTTTGGAAAATTGCTTCATCATCTTCTGCGTCTGCTCGAACTGGTTCAGCAGGCGATTGACCTCCTGTACCTGAACGCCGGCGCCGGTGGCGATGCGCCGTTTGCGGCTAGCCTTGATCAGTTCGGGCTTGGAGCGCTCGGCCGGCGTCATGGAATTGATGATGCCCTCGATGCGACGCACCGCCTTTTCCTCGACGGCACCTCCCGCCTGCTGCGCCAGTGCGCCAAACTGCGCCGGCAGCTTGTCGAGCATGGCGCCGAGGCCGCCCATTTTCTTCATCTGCCCGATCTGGTCCTTGAAGTCGTTGAGGTCGAAGCCCTTGCCGGACTTCATCTTCTTGACGAACTCCTGGGCCTTTTCCTGATCGACACCACGTTGCGCTTCCTCGACCAGGCCGAGTATGTCGCCCATGCCAAGAATGCGGCTGGCCATGCGCTCGGGGTGGAACTCCTCCAGCCCGGCAAGCTTTTCGCCGACGCCGGCAAACTTGATCGGTTTGCCGGTGACGTGGCGAACCGACAGCGCCGCGCCACCGCGCGAATCGCCATCGAGCTTGGTCAGGACCACACCGGAAAGCGGCAGCGCCTCGTTGAACGCCTTTGCGGTATTGACCGCGTCCTGGCCCAGCATGGCATCGACCACGAACAGGGTCTCGATCGGCTTCAACAGGGCGTGCAGATCCTTGATTTCGGCCATCATGGCTTCATCGATCGCCAGGCGGCCGGCCGTATCGACGAAGATCACGTCGTAGTAATGGCGTTTGGCATGATCGAGGGCGGCGGCGGCAATATCGGCCGGCTTCTGCACCCCCGTCGAAGGAAAGAAATCGATCCCGGCCTGGGCCGATACGGCCTTCAGCTGCTCGATGGCGGCGGGGCGATACACGTCGCAGCTTACCGTCAGCACTTTCTTCTTCTGCCGCTCCTTGAGCCACTTGCCGAGCTTGGCCGTGGTGGTGGTTTTGCCGGCGCCCTGCAGGCCGGACATCAGGATCACCGCCGGCGGCTGGGTAGCCAGGTTGAGCCCGCTGCTGGCGCCGCCCATCAACTCCGTCAATTCGCGATGGACAACGCCAACCAGCGCCTGGCCGGGTGTCAGGGAACCGATCACTTCCTGACCAAGCGCCTTTTCCTTGACCTTCGCAATAAAGTCCTTCACCACGGGCAAGGCCACGTCGGCCTCGAGCAGGGCCATGCGCACTTCGCGCAGCATTTCGCCGATGTTGTCTTCGGTAAGGCGTGCCTGTCCGCGCAGGTTCTTGACGACGCGGCCAAGGCGTTGGGTAAGGTTGTCGAGCATGGTGGGGTGGGGAAAGCCGGGAAAAGAGTCGGGGGCCTTGGTGTAGACTTGGCCGATGCCCGCAATCTTAATGCATCTGCTGGCGGCCGCCCTGTATGCCGCCCTCGCGGTCCATCTCTGGCGCACGCGTTGGCGCGGCCCGGCCCTCGACCATCCGCCAGGCGGACTCAAGCTCGGCGAGCGCGGCCTGCTGCTGGTCGCATTGATCGCCCATGGCGTCAGCCTGCGCATGGAAATCTTCGACGGCGACAGCATGCGCTTCAATTTCGCCATCGCCATCTCGGTGATGCTCTGGCTGGCGATCGCCTTCTACTGGATCGAAAGCTTCTACGCCCGCATGGAGGGCCTGCAGGTGATCGGGCTTCCTGCGGCCGCAGTGTCCGCGCTGCTGCCTGCGGTTTTCTCGGGCGCCCATATTTTGGCCAATGCCGGTTCGCCTGCCTTTCGTCTGCATTTCCTGATGGCGATGCTGGCCTACAGCCTGTTTACCCTGGCGGCCCTGCATGCACTGCTGATGGCGACAGCTGAAAAGAGCCTGCATCGTGGACGTATCTCGCCGTTGCTGGCGGGCCTTCCCCCCCTGCTAACCATGGAAGCCCTGTTGTTCCGCCTGATCCATGTGGCCTTTGCCCTGCTGACCCTGACCCTGATCAGCGGCGTTTTCTTTTCCGAAACCCTGTTCGGCAAAGCCTTGAGCTTCAACCACAAGACCCTTTTCGCCTTCATTTCCTGGCTGATCTTCGCCGCCCTGCTTGCCGGACGCCACCTGCGCGGCTGGCGCGGTCGGCTTGCCCTGCGCTGGACGCTGGCCGGTTTCGTCGCGCTGCTGCTGGCCTACGTCGGCAGTCGCTTCGTGCTCGAAGTCATCCTCGGTCGCTGATGGACGGAATTCCGCTTTCCGCGCAGTTCGCTGCGCTGGCGGTACTTCTGGCCTGCTCGGCGTTCTTCTCGATCACCGAAACGGCAATGATGGCCTGCAACCGCCATCGGCTGCGCCACCTTGCGGGCCAGGGCGATCGCGGCGCGCAACTGGCGCTCGACCTGCTCGGCCGCACCGACAAGATGCTCGGTGTCATCCTGCTCGGCAACAACCTGATCAACGCCGCAGCCGCGACCCTGGTGTCGGTCATCACCATAGAACTTTTTGGCGAGGAAAAATGGGCGCTCTCGGTTGGCACCCTGCTGGTCACCTTTGCCATCCTGGTGTTTGCCGAGATCACGCCGAAAGTGATCGGCGCCGCCCACGCCGACCGCCTGGCGCGGATGCTGGCCTACTTGATCTGGCCGCTGCTTCGGGCCGCCTATCCGGTGGTCTGGTTCGTCAACCTCTTCGTTGAAGGCTTGCTGTGGCTCTTGCGCCTGAAACCGAAGGCCGGCGCAGAAAACACTCACCTGAGCGTCGAGGAACTGCGCTCGCTGGTCCTGGAATCGGGAAATTTCATCCCCCAGCAACACCGCGAAATCCTGCTCAACCTGTTCGAACTGGAGCAGCTGACGGTGGCCGACGTCATGACACCGCGCGGAGAAATCGAGGCCGTCGACATCGGCGCGCCCATCGACGACATCAAACGGCAACTGGCGACCAGCTTCCACACCCGCGTCGCCGTGTTCGAAAACGATCCGGCCAACATCATCGGCATCCTGCACCAGCGACGTCTCCTCGCCGACGCCTTCACTGACGGAATCACTCACGCGACACTGCGCGAACGGATGTCCGAGCCCTATTTCATCCCTGCCGCCACCCCGATTTACACCCAGCTTCAGTTCTTCCGTGAAAACCGTCAGCGCCTGGGCATGGTGGTGGATGAATACGGCGAAATCGATGGCCTGGTGACCCTGGAAGACATCATCGAGGAGCTGGTCGGCAAATTCACCACCCGACAGTCGGATGTTGGTGGCGCGATCACCTGGAACGAATCAGGCACCGTCCTGGTGGATGGAGCGGTAGCGCTACGAGAATTGAACCGCCTGCTGGATCTGGACTTTCCGCTGGATGGGCCGCGCACCCTGAATGGACTGATCCTGGAGCATCTGGGCGATATTCCGGAAGTTGGTCTGGGCGTTCGAATCGGTACCGTAGCGATCGAGATCGTGCAAACACAGGACCGAAAAATCAAGATGGTACGGCTTCACCGGCCCAGCGGAGAGTGATACTCTCGGCATAGAGAGGGCGATCCTTGCCCTGAAGCATGATTTTGTAAGGGCTATCCGGGCTTTTTTCACGTGCCGGATACCTTGCTGGCGGCTAGAATCGGCGCCGGAGCGATCAGGAGAGGCGGATGGCCACTGCAGGCAAGGCGGACGCAAAAAAGGAAGGCCCGAAGGAGCTTAATTTCTCCTGGGAGGGCAAAAACAAGGCCGGGAAAGTGGTCCGCGGCGACATACGCGCACCCAGTGAATCCGCCGCCAACGCCGCCCTGCGTCGCCAAGGCATCAATGTCACCAAGCTGAAAAAGCAAAAAACTGCCTCGGGTAAGGTCTCCGACAAGGACATCACCCTTTTCTCCAGGCAATTGGCGACGATGGTCAAGTCCGGCGTCCCGTTGCTGCAATCTTTCGACATCGTCGGTAAAGGGACCAACAATCCCGCGTTGGCCAAGCTGCTCTACGACATCAAGGCCGACGTCGAGACGGGTTCCAACCTCGCAACGGCATTTCGCAAATACCCGCTTTATTTCGATCCCCTGTTTTGCAACCTCGTCGAAGCCGGCGAACAGGCCGGTATTCTGGACAGCCTGCTCGACCGACTGGCTACATACAAGGAAAAAACCCAGGCGATCAAGGCGAAGATCAAGGGCGCGCTGTTCTATCCAGTATCGATTCTCGTGGTGGCGTTCATCATCACGGCGGTCATCATGATTTTCGTGGTGCCTGCCTTCAAGGGCGTGTTCGCCAGTTTCGGCGGCGAGTTGCCCGCGCCTACGCTGGTCGTAATCGCGATCTCCGATGGTTTCGTCGCCAACTGGCACATAATTTTTGGCGGCATCTACGCTGTCATTTATGGTTTTGTCCAAACATTCAAACGCTCGCGGGCATTGCAGATCGCTGTGGACAAATATTCGCTGAAGCTTCCGGTTTTCGGCGATCTGCTCGTCAAGTCATCAATCGCCCGATGGACAAGAACATTGTCGACCATGTTCGCTGCCGGTGTGCCGCTGGTCGATGCGCTTGACTCGGTGGGCGGCGCTGCCGGTAACTACGTCTACACTCAAGGCACCCTGCAAATCAAGAACGAAGTGTCGACCGGCTCGAATTTGACATCGGCCATGGAGGCTTCCGGCCTGTTTCCGGCCATGGTGACCCAGATGGTTGCCATTGGCGAGGAATCTGGACAGCTGGACGGGATGCTTGGCAAAACGGCGGACTTTTACGAGGCCGAGGTGGATGATGCGGTCGAAGCTCTTTCGAGCCTGATGGAACCATTGATCATGGTCTTCCTGGGCGGCCTGATCGGCGGCTTGGTGGTCGCCATGTATCTGCCGATCTTCAAGCTCGGATCCGTGGTCGGCTAAGCCTTAGCCCTCATGCTTGCGTTTCTCGCCGATCCGGCGGCGTTTGCCTTCGTTGCCGGAGTGTTCGGCTTGATGGTCGGCAGCTTCCTCAATGTCGTCATCCATCGACTCCCCCTCATGATGGAGCGCGACTGGGCGGCCCAATGCGCGGAGCTCAGGGGAGACACTCCCGACACGCACGCCCCGATTTCTCTCGCCAGCCCTCGCTCACGCTGCCCAAAATGCGGGCACCCGATTTCCGCGCTGGAAAACATTCCGCTTGCCAGCTGGATCCTGCTGGGAGGGAAATGTCGTGCTTGCCGGGCGCCCATTTCCTTGCGCTACCCCTTGATCGAAGTCGCCACCGGGATTCTGTTTGCCTGCTCGGCCTGGAAGTTCGGATTCGGCGCGACCGCACTTGGTGCGATGATGTTGGCGGCCGCCGCAATCGCCCTGGCTGGGATCGACTTCGACACCCAGTTGCTACCGGACGACATTACCCTGCCCCTGCTCTGGGCCGGGCTGGCATTCAATTATTTCAATGTATTCACCTCCCTCCACAATGCGGTTGCGGGTGCCATACTGGGATATCTGGCGCTTTGGACGGTCTATTGGGCTTTCAAGCTGGCCACCGGCAAAGAGGGCATGGGCTATGGCGATTTCAAGCTGCTGGGCGCACTAGGCGCCTGGTTCGGCTGGCAAATGCTGCCCCTGATCATTCTCCTTTCCTCTCTGGTGGGCGCCGTTGTAGGCATTTTGCTGATGGTTTTCGCACGCCACGGACGCAACGTTCCCATTCCTTTTGGTCCCTATCTAGCCGCCGCCGGCTTGATTGCACTTTTCTGGGGCAAGTCCCTGACTCAGGCGTTTGTCGGGGTCAGCCTTTAAGCCCCGGCAGGGTCATCGGCTCGACTAAAGTCTGCACGCCGAGTGCCGTTATGCGGTTATCTGTCTTTTTGACCGTTTCAATACCGGCAACATGCCTCCCCCTCCCCATATTCCCGGACTGATTGCAAAACGGCGCTGGTGGCTGGTGCCTTTGTTCGCGTGGGCGGCGATCACCGGTTTTTCCCTGCACGACCACCTCGGGGAGCTTACGCAACAGTCCCTCAATGTCGCCACAGAGGGAGCACGCAACATGTTTCGCATGGTGGTCCTGACACGTGCATGGAACGCAGAACATGGCGGGGTATATGTTGCGGTAGGCGAAACGGTTCAGCCCAACCCTTACCTGGAACATCCGCGACGCGACATTGTCACGACGGATGGGCAGAAACTTACTCTGGTCAATCCAGCATTTATGACGCGTTTGCTGGCTGAACTGGCGCAGAAACAGAACGGGACAGCGTTTCATATCACCAGCCTGAAGCCGATCAGGCCCGCTAATGCGCCTGACGATTGGGAAGCCAAGGCGCTGAAACTCTTCGAGTCCGGCACCAAAGAACTGGTAGAGCTGCTTGATGACCCCGGGGGCAGTCCGGCTTCGACCCGGCAACTTCGCTACATGGCACCGCTGCATGTCGGAAAGCCATGCATGCAGTGTCACGAAAAGCAGGGCTACAAACTCGGCGACGTACGCGGCGGAATCAGCATCAGCCTGCCCTTCCAGCCCATAGAAGCTGCGACGCTGCCGGCTAGGCGCCAGTCCATCATTTCTCACGTCACCGTGTTCTTGCTGGTTGCTGGGCTCGGGGGATTCCTGCTGAACCTGTTGCGACGGCGCTGGTTTAATTTGGGCGACACGATCGGCGACCTTGAATCGACCAGGAAAAAGTTGGAGCAGTCGAATTCAGCTTTGGAGGAAGCCCGCGTGGCAGCGGATGCGGCGAACGTCGCAAAGAGCGCGTTTCTCGCCAATATGAGCCATGAAATACGCACGCCTATGAATGCAATCATCGGCATGTCACATCTGACACTGAAGACAAACCTGACCCCCGGCCAACGCAACTACCTGCAAAAAATTCATGGAGCCAGCCAGCACCTGCTGGGGGTGATCAATGACATCCTCGATTTTTCCAAGATCGACGCCGGCAAGCTGGTGATCGAGCGTCGCGAGTTCGACCTCGATGACCTGTTCGACAATGTCGCCAGCCAGCTCGGGGAAAAAGTCGCAAGCAAGGAACTTGAACTCGTGATTGACATCGACCCCGATGTCCCTCGAGCGCTGATTGGAGATTCCCTGCGTCTGCGCCAAATCCTCCTCAATCTGGGCAGCAATGCAGTGAAGTTTACCGACCAGGGCGAAATCGACATCGTGGTCCGCAGCAAAGAGGCTCGCGATGGTGAAGTACTGCTGGAATTCGCCGTGCTCGACACGGGTATCGGCATCCCGCCCGACGCCCTGAATCGCCTGTTCAACAGCTTCGAGCAGGCTGACAATTCAATCACCAGAAAATACGGGGGCACGGGCCTGGGCCTCGCCATATCCAAACGAATGGCGGAGCTCATGGGCGGGAAAATCAGCGTGTCCAGCGAGGCCGGCAAAGGTTCAAGGTTTGCATTTACCGCCCGCCTGGGCCTGGGGTCCGGCCAGGGACGCCGACGCTTGCCCAGCCCAGACCTGCGGGGCCGCCGCATCCTGGTCGTAGACGACAACGAGAACGCACGCGAGGTGGTTGGCACCCTATTGCGCTCGATGAACTTCGAGGTTGCTGTCGCTGCATCGGGAACCGATGCCCTGCGGGCCATAGCGAATGAAGAAGCAGATAACAGGGCCTACGACGTCATCATCCTGGACTGGCACATGCCCGAGCTGGACGGAATCGCCACCGCTCGCGCCATCGCAACTCTCGGCCTGCGCCAACTTCCGCACATGATCATGATCACTGCCTATGGACGCGATGACCTGGCCGATCAAGCCGGGGCAGCAGGGATTTCCGACGTAGTGGCAAAGCCGGTGACGGCGTCGTCGCTGTTTGATGCGCTGATCGATGCCTTTGGAACCGACGACAAGGCCGCACTGCCACGACTCAGCGCCGCAACACCCGCTGGCGGTGCCATGGCAATAACAGGACGGCGCATCCTATTGGTCGAGGACAACGAACTCAACCAAGAGGTCGCACGCGACCTTCTTGTGGACGCTGGCCTGAAGGTGGATATTGCGGAAAACGGTGCCGTAGCTTTGGAGAGGCTGGCCAACGACCACTACGATCTAGTCTTGATGGACATGCAGATGCCCGTGATGGATGGCGTCGAGGCCACCAGAGAAATACGCAAGCGGCCGGAATTGTCAGGTCTCCCGATTGTCGCAATGACAGCCAACGCGATGAGCAGGGACAGGGATATTTGTATCAGCGCCGGAATGAACGATCATCTCGGCAAACCGATTGACCCTGACCATCTGCTGCAAACCATACAACGCTGGATCGGAAACTTCGAGGGGATCGCCGGCGCATCCCCGGAGGACGCGATAGAGATCGCCGCAAGTGAGTCGATCAAGGCAATGCACGATGTTCCAGGCCTGGACGTGGCAACAGGTCTGAAACTTGCCCGCGGAAGAGAAAAACTTTACCTGTCCCTGCTTCGGCGCTACGTCGACAACCAGCGAGATTTCAAGGCATTCCTCGATGCAGCTCTAAACTCTGGCGACTGGGAGACCGCAATACGGTTGGCCCACACGCTCAAAGGTTTGTCCGGGCAAATCGGCGCGCAAACCCTGCGCGCAATCGCCGAACTCATGGAAAATGCCTTGATCCGCCGCGAACCTAATGAAGTGATCTCGACGCTCGAAGGGCAGATCGCTGAAGTGCTTGATCGCCTCATCCTCTCCATCGAAAGCAGGCTACCCGAAACCGGTTCGCAACTGCCCGACCTTGTGTTCGACCCAGTAAAATTTGACTCGGCTTGTGCAGATTTGTCATCGCAATTGGAAACGGGAAATTTCATGGCGGGGCAGTCAATCGAGGCTCAGGAAGGGCTGCTGAGGGCGGGCCTGGGTCAGGGCTTCGACGCCATCCAGACCGCGGTTCGCGAATTCGATTACGAACGCGCCTTGTCCGCGTTAAGGGCTGCGGTCGCGCGACGCGAAACGTCAGAACGGAAAGCCTCCTAACTACCGCCTTACCAAGGGCCATCAGACACTTGAATTGGGCGGCATCGCCTGCATTTTGAGTGAGCCGACACCGTGCATGCGGCTGCCGCATCACGCCTTTCAGCTATAATTTCAACCTTTTACGAGATTGCCGGAGATTGCCATGCCGATCTACGCCTATCGCTGCACATCCTGCG
Organism: uncultured beta proteobacterium; assembly: GCA_903908065.1. Taxonomy (GTDB): domain Bacteria; phylum Pseudomonadota; class Gammaproteobacteria; order Burkholderiales; family Rhodocyclaceae; genus Sulfuritalea. Next base: position 29,618 of record CAIVQO010000060.1, on the reverse strand, counting down.
GCTTTGAAAAAGATGTGATGCGGAAAATCAGCGACCCACTGCTGACCACCTGCCCCGAATGCAAAACCGAGAACTTCAGCAAACAACTGACGGCGCCCGGCTTCCAGCTTAAGGGCAGCGGTTGGTACGCCACTGATTTCAAAGGCGGCGGTTGCGCGGCCAACAGCAAGAGCGACAACCCGCCGCCTTGTCAGGGTGGAACGGGTAGCTGCGCCGCCAACCCCTGACCTTGACCGCGCTAAAAAAATACTTCATCACGGGGCTCCTGATCTGGGTCCCGTTGGCGATCACCGCATGGGTGCTTTCGCTGATCGTCCGTACCATGGATCAATCCCTGCTGCTGCTGCCGCAGGCGATACATCCGGAGCAGCTGCTGGGCTTGTACATTCCCGGCATCGGTGCACTACTGACGCTGTTGGTGGTTTTTCTTACCGGACTGGTAACCGCGAACATCGTCGGTCAGAAACTTGTTCGATTCTGGGAAGGGGTGCTGGCAAGGATCCCGGTGGTCAAGTCCATCTATTACAGCGTAAAGCAGGTCAGCGATACGCTCTTCTCCGGCAGCGGCGTCGCCTTCCGTAAGGTGCTGCTGGTCCGCTACCCACACCCGGAAGCATGGTCCGTCGCCTTTCAGACCGGACACCCGGCCCGCGATGTCGCCGACCTTCTGCCGGATGAACATGTTGGCGTTTTTATTCCGACCACCCCCAGCCCGGTCAACGGCTTCTTCTTCTTCGTCAAGCGCAAGGATGTCATGGAGCTTGACATGAACGTCGATGAAGCATTGAAGTACATCGTGTCCATGGGCGTCGTCGCCCCGCCCATGCGCAATCCCTCAGGGCGCGCACAAAACCAGTAAGGCCCCAGAGGGGCAGCCAACCATCCGGAATTACTATGCGTACTCAATACTGCGGCGGGGTCAATGCCTCCCACATCGATCAGATCGTCACCCTGTGCGGCTGGAACCATCGCCGGCGCGACCATGGCGGCGTGATCTTTATCGATCTGCGCGATCGTCAGGGCCTGGCCCAGGTGGTTTGCGATCCTGACCGTCCCGAAATGTTCAAGATTGCCGAGAGCGTTCGCAATGAGTTCGTGCTGAAAGTCACCGGAAAGGTCCGCCGCCGCCCTGCCGGAACCGAAAATCCAAACTTGGCCTCGGGTGAGGTTGAAATCCTGTGTCATGAACTGGAAGTGCTCAACGCAGCAGTGACGCCTCCGTTCCAGCTCGACGAGGAAAACCTTTCCGAGAATGTGCGCCTGACGCATCGCGTGATCGATTTGCGCCGGCCGCAGATGCAGAAGAACCTGATGCTGCGTTACAAGGTGGCAATGGCCTTCCGCCGCTTCCTCGACGAGAACGGGTTTATCGACATCGAAACCCCGATGCTCACCAAGTCGACGCCGGAGGGCGCGCGCGACTATCTGGTCCCTTCGCGCGTGCATCCTGGCCAGTTTTTTGCCCTGCCGCAGTCGCCGCAGCTGTTCAAACAGCTGCTGATGGTGGCCGGTTTCGATCGCTACTACCAGATCACCAAGTGCTTCCGTGACGAGGATTTGCGGGCTGACCGCCAACCTGAGTTCACCCAGGTCGATATCGAAACCTCCTTCCTCACGGAAGAGCAGATAACCGCTCTGATGGAGTCGATGATTCGCAGCGTGTTCAAGACAGCGCTGGGGGTCGAACTGCCGAATCCTTTCCCGCGCATGCGCTATAGCGAGGCAATGGCCCGTTTTGGTTCGGACAAGCCGGACCTGCGCGTCACACTGGAATTGACCGAAGTGACCGATGCCGTGGCCGACGTCGCTTTCAAGGTCTTCAGTGGGCCGGCGACATCAGGCGGACGCGTTGCCGCCCTGCGCGTACCTGGCGGCGCGCTTGGGGCAACTGCGCTGACCCGCGGCGAGATCGATGGCTATACCGAATTTGTCAAGATCTACGGCGCCAAAGGTCTCGCCTACATCAAGGTCAACGATGCCTCGAAGCTGAACGAGGAGGGCCTGCAGTCACCCATTGTCAAAAATCTACATGCCACTGCGCTGAGGACCATCATTGAACGCACCGGAGCGCAATCCGGCGACCTGATCTTTTTTGGTGCTGACAAGACCAAGGTGGTAAATGACGCCCTCGGGGCTCTGCGCATCAAGCTTGGCCACGAGAAGGGATACACCAACGGCAAGGCATGGGAGCCGCTGTGGGTCGTCGATTTCCCGATGTTCGAATACGACGAGGAAAACAAGCGCTGGGCGGCCTGTCACCATCCCTTCACCAGCCCCAAGGATGGTCATGAGGAATTGATGACAACCGACCCCGGCAAATGCCTTGCCAAGGCCTACGACCTGGCGCTGAACGGCTGGGAAATGGGTGGCGGCTCCGTACGTATCCACTCGGCTTCCGTGCAGGAAAAGGTTTTCCAGGCGCTCGGCATCGGTGCCGAAGAGCAGCAGGCAAAGTTCGGCTTTCTCCTTGATGCTCTCAAGTACGGTGCGCCGCCCCATGGCGGCTTGGCGTTCGGCCTGGACCGCATCGTCACCATGATGGCTGGCGCCGAGTCGATCCGCGACGTGATCGCCTTCCCCAAGACCCAGCGTGCCCAATGTCTGCTGACCGATGCGCCCTCTGGCGTAGATGAAAAGCAGTTGCGCGAACTGCACATCCGGCTCCGGCAGAAAGTCGAAACCCAGGTCGAAGTCGGCAAAGCCTGATCTGCCCTGGGCACCATGAGTCGCCTCTTCGTCGCGCTGCTTGGCGCCACGCTGTTCGGCGCCGCCCAGGGACGCGATTTACCCGCCATTGCTGCGGCGCAACTGCCGGTCGAAGCTCGCGAAACCCTGCGCCTGATCGATTCGGGAGGTCCGTTTCCCTATCGTCGCGATGGCATCACCTTTCAGAATCGTGAAGGCCGCTTGCCCGAACAACCCAAAGGCTACTATCGAGAGTACACCGTGCCCACCCCCGGTCGTGCCGACCGTGGTGCTCGCCGCATTGTCACTGGTGGTAAGCCTCCCACCAGCTACTATTTCACTGCCGACCACTACAACAGCTTCCGCCGGATCGAGCGATGAGCATATCCCACTATGAACAAGTGTTTTCGGACGTTAACATGGCCGGCGTCCATCACCTGCCCCACGGACCGATCGACGACTTGGTGGCTGGTGCCTCGGCTGCAGGCTGCCTTGTACTCAGAGTTGACCTGGCTAGCGCCCGCAACAAGGCGCAGATGCTCGACTGCATTGCGAGATCCTTACGCTTTCCGGAGTGGTTCGGGCACAACTGGGATGCATTGGCCGATTCCCTGATGGACATGGGCTGGCTACCGGCGGCCGGCTACGTCATCATCCTTGACCATTGCGACGGCGCCCACGGTCACGCCGAGTCCGATTTCGTAAAGTTGATGCAGGTTTTCCAGGAGACCGCCGAGACTTGGCGCGAGGACAATGTGGCGTTTTGGTGCCTGGTCGACATGCAAGCCGACGGCATCGCCTGGTTGCCTACCGTCGTGCAGCCTGAATGAGATACAAAAAGCCAGTCTCCGTGCTGGTGGTGATCCATACTCCCGACCTGGACATACTGCTGTTGGAGCGCACCCGGCACCCCGGGTTCTGGCAATCGGTGACCGGTAGCCAAGAGGATGTCGAAAGCCTCCTGCAAACCGCCTTGCGCGAAGTTCGCGAAGAGACGGGCATCGTTGCGACTGCCCCAGAACTTATCGACTGGCAGCAAAGCAACAGATACGAGATTTTCCCGGAGTGGCGGCATCGCTATGCGCCTGGCGTTAGCCACAATCTGGAACATGTATTCAGCCTGTGCGTAGCCAACAGGAACGTTCCGATCAAGATTGCGCCGGACGAGCACCTCGACGCAAGATGGCTGGGCTGGCGCGATGCAGCCATAGCCTGCTTTTCCTGGACCAACCGCGACGCCATCCTGGCCTTGCCACATATGATTCAGTTATTACGTGAGGGTTCCGACTAGCCCATGCCGGCCCTTGAAAACCAGGGTCGCAACTCCCAAATTCAGGTCAAGGGACTTCCACTCCGACGGAAGTCATCAACTGACTGAAAGGAGACTGAAATGAACGGCGTGATCCGACGTGATCCTCTAGATGATTTCTTTCGCGGCTTTTTCGTACGGCCGGTAGATTTTGGCAATCAGCCTGATGCGCCCGCTTTGAAGATCGACGTCAAGGAGCAGGAATCTGGCTACCTCGTACACGCTGAAATCCCAGGCGTAAAGCGGGAGGACATCAATGTCGCAGTCGATGGTCCGGTGGTATCCATCTCCGCCGAGCGCCGCGAAGAAAAGGATGTCAAAGAAGGTGAGCGCGTGCTGCGCACGGAACGCTACTTCGGCAAGGTTTCGCGCAGCTTCCAACTGGCGCAGGAAATCGACGAAAGCAAGGTGGTCGCCAAGTACGCAGACGGCGTTCTCGAACTGAGCTTGCCGAAAAAAGCAGCCACGCAGGCACGGCGCATCACGATACAGTAGCCGCTGCCCAATCATCGCCTGTCCCGGCCCCGGGACAGGCGCATTGGTGACTTGTCCAAAGTAACCGCCCTGGCTTGACAGCGATCCGGCTGAAGGGCTTAATCGTTGCCACTGTCCGCCGGACCGCCCGGCTATGGAGTTGACGATGGCAATGCCCACCCTGGCTTCCCGCGAACGCCTGCGTGAAGCCCGTTTTCAGGACATCTGGAGCAACGAGCTCAACGATGCCTTTGCCGACATCGCACGGTATTACGACCGCGCCAACGAGATTGCCGCTTTGGGGATGTGGTCCCAGTTTCTTGAGCGATTCATGCGCTCGGTGGACATCAAACCGCGGCAAAAGGTTCTGGATGTCTGCGCCGGAACAAACGCCATTGGCGTTGCGCTGCTGAAACGAGAGCCCACCCTAGAGGTGCAGGCCATGGATCGCAGTGCGGAGATGCAGGCAGTGGGACAAAAGAATGCCGCCGCACTAGGTTTTTCCATCGCCAGCACCATCGGCGATGTGCACAAACTCCCGTTTCCGGACAACCACTTCGATGTCGTCACCTTGCAGTTCGCGTCGCGCCACCTGCGGGTGAACGAAGTCTTCCCGGAGATACTCCGCGTACTCAAACCGGGCGGCCATTTCCACCATTCGGACATGTTGCGGCCGCGCAATCCGGTGGTAAAGAATCTCTATTACGGCTACCTCAAGGCCTGCCTGAACTTCACCAGCACCCTTGTCGGCAGTGGTCCCAGCGCGGTCAAGTTCAAGCAGTATTTCATCGACGCGCTCGACCTGTTCTATTCGGCTGAAGAACTATCGATAATGTTGCGCGACCTTGGCTTCACCGAAGTCAGTGTGGATCGCGTTTTCTATGGAATGATCGGCTTTCATCGTGCGGTGAAACCGTTCTCGGACTAGGAATCGAAGGCAATTTCTGGCATTGCCTCCCGGGGGACCCAAGCCACCTCCGGGTCGCTGTAGGATTCTTCCGATTGACACTCTGGTGACATGAAGGCTAACGTTCGCCGTCTGCCGAGAGAATCACGGGATTCCATCTACGGCAAATACACACTGGACAAGAGCTCCGATATCAAGGTCAGCTTGGCACATCAGCGCTACTATTCCAACGAATGGTTCTGGAACAACAATGGCGTACCGTTCTTTTATTCCGACGGGTCTACGGTTACGCAAAAGGATCAGCAGAACGTGACCTTCCTTGGCGCGACTTATATCTACAAATTCCAGTAAATTCCAGGTCTGCAAAACAAGAAAGCCCGCGCAAGCGGGCTTTCTTGTTGGCGCTTCGTCGCGTTCAATTCGCGTCGTAGTAATACGCCTTGTTCGGCACCCTCGCTGCCTCCGTCTCGTCCATCGCACTCAATGAGCGGGGAGCCTTGTCCCACCACAGGGCGCGCCCTTTCTGCTGTTCGACCTTTTCCTCAGGATGCTGCTCCAGCCATTCGCGGATGAATTTGGTGTGCTCGGATTCGTAATGGGCCATGCCTTTTCCTTTCACTTGGGTTTCTGATCAACGTAACGGGTAATGCGCACCACTTCAGGCACGCGCCTGAGCGCGCGCAGGATGCGAGCCAGGTGAATGCGATCACTCACCTGAAGGGTAAAGAACAGCGTGGTTGCCTCGCCACTGTCGTCATCCATGCTGATGTTGATGATGTTCGATCCCGCTTCGGCGATACCGGCGGCGATCCGCGCCAACACACCGCGCACATTTTTAGCGACCACCTTGATGTTGGCCTCGAACACGCCATTGATGCCAGGCTCCCATTCGACATCGACCCAATTGCCGCGTTCGCTGCGCAGCTTGGCGATGGCACGGCAATCATGGGTGTGTACAACCAGGCCCTGGCCCTTGCGAATCATGCCGACGATCGGGTCACCGGGAATTGGCCGGCAGCAGTCGCCGAGTTTGACGGCCACTCCGTCCGGACCGTGGATCAGGATCGCTGTTTTTGCACGTCCATCGCCCGGGCTTTCGGTCGGCTCCACCTCGACCCCCTCGGCCAGGCGGCGCGCCACGATCGCAGGCAGCCGCTTGCCGAGCCCGATCTCGGCCAGCACGGCCTTTTGAGAGCGGGCTCCAGATGCGCGCTTGAATCGCTCCCAGGCTTGCGCAGGCAGCTTGGCCAATGCCAGCCCAAGGTCACGCAGGGCGTGCGACAGCAGGCGTTCACCGAGAGCCGCGGATTCCTCATTTTGCTTGGTGTTGAGGAAATGGCGAATCTTTGAACGAGCGCGCGCGCTCTTGACGTAACTGAGCCAGGCCGGATTGGGCGCGGCATTCGGCGCGGTGACAATTTCCACCCGGTCGCCGTTGCGCAACTCGGTACGCAAGGGCATGGTCTCGAAATTGATGCGGCAGGCGACGCACCGGTTGCCAATGTCGGTATGCACCGCATAGGCCAGGTCCACGGGCGTTGAGCCGCGCGGCAAGGCAAAGATCTTGCCCTTGGGGCTGAAGACATACACCTCGCCAGGGAACAGGTCGACCTTGACGTGTTCGAGAAATTCTGAGGAATCGCCACTCGCGGATTGCAGCTCCACCAGGGATTGCAGCCACTTGTGCGTTTTCTGCTGCAACTGGTCGATCGCAGTCTCGTCCTTGTACAGCCAATGCGAGGCAACCCCGGATTCGGCGACATGGTGCATGTGGGCATCGCGAATCTGGATTTCGACCGGCGTGCCAAACGGCCCGATCAGCGTGGTGTGCAAGGACTGGTAGCCGTTGGCCTTGGGGATCGCAATATAGTCCTTGAACTTGCCCGGCACCGGCTGGTATAGCGCGTGCAACGCACCCAGCGCAAGGTAGCAGGTGGGCCGGTCCTTGACCACGATGCGAAAGCCATAGATGTCGAGAACCTGCGAAAAGCTCAGGTGCTTTTCGCGCATCTTGCGATAAATGCCATACAGATGCTTTTCGCGGCCCTTGACCTCGGCATCGATGCCGGCCTCGGGCAAGGCCTTGCGGATCGCGTCGAGAATGCGGCCAACCACTTCGCGCCGGTTGCCGCGCGCCTGCTTTACCGCCTTGGCCAGGACGCGCTGGCGCACCGGATGGGCGTGGCGAAATGCCAGTTCCTGCAACTCGCGATAGAGGGCGTTGAGGCCGAGACGATTGGCGATCGGGGCGTAGATGTCCAACGTTTCGTGGGCAATGCGGCGGCGCTTTTCGGGCCGCATGACATCCAGCGTCTGCATGTTGTGCAGGCGATCGGAAAGCTTGATCAGGATCACGCGCACGTCGCGCGCCATGGCCAACAGCATCTTGCGGAAATTTTCCGCCTGCGCCTCTTCGAAGCTCTGGTGTTCGATGCGGTCGAGCTTGGAAACGCCGTCAACCAGTTCGGCGGCCACCTTGCCGAAACGCGCGCCAATCTGCTCCTTGGTGATCGCCGTGTCTTCCATCACGTCGTGCAGCAAGGCGGCGATCAGGGCATTGGCGTCGAGATGCCAGCTTGCCAGGTTCTGCGCCACGGCAAGCGGATGCGAAATATAAGGATCGCCCGACATCCGCAACTGCCCGCGGTGGGCGGCATCGGCAAAGACGAAGGCGGCGCCGACCCGGGAAATCTCTTCCGGCTTGAGGTAGGTGGCGAGCTTGGCGTTGAAGCGTTCCAGATCCTCGGCGAGGTCGATCGGCGGATGCATGTCCGCCGGAATCAGCTGCGACTCGTCGGGAGATCCCGGCATCATGCCGGGTTCGATGGCCGGAATCGGCCCGCCGAACAGGGGTGGTGCGACTGTCGTCACGATTCACCCCGCCAGCATGGTGCTTAGGACTGGCTGCGAGTCAGGATTTCGACGCCAACCTTGCCCGACGCGATCTCGCGCAGCGCGATGACGGTCGGCTTGTCGCGGCCAGCGTCCACCTGGGGCGTGCTGCCCAGCGTCAGCTGGCGGGCACGATAGGTTGCCGCCAGGGTCAGCTGAAAGCGGTTGGGGATCAGTTTGATGCAATCGTCAATGGTGACACGGGCCATGGTTCATTCAATCCTGGTCGAGAAAACGGAAAACGTCGGGATGACGTGCGCGCTGGCGCGGGAAGCGCAGCCGCGAGGCGCGGACGGCCGCCCGCAGTTCATCGAGCGCCACATCCAAGTCTTTGTTGATTATAACAAAATCAAACTCCGCCACGTGCCGCATTTCACCCAGGGCGCCGGCCACGCGACGCGCGATGACGTCCTCGCTGTCGGACCCGCGATTGCGCAGCCTCCGCTCCAGTTCGGCAATGGACGGCGGCAGGATGAATATGCTGACGGCCTCGGGAAACTGCTTGCGCATCTGCTGCGCTCCTTGCCAGTCGATCTCCAGAAGCATGTCGCAGCCTTCGCCCATGCGCTGTTCCAGCCAGTGGCGCGAGGTGCCGTAGAAATTGCCATGCACCTCCGCCCACTCCGCGAATTCGCCTCGCTCGCGCATGGCAAGGAAGCGCTGCACGTCGATGAAATGGTATTCGCGGCCGTCCTGCTCGCCGCTGCGCGGCGCGCGGGTGGTGAAGGAAATCGAATGCCGCACCTGCGAATCGTGCTCCAGCAGGCGGCTCACCAAGGTGGTCTTGCCGGCGCCCGAAGGTGCCGCAACAATGAACAGGGTTCCGGAAATCATGGTCGCAAGCGATTGAGGTGTGTCAAGTTTGGCCAAAGGCCCCATGCGTTAGTATATGCGGGCGATGATTCGATTCCCATCCTGCCTGAGGCCGCACCGCCATCCGACACGTATGCTCGTGGTCGGCGTGTTCGCCATGCTGCTGCATTTGCTGGCAGGAACAGGGCTGGTACGCGCCGGCATCGCCAGCGATAGCGGCTTTGTTCCCCAAGTCTGCGGCAGCCATGGCGTGGCGAATCCGGGGGCACAACAAGCACCGGCCGATACGCAGGGCAGTCACGATTGTTGCAAACTCTGTGCCGCCGGGGCGCCGCTCGTGCTCTCCGGCACAACGACCGCCGTAGCACCAGCGCCGACTTTCGTCACTCGCCAGGCAAACCCGGATTCCGCAACCCGCGGCCAAGCCCAGGCTTCGGCCCATCGCCCGCGCGGCCCGCCGGCCAGGGCCTGATTCATCACGGTCGTCGGACGTAATCGCGTCCAGAGTTCTATCCGTCCCGTTCAAGGGGCAGCCAACTTTTAGGAGTCACCATGAATCGCTTCGTCATCACCTGTGCGACCCTTGCCGTCGCCGCCAGCATCCCGCTCTCCGCTTCCGCCCAGGTCACCGTCAAGGATCCCTGGGTACGTGCCACCGTTTCGCAACAAAAGGCCACGGGCGCCTTCATGCAACTTACCTCGGCTCAGGATACGCGCCTGGTCGAAGCCAAGTCGCCGGTCGCCGGAGTGGTCGAAGTGCACGAGATGTCCATGGAAAAGGACGTAATGAAGATGCGTGCCATTGCCGGCCTGGATTTGCCCGCCGGAAAGACTGTCGAGCTGAAGCCCGGCGGATACCACGTCATGCTGATGGACCTGAAGCAGCAGATGAAGGACGGCGATACCGTGCCGCTGACGCTGGTAGTCGAAGGCAAAGACAAGAAGCGCAGCACGGTCGAGGTCAAGGCGACGGTGAAGCCCCTCACCACCGCGGCACCCGCCAGCAAGATGGACCACCAGCACAAGCATTGATGCGCTAGGCGGCGCTGTTAGCGAAGCGCTCGAAATCTGCGGCCGGCAGCGGCTCGCTGAACAGGTAACCCTGGTAGGTCAGGCACCCCGAATCAGCGAGAAAATCCCGCTGCCGCGCGGTTTCGACACCCTCGGCAATCACGCCTAGGCCGAGGCTGCGGGCCAAAGCGACGACACTTCGCGCAATGACTGCATCATTGCCGTCATCAAGCACGTCGCGCACGAAGGACTGGTCGATCTTGAGCTGGTCCAGCGGCATGCGCTTGAGATAGGCGAGAGACGAGTAGCCGGTGCCGAAATCGTCGAGCGCAAAACTCACGCCGCGCGCTTTGAGCGCGAGCATCTTCTCGATCACCTCCTGCACGTTGTGCACCAGCAGGCGTTCGGTCAATTCGAGCTTGACCCGGCACGGGTCGGCACCGCTGCGATCCAGCAGACCGAACACTTCGCTGACGAATTCCTTGTGCTGGAATTGCTGGGCACTGACATTCACCGCCAGCGTCAAGCCGGCGAATTCAGCGCGCGCCGCCCAGGCCGCCAGTTGCGCGAACGCCGACTCCAATACCCAGCGGCCCAGGCGGAGGATCATCCCGGTTTCCTCGGCGAGGGGGATGAATTCAGTCGGATAGATCAATCCGCGCTCGGGATGTAGCCAACGCACCAGGGCTTCGGCACCGACAACCCGGCCATCCGCATCAACCTGGGCCTGGTAGTGCAGCACGAACTGGTTTTCCTTGATGGCACGCCGCAGGTCGGCCTCCATCGCGGCACGGGCCGTCACCGCCGCCTGCATTTCCGGATCGAAGAATCGCATCGCGTTGCGTCCCGCTGCCTTGGCCTGGTACATCGCCGTGTCGGCGCGCTTCATCAGCTCTTCGGCGCTGACCGGCTGGCCGTCGAACATTGCGATGCCGATGCTGCAACTGCATTGGTGGCTGCGCCGGTTGATGGTATCGCCCATGGTTCCGACATCGAGCAGGTAGGGCAGATTCAGCTGCGTCTGCACCTTGATCGCCAAGGTTTCCACCTGCATCGCCGCGAGGTGGTGCGCGTCCGGTCCCTCGAGGTCTTCGAGGACGATCACGAACTCGTCGCCGCCGAGGCGCGCCACCGTATCGCTCTGCCGCACACAGGAAGTAAGCCGAGCCGCCGCTTCGCGCAACAGCTGGTCGCCAACATCGTGGCCGAGGGTATCGTTCAGCGTCTTGAAATTGTCGAGATCGAGGAACAGCAGGGCGCCACTGCGGGTACTGCGCGAACACCCGGCCAAGGCGTGGCGCAAGCGGTCCAGGAGAAGGCGGCGATTCGGCAGTCCGGTGAGTTGATCGTAGAAGGCCAGCTGCGCGATCTCGTTTTCTGCCGCCTTGCGCTCTGTGATATCGGCAAAGGTGCCGACGTAGTTGGTGATCTGGCCCTGCGCGTCGCGCACCGCGGTGATGCTCAACCACTCGGGAAAGATTTCGCCGTTCTTGCGCCGGTTCCAGATCTCGCCCTGCCAGTTGCCGGTGCGCACCAGGCTATCCCACATCGCATCGTAGAAACCGGGGTCATGCCGTCCCGAACTGAGCATATGCGGTGTCTGTCCGATCGCCTCCTCGGCGGAGTAGCCGGTGATCTCGGTGAAGGCGCGATTGACGCGCAGGATGCGCTTGTTCGCATCGGTAATGGTGACGCCGTCCTGCGCCTCGAAGGTGGTGGCGGCAACGCGCAGGTGGTTCTCGGTGCGGATGCGCTCCGAGATGTCGCGGATGGTGCCGCTGACGAAGCGGCTGTCGCCCACTTCCCAGTGGGCCAGCGACAGCTCGATCGGAAACTCGCTGCCATCGCTGCGCAGTCCCTCGGTTTCGAAGGCCTTGCCGGTCACCCGCGATGCCCCCCCCGCAAGGACCCGGTTCATGCCTCTCTGATGGGCCTCCCGGTGCCGATGCGGAATGATCAACGTCAGCGGACGGCCCAGCGCCTGCTCCTCGCTGTAGCCGAACATCGCTTCGGCGCGCCGGTTCCAGCCGACGATGTTGCCCTGGCTGTCGGCGGTGGCAATGGCGTCGTTCGCGGACTGGGTGACGGCGTAATACCGCGCGGTACTCTCGCGCAGGATGCGCTCAACCTGCTTGCGCTCGTCGATCTCGTTCAATAGTTCGCGGTTGCTGGCATCGAGCGAGGCGGTGCGTTCGCGCACGCGATGGTCGAGTTCATCGATCGACTGCTGCAGGAGAGCGCTTCCTGGCGATCGATGATGCCCTGGGCACGCGCCACCAAAAGGTACAGCAGGGCATACAGCAAGGCCAACAAGCCGGCCACCGTGGCAATCACCATGCTGCGGGTTCGATCGAGATGTGACGTCAGATCGGTTACATCGCTGTAGATCTCGAACACCGCAACGATCTTTCCAGCCTCGTCACGGATTGGCAAATAGGTCGAGATCACGTCGAGATCGTTGCGGGTCCCCTCGAAGGCATCGAAGCTGTCGCGATGAGTCAATCCGCTGGTGACCTCCCCGGCGATCGCGGCACGAAAAGCCGGGTTGTCGTTTTTATCCTCTCCGGTCTGGCGCGGCTCGCTGGAGAACACCGTACGCCCGCTCAGCGAATAGACTTTGACCTTGACTACCTCGGTGCCGATCAATTGACGCACAACCAGGCTGTAGAGATCGTTCCCTGCCGCCAGGGACTGCAACTCGTCGGCCGACGCGGCGCCGCTGGCGCCTACCAGCGGCGCGAACTTGGGCCATAGCGAGTTCGAAAGTGCGTGGGTCAGCGCCAGATTGCGATCTTCGCCAAGGTGGGTCAGGTCGCGCAAGGCCAGGAACTGATAGCTCCAGCCCAGCAGAGCCGCCAAGGCCAACGTGCAGACCAGGCTGGCAAAGGCAAAGTAGCGCGTCAACGCAAAGCGTCGCGGTAACGCCGGATTCCGACCCGCCTGCTCCATGCGACTGCCTCTCCTCCCGGGCCCGCTCAATGGAACTCCGGCAACGACGTCACGTCGTCGGGAGGTGAAGGCAGGCCTTGTTTATGGCGAGGATTATAGGCGAGGCGGTACTAACCGGATGGCGAAGGCACGCCGTGTTCGCGCCTGCGGCTACTCCAGGTTCTGAACCTGCTCCCGCATCTGCTCGATCAACAACTTCAGCTCCAGGGCAATCACGGTAACTTCCGACGACACCGACTTCGAGGACAGCGTATTGGCCTCGCGGTTCAATTCCTGCATCAGGAAATCCAGTCGCTTGCCCACCGCGCCGCCTTTCTTCAGCACGCGTTCGAGTTCATCGAGATGGGTGCTGAGCCGGGCCAGTTCCTCGGCGACATCGATCTTGGCGGCAAAGACGCCGATCTCTTGCCGGATGCGATCCTCGTCAAGGTTGGCGACGGCTTCGCGCAGCTTGGCCGCAATCCGCTCCTGATACGCCGCCAGGGCCAGCGGCACCAATGGCGACACCGCGGCGACCTGTTCGCGCATGCGCAGAGACCGCTCGCGCAACACGTCCGCCAGCTTGGCACCTTCGCGATTCCGGCTGGCGACGAATTCGTCGAGCAAGCCGGCGAACAAGCCCATTCCCTCGGCCTGCAACTGCTCCGCGCTCAGGCTGTCATCGGCCAATACGCCCGGCCAGCGCAATATCTCGGCCACCGACAGGGGCGTCGCCTGCGGCAAGGCCCGCTGCACTTCCTCTGCCATGCGTCCCAGCTCGGCCAAGGTTGCCGCGTCCGGCATCTGTCGTCGCGTGGCGCCGGCCTGACCAGGCTGGGCCTGCAGGTAGCCACGCACTTCGATCTTGCCGCGCCCTACCCGCTCGCTGATCTTTTCTCGCATCGCCATTTCGAGGAAACGCAGATCCTCGCCAAGGCGAAAGCCGATGTCCAGGTAACGGGAATTGACGCTCTTGATTTCGAAATTCAGCACCGCGCTGCCGAGGTCCCGGTTGGCGGCGGCATAACCGGTCATGCTGTGAATCATGGTCTTGGGGGTGACTCCAGTGGGATTGTCGCCGATCGTGGTTTACAGCGCGGTGGCGAACAAGGAAAATCGCGGCAGTATATCAACCGGCCCGCGCCACAACGACCTTGTTTGCCCAGAACAATCATGCCCTGCCGCCAGGTTGCGAACTGGAAGGCTACCGCATCGAAAAGCAGCTCTCGGTAGGTGGCTTTTCCATTGTCTATCTCGCACATGATCCCGCAGGCGTGCCGGTCGCAATCAAGGAATACATGCCGAACGCGCTCGCCTTGCGCGGCGAGGGCCAGATCGCGCCCAACATTCCGCCGGAACATCAGGCCGACTTCAATCACGGTCTCAAGCTTTTTTTCGAGGAAGGCCGCGCGCTGACCGAGCTCGACCACCCCAACGTGGTGCGGGTGCTGAATTTTTTCCGCGCCAACGAAACGGTGTACCTGGTGATGCGTTTCGAAACCGGCCACACCTTGCGCGACCATATTCGCCAGCATCGCGGCCGGCTTTCCGAATCCTTCATGCGCAAGATGTTCAGCGGCATGCTCGACGGCCTGGGCGAGGTGCATGGCCACGGCATGCTGCACCTCGACATCAAGCCGGCGAACATCTGGCTGCGTGACGATGGCAACCCGGTATTGCTCGACTTCGGCGCCGCCCGCTATGCCGTGGATATCGGCCCGCCGGCGCCGCGCGCCATGTACACCCCGGGCTATGCAGCACCCGAGCAATACCACGGCAAGTTCACCCTGGGGCCATGGACCGACATCTATGCCGTGGGCGCCTGCATGTATGCCGCCCTGGCCGGCTCGGCGCCGCAAGCGGCCGACGAGCGGATGGTCGACGACGAATTGCAGCCGGCCCGCCAGCGCTGGGGCATGGAATATTCGCCGCGCCTGCTGGCCACCATCGACGAATGCCTGCGTCTGGAACCGCCACGGCGACCGCAGCATGCGCGCGCCCTGCAAGCCACGCTGGCCGCCGACACCGCCGCCGACAAGCCGCCCGGGTCATGGCTGTCGCGCATCGGCCTCAAGGGTTGGTAATGAAGTACAGCATCATCCAGGAAAGCCGCATCGGCAAACGCGACATCAACCAGGACCGGGTCAGTTGGCTGGCGACTGACGACACCGTATTGATGATCGTCGCCGACGGTATGGGCGGCCACCTGCATGGCGAAATCGCGGCCCAGCTGGCGATCGACACCATCGGCGCCCGCTTCCGCCGCGAAGCCCAGCCCCGCCTGGCCGATCCGGCCCTGTTTCTCGCGCTGGCCCTGCGCCAGGGGCATGCGAGCATCGTCCGCCATGCCACGGATTGCCGCATCCCCGCCCACGCCGCGCCGCGCACCACCTGCATCGCCTGCGTGGTCCAGGATGGCCAGGCGATCTGGGCTCATGCCGGCGATTCGCGGCTGTACCTGGTGCACGAACGCGGCGGGGAACAACAACGTGCGTTGCAGACCCGTGACCACAGTCTGGTGCAACGCCTGGTCGATGACGGCACCCTCAGCCAGGAACAGGCCGCCTGCCACCCGATGCGCAATCGCGTATTCAGCTGCCTGGGGGGCGGCACCGAACCACAGATCGAGATATCCGATCCGGTGCCCCTCCAGGACGGCGACCTGATTGCGCTCTGCACCGACGGCACCTGGTCGCCGCTCGGCGACGCGCTGGTCGCCGCACTGGCCCGCGATCCGCTGACCTCCTCGGTGCCCGGCGTACTCGACGCCGCCGAGCGTGCCGCCGGCCCCAACGCCGACAACCTGTCGCTGATTGCGATGCGCTGGGAAGCACCTGATCCCGATGGCGACACGCTCAACTTGCGCGACGACGGATCGATACCGCTGCCTTTGCAAAAGATCAGCGACGACGAACTCGAGCGCGCCGTGGCGGAGATTCGCAGCCGCCTGCCCCATACCCACACTGGAGTCCGTTCATGAATCGCCCGCCATCCCGCCAGAACCGCGAGGCCGCGCAGTTGAGGCCGCTGCGCATCACCCGCAACTTCACCCGCCACGCCGAAGGCAGCGTGCTGGTGGAGTTTGGCGACACCCGGGTGCTGTGCACCGCCAGCGTGGATGAACGGGTGCCGTCCTTCCTCAAGGGCAAGGGCCAGGGTTGGGTCACCGCCGAGTACGGCATGCTGCCGCGCTCGACCAATACCCGCACCGATCGCGAAGCCGCCAAGGGCAAGCAGTCCGGCCGCACCCAGGAGATCCAGCGCCTGATCGGCCGCTCGCTGCGCGCGGTAACCGATCTCGCGGCGCTCGGCGAACGCCAGATCACGCTTGATTGCGATGTCATACAGGCTGATGGCGGCACCCGTTGCGCGTCAATCAGCGGTGCCTGCGTGGCCCTGCACGACGCGCTGAACAAACTGGTCGGCGCCGGCAAGCTGGCGCGCCATCCGATGCGCGAGTTGGTCGCCGCCGTCTCGGTCGGCATTGTCGACGGCGTGCCGGTACTGGACCTGGACTACGTGGAAGACTCCGCCTGCGACACCGACATGAACGTGGTGATGACGGCCGGCGGCGGCATCATCGAAGTCCAGGGTACGGCCGAGGGCGCCCCATTCTCGCGTGGCGAACTGGATACGCTGCTGGAACTCGCCGCTGCCGGCATCGGCGACATCGTCGCGGCACAAAAGTCGGCGCTGGAGATACGGTGAAAAAGCTCGTCCTCGCCTCGGGAAATGTCGGCAAGCTGCGCGAATTCGGCCAGCTGCTGGCACCATTCGACTTTGAAGTCCTGCCGCAATCAGCCTTCAATGTGCCGGAAGCCGATGAGCCGCACGTCACCTTCGTCGAAAACGCCATCGCCAAGGCGCGCCACGCCGCACGCCTGACCGGGCTGCCGGCGCTGGCGGACGATTCCGGCCTGTGCGTCAGCGCGCTGGGCGGGGCGCCGGGCGTGTTTTCGGCACGCTATGCCGGCGAGCCGAAGTCGGATCAGCGCAACAACGCCAAGCTGGTTGCCGAGTTGCAAGGCAAGGCCGACCGCCGCGCCCATTACGTCGCCGTGCTGGTGTTGATGCGCCATGCCGACGACCCGCAGCCCATTGTCACAGAGGGCGAATGGCACGGCGAGATCGTCGACGCGCCGCGCGGCGACGGCGGTTTCGGATATGACCCGTATTTCCTGGTGCCGGAACTTAAGTTGACCGTCGCCGAATTGCCGCACGAGGAAAAGAACCGCCGCTCGCATCGCGGCCAGGCACTCGCCCAGTTGCTGGCCCGCCTGCGCAGCGGCGCGTGATCCCGATTCATCCTGCCGCCGCGGCACCCGCGCCGACACTTGCGGGCAGCGGGCTGGCGGCGCCACCTCCGCTCTCGCTTTACGTGCATTGGCCCTGGTGCGTGCGCAAGTGTCCCTACTGCGATTTCAATTCGCACGAGGTGCAAGTAACGTTCGACGAACAAGCCTATCTTGCCGCGCTGATTGCCGACCTCGAAGCGGCATTGCCGGCGATCTGGAACCGGCCGGTAGGCAGCGTCTTCATCGGCGGCGGCACGCCGAGCCTGATGAAGGGTGAAACCGCGGATGCGCTGCTGGCGGCCATTCGCATGCGCCTGCCGCTGCAGCCCGACGCCGAGGTCACGCTGGAGGCCAACCCCGGCACCGTCGAAGCCGGAAAATTTGCTGCCTTTCGCGCCGCCGGCGTGACGCGCCTGTCGCTCGGCGTGCAAAGCTTTGACGATGCCAAGCTGGCTGCGCTGGGGCGCATTCACGATTCGCACGAAGCCCGGCAGGCGATCGAACTGGCGTTGCGCCATTTCGAGCGCGTCAACCTCGACCTGATGTACGCCCTGCCTAGGCAAACCCTGGCCGAGGCGGAGCGGGACATCGCCACCGCCATCGCCAGCGGCGTCGGCCATGTTTCCGCCTATCACCTAACGCTGGAGCCGAATACCGCGTTTCACCACGCTCCACCGCCGCTGCCCGACGACGACCTGGCCGCCGACATGCAGGACATGGTGGAGCAGAAGCTCGCCGCCGCCGGTTTCGCGCATTACGAAACCTCGGCCTTCGCGCGTTCGGGCCAAACCTGCCGGCACAACCTCAACTACTGGACCTTCGGTGACTATCTCGGCATCGGTGCGGGCGCCCACGGCAAGCTGTCGGACCATCAGCGGATCTGGCGCGAAACGCGCCAGCGGCATCCGCGCGCCTATCTCGACGCAGCATCGCGCGGCGAGTTTTGCGCCTCCCAAACCATGATCGCCGCGCACGACTTGCCGGGCGAATTCATGATGAACGCGCTGCGTCTCAATTCGGGCTTTCCGCTCGGTTTATTCACCGAGCGCACCGGCCTGCCGCTAACTGCAATCGAAAAGGCGGCGCTGGCGGCACGGCGCACCGGGCTGCTGGAGAGCGCCGACGGCTACCTGCGGCCGACGGCCCTCGGACGCCGCTTCCTGAACCGTCTACTGTCATTATTTCTCGACAATTCCGTGACATAGTTAACTGGAGATCGTTTTGGCCGGAGCTATACTCATAGCAGGAAACGTCCCACCCCTGATGGAGGCAATCGTGAAAACATCCAAACTGTTCCTGATGACCGCGCTGGTAAGCGCCCTGCTGGCGAGCTTCCAGGCATCTGCCGCCGACACCGAGCGCAAAACCACGTCGATCAACGACAAGGTACCGACCCCCGATCAGGTGGCCGAAGCCATGTTCCCCAAGGAAATCCGCGACCTGAAGGCCGAATGTGCCGCCGCCGAGAAGGCCGGCATGCGCTGCCAAAGCAGGATCCCCAAATCCTCGCTGGATTCCGTGCTGGTCACCTTCCCGCGTGGCTCCGCAGCCCTGACCAGCGAGGCGAAGGAATTCCTCGATGCCGTCGGCAAGGCCCTGCAGGCGCGTGAGTCGCTGTGGACATCGCTCCGCATCGAAGGCCACACCGACATCACAGGCAGCCCAGCGTTGAATGAAAAGCTGTCCAAGGAACGTGCCGACGTGGTGAAGTCCTACTTGGTCAAGAACTATTCGCTGAAGAACGTCGAAACCGTGGGCCGCTCCAGCGAACAACCGAAGGACACGGCCGACCCCACCAGCGCGGCGAATCGCCGCATCGAGTTCGTGCCCGAATGGTGATCTGAGCCGGGCAGGTTACAAACCGCGCTGCCAGAGCGGTCGCAATCTGGCCTGATCCGGGTGGTCCATGGCCACCCGGATTTCATTCAGCAGCCTGGCTTTTTCGGCGCCGAGATTTCCCTTCAGGACCAGGCGATTGGATACGTGGTCGGCGCGAAACACGGTACGTCGCAATTCCAGCGCCCCGATGAAGTGCTCCATCTCGGCAAACAATTCGTGTTCGCTGCAAGGCTCCCACTCCGGGAACGCGGCGCGAAAGCGCGCCTCGCCCATGGGGAAATTCACCACCAGCGTGGCAAGGAATTCCGGTTGCGTGGCATTCGCCAGCCGCGCCGAGTTTTCCGCATGCTGGCGCGACAGCGAACGCCCGCCCAGGCCGTTGAGGATCATCACCGAACGCTTGATGCTGGCCTGCTGCAACTTGTCGAGCGCCTCGCAGGTACTGGCATGGGTTTCGCCCTTATTCACCTTGGCCAGCACCTCGTCGTCACCGGACTCGGCCCCGACGTAGGCCATGCTGAGACCGGCCGCAGCCAGTTCCTCCAGCTCGGTGACCGACTTGCGGCGCAGGTTGCGCGGCAGGCAGTAGCTGGAAACGCGGCGCACCGCCGGCAGGTGTTCGCGAATCGCACTCAAAACCTGCAACAGGCGCCGGGTCGGCAGCACCAGCGCGTCGCCATCGGCGAGAAAGACGCGGCGCACGCCGGCACCGAAACGTTCGCCGCAACGACGGATCGTTTCCATCGTCTCGGCTTCGTCGCGCGCGCGAAACTTTTTTTGCGGCGCGGTGTACATCTCGCAGAAACTGCAGTGGTTCCAGGAACAGCCGTCGGTGACCGGCAGGATCAGCGATTCCGCCTCGCTCGGCGGACGAAACACGGGGTCGATGTAGCGAATGGGAAAGTCGGCATTCATGCCCGGATTATCGCAGCGGGGTTCGCCGCATGGCGCGGTATGATGCGGCGCCCCTTCGTCACCTTACCGCTACATGTCCTTTCCGCCCCTTGCCTTCGTCGACCTCGAAACCACGGGGGCCACGGCGACGGCCGACCGCATCACCGAAATCGGCATCATCGAGGTCGACGCGGATGGCGTACGCGAATGGTCTACCCTGGTCAATCCCGGGGTGCCGATCTCGTCCTTCATCGAAAGCCTGACCGGGATCTCCAGCGCGATGGTCGCCACCGCGCCGGCCTTCGCGGAGGTTGCCGACGAGGTCCTGGCGCGGCTCGATGGCAGGTTGTTCATCGCCCACAACGCGCGCTTCGACTACGGCTTCCTGAAAAATGAATTCAAGCGGGCCGGGTTCGATTTTCGCGCCACGGTACTTTGCACCGTCAAGCTTTCGCGCAAGCTGTTCCCGCAGCACGCGCGGCACAATCTCGACAGCCTGGTCGAGCGCCATGGATTACTGGTCAGTTCGCGCCATCGCGCCCTGGGTGACGCGCGACTGATCCATCAGTTCTGGCAACAACTGCTCGCCAGCGTTGACCCCGACCTGCTCGCGGCCACGGTGGCGAAGCTCACTGCCCGCCCCAGCTTGCCGGCAAATCTCGATGCGGCGGCGATCGATGCCCTGCCCGAAGGATCGGGGGTCTACCTGTTTTATGGCGAAAACGACCTGCCGCTGTATGTCGGCAAGAGCACCGGACTGCGCAAAAGGGTGCTCGCGCATTTCGCCGCCGATCACGCGACGGCGAAGGAAATGAGCCTTGCCCAGCAGGTGCGCCGCGTCGAAAGCATTGCGACCGGCGGCGAGGTTGGCGCGCTGTTGCTCGAGGCGGCATTGGTCAAAAATTTGCAGCCGAGCCACAACCGCGTCCTGCGCCGCAACGACGAGCAGTGCTTCTGGCAATTGCAGGAAGTTCGCGCCGGCGAATGGCGACCGCAGCTGCTGCTTTCCAGTGACCTGGGCGCCCAGCGCGGCGAACAACTGTATGGCCCCTTCAAGACAGCGCGCGACGCCAAGAAGACCTTGCATGAACTGGCCCGCGAGCACCGCCTGTGCCACGGCCTGCTTGGATTGGAAAAGCTCAAGCCCGGCCGCCCCTGCTTCGCCCATCAGGTGCAGCAATGCAAGGGGGCCTGCGTCGGCAAGGAGCCGGTTTCCTTTCACAGCGCGCGATTGATGGCGGCGTTGGCGCGGCTGCAACTCCGGGCCTGGCCTTTTTCCGGGCCGGCATGGCTGCGCGAAGGCGACGAGGTGCTGCTCTTCGACCAATGGCGCCACCTCGGCACGGCGCATAGCGAAGACGAGCTTCACGCCCTGCTGGAAAACCCGCTGCCGCGCTTCGATCGCGATACCTATCGCATCGTGCTTGGCGCCGTCGAACGCATGAGTGCGCTCGCCAGCCGCTGAGGCGGGGACTTATTTTCCGCCGGAAGTGCCGGTGGGTGCAGGTGGCTGGCGCAGCTTCGCCAGCTTGTCCTTGAGCTCCGCCATCACCGCAGCGGCGGCTTTTTCGCCCTCGAGCACCGCCTTGTGGCGGGCGGCGAAATCAGTGGCCGGCAGCTCCGCAGTCAAGGGGCGAATCACGACATCGGCATCGACGGTTTCATGGCGGCTTATCGATTGCCCCATGATGGCAAAAGTCTGCAACAGCACATCCAGCGTGCTGGCGGTTTTGGCGTCGCGCGGCTTGGCCGAGATATCGACGGCAATCACGAAATTGGCCCCCAGCTTGCGCACCGAGCGCACCGGTACCGGGCTCACCAGACCGCCATCAATATATTCGCGGCCGCTAATTGGCACCGGCTGGAATACGCCTGGCACGGTCGCGGAGGCGCGCACGGCCATGCCGGTATCGCCGCTGCGAAACAGGGTCAGGTCGCCGCTCCTGAGGTCGGTGGCGACCACGCCGAAGCTGCGCGGCAGCTTTTCCAGCGTGCGGTTGCCGACAGCGCGATTGACGAATTTCTGCAGGGCCTCGCCCTTGAAGACTCCGCGGTCGGGCAAGGACCAGTCACCGACCTGGCCTTCGTCCATTTCCATGGCCAGCTTTTGCAATTCAAAACCGTTGAGGCCGCCGGCATACAGCGCACCAACCACGGCGCCCGCGCTGGTGCCGACAATGACGTCGGGAACGATGCCCTGGGCTTCCAGGGCCTTGATCACGCCGACGTGGGCAAAACCACGCGCCGCGCCACCACCCAGCGCGAGGCCAATCTTTACGGGAACGGGAGCCGGCGGCGGGGCCGGCTTTTCGCCGAGCAGCGCGCAGCCGGAAAGCAGCGCGGCGGCGAGCAGGGCGAAACTCAGGCGCATCTCAGTGCGCATTGAAGGCCGTCGCATTACCGTCACGACGGCCGTGGCGGGCTTTGCTCAGCTCGATGCGCCAGGCTTGCGGCCGGGGCTCTTGGGCGGGATGTAACCGGCGACGCGGCACAGCACGGCTTCGAATTTGGCGCCGTCGGCACCGAAGCGCGTGACGCTGCACTTGGAAATCTCGCCACGCGCCGACAGGTCGGAGATGGAGCGACGCACTTTCGCCAGCGACAGGCCTGTCGCGGCAGCAATTTCGGAATCGAAACGCTGGCCGTTGGCCTTGAGGTATTGCATGATTTCTTGCATATCCGCTGCTCCGGGTAAGTTGAAGCTGGTGGGCCCAGCGAGACTCGAACTCGCAACCAAAGGATTATGAGTCCTCTGCTCTAACCATTGAGCTACAGGCCCTGCTTGATACTGCGGCGGCCGCTGCTAACTGGCCGCCGGTGCTGCACGTTCAGGTTTCCGAATCGAGGAAGCTGCGCAGTTTTTCCGAACGCGTCGGATGCCGCAGTTTCCTCAGTGCCTTGGCTTCAATCTGGCGGATACGTTCGCGGGTGACGTCGAACTGCTTGCCGACTTCTTCCAGGGTATGGTCCGTGTTCATCTCGATGCCAAAGCGCATGCGCAGCACTTTCGCCTCGCGCGGCGTCAGGCTGTCGAGCACTTCCTTTGTGACTTCGCGCAGAGACGCAAACAGCGCCGCGTCGCCTGGCGACAGCGTGGCCTGGTCCTCGATGAAATCGCCCAGGTGCGAATCGTCGTCGTCGCCGATCGGCGTTTCCATCGAGATCGGCTCCTTGGAGATCTTGAGGATCTTGCGGATCTTCTCCTCGGGCATTTCCATCTTGATCGCCAGGGTCGCGGGATCGGGCTCTAGGCCCGTTTCCTGCAGGATCTGGCGGCTGATGCGGTTCATCTTGTTGATGGTTTCGATCATGTGCACCGGGATGCGGATGGTGCGCGCCTGGTCGGCGATCGAACGCGTAATGGCCTGGCGGATCCACCACGTGGCGTAGGTCGAGAACTTGTAGCCGCGGCGGTATTCGAACTTGTCCACCGCCTTCATCAGGCCGATGTTGCCTTCCTGGATCAGGTCGAGGAACTGCAGGCCGCGGTTGGTGTACTTCTTGGCGATCGAAATCACCAGGCGCAGGTTGGCCTCGGTCATTTCGCGCTTGGCGCGGCGGGCCTTGGCTTCGCCGGTGGACATCTGCTTGTTGATGTCCTTGAGTTCCTTGAGCGGAATGCCGATGCGGTTCTGCAGGTCGATCAGGCGCTGCTGCTCTTCGAGGATGTTCGGTGCCGCGCGCATCAGCTGCGCGGCATAGGGCTTGCCCGACTGCACCTCGTGCTTGAGCCACTCCATGTCGGTTTCGTGGCCGGGGAACACCTTGATGAAGTGGGCGCGCGGCATATGTGCCTTGTCCACGCAGAGATGCAGGATCTTGCGTTCGTGGCTGCGCACCGCTTCGACCATGCCGCGCACCGAATCGCACAGGCGCTCGATGGCCTTGGCGGTGAAGCGGATGTTCATCAGTTCGTCGGAAATCTGCTTCTGCAGGCGCAGGTAGCCCTTGTCCGTCGAGCCCTTCTTGGCCAGGGTCGGCTGCAGCTTGCCGAAAAGCGCATGAATGACCGAGAAGCGCTCCAGCGCGTCCTGCTTCAACTGCAGCAGGGAGGCCGACATGCGGCCGCCGCCGTCTTCGTCGTCTTCCTCGCCCTCGTCCTCGACTTCGAGATCCTCGGCTTCGCCCAGAGCGGCAATGTCGTCCTCGGTGGCGTTGGGATCGATCAGCCCGTCCACCAGTTCATCGATGCGGATTTCGTCGCGGGCGACCTTGCCTGCGGTTTCCAGCATTTCGGCGATGGTGGTCGGGCAGGCCGAAATCGCCATGATCATGTGCTTGAGGCCATCCTCGATGCGCTTGGCGATTTCGATTTCACCCTCGCGCGTCAGCAGTTCGACCGAGCCCATCTCGCGCATGTACATGCGCACCGGGTCGGTGGTGCGGCCAAACTCCGAATCGACGGTGGCCAACGCCTGCTCGGCTTCTTCTTCGACCGCCTCGGCATCCACCGGGGCCGGGGCCGACTCTGCCAGCAGCAGGTCGTCGGCGGCCGGGGCCTCGTCGAAGACCTGGATCGCCATGTCGTTGAAGGTCGAGATGATCGACTCAATCTGCTCGGCATCGACCAGATCGTCGGGCAGGTGGTCGTTGATCTCGGCGTAAGTCAGGTAGCCGCGTTCCTTGCCCAGCGCAATCAGGTTCTTCAAGCGCGTACGCTTGGTGTCCATGTCGATCGGCGTCGCCTCGGGAGCAACCAGCTTTTCCTTGGCCTTGCGGCCGCGCGATTCGGCAATCGCCTTGGCCACCGACTTGGCGGCCTGGGCCGTGGGCTTGGCGGCTGCCGCTACCGTCTCGACCGGCGCCGCAACCACTTTGGCGGCCTTCGCGGCCGCTGCCTTTACGGGTTCCGCCTTGGCCGGAGCCGTCTTCGCCGCCACCGGTTTTTGCGGCGGCGCCTTGGGCGTAGCCTTGGCGGCCGATGCCTTGGCCGGCGCCTTGGCGGCGGTCTTGGCCACGGCCTTGGCCGGAGTCGCCTTGCTGGCGGACTTGGCGGGAGCGGGTTTCTTGGCCGGCGCAGCCTTCTTCGGCGCGGGCTTCTTCGCGACCGGCTTGGCAGCGGCCTTCGACTTGCTCGGCTTGGCGGTTTCCTTCGGCATGTCTATCCTCGGCTAAGACACGATTGCTGCGCTTGGGCGACGAAATGCCACCACCCGCGCGGGCAACCGACCCGACGCGCCATGAGAGCGCTGGGGAACCATTGATTATATCACATGGAGCCGCTACCCGCCCCTCCGGCAGGCGATCGCTTCGATGCCAGCAGTTCGGCCAGCCGCTGTTTGTCCTCGGCGCATAAACCGTGCCGGGCTCGCTCGTTCAAGCGCTTGATTTCCATGGATATTGCAGCTTGTCGCAGGTGTGCAATGGCATCATTGAAGACAGCCTCCAGGGCGCCGGGCTCGATGTCGTCCACCATGCCGCCAAGGACTTCGGAAATCAGCGCTTCCTGCGGGGTTCCGCGAAAAAACTCCAGCATCAGGCCGAATCCGCCACTCGGCATCTCGCCATGCTCGATGGCGTCGGCAATCACGGCCAGGGCCGAAGATTCGATCAATTCTGCATCTACCAGTTCCAGCGGCAGGCGTGCCGCCCATTCCGGCTTGTGCAGGACGATTTCCAGCAGCTTGCGCTCGACCGACGAGGGGGCCGGCCGCTGCTTCATTTGTGGCGGAGCATAGCGGGTTCGCGCCAGGGGCTTCAGCCCGCACTGGGCTTCCACCTCGGCTTGAGAGACCTGTGCCCGACGCGCAATTTCCTTGGTCACCTGGACGCGCAGGATGGGGGCACTCATTTTTTGCAGCAAGGGCTTCGAGGCATGGACCAGCGCCGCCCTTCCTTCGGCCGAATTCGGATCGCTGCGCTTCACCAGTTCGCGCACCAGAAACTCGGAAAGCCGCGTCGCATTGCGCGCCTGGTGGAGGAAGGCCTCGCGCCCATGCTCGCGGACGAACTCGTCGGGGTCCTGGTCGCCGGACATCTGCAGGATCTCGACCACCTTGTTGTCGGAGAGATGCCCAAGGCTGACTTCCATCGCCCGCCAGGCGGCACGGTCGCCGGCCTCGTCGCGGTCGAAGCAGAACACCACGCGGTCGGCGAGCTTGAGCAGACGCTGCACGTTGGCGTCGGTGGCGGCGGTGCCCAGCGTCGCCACCACGTTTTCGACGCCGCTCTGCGCCAGGCCGACGACGTCCATGTAGCCCTCCACCACGAGCACCATGTCCTGTTCCTGGATCGCCTTGCGCGCCTGCGTCAGGCCGTACAGTTCCCTTCCCTTCTCGAACAGCGGCGTTTCCGGGGAATTCAGGTACTTGGGCTCGCCCTGGCCGATGACTCGCCCGCCGAAGCCGATCACGTTGCCGCGTTGATCGAGGATGGGGAACATCGCCCGGTCGCGGAAGCGGTCGTAGCGTCGGCCCTGGTCGTTGACGATGACCAGGCCGCATTCGACCAGGTCGGCATCGCTGTAATCCGGGAACACCTGCTGCAGGCTCTGCCAGGCATCCGGCGCGTAGCCGAGCCCGAAGCGGGCGGCGATCTCGCCGGAAACGCCGCGGCCCTTGAAATAATCGATGGCCTTGGGCGAGGCCTTGAGTTGTTCGCGATAAAAGCGCGCGGCGCGCGCCATGAGTTCGGTCAGCGGCGCCTTCTTCGCCCGCTCGGCGCGGTGGCGTTCTTCATGGGGCACCTGCAGGCCAACCGAGGAGGCGAGGTCTTCCACCGCTTCGATGAAACCGATCCCGGCGTGCTGCATCAGGAAGCCGATGGCGCTGCCGTGGGCGCCACAGCCGAAGCAGTGGTAGAACTGCTTGGACGGGCTGACCGTAAAGGACGGCGTCTTTTCCGAATGGAACGGGCAACAGGCGCTGTAGTTGGCCCCCGCCTTCTTAAGCGGCACATAGCGTTCCACCACATCGACGATGTCGACGCGGCCCAGCAGTTCCTGGACGAAGCTCTCGGGGATCACGCGGGCATTATGCCGCGCATCAGCTGCCGGCCAGCTTCACCTTGACCAGCTTCGAAACCTCGCCCATGTCGGCGCGACCGGCGACCTTGGGCTTGACCAGCGCGATGACCTTGCCCATGTCGGCCGGCCCCTTGGCGCCGGATTCGGCGACTGCGGCGGCAACAATGGCCTCGACTTCGGCGGCGGACAGGCCTTGCGGCATGTAGCCGGCCAGCACGCCGGCCTCGAACTTCTCGGCGTCGGCCAAGTCCTGGCGTTTCGCGGCTTCATACTGCGCGATCGAATCCTTGCGCTGCTTGAGCATCTTCTCGATCACCGCGACCACCACGGCATCGGTGATTTCGACCTTGTCGTCCACGCGCTTTTGTTTGATCGCCGCACGCAGCAGGCTCAGGGCATCCTTGCGGGCCTTATCGCCGGCCTTCATGGCGGCTTTCCAATCGTCGTCGATGCGGGTTTCCAGGCTCATGGCTCAGTCCTTGGTCCGGTGGATGCGGCCCGGCCTTACGGCCGGACATTCCTGTGGATACCGTCCGTCCTTTCGGACGGACATTGCTGTGCATACCGTCCAGCCTTGCGGCTGGACATAAAAAACACAAAAACCGCCGGAGGGCGGTTTTCATGGGGTACTGCAATGGTTCGCCGCGGCGAACCGGCGGAAATCAGTACAGCTTCGGCGGCAGCAGCTGGCTGCGGATGCGCTTGTGGTGGCGCTTCACGGCGGCAGCGGCCTTGCGCTTGCGCTCGGTGGTGGGCTTCTCGTAGAACTCGCGGGCACGCAGTTCGGTGAGCAGGCCAGTCTTCTCGATCGCACGCTTGAAACGGCGGATCGCCACTTCGAAGGGCTCGTTTTCCTTGACGCGAATTCCGGGCATTGCCTTGATCCTGAAACGGGGAAAGGCGCGCATTCTAACCACTTCGCCGTCGAAGTCAAACACTTCCTTTGGCGCGGGCGAAGAGCTGCAGCAGCAGCCGTGCCGCCTCGCCCCCCCCCGTCGGATCGGGCCGCGCCGGCGCCGGCTGCTGCCACAGGGCCTCCAGCGTGGGCAAGAAACTGCCCGCCTGCAGTGCCTCGCGCCCGATGGCGGCGGCCCGACCATATTGCGCCAGCCAGGCGGCGAAATACGGAGTCTCGGGCCAATCGTCGCGTTCCAGATAGACAATCGGCGTGCCCGCGCATGCGGCCTCGACAAAGGTGCCATAGCCGGGCTTGGTGATCACAGCATCGACACTGGCGAGCAGGTCGGCAAAGCGGGGTTCGGCCGGGTCGAAGCCGCGCAGGTCGCCACGGGCAAACCCCTCCGGCGGCCCCGGCAACAGCCAGCAAACATCCTCTCGGGACGGTAAACGTTGGGTTGCAAGGGGGAAATCCATGCCGCCCATGGCGACCAAAAGCCAGCGCCTACTCTCGTCGAGGCCAAGCAAATGAGAGAAATACTGGCGATCACGCTGGCCGATCCTGGCGACTGGGCCAAGCGCGATCCGGCGCCTGAAATCGGGCATCGGCAACCCCGGCGCAAAGCACAGGAAGGCGGCAGCCGAGTTATAGGCCTGCAGGATCTGGGCATGGATCGGAGCCGCCCAGGCTTCGCCGCCAAGGTAATGGGCAAACATGTCCGCCCAGTTGAGCGAGGACATGCCGACCGCCGGGATTCCCGCCTCGGCGGCGGCGGCCAGCGGCAGGTAAGCTGCATTGCACAGCACGGCGTCGACCTTCCGCCGCCGCAGTTCGCCTGCCTCGGCCTCGACGCGCGACGCCCAGTCGGCGTGAAACTCCCGATATCTTTGCGCGCTGCCGGCACGATCGATGTCCACCGCATTGTGCATCACGAAACCGAAGTCGCGCGCCTCGGGGATGTGGTCGAACTCGCCCTCGACACGTGCCCTCAACCTGCCCAATGGCAAGCCACTGCGCAGGCTCAGGCGCAGGTCGGGCAGCAGGGGACGCAGGGCATTCAGCACCGGCGCCGTCTGTGCGAGGTGACCCAGGCCGTGCGCCGAGATATCGACCAGCAGGTGCACCGGGGTTCAGAGTTCCAGCTGCAGCAGGCGGGCCACGCGCCGGTCGACGAAGCTGCGCGCCGCGATGTCGTTGGCGCCAGCGGCCTTGGCCGCGCCTACGGCCTCGTCGTTGTACGTGGCGAAGCAGGCAATGATGGTTACGTCAGGATGGCGCTCGCGCCGCCGGGCGATTTCATCAAGGGCATCGCGACGACCCAGGTCGATGACGATGCAGTCGGGACTTTCCTCGCTGGTCGCCGCCAGCATCTCGACGCCGGCGGCCGTCCAGGTCGAGTTGAGATGCAGTCGCGTGGTGAGGTCATGGCACAGCAGCAAGATCTTCTTGTTGTTCATCCCTTGTCTCCGACGGGTCGCCGTGTCGCCGGCGCCGACTCTTGTCACGTTGACGCCGGATTCTGCCACGCCGCCCAAACAATGCGGCCAGCAAAACAGCTGTATATAATGATGGGGTATCCACTTAGCTCCACTAAGCGGGCTTCGTTGCTTTCTTGCTCGTGATGTCGCTGTAGGTGATCGTTGAGGTGGCGACGGCTTGTTGCATCAGGCGATAGAAGAGCAAGCCGCGTGAGCGAGACGTTCGCCGGT
>CAIVQO010000059.1 GCA_903908065.1 uncultured beta proteobacterium | reverse complement strand
AGCACCGCGCCGGGCTTGATCGAATCCTCGGGGTTGCCGATCACCGGCAGGTCTTCGTACTCGACCTTGATCAGCTTCAGCGCGGCCTCGGCGATCTCTTCCGATTCGGCGGCCACGGCGGCGATCTCGTCGCGCTCGCTGCGCACGCGGCCAACCTTGAGCGGGAAATGGTCCTTGGCGACGCCGATCGGGCGCTGGTCAGGGATATCGTAGCCGGTCAGCACCACATGCACGCCGGGCAGGGCCTTGGCCGCCGAGGTGTCGATCGACTTGATGATGGCGTGGATGCGGTCGGTGCGCAGGATCTTGCCGTGCAACTGGCCGGGCAGGTTGATGTCGTGGATGTAGCGCGTGCGGCCGCTGGCCTTGTCCGGCGCATCCATCTTCGGGATGCGTTTGCCGATCAGCGAGTCGGGCTCGATGACGCGGTGCTTTTTCTCGGCGACTGTCATGCTAATTCCTCACAAGAAACACGAAGGACCGCCCCGAGGGTTTCTTGGCCCCTTGAGGGGAGAAACGAGCGAAGCGAGTTTTGCGGGGTAGTTCATTATTTGCCGCAGGCAACCACGGCGTCGACGATCTTCTTGTAGCCGGTGCAGCGGCACAGGTTGCCTTCGAGGCCGCGCTTGACGCAGCCTTCGTCGGGGTGCTCGTGCTTGTGCAGCAGGTGGTCGGCCTGCATCATCATGCCCGGCGTGCAAAAACCGCACTGTACCGCGCCGTGCTCGACGAAGGATTCGCGCAGCGCCTCGCCGCGCGGCTGGTCGGTCAGGCCTTCGACGGTGGTTACGTTGCGGCCGTGGCAATCGACGGCAAACATCAGGCAGGAATTCAGTGACACGCCATCGACCTGGATGGTGCAGGCGCCGCATTCGCCTTCGCCGCAGCCGTACTTGGTGCCGGTGAGGCCGATTTCCTCGCGCAGCATGTCGAGGGCGTTCATCGTGACGTCCACCGTCACCTTGCGCTTCACCCCGTTCAGGGTGAATTCGATTTCGTGTTTAAGCGCTGACATTTTCGAGGAGCCTCTTGGTCATGTTGTGGATCATTTCCTTGCGGTACCAGGCCGTGGCGCGCACGTCGTCGATCGGATTGACTTCGTCGCACGCGGCGATGGCGGCGGCTTCAATCGTGGCGGCGTCGAGGTGGCGTCCCTCCAGCGCTGACTCCGTGGCCGTCGCGCGCAGCGGCGTCGGCGCCACGGCACCAAAGGCGACGCGCACATTCTTCAGCACGCCGTCGTGGTGGTCGGCGGCGATGCCGATCGAGATGGTCGAGATGTCCAGGGCCGGCCGAGTGCCGTGCTTGTAGAAGCGGGCCACATGATGCGGACCGGGCACCGGAATGCGCACGCCGGTGACCAGTTCGCAGAGCGACTTGCGCGTCTTGCCGGGGCCGGTGAAGAAGGTCGAGATCGGCATGCAGTGGCGATAGAGCTTGCTTTCCGGCATCGAGGCCAGCTCGACGCAGGCGTCGAGCACCAGAAGCGGCACCAGGGTGTCGCCGGCCGGCGAGGCGTTGCAGATGTTGCCGCCGATGGTGCCGGCATTGCGGATCTGGTCGCTGGCGAAATGGTCGCAGGCCTCGACCAGCACCGGCAGGTGCTGGCGCACCAGCGGGTGCTCCATGATCTCGGTGATGGTGGCCAGCGCGCCGATGCGGATTTCATTCCCCTCCAGGGTGATGCCGGTGAGCTGGGGAATGTGGCGGATGTTCATCAGGGTCTGCTTGAAGCGGATGCGGCCGGCCTGGGATTGCGGCGTCAGGTCGGTGCCACCGGCCAGGATGGTCACGTTGCCGCCCTTGAGGCGCTCGACCGCCTGGTCGAGGCTGGTAGGGACGAAATAGTGTTTCAGTTCGGTCATTGCGGCGTCCTCAGAAGCGAATCGGTTCCTGGTAGCGGCCGAAGACGGCCACCAGTTCCTTGGTCATCTCGCCGACGCTGGCGTAGGCCTTGACGGCCTCCATCAGCGCCGGCATCACGTTGCGGCCTTCGGCGGCATCCGCGCGGAGGCGGGCGAGGGCGGCGGTCACGGCGGCGTTGTCGCGCTCGGCGCGAATCTTTTGCAGGCCCTCGATCTGGTGCCGCGCGTCTTCCTCGTTGTAGGGATGGAATTCAACCGGATGGTCTTCTTCCTTTTCGTTGCGGTAGCAATTGACGCCGACCTTGCGGAAGGCGCCGGAATCGATGTTGCGCTGCATCTGGTAGGCCTGGGCCGAGACCTTGGCCTGGATCGTGCCTTCGGCGACCATCTTGACGATGCCGCCCTGGGCGTCGACCTCGGCCATGATCTCTTCCATCTTCTTGCGCATCTCGTTGGTCATGGTCTCGACGTAAAACGAGCCGGCCAGCGGGTCGACGGTTTCGGTGAGGCCCATTTCCTCGATCAGCAGCTGCATGGT
>CAIVQO010000058.1 GCA_903908065.1 uncultured beta proteobacterium | reverse complement strand
TCATCCCGCTCTTGAACTTGCCCAAGCCTTCCGCCGCGTTGCTCGCCTTTTCTACTGCGTAACCCGCCTTGCTCAGGATGTTCGAGATCGACAACAGGATCGTCGCCGAATCGTCCACCAACATGATTGTGCTCATCGCCTGCCGTCCATTTTTTGGAGGTTTTCGGCCGCCATGCGATGCCGGCCATCTGCCCCACGTTTAGCTACCGGCATCGTCTCAAAGCGGCAGGCGTTTGTTTATCCGTGAATAACGCGACAAACTGCGGGATATACGTAGCTCGCGGAAGGCCCCTTGCGAACCGGCTAGCGACGGCTGACGGCGCGGCCGAGGCTGCGGAATCCCATTGCCCCCTGGGGCAGGCGAATCTCCAGCGAACCGGCGATGTGGTCGGTGGCAGGCTGGCGCGCTTCGGCGAGGTAATCGAGGCGCACGCCGAGATGCTCCCGTGCGGTCTGCTGCATGTTGCTGAAAATCGCCTGCGACTCCTGATCCGAGCGGGCGCGGGTGATCACCAGTTGAAATGTCTCGCGGCCGCTTTCCCGCACCAGATGCTTGATCAGCGCATAGGCCCGGGTGATCGCGGTGCTTTGCGCCGCAACCACCACCGCCATGCTGGGAGCCGCCAGGGCCAGCGGCGAAAGCTGCCGCGGGCTGCCATCGACGCAGTCGATCAGGATGTAGGAGTGCGCCTGTTGCAAGGCTTCGAGCGCCAGGTCGATACGCTTTGCTGATTCGCCCTCGAGCGGCCCGGAGTGGATGGCCAGCCGTGCGGCGGAAAGCACGCCCAAGCCGGCCCCCGCCCTCTGGATCTGCGCCTCGACCGGCATGCCGCGCCGCCCGACGTCCAGTAAATCATGCCCGGGACGCAAGCCAAACGCCTGGTGCACATTGTCGTCGCCGCCGTTTTCGTCGATTACCAGCACCGACTCTCCGGCCTTGGCCAGCGCCGCCGCGGTTTGCACCAGCAAACGGGTACGGCCGCAGGATTCGCGCCCGGAAACGAAGGCTATGGCTCGTCCGGTACGCGCACGAAAAAGGCGCCGCAAGCCGGCCGCCTGATCCACCCGCCCCGCCTCCATCACATCAAGCAAGGCTTTCTCCGTGCTTGATGCCGTGATGGGCCATGGTCAGGCCCACCTCTTCCTTGCGCAGGCTGTGCGCCGTCTCGCCAGCGCCGACTTTGAAGGCGCGGTGCAACAGGTACTTCCGGTTCGGCAGATGCAGGTCCTCAGGCACGCGCTGGCCGTTGCCGACGTAACTCAGGGTCAGGCCATGGCGCACGATGCAATCCAGGGCCGGCGCCAGAGCCGTGGCTTCGTCGACCTTGGTCAGGATGCAGCCGGCAAGGTCCTCACCGCCATAGGAACGCACCACGTCGTCCAGCGTGTCGCCGCGGCTGCCGGCATTGAGCAGCAACAGGCGATTGACCTCGCCCGAACGCGTCAGCATGGCGGCCTGCTCAGCCACCATGCGATCGCGCTGGCTCATGCCCACCGTGTCGATGAGCACCATGTGCTTGCCGCGCAGGTCGGCCAGGGTGCGCCGCAAATCGTCGGCATCGCGCACCACGAACACCGGCACGCCGAGGATGCGACCGTAGATGCGCAGCTGTTCGTGCGCGCCGATCCGGTAGCTGTCGGTCGTCAGCAGGGCGAGGCTGTCGGCGCCGTAGCGCACTACGCAACGGGCGGCGAGCTTGGCCGTGGTGGTGGTCTTGCCGACGCCGGTGGGCCCGACCAGGGCATACACGCCGCCGCGATCGATGAAGTCGGCTTCGGAAGACAGCGTGCGCAAGCGGCGGTTGATGGCGGCGGTCAGGTAACGTCGCCCCTCTTCATGGTTGAGGTCGGCCGCCATTTCCTGCACCAGGCGGCGCGCCAGGGCGCTGGAAAATCCCGCACTCAGCATCTCCGCCAGCAACTGCGCGCGCGCCGGCGCTTCGCGGGCCATTTCGCCCCAGGCAAATCCGGCCAGCTGCCGCTCCAGAAGTTCCTTGATGACCCGGACTTCATCGATCAACTGCGCCGTTTGCGGGCTGGTTTCCTGAACCATGCCGTGATGCGCGCCATGTTCATGCGGCGGGGGCGTCAGGCGATCGACCACCGGCGAGGGCGTGATCCGTTCCGCCTTTGCCGGCGCGGGCCTGGGCGCGGCAGCGGCCGCGGCCGCGGGCGGCGGGCTTTCGCTCGGCGCGCCCGTCGTCATCGGCCCCGCCCCCTGCAGGCGCTCAGGCCCCCAGGGGCGGATCAGGGGCTGCTCGCGATGGCGCGCCGCTTCTCGCCGCGCCGCCGACAAGGCCACCGTATAGTCACCGTCGAAATCGGTGGACGGACCGGCGATCGCTGGCGGCGGCGGTTGCTTGGCCACCTCAACCGGCTTGAGCTGCTGCGATATCGCGTTCAGGCTTTCCGGCGACATGGCGACGATCTCGATGCCGCCCTCGACGGCCCGGTTGGAGATGACCACCGCGTCGGCGCCAAGCACTTCCTTGGCCCGTCGCAGGCAGTCTCGCGCCGTAGCGCCGACGAAGCGTCTCACAGTCATTTTCTGGCTCCGATGATGGACGTCACCTTGATGATTCGGGAATCAGGCACTTCGCCGTTGGCGATCACCTTGAGGTCGGGCACGGCGCGGCGCAGGAAACGCGACAGCAGCCAGCGCAAGGGCCCGGGAACCAGCAGCACGGCGGGAAGGCCGAGATCTTCCTGCTGGCGGGCGGCGTTAGCGGTTTCGCGCAGGAGGGTATCGGCCAGCCCGGGCTCGATGCCGCCGGCGTCGTTGCCGCCCTGGAGCGCCTGCCCGAGCACGCGCTCGAGCGCGGGATCGAGCGCCATCACCTGCATGTCGTTGCCGCTCGGATACAGTTGCTGAACGATGGCACGGCCGAGGGCGATGCGAACCTGGGCGGTGAGTTCCATCTGATCCTGGGTGCGCGGTGCGTGCTCGGCCAGGGTCTCGATGATGGTGCGCATGTCGCGGATGTTCACGCCCTCGTCGAGCAGGTTCTGCAGGACACGCTGCAGCACGCCGAGACCGATCAGTTTCGGCACCAGGTCCTCCACCAGCTTGGGCGTGTCGGTCGCCAGGTGGTCAAGCAGCGCTTGCGTTTCCAGGCGGCCAAGCAATTCGGTGGCGTGTGAGAGGATCACGTGGTTCAAGTGGGTGGCAATCACGGTTCCGGCATCGACCACCGTGTAACCGAGCACATGCGCCTGCTCGCGCAGCACGGCCTCGATCCAGATGGCCGGCAGGCCAAACGCCGGATCCTGGGTCGGATTGCCGGGCAGCGTGCCGGAAACGCGCCCCGGGTTGATCGCCAGGAACTGCCCCGGATACGCCTCGCCCTGACCAATGGGGACGCCTTTCAGGGTCAGGCGATAGGCATTGGGCCGCAGTTCGAGGTTGTCGCGAATGTGCACCTGGGCCGGCAGGAAGCCGATGTCCTGCGCGAACTTCTTGCGCAGGCCGCGGATGCGCTTGAGCAGGTCGCCGTTCTGCGCGCGGTCCACCAGCGGGATCAGGCGATAGCCGACCTCCAGTCCCAACACATCCACCGGGGCGACGTCGGACCAGCTGGCCTCCTGGCTTTCGGCAGGTGCCACAGCGGCAGCCGGGGGCGCCTCGGTCGCCACATCGGCCGTCGCAAGCTTGCCGAACTGACGCCACGCCAGATAGCCCAAGCCGCTCGCCAGCAGCAGGAATACCAGGTTAGGCATGCCCGGGATCATGCCGAGGATGCCGAGAATTCCGGCCGTCAGCGCGAGCACCATCGGGTTGCCGAACAATTGCGTCGCCAGTTGCTGCCCCACGTCCTGATCCGAGGCTACCCGCGTCACCACCAGGCCGGCGGCGGTGGAAATGATCAGTGCCGGGATCTGCGCCACCAGTCCGTCGCCAATGGTCAACAGGGTGTATTGCCGTGCCGCGTCCCCTGCCGCCATATCGTGTTGCAACACGCCCACGATGAGGCCGCCGATGATGTTGATGAACAGGATCAGGATGCCGGCCACAGCGTCGCCACGGACGAATTTCGAGGCACCGTCCATCGAACCGTAGAACTCTGATTCCTGCGCCACGGTGGCGCGCCGCTTGCGCGCCTCGTCCTCGCCGATCAGGCCGGCGTTGAGGTCGGCGTCGATCGCCATCTGTTTGCCGGGCATGGCATCCAGGGTAAAGCGCGCCGACACCTCGGCGATGCGGCCGGCGCCCTTGGTGATGACAATGAAGTTGATCAGCGTCAGGATGATGAAAACGATGATGCCCACGGCGTAGTTGCCGCCGACCAGGAAGTGGCCGAAGGCCTCGATCACCTTGCCCGCCGCATCCGGTCCGGTATGGCCCTGCAACAGCACCACCCGCGTCGACGCCACGTTGAGGGACAGGCGCAAAAGGGTGGTCACCAGCAATACGGTCGGGAATACCGCGAAATCGAGTGGCTTGCGGGTGTACATCGCGACCAGCAGCACCATGATCGAGATTGCGATGTTGAAGGTGAGCAGCACGTCCAGCGCAAAGGCCGGCAAGGGCAGCACCATCATCGACAGGATCATGACGATCAGCATCGGCGCCAACATCTGGCGCGGATTCAGGCGTTGCAGGAAGCCCTGCAGGGTCAGGCTGTCGTTCATGCCACCAGTCCTGGATCGAGGCCCGGCGGAACCGGAATGTCACGCGGCGTTTCGGGTGCGCCGAGCGTGGCGTCACCGTTGGCGAACGCCTTGAGCTGATACACCCAGGCCATGACTTCTGCCACCGAGGTATAAAGCGATGAAGGAATCGGATCGCCGATCTCGGCATGCCGATAGAGGGCGCGTGCCAGCGGTGGTGCTTCCAGCAGCGGCACGGCGTTGTCCCCGGCAATTTCGCGGATCCGGTCGGCGATCAGGTTCATGCCCTTGGCCACCACCACCGGCGCCTGCATGCGGTCGCCGTCGTATTTCAAGGCGACGGCGAAATGGGTCGGGTTGGTGACCACCACGTCCGCCTTGGGCACTTCCGCCATCATCCGCCCGCGCGCCATTTCGCGCTGCTGGCTGCGGATGCGTGCCTTGAGGTGGGGATCGCCCTCGCTTTCCTTCGATTCCTGGCGCAGCTCCTCGCGCGTCATCTTGAGCCGGTCGTGGTACTGGTACAGCTGAAACGGGACGTCGATCGCCGCAATCAGCGCCAAGCCGGCGATCAGCGCGACGAAGCTGAGGAACAGGAGGCGCGAGAACGAGGCCAGGCCGACTTCGATCGGCTGCGAAATCAGGGCGAACAAGCTGTCCTGCTCATAGCGAACCACCCAGAACAGGACCAGTCCGATCAGCAACGCCTTGAGAATGGCCTTGACCAGCTCGGCGATGCTCTGCCACGAGAACATCCGCCCGATCCCCTTGACCGGGTCCATGCGCGTCAGGTCGAGCTGCATGGCCTTGGACGAGAGTGTCCAGCCACCCATCAGGAAAGGCGTGGCTGCAATCGCGGCGATGATCGCAACGAAAATCGGGGCGGCGAAGACAAAGGCTTCGACGCTGAGATCGAAGGCCCCTTCGCGCATCACGCGGGTGTCGAAGGCGGCGTCGCGGCTGAAGCTGAGGCCGTGGCGCACCAGATCGGCGGCACGATGAGCGATCCAGCTGCCGAACACCCAGAACGTCCCGCCGCCGGCCGCCAGGACCATGAAGGCCATCAGCTCCCGCGACTGCGGAACATTGCCCTCCTCGCGCGCCTGCTCAAGCCGGCGCGCCGAGGCTGGCTCGGTTCGTTCGAGGTCGCTTTCCTCAGCCACGGACGGTTTCTCCCATGGCGACGATTATTCCTGCCGGCGCTCAGCCGGAGGCCGCGAAAAAGCCCCGAAACTTCTACCTATTCAGGAGCGCCCTAGGGCGCCGGGGTCAGAGCTGACCGGACTCGCGCGCCTTGCGGTCGCGCTCGGTCTTGGTGATGTAGCGCTGGATCAGGGTGGATTTGGCGTGCGGCAGGCGCAGAAACTCGAAACCGGCGCGCCTGGACGGTACGCCGCTGCGACTTACCACCTCGGTCAGCCAGCGCAACTGCAAGGTGGCAACTACGCTCCCGCCTTCCGGCAGATCGATGCTGGCATCGACAAACTGGGTTCCGGTATCCAGCGGCAGGTTGGTCGGCAAGCCGGACAGGCAGACGCCGCCGACGCTGATGTCGACCAACTGGGCGCTGAGGCTGAGCGGCACCCCATTGGCATCGGCGCTGCGAATCTTGCAGCGCAAGGGATTGACGATCGGGGTCAGCAAGCGGAAATACTCACGGCGCTGCAAGCGCAGGATGCTCTCGGGCAGTGGCGCATGAAAGGCCGGCCGGCCATCGACCACGACCCGTTTGGTGCCGCGGAGGATGAACTGGATTTCTACCTTGTCCAGCTGCGCCGCACAAAACAGCTTGTCCGCCTTCAGTGCCGCCAGGTTGGTTTCCTCGCTGGCACCAAAATCCAGTACCAGGCCATTTTCGCCATAGCTAATCAGGGTGGTCAGCACCATGTCGTGGCCGGCATTGAAAATCATGCTGATCAGGGATACATGATCGACCAGTCCGCGACAAACGGCGAACATTTCGTTCTTGCCGGTCAGCAGGTACTGGCTGTATTTGTCGCCAGGCAGGAAATCCGCCAGCGTCCGTTGCGGAACGGCGGTCGTCGCGGCGGTATTCGGCGCCGTTGGGTTTGCGGTGTCGCTCATCGTTGGAATTTTAGCCCGGATTATTTTTCTCGGCCAAACCGGTGAATACCGGCGGCTCACCACGTTCGACGCGGTAAAGCCAGGCCAGCAGTTCGGCCACTGCGAGGTAGAGCACCGGCGGGATGTGCTGATCGAGGTCGACCTCGGCCAGCAGCGCCACCAGCGCCGGCGATTCGTGCACATACACGCCGTGTTCCCTGGCGCGCTCGACGATGCGTTCCGCGATAAGGCCGCGTCCCTTCGCCACCACGGTCGGCGCCGCATCGCCACCCGCGTACTTCAGCGCAACGGCAAGGCTGCGCCTGGCTATTTCGTCATTCGGATCCACGGCTCACCTGCGCCCCGGCCAGATTCAGGCCGGCCGCCGCAAAGGAATCCTGCAGCGCCGGCAACGCCGCCTGCAGTTGTTCGCCGGCGCGCTCCGAGGCGGCACCGATCATCAAATTCACTGCACCGCCGCCAAGCTGCATGCGCACATCGACCATGCCCAGTTGCGGCAGGTCCAGCCGCAGGCGGGTCTGCCAGAGGTCGAGCGGATCGGTGGGCGCCCTTCCCTGGTCATCGCGATGGATCTCCCATTCCATGGGCTGATCGGGCCAGACATCCCCCATCCAGACCAGACGGTTGCTGGCGCCGGCCTCCAACTGTTGCTGGACCAGGGTGCGCAACTCCTCTGGCACCGCCAGGGGCCGCGATTCCGTCCCGGACGCCGCATCGGCATCCGTCAAACCGGCTGGTAGCGGGCCCCGGGCATTTTCCGCATCCCTCGCGGCGCCCGCGCCCGCGTTATCTCGCCGTATCGCCAGCGCCGACTCTTCGGCCTTGGCTTGCATGAACGTCGGACCGGCGTCCGGCTCGGAAAGCTGCCCCTGCGGCTCAAGCAACAGGCTGGCCAGCGGGCGCTGTCCAAGAACCCATTGCACCTGATGGGATTCGTAAAACATGCCGCTCTCGGACACGGCGCGGGCAAGGTTTCCCGGAAGTTCGCGTGCGATTTCGGCGCCATTGGCCGGAACCCGCGCCAACACCGGCGCGCCCCGGGCAAAACTGGCAGGCGGCGGCGTCTCGCCCTCCGCCCCCAGCAAGTTTGCTATCAGTTGCCCGGTGCGAGACAGGCTGGCGTTTTCAAAGGGTGCCACGACCGCACCGCTGCTCCCATCGCTGCGCTGGGCAAGGATGGAACGCTGCGAACGGCTGACCATCACCAGTTCCAGGGTGTCGCCGGCCTTGGCCCCCTCTGGCAGCGAGAGCGTCATCAAGCGCCCCGCCACCACCGCCCGGTAGGTGTTTTCGGGCAGCACGTCCTGGATCCGTGCGCGGAACACCTGGCCCGGCTGCAGTTCGGGAAGGTCGCCTGGAATGTCCCCGATAGCCCGGATCGGATGGGTTCCGGCCTCCGTCTGGGTGCGAACCTGCAGGCCGACATCGGTGGGAATCATCACCATCGCGTTAGCCTCGATCGATTGGCACCGAAATCCACGGCCTGGCTACCGGCGCCGCCGCGGCAGACTTCAGCCGCCGTAGCCGGACGGGCTGCCGGTATTGCGTTCGGCTGACGCGGAATCGCCCGCCGCATCGACTCGCCAGCCTGAGGAATGCCCGGCCAGCAGGAGCCGAACCTGTTCCATCCAGGGTTCGGTATGACGTCTGACTTCAGCGTCGTCATCCAGGATCTGCTGGATCAGATCGCGCATCCGCCCGGATTGAAGGCTCCCTGCGCTGGAATCCGCAAATTTGCCGCCATCTTTGACCAGCGCGTCGCGAATCACGGCGACACGTCGTTCAAGATCCAGCAGGCCGTCCCAATCGCCGCTGCGCGCAGCATCGACCATGCGCGCCGACAAAGCTGACATTTCCTGGTAACGGTCGAACTGGGAGGACATCCGCAGCATCGTAATACTCAGGCAATCGCCTTGTTCGCCGAAAGTACTGCGGGATCGTCACTTATTTCTTCCCAGGCACCACGGATTTCCGTCAACAACCCGCTGATCTCATGCAAGGCGGCGCTGTCGTTCTTCACGTTGGCGTGAATCAGACGCAACACCATGTAGTCATACAGGCTGGCGAGGCGTGGCGCGAGATCATCGGAACCGGAAAAATCGAGGCTGGCACGCAGGCCGCTGCTGATGATGTCGGTGGCCCGCGAGATCGCCTGGCTTTTTTCGATGATCGCCCCCTGCTTCATCGACGCATCGGCCTTGGCAATGGCCAGCAACGCGCCGTCGAAGAGCATCAGGATCAGCTGGTGCGGATTGGCGGCAGTGACGCCGGTCTCGACGCCGACGCGGGCGTAGGCCTGCGCGGAATTCTGGGATGCGAAGCTCATGGCGGCCTCCAATTAGTTGTTGGCGTTCATCGCGGTGATCTGCGACGACAGGTACTGGCTGGTTCTCGACATGCTTGCCGCCAAGCCGTCCAGCGCGGCGAACTTGGCGCGGTAGCGGGCCTCGATCTTGTCCAGCTTGGCGAGCAGCGACTCACGGGTGGTCCCGATGTCTTTGATCGCCGTCGTAATGCCGTCGGTACGTCCGGCGAGCAGGCCGTCAGAGGCGAGAATCGATGTCATCGAAGTCTTGAACTTGACGGCTATTCCTTCATTGCCGACAGTCGTCTGCCCGAACAGGGAGGTAAGGTCCTTGGCCGGGTCGGCCAAGGCTGCCTGAAGCGCGCTGCTGTCAATCGACAGCGAGCCGCTTACCTGCATGGTGATGCCAATGCTGGACAGGGTATCGACACCGCCGGCAATCCCCGACACGCTTGAACCGATCAGTGTGTTCAACTCGGAACGGATCGAACGCACCGTTCCCTCGGCGTTCAGGGGCCCACCGGTACGCGTGCTGGAGTTGTAGGACGAACTCGACTTGAGGTATTCCACTGCAGAGTTATAGGCTTTGACAAAGCTCTCGATTGCGCTGGTGGTTGCCGCCGTATTCTTTGCAATCGTTATCGTCGCCGTGCCCGGATTGGCCAGGGTGCCTTTGGTCAGATTCAGAGTCAGTCCATCGACGACGTCGGTCACCGTGTTCGAAGATCGCGTCACCGACAAGCCATTGATCGTGAACTGTGCATCGTCGGCCGACTGAACCTGGACCAGGCCGGCATTGGCCAGTTGTGTCAGGGCGTGCGTTCCGCCACTTCCATCGTCGGTAACGGCAACGCTGATCGCGCCAGCCGAACCGCTGGTATCCGAGGTCAGCACCAGCCGATTCGTGGTCCCGTCGTTGATGATGGTCGCCGTGACGCCCGCATCG
Organism: uncultured beta proteobacterium; assembly: GCA_903908065.1. Taxonomy (GTDB): domain Bacteria; phylum Pseudomonadota; class Gammaproteobacteria; order Burkholderiales; family Rhodocyclaceae; genus Sulfuritalea. The sequence continues at coordinate 867 of CAIVQO010000058.1, read as the reverse complement.
GCATCGTTGATCGCCTGCCGGATTCCGGACAGGGTGTTGTTATTGCTGTCGATCGCCACATTTACGGCCGCCGCGCCGCCGATCGAGATGGCCAGGGTGCCGGTATTGAATGTCTCACTGGTCGCCGCGTAATTGGTATTGCTGCGCATCGCGTGATACTTCGCCAACTGGCTGACGCTGATGCTGTAGCTTCCCGCCGCCGCATCGCTCGAAGCTGCGGCGCTCAAGACCGTGGTATCGGAAACCGTTGCTGACTTGCCGGTGAATGTGCTCGCCGTGGCCAGGGTGCTCGCCGCCGTCTGCAAATTCGCCAGATTGCTCTTGACCGAACCGTAGGCAGTGATTTTGGCCTTGTAGGCGGTTTCCTTGGTGTCCAGGCGCGTCAGCGGCTTCTGCTCCAACTCCATGAGCTTGCTGACGATTCCCTCGACGTCAAGCCCTGAACCAACGCCAGCCGATGTAATGGATGCCATGAATGTTTACTCCTGTATGGCTACTCTAACGGAACCTGAGGCAAAACCTTTAGCGTCGCAAGCAAGCCGCCACACCCGCCCCGGCTAAGACGAAACGCCACCATCCGATACGACAGGCTTCCGAAATCAATCAGCAAGGCTGAGGTTTCGCAAAAATAATTGCAGCCAACCCTAAAGTTGCCGCCCTTTGCCGTCGTAAGCACATACAACTCCGGACCCAGGCTCGCGCAGCAACGGCCAGACCGAAGCGGATGGCAACACAAAAGCCATCATTGCTGAATCAACCGCAAGGAGATAATCATGGCACAAGTCATCAACACCAACGTTGCCTCGCTGTTCGGCCAACAAGCCCTGAACAAGTCGTCCCATGGCCTGCAAACCGCCATGCAACGCC
>CAIVQO010000057.1 GCA_903908065.1 uncultured beta proteobacterium | reverse complement strand
TGGAACAAGGCGATCTCACTGGTTTTGTTGCACCTGAATCACCCACATATCTGCAAGCCCAAAGCGATGAGTCAGGGAGGGTAAGGGTCGGTTACTTTGTCCATGGTTTCGGGTGTTTGGCCGAAATCCGCACTTGTGGGTATGCAGCATGGAGGCCCATTTGAGCGTACAGTTTCGGCTACGGTCAGGACAGAAGCGCAAGACGCTGATGCCGCCAAAACTCTGACGCATCTGACGCATATTTGATGGGTCCTTCCGGTCGCCTCCGCTATGCGGGGGGCAACAGCCCGGCATTTCGCTACCGTCAGACTGCAAATTGAGGTTACCAGTTACCACCCTGGTTACCACCTGAACTGAGTTACCACCCTTTGATGACCCGCCCCTGTGGCGGGTTTTTGCATTCCAATGACCGAACAACTGCGCGTCGAGTATCGGAAGATCGAGACGCTGATCCCATTCGCCCGCAATCCGCGCACCCATTCCGAGGCGCAGATTGCCAAGCTGGCGTCCAGCATCGTCGAGTTCGGCTGGACTCAGCCCATCCTCGTCGACGGCGCCAACGGCATCATCGCCGGCCATGGCCGTCTGGCGGCAGCGCACAAGCTGGAACTGCAGGAAGTGCCGGTGATCGAGCTTGGCCACCTGACGTCGGCGCAAAAGCGCGCCTACGTGATTGCCGACAACCGCCTGGCGCTGGACGCCGGGTGGGACGAAGAACTGCTCTCGTTGGAACTGGCCGAGTTGTCCGAGGCGGGTTACGACCTGACCATGACCGGTTTCTCCAACGAGGAGATTGAGGAACTGCTAGTCGGCGCCGAGCAGGGTTTGCAGGACGAAACTCCTGCAGATGCTGAGGATGACGCTGCCGACGAGGTGCCGGAGGCACCTGCAAATCCGGTTTCACGTATAGGAGATGTCTGGCAAATTGGAGCGCACCGACTGATCTGTGGTGATGCCGCCGATGCCTCCGTGGTCTCTGCTTTGATGGCCGGCGCACAGGCGGCCCTGTGCTTCACCTCGCCGCCCTACGGTAACCAGCGGGACTATACGAACACCATCATTGATTGGGATGCCCTGATGCGGGGCGTATTCAATCAATTACCCATGGCCGCCAACGGCCAGGTGCTGGTCAATCTGGGCCTCATCCACCGTGACAACGAAGTCATTCCCTACTGGGATGGCTGGCTCGACTGGATGCGTACCCAAGGCTGGCGGCGCTTCGCTTGGTATGTCTGGGACCAGGGGCCGGGATTGCCTGGCGACTGGAACGGTCGTCTGGCACCGTCCTTCGAATTCGTATTCCACTTTAATCGTCAGGCCCGACAAGCCAACAAGATTGTGCCCTGCAAATTCGCCGGTCAGGAAACCCATCTCCGCAAGGATGGGAGTTCGACGGCGATGCGCAAAGCCGATGGCACGATCGGCGGCTGGACAGCTGCTGGCACCCCTACGCAGGAGACCAAGATTCCCGATTCCGTTATCCGCATCATGCGCCACAAAGGGAAGATCGGTCAGGACATCGACCACCCGGCCGTGTTCCCGGTGGCGCTGCCTCAGTTTGTCCTGGAGTCCTATTCCGATGCCGGCGATATCGTCTTCGAACCATTCTGCGGTTCGGGCACGACGCTGCTGGCGGGAGAGCGCACCGGCCGAAAGGTACTGGCGACCGAGATTGCCCCTGAGTATGTGGATGTCGCTGTGAAGCGCTTCCAGCAGAACTTCCCCGAAGTCCCGGTGACGCTGGCAGCGACAGGACAGACTTTCGCGGCGGTGGCCAGCGATCGCCTGGGAGGTGCGGCATGACTATCTCCTGGCTGGCCGACAAGATCGAGCAATGGCCGACAGCCAAGCTGGTGCCGTATGCCCGCAACTCGCGCACGCACTCGGATGCCCAGGTCGCTCAGATCGCCGCCTCGATCGCGGAGTTTGGTTTCACCAACCCGATCCTGGCCGGGGGCGATGGTGTCATCGTGGCCGGTCACGGTCGCCTGGCCGCTGCGCAGAAACTCGGCCTGGCAATGGTCCCGGTCGTGGTGCTTGACCACCTGACACCGACCCAACGTCGTGCCCTGGTGATCGCGGACAACCGTATTGCCGAAAATGCCGGCTGGGACGAAGCCATGCTGCAGGTCGAACTGGCTGCGCTGCAGGACGATCAATTCGATCTGGCCCTGACCGGCTTTGATGCCGATGCTCTGGCTGATCTGCTGGCTGGCGAGGAAACGACCACCGAGGGTGAATCGGATGAGGATACGGTCCCGGAGGGCTCGGGCACGGTTGTCTCGCGTCCCGGCGATGTATGGATTTGCGGTGAGCACAGGGTGACCTGTGGCGACGCCACTGACCCGGATGCCTACGCGATGGTGCTCGGCGACGAGATCGCCGACATGGTGTTCACGGATCCGCCGTACAACGTCAATTACGCCAACAGCGCCAAGGACAAGATGCGCGGCAAGGATCGTGCGATCCTCAACGACAACCTCGGCGACGGTTTCTACGATTTCCTGCTGGAGGCACTGACGCCAACCGTGGCGCATTGCCAGGGCGGGATCTACGTGGCGATGTCGTCCAGCGAACTCGATCGGCTGCAGGCAGCATTCCGCGCTGCCGGTGGCCACTGGTCGACCTTCGTCATCTGGGCCAAGAACACCTTTACCCTGGGGCGGGCTGACTACCAGCGCCAGTACGAGCCGATCCTCTACGGCTGGCCCGAGGGTGCCGACCGTCACTGGTGCGGGGACCGCGACCAGGGCGATGTCTGGCAGATCAAGAAACCGCAGAAGAATGATCTGCACCCGACCATGAAGCCGGTAGAACTGGTGGAACGAGCGATCCGCAATTCGAGTCGCCCGGGTGATGTGGTACTGGATCCCTTCGGTGGGTCAGGCACGACGATGATCGCCGCCCACAAGTCAGGCCGCAAGGCGCGGCTGATCGAACTGGATCCGAAATACGTCGATGTGATCGTGCGGCGCTGGCAGGACTATGCCGGGGCGAAGGCCACCCGCCTATTGGATGGCGTGGCGTTCGATCAGGCCGCCGCCTCAAATGTTTCGTCGGTCACTTCGCAGTGAATCACGAAGCCGGTGAGGTAAGGCAGTCCCTTGGGGATGCCGTAGTCCTTGCTGGTCTGGCGTCCAATCGTCCAGCCCATCCACCTCGCTACGGCGGTCTCGATGGCTTGCTGGATCGTGTGGCCCCGCAACATCTCGTTGAGGACGTCATCTGCAAAGTGGCGTCCTTGGCGGCTGTCGAGGAACAGTCTGACCGATTCGAGGGGCTGGTAGGTGGCATCCGAGATCATAGTCATCGCGAGCGGCCAGGCGGTTTCGGCGTCGTTGTTCATCGTGCCAAAAAAGCCCCAGGCGTCGTTCTGGGTGGCGGGGATGGTTTGCGTGTTGGTCATCGTGGTCTCCTGGGTTGATCGTTGCGACACCCGTATGAACGCGCTGTTTGATTGAGAAGCCAAGCTATTTGTCGAAGAATTTCGAATCATTATTCGGCGGCGATCTGATCGAGAATTTTCATCGCTTCGCGGTCACCAATCATCGCGATGCGCAGGGTACGCAGTGCCTGGTCGATGCTGACTTCGGGCCGGCGATTGTCGAGCAGCCAACGAATGGCGCTGGCCTGGTCGTCGTCTGGTTTCGGCGGTTGGGTTGCTACCCCGACGTACCGTCCATAGCTGCCGCCGGAGGGATCAACGTAGAGGGTGGTGCGGCCTGGGGCGCTGACCTCAACGACTTGTCGGCGGCCATTCGCGTGACCACCACGTCCGGTCAGCCAATCGCGGTCGTCCAGCAAGGTGTTGGCGAAGGCGTCGTACTCAGCGGTGGTCAGTTCCTTGCGGAACTCGATCGTGATCGCCTCGGGCGGTGCGCTCGGGTCACTGTTGTGCAGCACCTCATCGAGGCTGCAGGGCTTGCGGGAAAATCGTGCGCGGATCGTGGTGGTCATGTGGGTCTCCGTTCAGTTGATTGATGTGACATGCGTATGAACGCGCTGTTCAATCACGAAGCCAAGCTCTTTTTGATGAAGAATGAATTGGTGGCAGAATCGGCGCTTTCCAACCACTGGGAGTGCTACCTACATGAACAAATCGGAACTGATTGAAGCCCTGGCCGCCAAGACGGAGGTCTCCAAGGCCGCTGCCGGCAAATCCGTTGATGCCCTCGTCGAGATCATCACGGCTGCCGTGGCCAAGGGCAACGACGTCGCCCTGATCGGCTTTGGCACCTTTAAGGCCTCGAAGCGTGCTGCCCGCACCGGCAAGAATCCGAAGACTGGCGAAGCGCTCAAGATCGCAGCCACCACGGTTCCGACGTTCAAGGCTGGCGCTGCATTCAAGGCGGCAGTGGCCCCGAAGAAGAAAGCCAAGAAGTAATCCTGTCTCCACGGGTGAATCAGGGCGGTGCCGGTAATCCGGGCCGCCCTGATTGTTTTGCGGATCAGATGATCCGGTAGATGCGCTCCCCGCCATCGGTTTTGTCCGAAGTGAGGTTGAGCCCCAGTTTCTTCTTGAAGGCTCCGGCAAAGGTGCCGCGCACCGTGTGAGCCTGCCAGCCGGTGGCCGCGCAGATCTGGCTGATGGTGGCGCCCTCGGGTCGCTGCAGCATCTGGATCACCGTGGCCTGCTTGCTGTTCTCGCGGGTGCGGGGCTTGCCCTCGACGCCGACCTTGAGCAGTCGCTGGGCAGCGGTTTGTTTCTCTTGCGTGTTCGTACCGGCTGAATTGCAGCCAAATTGAGGAAGGTATGCCGATTTAAAACTGGCCAGGGTGTTCAACCTAACCTGAGCAATTTTTGCTCAGGAGCGAGAAGGGGTGATCACCATGGAGATGTTC
>CAIVQO010000056.1 GCA_903908065.1 uncultured beta proteobacterium | reverse complement strand
TCGGGTGGCAGCGGATAGCGCAAGGCAGGGACGCGCGCCATGACTCCGACGACGACCTCGCCCATCAGCGCGGGCTCGATTCCGCGGCGCGTAACTTCGACCTCGGGCAGTTCAGGCATGGGGCGGCCCGCACGAAACGACTGGCGAAACTGCTAACATCGCCGCATTGTATGCGACCCTTCGGCCTTGTCCGACGCCTTCAGGAACCATGAATCCCCTTATTCCCGCAATCGCTGTCGTGCTTGGCCTGACCAGCGCCGGCGCGGCCGCGCAGATGGCGGAAAATCCCCACGGCAAGGTCCAGGTCGATCCAGGAAGCCTGCCCAAGCGCGATCTGACACCGCAGATCCTTTACCAGTACCTGCTTGCCGAAATTGCCGCTCAGCGCGGACAGTTCGGCGTTTCGTCCGGCGCCTATCTGGACCTGGCCCGCAGTACCCGCGATCCCCGCATCGTCAAGCGCGCCGCCGAAGTCGCCTTCCATGCCCGGCAGTACGACAGCGCACTGGAGGCGATCAAGATCTGGCTCAGCATCGATCCGTCGTCGCAACAGGCCAAGCAGATGCAGGTGTCCATGCTGCTGGCCAGCGGGCGCATCGACGAGCTGGCGGCCAATCTTGGCCGCGAACTGGCCGCCGAGGGGCCGCGCATCGGCGATTCCATCCTGCAACTGGTGCGGGGGCTTGCACGTTATCCCGATCGGGTGGCCGTAAGCCGCTTGTTCGAGGCCCTGACCAAACCCTATCCGCAACTTGCCGAAGGTCACCTGGCGCGGGCGCAGGTGGCCATGGGCGTGGGCGAGATCGACAAGGCGCGTGCGGCCGTCGACCGGGCGCTGGAGTTGCGCCCGGACTGGGAGCAGGCGGCCCTGGCCAAGGCCGAGTTGCTGCCCAAGGGCGCCGCGCAGCTGGAATTTCTCAAGACCTGGCTGGCCGCCAATTCCAACGCGCAACAGGCGCGCCTGGGTTATGCCCGTGCTCTGGTGGGCGAGAAACGCTACGAGGAGGCGCGCGTGGAGTTTCGCAATCTGCTCGCGGCCAACCCGGACAACCCCGAGATCCTGTATGCGGTGGGAATCCTCTCGCTGCAAGTCAATGCCGTCGGCGATGCCGAACAACCCCTGCGGCGCTATGTCGAACTTGGGCGCGGCGACCTCAATCCGGCGCGCTTCTACCTCGGCCAGATCGCCGAGCAGGCCCAGCGATTCGAGGATGCAATCCGCTGGTACGACCAGGTCGAGGCGGGCGAAAACGTCCTCCCGGCGAAGATACGCGCGGCGCGCGTGCTGGCACGCCAGAAGAAACTCGACGAGGCCCGCGAGCGCCTGGCGACGGCGCGCGCAGCGATGCCGGGCGAGGTGCGGCTGACGGTTGCAGAAAGCCAGCTGTTGCGAGATGCCGGGCGCCATCAGGAGGCCTATGCTTTCCTGGCCAAGTCGCTGGAAGCCCAGCCTGACCAGGACGACCTGCTCTACGAGGTTTCACTGGCCGCCGAAAAGCTCGGCCAGCTCGATGTCGTCGAGCGTCATCTGCGGCGCCTGATTGCCCTCAAGCCGGAGTCGCCGCAGGGCTACAACGCCTTGGGCTACACCTTTGCCGACCACAACATCCGGCTCGACGAAGCGGCGGCGCTGGTCGACAAGGCATTGTCGTTGGCGCCCGACGATTCCTTCATCCTCGACAGCAAGGGTTGGGTGCTGTACCGCCAGGGCAAGCTGGATGCCGCCCTGGAAACCCTGAAAAAGGCCTATGCCAAGCAACCGGATGCCGAGATCGCCGCGCATATCGGCGAAGTTCTCTGGCAAATGGGGCGCAAGGATGAAGCCCGGTCGATCTGGACCGAAGCGAACAAGGCGCATCCGGACAACGAGGCGCTCAACGCGACCATCAAGCGTTTCCTTCCTTGATGTGGCGTCGGCTGGTTTGGCTGGTCGCCGTATTCGCCCTGACGGCCTGCGCCGAATTGAGCCCGATGCCGAACGAAGCGGCGCTGTGGCTGGGCCCGCCGCTTGAGCGCTTCACCGCCGACGGCCGCATTTCGCTGCGCCAAGGCGATCGCAGCGACCACCTGCAATTCGATTGGCAGCATGCGCCGGGGAAGGACGTGGTGCTGTTTTCCTCGCCGCTGGGCCAGGGATTGGCTGAACTCGGTCGCGGATCCGAGGGCGCCTGGCTCAGGCTACCCGGCAAGCCGGAGCAACGCGCCGCGGACCTGCCCAGCCTGGCGCAGCAGATATTCGGCGTCGCGCTGCCACTGGATACCCTGACCGAATGGCTGGGCGGGGCGCAGCCACAGCTCGAAGGCGAAGTCGATGGCTGGCGCATCGCCGTGACCGAGAGCGCGCCGTATCGCGAGCGCCGACTTCCGCGCCGCATCGAAATCCATCGCGGCGAGGTCGAGCTGAAGATCCTTGTCAATGGTTGGGGCGAGCATGACTGACTGGGACCGTATCTGGCCGGCACCGGCCAAGATCAACCTGTTCCTGCATGTCGTGGGCCGTCGTGCCGATGGCTACCACCTGTTGCAGACCGTGTTTAGGTTCATCGACCTGGCCGACCATCTGCGCTGCGAGCCGCGCAATGACGGCAGGATCGTGCGGGCCAATCCCCTGCCCGGTGTGCCGCCCGAGACCGACCTGGTGGTTCGCGCCGCGCAGGCCTTGCGCGCCGCTACCGGCGCGACCGCCGGCGTCAGCCTGCATCTCGAAAAACGCCTGCCCATGGGCGGTGGCCTCGGTGGCGGCAGCTCCGATGCAGCCACCACGCTGGTGGCGCTGAACCGCCTGTGGGGTACCGGCCTCGACAGTGTGGCCTTGCAGCGTATCGGCCTCACGCTTGGCGCCGACGTGCCGATTTTCATCCACGGCCGCAGCGCCTTCGCCGAAGGCGTCGGCGAGGTATTTGCGGATGTCGCGCCGCCGCCGGCCTGGTATCTCGTGGTGGTGCCGCCGGTGGCCGTGCCGACGCCCGAAATCTTCCGCTCCCCGCAACTGCGTCGCGATACCCCGGCCATCGCTGCCGCGGACTGGCATCCCGGTTTTGGCCACAACGACCTCGAAGCCGTGGCCTGCTCCCTGTATCCGGAGGTGGCGCGCCATCTCGACTGCTTGCGGCGCTACGGCGATGCGCGCATGAGCGGTTCCGGCGCCTGCTGCTTTGTCGACTTTCCGGATCGGGCGGCGGCACAGGCGGCCCTGCTTGCCTTGCCGGAAGGCATGCAGGGCCATGTGGCCGCCGGACTCGACCGACATCCCCTGCTGGAGTCCGCCACAGCCTGAGCCGGGCGCTGTTTTTGATTTGACAGGCGGGGTGAAAACCTTGAAAATGCGCGCCTTTCGACCGTCGCCCTATTCGGCGTGCGGTCGTTTTGGGGAGTCGCCAAGTTGGTTAAGGCACCGGATTTTGATTCCGGCATGCGAAGGTTCGAATCCTTCCTCCCCAGCCAAACCTTCATCGGACGCGACCCCGGCAGCAGCCTTCGCCACTTCCTCGAGCTACACATCACGACATGGCCTACGACAGCCTGATGGTGTTTACCGGCAACGCCAACCCCAAGTTGGCGGCCGACGTGGTCAAGCGCCTGAACATCTCCCTCGGTCGCGCCAATGTCGGTCGTTTCTCCGACGGCGAGGTGAGCTGCGAAATCCTCGAGCACGTGCGTGGGCACGACGTCTTCGTCCTGCAATCGACCTGCAATCCGACCAATGACAACCTGATGGAGCTGATGGTCATGGTCGATGCGCTGAAGCGCGCCTCGGCTGGACGCATCACCGCCGCCATCCCGTATTTCGGCTACGCCCGCCAGGACCGCCGCACTCGCTCGGCGCGCGTCGCCATCACCGCCAAGGTGGTGGCCAACATGCTGCAGGCCGTGGGCGTGCAGCGCGTGCTGACGGTTGACCTGCACGCCGACCAGATCCAGGGCTTTTTCGACATTCCGGTGGACAACATCTACGCTGCGCCCATCCTGCTTGGCGACATCTGGAAGCAGCGCCACGACGACCTGCTGGTGGTGTCGCCCGACGTCGGCGGCGTGGTGCGCGCCCGCGCGCTGGCCAAGCGCCTCGAGTCCGACCTGGCGATCATCGACAAGCGGCGCCCGAAGGCCAACGTGTCCGAGGTGATGAACATCATCGGCGAGGTCGAGGGCCGCACCTGCGTCATCATGGACGACATGGTCGATACCGCCGGCACCTTGTGCAAGGCCGCCCAGGCGCTCAAGGAGCATGGCGCCAAGCGTGTGCTGGCCTACTGTACGCATCCGGTGTTGTCGGGCAGCGCCATCGAGCGCATCGAAAGCTCGGAGCTCGACGAGCTGGTGGTCACCGACACCATTCCGCTTTCCGAGGAGGCGCGCGCTTGCCCGCGCATCCGCCAGATATCGATCGCCGAGCTGATGGCCGAGACCATGTTGCGCATCAGCAACGAGTCGTCGGTGTCCTCGCTGTTCATGGATTAGTTTTTACCCCCGGACCTGGTCGCGGGCCCGGGATTTCAACGCAGCACCCACTGGAGTAAATCATGCAACTCGAATTCAACGCCAAGAAGCGCGATGGACAGGGCACCGGAGCGAGCCGCCGCCTGCGTCGCACCGGCCGGGTCCCCGGCATCCTCTACGGCGGCAGCGCCGCGCCGCAGCAGATCGACATCGACCACAACGAGCTGTTCCAGCTCCTGCGCAAGGAGGCCTTCTATTCCTCCGTGCTCAACGCGAACATCGATGGCAGCAAGGAAATGTGCCTGCTGCGCGACGTCCAGCGCCATCCCTATCGCATGCAGATCCTGCACGTCGATTTCCAGCGCATCGATGCCACCCATGCGATCCACCAGAAGGTGCCGCTGCACTTCATCAATGCCGACATCGCCCCGGGCGTCAAGCTGGGCGGCGGCATGGTCTCGCACACCATGAACGACGTCGACGTGAAGTGCCTGCCTGCCGATCTGCCGACCTTCATCGAGGTGGACCTCAAGGACCTCGCCGCCGGCCAGTCGATCCACGTCTCTCAGCTGGTGCTGCCGAAGGGCGTCGAAATCGTCCATCACGGCGAAGGCGACCCGGTGGTGGCCAGCATCGTCATGAAGGGTGGCGGCGCGGTCGAGGAAGCCGAGCCGGTACCGGTGGTTGCCGCGGCGCCTGCCGCCCCGGCGAAGAAGGCCGAGCGCGTCGACAAGAGATAATTCTTGCAGTCGCCATTGCGCCTGATCATCGGACTCGGTAACCCCGGGTCCGAATACGCTGAAACCCGGCATAACGCCGGGTTTTGGTTTTGTGAGCGTCTCGCGCGCGAGCTCGGCACGTCCTTCAGTCGCGAGTCGCGCTACCACGGCCTGGTGGCCAAGGCGCGCGTCAATGGCGCCGACTGCTGGTTGCTGATGCCGCAGACCTTCATGAACCGCTCCGGCCAGGCGGTGCAGGCGCTGGCGCATTTCTATCGCATCGCCCCGGCCGAAATGCTGGTGGTGCATGACGAACTCGACATCCCGCCGGGCCAGATGCGGCTCAAGTTCGGTGGTGGCCTGGGTGGCCACAACGGCCTCAAGGACATCACCTCGCACCTGGGCACCCAGGACTACTGGCGCCTGCGCATCGGCATCGGTCATCCAGGCGACCGCAACGAAGTCGTGAATTTCGTGCTCAAGCCACCCCGGCGTGAAGAGCGCGAGGAGATCGACGCCGCGCTCGACCGTGCCCTGCTGGCCTGGCCGACGCTGGCGAAAGGCGAGTTCAACGCCGCCACGCAAAAGATCAACACAGTGCCCAAGGCGCTACCCAAGGAAAACCCATGAGCCTCAAATGCGGCATCGTCGGCCTGCCCAACGTCGGCAAGTCCACGCTCTTTAATGCGCTGACCAAGTCGGGCATCGCGGCGGAGAACTATCCCTTCTGCACCATCGAGCCGAACGTCGGCATCGTCGAGGTGCCCGACGCGCGCCTCGCCGCGCTGTCGGCCATCGTCAAGCCGCAGAAGATCCAGCCGGCGATCGTCGAATTCGTCGACATTGCCGGCCTGGTGGCCGGTGCCAGCAAGGGCGAGGGCCTGGGCAACCAGTTCCTCGCCAACATCCGAGAGACGGACGCCGTGGTCCATGTGGTGCGCTGCTTCGCCGACGACAACGTGGTGCATGTCTCGGGCAAGGTCGATCCGCTGCATGACATCGAGGTGATCGACACCGAACTCGCGCTGGCCGACATGACGACCGTGGAGAAGGCGCTCAACCGCTATTCCAAGCAGGCCAAGGCCGGCGGCGACAAGGAAGCCAAGCTGCTGGTAAACGTGCTGGAAAAATGCATGGCACAGCTCAACGAAGGCAAGCCGGTACGCGCGCTCGACCTTTCGAAGGAGGAAAAGGCCAACCTGCGCCAGTTCTTCCTGATCACCGCCAAGCCGGTTCTGTATGTCGCCAACGTCAAGGAAGGTGGCTTCGAGAACAACCCGCATCTCGACGCGGTGCGCGCCCATGCCGAACAGGAGGGTGCCGACGTGGTCGCGGTGTGCGCCGCGATCGAGGCCGAGATCGCCGACCTGGCCGACGACGAGAAGCAGATGTTCCTGGCCGACATGGGCCTCGACGAGCCCGGCCTGAATCGCCTGATCCGCGCCGGCTACCACCTGCTTGGCCTGCAGACCTACTTCACGGCAGGCGTCAAGGAAGTGCGCGCCTGGACCATCCACAAGGGCGACACCGCGCCGCAGGCGGCCGGCGTGATCCACACCGATTTCGAAAAGGGTTTCATCCGCGCCCAGACCATCGCCTTCGACGATTTCATTTCTTGCAAGGGTGAGGCCGGCGCCAAGGAAGCGGGCAAGATGCGCGCCGAGGGCAAGGACTACGTCGTCAAGGATGGCGACGTCATGAACTTCCTGTTCAACGTCTAAACAGAACAACGGATTCCGTTGGAATTCACCGGACAGACAATACCGGGTATTGCTAAGTAATTTCTGGGTTTTTGTTCCTTACTGATCCGTATTGATCCGTTGCGAGCCGGGTAAAAACCGGGTACGCTACCGGGTATGGAGTCAAAACCGGGTGTCAAAAAACCGGGTACGACTCGAACGCCGGAGAACGGGCCATGCTGACCGACACCCAATGCCGCACCGCCAAGCCCAAGGAAAAGCCCTACAAGCTGTCGGACGGTAAGGGGCTGTATCTGGAAATCAAACCCAACGGGGTAAAGGCGTGGCGTTACCGCTTCGAGTTGCGCGAGGGCGATGTTGCCAAGGAAAGCATCTTTGCCATCGGTGAATACGCCGTTGCACCGAGCGGCGAAACACAGGATGAGGGGCGGGCAAGGCGGGCAGGCCGGAGATTTACCCTGGCCGAGGCAAGGGATGAACGCATCAAGGCACGGGCGCTGGTCAAACAGGGAATCAATCCGGCGCACAACCGGCAACTTGAGCGCATCAAACGCGAACAGGAAAGCGCCACGACATTCGAGGCCGTGGCGAATGAATGGCTAGCCATGAGGGATTGGGAAGAAGTCACCAAGAAGCGGAGGTTGGATATGCTCACCCGCGTGGTCTTTCCGAAGATCGGATCACTGCCGGTCAAGAGCATTACCCCCGCGCACATTCTGGATGTGCTGAATACATCCGCAAAGAAGAATGGATTAACTGTTGCGGCGGAAGCTAAGCGCACGATGTCCGGGGTCTTTGAATTGGCGGTGTCCACTCTGCGGGTAGAGTCCGACCCGGTCTATCCGGTGCGCAAGGCATTGCCGGCCAACAAGACCCAGCACAAGCGCCCTCTCGATTATGTCGAGATCGGCCAATTGCTTCGGGACGTGGAAAGGCATGGCGGTCGCCATGAAACCTTAACTGCGTTTCGGCTGATGTGGCTGACGCTCTGTCGCCCAAGCGAAGCGGTTGAGGCGCGGTGGGATGAATTCGATCTCGACTCGGGAGTCTGGCGGATTCCCGCAGCACGGATGAAAAAGCGCAAGGAACATGCGACGCCTTTGCCGAGGCAAGCTGTCGAAATGCTAAAGGTGCTGCATGGACTCTCCGGCCGCCATGCCCATCTTTTTCCACATCGGGACGACCGAACAAAGCCGATGGTCACAGCATCATTTCGGCAAATGCTGAATGTGCTGGGCTGGGGCAAGAAGTACAGCCCGCATGCCACCCGAACCACTGGCAGCACGCGGCTAAATGAGTTGGGATTTTCCTCCGACTGGATTGAGCGACAGTTGGCCCATGCCGAACCGAATGCGGTGCGGCGAACCTACAATCACGCCGAATACTTGGGTGACCGCGCCAAGATGATGCAGCAATGGGCGGACATGCTGGATATGTGGAAGAAGGGCGACGATAACGTGACGCCAATCAAGTAAGCGGCGGCAAAGGGGGCGACGATGCTTTTCGTCAATCAATATTCACACATTCCATTTCTCACCCGCGAACTAAAGCAACTACTGCCCGATGGTTCATTTGCATCACGTCTAAGGCAAGCAATCGGCAACGAGTTGCACTATCTGTCCGCGCCGAGTGAATTTTGAGCCGTGCTGCCGACTTTAGAATGAGCCGGGGCTAAATGCCGACCGGATGACGGTTGGCTTGTGTGAGTGTAAGGCTTTTCCGGGTGGTTGGTTTCCTTTGCGTGAGTGATGCTCGCGG
>CAIVQO010000055.1 GCA_903908065.1 uncultured beta proteobacterium | reverse complement strand
CGCCGCCTACGGCCTGGCCTTCGGCCTCGGCGCGACGCTGACACCCATCCTGGTGCTGGTGCCGCTGGCCGGCCGCCTCGGCCGCGAGTTGCGTAGTGGCGGCCGCGTCTGGATCGGCCGCTGGCTGCTATGGGGCGCGGCGGCGGTATTGATCGTTCTGGGCCTGCGGCGGCTGCTGCTGGCCATCTGAGGCAACCACGCGCCGCCGAGGCGACGGAAACCAAGGACGCATTGCAGGAGCACTCGCCATGAAAACCCGATTGTTGCTGCTGGCCATGTTGCTTATGGCGCAGAGCGCGCTGGCGAACCGGATTGCCATCGTCTCTACCCAGTTCGTGCTGGAACGCAAGTTCAAGCTGATGGAGGAGACGGCGCGCAAGCAGGGCGTCGACCTGGCCTGGACCCAGGTCGACCGGGAAGGGGAGGAAGGCGTCCGTCGCGTGCTCAAGGGAGCAAGTCTGGTGATCGTCGACGCGCCGCGCAGCGACGACCAGGCGGCGATCGAACGCATCGGTGGCAAGCCGCTGGTCGAGTCCGGCCTGCCCACGGTCGGCATCCAGGTCATGTCCCCGCCCAACCGACTCAAGCCGGCGCGCATCGACCTGGCCCAGGCGCAGCGCCTGTACGACTACTACGTCGGCGGCACGCGGCGCAACCACGAACGCATGTTCCAGTTCCTCAAGGCGCTGCATTCGGGAGGCGATCTGGCTGCCATACCGCCGCCTTTCGCCATGCCCAACGGCGGCATCTACCACCCCGCCTACGAAAACACGATCTTTCCCAGCCTGGCGGAGTACCTGGCCTGGAGCAGCAGGCGCGGTGCCAAGCCGGCGCTGGAGCGTCCGGTGGTCGGCATGGAGATCTCGTCGAGCTATCTCTCCGACGGGCAGACCCGCATGCTCGATGAAACGGTGGCCGCGCTGGAACGGGCTGGGACCCTGCCGTTGGTGTTCTACCGCACCAGCCGCGTCGCCCAGGAACAGGCTCAGCGCACCTCAGGCGGCGGACGTCCGGCCTGGACACTCCCGGGCGCCGGCGGGCGACCTCCCACGGCAGGAGGTCCTGCTTCGCCAAGCCCTGCCCAAGCTGCATACGACCCTGGGTTCCCAAATCCGAAGGCCAGCCGGCCCGTCGCCGTCGATGAACCGATCATCACCCACGAAGGCAGGGTCGTGCCCAACGTGCTGCTGGTGAACACCTTCCTCGGCAGCAACCCGGAAGGGCGCAAGGCCTGGCACCAGGCGATGGGCATCCCGGTGATCAACATCATTTCCTATCGCAGCGGCACGCGCACCGACTACTACAAGGACACGGCGGGGGTCAGCAGCTTCTCGCTGCCGTTCACGCTGACGACCGCCGAGTACATCGGCCTCCAGGACCCGGTGGTGCTGACTGCCAACGAGGGCGGCGAACTCGTCACCATCCCGGAGCAGATGGACCTGCTGGTGGGCAAGGCCGTCAATCTCGCACGCTTGCAGACCGCCGCCAACGCCGAAAAGAAAGTGGCCCTGCTGTTCTGGAACCATCCGCCCGGCGAGAAGAACCAGGGCGCCTCGAACATGAACGTGCCGCGCTCCATCGAACATCTGGTCGACCGCCTGCGCGCCGAGGGCTATGCCTTCGACGCCGTGAGCGAGCAGGAGATGATCGCCGCCGTCGGCCAGATGCTGCGGCCGGCCTACCGCAAGGGCGGGTTGCCGGATCTGATGCGCACCGCACATTGGGACTTCCTGCCGCTGGCGAGCTACAAGCGCTGGTACGCGACGTTGCCTGCGAGTGTGCGGACCGACATCGAGAAGCGCTGGGGCGGCCCGGAGAAAAGCGCCTGGATCGCCCGCAAGGACGGCGTCGCCGGCTTCGTCATCCCGCGCCTGAAGCTCGGCAAGCTGGTCGTCATGCCCCAGCCCTCGCGTGGCGAGATGGCGCACTCCGACGACGAGAAGAAGATGTTCCACGATACCAAGCTGCCGCTCAACCACGGCTACCTCGCCGGCTACCTCTGGATCCGCGAGCAGATGAAGGCCGACGCCATTGTGCATTTCGGTACCCATGGCACGCAGGAATGGTCGCCGGGCAAGGAACGCGGCTTGTGGGCCTACGACTACCCCAACCTGCTGGTCGGCAACGTACCGGTGGTCTATCCCTACATCGTGGATAACATCGGCGAGGCGATCCACGTCAAGCGCCGCGGCCGCGGTGTGATCGTCAGCTACCAGACACCCGCCTTCTCGCCGGCCGGGCTGTCGGACGATTTCGTGAAGATCAACGACCTGATCCGCGAATACCAGAGCCTGGACCAGGGCCTGGTGCGCGACAACTCGCGCCGCCTGATCATCGAGCAGGCGGTGAAGATGAATATCCACAAGGATATGAAGTGGAAGGTCGCCGACCTCGAACGTGACTTCGACAAGTTCCTGCGCGACATCGAGGACTACCTCGAAGACCTCGGCGCCGCACAGCAGCCGCTGGGCCTGCACACGCTGGGGCGCGATGCCGAACGCGCGCACCTTGTCAGCAACGTGATGCAGATGCTGGGCCAGCCGCTCTACGACCAGCTCGGCATCAAGAATGCCAAGGCGATGCTGCGCGAGGACTACCGCAAGCTGCAGCAGAGCAAACCCTACCGCTTTGTGGACGACTGGGTGTTCTCCGAGCGTCCGCTCACCGAGATGTCCGACGCCCGCCTGCGCGCCACGGCCGAACGCGGCCGGAAATTCCTCACCGACCTGCGCGCGGCCTGGGAGATCGAGGGCGTGGTCAAGGGCCTCTCGGCGCGCTGGATCGACCCCTCCTACGGCGGCGATCCGATCCGCAATCCCGACTCGCTGCATACCGGCCGCAACATGTACGGCTTCGATCCCAGCCGCGTGCCGACGCGCGCTGCCTACGAGGCAGGCAAGGAAGCCATCGAGGCGCTCATCGCCAGCCACAAGCTAACCCACGGCAAGTTTCCGGAAAAGCTGGCCTTTACCATGTGGAGCACCGAGACCATGCGCCATCTGGGCATGCTGGAGGCGCAGATCCTCTACGCCATGGGCGTCAAGCCGACCTGGGACGAAGGCGGCCGCGTCACCGGCATGGAAGTGATTCCGCAGAAGGAGTTGGGGCGTCCCCGCATCGACCCGGTGATCTCGCTCACCGGGCTCTATCGCGACCAGTTCCCCAATGTCATGGAGCGCTTCAACGAAGCGATCGTGATGCTGGCGGCGCTGAACGAAAGCGACGAGCTGAACCGCATCCGCGCCAACACCGCGCGCATCAAGGCAGCGCTGGTGGCGCGTGGAATCAAGCCGGAAATCGCCGAGGAATTCGCCCTGACGAGGGTATTCGGCAACGAGAGCGGCGACTACAGCACGCGCCTGACCGACGCCTCGCTCGCTTCCGACCAGTGGGACGAGGGCGACGGCAAGCTGGAGAAGCTCTACCTCTCGCGCATGTCCTGGGCTTACGGTCCGAACACCGCCAACTGGAGCCGCAAGCTGATGGACGACACCGGGCGCGAGATCAACGCCTATGCCGAGCACCTCAAGGGCACCAGCGCCGCCGTGTTCTCGCGCTCCTCGAACCTGCGCGGACTGCTAGACACCGATCATCCCTTCGAGTATCTCGGCGGTATCTCGAAGGCGGTGAAGTACCTCGACGGCGCCAACCCGCAGCTCTACATCTCCAACATGCGCGACCCGCGCAAGGCGAAGCTGGAGACGGCCGAGGCCTTCCTGGCCAAGGAGCTGCGCGCCGTCTACCAGCACCCGAACTGGATGAAGGAGATGCAGAAGGAAGGCTATGCCGGCACCCTGCAGATGCTCAACACCATCAACAATTTTTGGGGCTGGCAGGTGATGGATCGCAACGTCGTGCGCGACGACCAGTGGCAGGAGTTCCACGACAGCTATGTCAAGGACCGCTACCGGCTCGGCATGCGCCAGTGGTTCGAGAAATCCAACCCGACCGCCCTCGCCCAGATCGCCGAGCGCATGCTGGAAGCCATCCGCAAGGACTACTGGCAGACCGACGAGCAGACCAAGCGGGAACTGGTCGAGGTGTACCAGGAGATCGCCCGCACACACGATGTGCACACCAGCAACCAGACCTTCAAGGCATACGTCGCCGAACTGTCGGCCGGCTTCGGCCTTGGCCGACCGCTCGGAGCCGCGCCACGGCCCGCGACGCCGGCAGCCGCCGTTGTCGCGGCACCCAAGCCGCCACCCGCCCCGGAGCCCGACGTAGTGCGTGGCCAGCAACTGCGCGAGACACCCATGCGCGAGCAGGTCGAGAAAATCCTCTGGGCCTACGGCTGGCTGCTCGCCTTGATCATCCTAGCCGGCGTCGCCTACCAGGCCTGGCAGACGCGGCGCGAGTCGCGCCCGTCCTGACCACCACCAAACCACCCACCGGAGTCCCATCCCTTGAATGCCCTGGAAAGCCTGCTCTACGAGATCTCGAAATTCTTCCTCACGCCGGTGCTGATCCTGCTGTGCCTGATGTTCGTATATGCCCTGTTCGCCTTCGGCACCCTGCTCTTCGACCTGGCCCTGCGGGCATCGCGTGGCAGCAGCCGGCAGCCGCTGTTCCGCTATGCCCGGGGCAATCCCGGCGCCAGCCAGGAGGCGCTGGAGCTGCACCTGCTCAAACTGATCGAACCCCTGCGCATCACCAGCCGCGTGGCCCCGATGCTGGGCCTGGTCGCCACCATGATTCCCATGGGTCCGGCCCTGATCGCGGTATCCGCCGGCAACGCCCAAGGCATGGCGCAGAACCTGGTCGTGGCCTTCTCGGCCGTCATCATCGCCTTGCTGTCCGCCGCCATCACCTTTCTGGTACTGACCGTGCGCCGTCGCTGGCTGCTGCAGGAACTCAACGAGCTACTCAATCCGCAAGTCGCCGCGGCCTCGACGACCGAAGCTCCGGCCCACCTCGCGGGGGTGGCCCATGGCTGAGCACCGCCGATTGAACATCCTCGACGACGATGACGGCGACGATCCGATCCTCAGCGTGGTCAATATCATCGACGTCTTCCTCGTCATCATCGCCGTGCTGCTGGTCGCGGTGATGGAAAACCCGATCAATCCCTTCGCCCTGCAGAACGCCGTGGTGATCAAGGATCCCGGCGAGGCGACCATGGAAATGATCGTCAAGAAAGGCAACGAACTGAAACGCTACAAGTCGTCCGGCCAGATCGGCGAAGGCCAGGGTGCCAAAGCCGGCACCGCCTACCGGCTCAAGGACGGCAGCATGATCTACGTGCCGGAGTAGGTGCGCGGCATCCCGCCATCCTGATTCGTAAGGTCGACTGCGACAAATCGTCGCCTGCGACGTCGTGTCGCAATACCCCGACGCGATGGACCCTTAGGATTTCCCGTTTCTAGGTCCCAGGAGTTCCCGCATGAAACACCGCCTGCTACTGCTCGCCGCCCTTGCCCTGCCAACTCTGACGCAAGCCGCCGACCCCGCCGCCAGCTTCGCCGACGCAGCCAAACGCCATCGCTCCGGTGACACCGCCGCCGCCCTGGCATTCTGGCAGCCGCTGGCGCAGAAGGGCGACCCCAACGCCGCCTACAACCTGGCAGTGATCCACGAATACGGCGACGGCGTGGCGAAAAACCTGGCCGAGGCGCTGAAGTGGTATCGCATCGCCGCCGAGAAAGGCGATCGCGCCTCGCAGTCACGCCTGGGCACCATGTACCTCAATGGCGAAGGCACGGCCAGAAACGAAAAGGAAGGCTGGCGCTGGATCAACGAGCATCGCGTCGCCCACCTGCACCACGACCACCATCCGCAGATGCAGGCCTGGCGCCAGCAGGCAGCGGAACTGATCGCCGCCCGCGACCTGCGCGAAAATCTTGTTGCCTCACGTCGCAACGGCGACCCGGTGATGGCCGAACTGCGCCGCCGCGCCGGCCTGAGTGTCGCCGCGCAAGGAGCCCGACAACTCGCATCCGGCCAACTGTCTACGCCAAACTAGACGCATCGGGAAAGTCGACGCTGGTGCTACGGCGCTCAGCCAACCAGCCTGTACATCACCAGGTAGAAGCGCAGCCCCTGCCACAGCGTCGCCGCGCCCAGCGCGATGACGAACAGCGCGGCGAGCTTTTGCAAGTTGCCGCGCAAGGCCGGGCCGATCTTGCCGAACAGCAGCGAGGCGAACAGCATCGAGGGCAGCGTGCCGGCGCCGAAGGCCAGCATCAGCAGCATGCCCTCCGGGGGCGTGGAGGCGGTGGTGGCCTTGACCGCCATGGCCATGGTCATCGAGCAGGGCATGAGGCCGTTCACCGCGCCGCTGATGGCGGCACCGAGCACCGGGCCCTTCTGCGTGGCGGTGAGGAATTGTCGGCGCAACCAGGCCATCGGCGCGAAGCCGTAGGCGTTGCGGATCGGCGAGATACCAAGCAGGTCGAGGCCGAGCAGGATCACGATGGCGCCGGCGACGATCTGCAGCACGCCCTGCGCCAGGCCGGTCAGGCCACTCGCCACCAGCACCGTGCCGAGCAGCGCGGCGACGAGGCCGACACCGGCGTAGATGGAGATGCGCGCGGCGTGATAGGTCGCGTAGGGCCAGGGACCGACGGCCTTCAGCTTCATGAAACAGCCGGAGACCAACCCGCCGCACATGCCGATGCAATGGCCGCTGCCGAGGATGCCGACCATGAAGGCGGCCCAGTAGGAAAACTCGGCGATGTGGACGTGGTGGCTGTGGTCCATGGTCAGGGGGAATGGCTGCGGCATTTTGCCTCATTCCCCAGCGGCGATTCCGGCGCTAGAGTTGGGCTCTCTTTGTATATCCTGTGCCGGATAGCCGCCATGCCACTCACAGATTCCGCCACCGTGATGATCGCCGCCGAGCCGACGATGCCCCTTTGCTTCCTGCGCGGCCAGCGCATCCATGAGGCCGGCGCTATGGGCTTTCCTTGGCGTGTCAGCCGCGGCGTGGTGCGCTTCGACACCACCGAGATCGACGGCGAATTGAGCTTCGCCGGGCTCGCGATGGAAGGTGATCTGGTCGGCGCCGAAGTGCTGATGTTCGGCCGCTTCGCGCATCGGGCCACGGCACTGACTTCATGCCAGCTGGAACCCTGGCCGGGGCGAATGGGCCAGGACCGCGACAGCCTGCTGCAGGCGCTGGCCCGTGCCGAGCAGCGTGCCGCCGACGTCGTCGCCCTGCGCTCCGGGCAGGCCATGGCGCGCGTATGCCGGCTGATCGAATTGCTGCTGCCGCGCGCCGCGACGACACCGCTCAAGGCCGAACTGCCGCCGCTGCGCGACATGGCGGAGATCACGGCGCTGACCGTGGAAACCGTGTCGCGCATGCTCTCGGGCCTGCGTCGCCAGGGTGCGCTGGAGCCTGACCGGGAGCGACGCGGCAATGGCTCCAAATCCTGCCGCGTGTCGCGCGAGCTGCTCGTCGCCGCCTGAATCGCGGAAGCCCGCCGCGCCGTCATCAACGCTGCAGGCGCAGCGAGTTGGTCACCACCGACACCGAGCTCATCGCCATCGCCGCCGCCGCGATCATCGGATTCAGGCGCCCGGCGGCGGCAACGGGGATTGCCACCACGTTGTAGCCGAGTGCCCAGAACAGGTTCTGGCGCACGATGGCCATGGTTCGGCGCGACAGCTCGATGCCAGCGGCGACGCGGGCGATGTCGCCGCCGACCAGGGTGATGTCGGCCGATTCGAGCGCGATATCGGCGCCGCCGCCGATGGCGAAGCCGACATCGGCCGCCGCCAGCGCCGGCGCGTCGTTGATGCCGTCGCCGACCATGCCGACGCGATGTCCCTCGGCTTGCAACCGGCGCACCAGTTCCAGCTTGTCGGCGGGTGTGGCGCGCGCGATCACGCGATCGATGCCGACTTCGCGCGCAACGTGGTTGGCCACCGCGTCGAGGTCGCCGGTCGCCATCACGGTCTTCAGGCCGAGGCGATGCAGCAGCGCGATGGCTTCGGCGGCGCCGGGCCGTGCCGCATCGGCAACGGCGAACAGCGCCGCGACCTGTCCGTCGACGGCGGCGTACACCGGGGTCTTGCCCTGCTCGGCCCAGGCCTGCGCCTGTTCGCGCTGGGCACGAAAGTCGATGCCGGCCGCCTCCAGCAGGGCGGCGTTGCCGACCAGGATTTCCTCTTGCTTCCCTGCCGTGGCGCGCGCCCTTACGCCGCGCCCGGGCGATGCGTCGAAATCAAGAGTCGGCGCTGGCGCCACGCCGCGCGCACGGCACCAGGCGACGATGGCGCGAGCCAGGAAGTGCTCGGACTGCAGCTCGGCACCCGCCACCAGCGCAAGGCTGCGCGCTGCGTCGACACCGTCGACCGCCAGGAAATCTGTCACCACCGGCTTGCCCTCGGTGATGGTGCCGGTCTTGTCGAACACCAGGGTGTCGAGCTGCGCCGCCGTTTCCAGTGCCTCGCCTTTGCGGATGTAGATGCCGCGCCGCGCCGCCTGGCCGGTGCCAACCATGATCGCGGTCGGCGTCGCCAGGCCCAGCGCGCAGGGGCAGGCGATCAGCAACACGGCGACGGCATGCGCCAGCGCGCGCGCCGGCGCATGTCCGGCCAGCAGCCAGCCGGCCAGCGTCAGGCCGCCGACGCCGGCCACGGCCGGGACGAAGCGCGCCGAGATGCGGTCGGCCAGCTTCTGCACCGGCAGCTTGCTGCCTTGTGCATGGTCCACTAGCCTGACGATGCCCGACAGCACGGTGTCGCCGCCCACGGCCGTGACGCGCATGACAAAGGCGCCGTTGCCGTTCAGCGTGCCGCCGACCACGGCGTCGCCGCCGCCCTTGGCCACCGGCAGCGATTCGCCGCTGAGCATGGATTCATCGATGCTGGAGCTGCCTTCCTCGACCACGCCGTCGACCGGCACTTTGTCGCCGGGACGCACGCGCAGCCGGTCGCCGACCGCGACCTGGTCGACGCCCACGGTCTCGTCGCCATCGGCCGTGACGCGGATCGCCGTATCCGGCTGCAATTCGATCAGCTTGCGGATCGCCTCGGAGGCCTTGCCCTTGGCGCGCTCTTCCATGTAACGACCGCCGAGGACGAAGGCGACGATGGCCGCCGCCGATTCGAAATACACGTGGTGATGCGGCCGCGCCAGGCCGGGCAGGCTATAGATCCAGGCCGCGCCGGCGCCCATGGCGATCAGGCTGTCCATGTTGGCTTCGCGCCGCTGCGCCAGGGCCCAGGCCTTGCGGAAGATCTCGCGTCCGGGGCCGGCCAGCACGGCCGTCGAGAGGCCGAACTCGACCAGGCGCAACAGCGGCGACTGGTGCATCAGCATGCCGGACACCGCCACCGGGGCGCTCATCACGGCCGCCTCGATCAGGCGTCGCTTCGCCTCGGCCAGGCGCGCTTTTTCGCGTTCGACCAGCAGCCGGCGCTGGGCCAGGGTGTCCATCGGCCGCGCCTCGTAGCCAAGCGCACCCACCGCGCCGAAGAGCTCCTCGCGCGACAGGCGGCCCTTGACCGTGACGGTGCCGGCGGCGAAATTCACCGCCGCCGCCTCGACGCGCGAATCGCGCTGCAGGCTCATCTCGATCAGCAGCGCACAGGAGGCGCAGGTCATGCCTTCGACGGCAGCGTTGCATTCCTGCATCGGCGCATCGGTAGCCACCGACAGGGTCGGTGATGGACTGAGAGTCGGCGCTGGCGCAACGGCAATATTGCCGATCACGGCATCGACCACGGTCAGCAGGCGCGCTTCGGCGAGTTGCGCCGGATCGTAATGGAGCGTCACCGAGCCGATCCGCGGCACGCTCTTCACATGCTTCACCGCGCCGTGCTTGCGCAGCAGGATCTCCAGCAGGTAGCAGCGCTCGGGCTGCTTCTCCAGCGCCGGTGCGATCAGGCGCAGGCGGCGCGGCAAGCGATGGACGACGCGGGCGTGCTTCACGGTGTCGCCGGCTCCTCGGGCTGTGCGCCTTGGGCCGCCTGTGTCGCCTGGGTCGCTTGCGCCGGCGCGGCAATCGACTTGCGATAGCGCACCAGCAGGAACATCAGGTAGAACACCGCGAGCCAGGCGTCGGCGTGTTTCACCGGGTTCTTCAGCCAGCGCTGGCTGATCAGTTCCCAATGCACCTTGACGAGATAGAAGGCGACCAGGTCATTGAGGAAATTGATCGTCGCCTTTTCCGTCAGGGCATTCGCCAGCATGGGTTGCAGCCGCGCCTGCAGGCTGCCGGCAGGCGCCGTGGGCTGGCGCAGGGCCTCGACGCGCCCGCGCAGGCCTTGCCAGGCCCGGCGCGATTTCGCCGCCGCCGCGCGCAGCGCCTGCCGCGCTTCCGCCAGCGGGTCGTTCGCCTTCCCTGCGGCCGCATGTGCTTCATCCGCGGCGGGCAGATTGCCCAGGCTGGCGCGCAAGGCGCGCGCGACATCGGCCGCGCTGCACAAGCGTTCGTCGAAATGCACGGCGAGGCGGCGCTCGGCAGTCTGGAAGGTGACGCGATAGACACCGGCCACGGCACGCACCGCCGCCTCCATCGCCGCACCGGCGGCGGCGTGGCAAATCTCCGCCGGCAGTTCCAGGCGCAGATGGTCCGCTTCCCTGTGGCGGACCAGGATGCGCCGCGCCAGATCGTCTACCGTCATGGCTGCCTCAGCTCGCGGCACCTGGCGCCGCTGCCGGTGTCTCGGTTGGCGCCGCCGCCTGCGCTTCGCCCTGCTGCGCTTCGGCAATCAGGTCGTCGAGGTTCTCGCGCTGCTGGGCGGCAAAATCCTTGCCCATGCCGATGGCCTTGGACACCAGGCGAATCACGTCCTTCTCGTGCTTGTGCAGCAGGTAGCCGACGGCAATGCCGCCCGCCACGCCGCCCACCAGCAGCAGCAATGGATTGCGCAATACGCCCGGCAACAGTGCGCGTCCGGCCGTGTAGCCGGTGGCGGCGATCATCGCGCCCTTGGCCACCGGGTGGTTCATCATGCCCATGCCCTGGCCCATCGAGTGCGACATCTGTTTCATCATTTCCTCGTTCATCATTGCCTTCTCCTTGCCTGCGATAGTTAATTGTCCTGCGACGGTGCAGGCGTTTCATTGATCTGGTGCAACATTTGGTAAATCCCCTTGCAGCCCTCGCAGCAGAAGAGGATGGTCTTCTCCGCCGTCGTCAGCGAAAACGGCTTGATCCCCACCGGCAGGCTGCACAGGTCGCAGGGCGTGGCCGGATCGATGGTTGTCACTTGAGCAGCTCCAGCGCCGCGCGCTCGAAGCCGGCCTCGTCGGTCTCGCCGATCAGCTTGACGCGTACCACGCCGCGCGCATCGACGAAATAGGTGGTGGGCAGGCCGATCACGCCATAGGACTTGGCGATGGCCGAGTTCTCGTCGAGCAGGGCCGGGTAGCTGACCCCGATCTTCTGCATGAAGGCGGCCACGGTTTTGGCGTCCTGCCCGGCATTGATGGCGATAACTTCCAGCCCGCGCGGCTTGAGGCGTTGGTGGACCTTCTCAATGGCCTGCATCTCGCCTTCGCAGAACTTGCACCAGTCGGCCCAGAAGCGGATCACCAGCGGCTTGCCGGCCCAGGCGGAGCCCCTGGCTGGCGTGCCATCCACGTTGCGCGCATCGAAGGCAGGTGCCACCTGGCCGACATTGAGCTTGACCGCCGGCGTGTCGCCGCCACAGGCCGCCACCAGCAACAACAGCAGGAAGGAAGCGATGCGCATCAATTCTCCAGAAGTATCAGGCGCGATTGCCAGATCATTGCCGTGGCGATGGCCGCCGTCAAGGCGAAGGCATTGGCCGCGACGGCGGCGAGATGGCGTGAGAAGGCGGGAACGATCCCGCGCAGGCTTTCGCGCCCGGCAAAGGGCTGCACCGCGCCAACCGCCAGGCCGGCGGCGGTGGCGACGAACAGCGGCAGGTAGAGCAGGTAACCCTGGTAGCCATACTCGGGCTTGAGGATGCAGAACGGGCAATGATGGTTGGGGTGCTCGTAGACGTAGAGCGAGACAAAGGAAAGGATGCCGGCGATGGTGGCGGCAAAAGCCAGTGCGCTCGCCGTCGCCAGGGCATACGCCGACACATTGCCGCGTCCGCCCCGCCAGCCGTGCCAAGCGGCCAGGGCGATTGTGGTGCCCAGCGTAGCGTAGAAAAGCCAGATCGCTGGCAGCGGCTTCAGCGACGATGCTTCGGCCGCCAGCGTCGGGCTGCCTTCCGAGAACAGGCTGCCGCAGCAGGAGGTGATGACATCGGCCTTGAGGTCGAGGAAGTATTGCAGCTCGACCCAGGCGCTGCCCGCCAGCAGCGGGGCAAGAACCAGCAGCAGCGCGTACTTGATGCGCACCAACGGGTAGTCGCGGGCGCAGCTGTCGACATGGTTGATCGCCAGCCACATCGCGGCGAGGAAGAACACAGCGATCTTGGCGTTGAGCGCCGGGAAGCCGAAGGCATTGACGTTGAGCGTGCCCACCGCGCACATGGCGCCGACGAACATGCCCGACATCTTTTCGGCATTGAAGACGAACAGCAGCACCGCCGCCAGTTGCAGCAGCAGGACAAAGCTGAGCAGGGTCGAAAACAGATAGGTGCGACGTTCGAGCTGCAACTGGCGCTCGCTGCCACTGCGGATGTCCCAGCGGCGGATTACTTCGACGGCGAAGGGTGCGCTTGCCGCCAGCGCCAGCACGCAGAGCGCGGAGGCTAGCAGCAGGGCGATGATGGCGGGCTGGAAGAGCATGAAAGTCGGCGCTGGCGGTACGGCGTCAGCGATCGTCGACGATGCGGCCGTCGCGCATTTCGACCAGCCGGTCGACCACCTCGGATCCGGTGACCAGCGGGTCATGACTGCTGAGCAGGATGCTGCGTCCGTCACCGGCCAGGGCTTCGAGGATGGCCATGAATTCCCTCGCCAGGTGGCTGTCGAGATTGGCGGTCGGCTCGTCGGCGATCAGCAGTTCGGGATCGTTGATCAGGGCCCGGCAGATGGCGACGCGCTGCTGCTCGCCGCCGGAGAGCCACTCGACTTTCGCCGCGCGGCGGTGGCCGAGCTTCAGGCGCGCCAGCAGTTCCTCGGCGCGCTCCAGCAGCTGCTTGCGCGGTTGCCCGGTCGGATAGGCCGGCAGGATGATGTTGTCCAGCGCCGAGAGGCCCTTGATCAGGTTGAACTGCTGGAAGACGAAGCCGAAGCGGCGGCGGCGGATCTCGGTCAGGAAGCGTTCCGGTAGGCCCGAGATATCCTCCCCGGCCAGCCGCACACGGCCCTCGGTCGGCCGCGCGAGGCAGCCGACCAAGGTCAGCAGCGTGGTCTTGCCCGAACCGCTGGGCCCGCGCAGCGCCGTGACCTTCTGCGCTTCGATGTGCAGGTCGATACCGTCGAGCGCCCAGAACTCGTTCTCGCGCCCCTGGTTGAAGGCCTTGCGGATGGCACTCAGCTCGATCATGCTCTCAGCCCCGCATCACCGAATCCGGGTCCGTGATCGCCGCCTTCCAGATCGGCACCAGCACCGCCGCCGCGTAGGGCACCACGGTGAAGAAGAACAGGGTCGCCACCTGCAGGCCGTCGATCTGCGGCGTGAGCTGGAAACGCGGATAGAGCACGGCCCAGCCCTTCAATACCGGCCCGAATAGAGAGGCGGCGAAGTGGAAGACATGCGCATAGGCGGCGACGAAGCCAAGAAGGAAGGCCGTCAGCGAGACCAGCAGGCCTTCCCAGAACTTCATGCTGATCACGTCGCCGGTTTCCCAGCCGATCGCCTTGAGGATGCCGATCTCGCGCTTTTCCTCGGCCGAAAGGCCGGATGCCTTGTCCCAGGCCAGGATGCCGAAGGCCAGGATGGCGGCAGAAAGCAGCGCCAGCACGATACCCTCGCGCCAGTCGAAGATCGAGGCATAGGTGCGCAGCACTTCCTCGCGCAGGATGGGCCGCGCGTCGGGCAGCGCGGCGGCGAGCTTCAGCGCCACATTGCGCACTTCCAGCGGATTGGCCACCGACAGCGCGATGTCGGTGTAGTGCCCGGCCGGGTAGTCGAAGAAGGCGCGGAAGCTCTCGTCGCTCATCAGCACCAGGTCGGCGCTGACCAGTTCGGAGGCCTGCGGCAGCACGTCGGCGACGACGAAGGTGTGCAGCTTGCCGGAATAGGAGCGGAAGGAAATGCCGTTGTTTTTGGCCAGCCCGCGCGAGCGTTCCAGCGCCGGGCCGACGATGATCTCGCCGCCGGCCGGCGCGCCTTGCGCCGGCACCATGAAAGTGTAATTGGCTTTGGTCACGGCATCGTAGTAGTAACCCCAGAGCCGCGCCTCGCGGGTCTGCACGCCACGGATGCGGCCGATCTTCTCGATGTAGCCGGGCGGAATCAGGTCGTGGCGGCCGGCTACCATGCGCTGCACGATCACCTCGGGCGAGTTCGCCAGCACGCGCGCCGCTTCCTGGCGGAGGGCGTGGCTGTAAAGCGTGACCGAGGCGAGCATGAACACCAGCACGGTGTAGACGAACAACAGGCCGAGGTTGCGCGTTTTGCGCCGTGCCAGCGAGGCCAGCGTGAAGTCGATCAGGTAGCGTTGCCGGGCCAGCCAGAGCTTCATTTCGCCGTCTCTCCAGCGCCGACTTCCGATGTCGTCCGCGTCAGGCCAGCCGGCGGCGCGATCAGCGATCCGGTGGGGAAGTGTTCCAGCGCCTGCGGATGATCCTGGAACGGCGAATGCAGGTCGGCCTGCGACGGATGCCGCGTATAGCGCGCCTCGGTGAACAGCGCCAGGTCGGTCAGGTGCAAGCGTGCGACCAGCGTTGCCATGCCGTTGGCGTCATTGGCCGCCGCCGCGCGTAGTCGCGTCGCATCGAGGAAGCAGGTGGCGAAACCTGCTCCGGCCAGCGTCAGGAAGATCAGGGCGCGGTCGGCAGGACGCATCACAGTCGCCTGCGCACGGCAGCGGCCACCTGCTCGGCGCCGGTCCCGTGGCGGAGGATTTCGACCAGCCGCCCCTGGGTGTCGACCACGAAGGTCTGCGAGGAGTGATCGACCGCGTAGCCGCCGTCGGGGCGTGTTGCCTGCCGCACATAGCCGGCGCCGAACTGCTTCGCCACGGCGGCGGTTTCGGCGGCGCTGCCGACGGCACCAAGCATCTGTGGGTGGAAATAGGCGACGTAGGTCTTCAGGGCTTCCGGGGTGTCGCGTTCCGGATCGACTGAAACCATGATCATGCGCGTGCGCTCGCGTTCGGCGGGAGCCAGCGCGTTGAGCGCCCCGGCGCCGGCGGCGATCGAAACCGGGCAGACATCTGGGCAATTGACGTAGCCGAAATAGAGCAACAACACCTTGCCGCGCAGGCTTCGCGTGTCGAGCGGGCCAGCGGCGGTCGCCAGCGTGAAGTCGCCGCCCGGTGAGAGCGGCACTACGGCCGATGGGGGTTCCGAGCAGGCTCCGAGCAGGAGCAGCGAGAGCAGGGCGATGCGAAGCAACAGCGGATGCGACAGATTCATGATGGTGGCACCAACACCACGCGGCGATGATACCGACCGCGCGCGGGGTGAGTTCGAAAGGTCGCCCCGGTGAGGAGCTTAGACCCGGGTGGCCGCTCGCATCAGGGCGCCGCGCAGGGCGATGGTCAGGCTGGAGCCGAGACCGATGCGCTGTGCTACGGCGGGCAGGATGATCAGCGACGCCAGCGCGAAGCCGGCACCCAGCAGCAGCGAGGCCATTTCGCCGTTTTCCGCCTGCGGATTCTGTGGGCTGGATGTCATGGAGTGCCTCCGGGTGGATTGAGTGTGGCGATCATAAGATTCGCTCGCCAGCAACCGCTGCGACAAAGTGTCGCAGCGTGGCATGTTTCGTCGCAGGAGTTGATCCCTGTCAAGCCGGACCGTCTAGCTGCTGAAAGACAGTCGATAGGGAACGCTAATCAATTTCCGGTCGGTTTCAACCACCACCGTGACCACCCAGGACATCGGGCCACTGACGCAGACCGGCAGCGAGGCTTCGCCGCCAAAGCGCCCGCCCTCTGCGGGGACCAGCGCGATCCGGTTGTAGCCCATGTTCATGGTCTCGCCGGCGAAATCGACTTCCACCTTGCGCGCCAGCAAGCCGCTGATCGCCACCTCCACTTTCAGCGGCGTGAGGATGGGGATCGGGCGCGGCAGGATGGAAAGCTCGATCCGGCCGCCGTCCGCCAGGCGCGTGGCGCAGGCCTGACGCTGCAAGTCGCATCCTGGGTCGGGCTGGGCTTGCACGTCGGCCTTGGGCAGCAGCAGCGGCGAAAAGTAGTGCCCGGCGACGGCAATGCCCAGCAACAGGCCCAGCATGGCCAGGGTCGACAGCGTCGATCGGCTGGGCGTCACGATGGTATCCGCCTGATTCGATGGGCTTTTTGTTCGGTTTGTTGGCGAAATTGATTCACGTCAAGGTCTGGGCGGGGCTTTCTGGGGCAAAGTGCGACAAATTGCCGCAGGGTGTTTGTGCGCTGCGGCACGCCGAAGTTGGAAGCAAATTCAGCAGTGATCGAAGTATCAACCGGAATGGGAGCGAAACAATGAAAAAGTTTAACAAGCGAGCCTCCACGCTGTTCCTGGCAGCGGGCATGGGGCTGGCGGCGACCGCCTGGTCGGCCGACAACCTGCAGGACGTGCTGAAGGCGCGTGGCCTTTCCCAGCAGGATCTGCTGGCGGCGGCCAAGACCTACGTGCCGACCGGCAAGCGCGACGAATTCGTCACCTTCAGCTCGGGCGGCCAGTCGGGCCAGGTCATCGTCTATGGCGTGCCCTCGATGCGCATCCTCAAGTACATCGGCGTGTTCACGCCTGAGCCTTGGCAGGGCTACGGCTTCGACGAAAACTCGAAGAACGTGCTGAAGCAGGGCCGCATCGACGGCAAGGACATCACCTGGGGCGACACCCACCACCCGGCCGTGTCCGAGACCAACGGCGAGTACGACGGCCAGTTCCTGTTCATCAACGACAAGGCCAACCCGCGCCTGGCGGTGATCGACCTGCGCGACTTCGAAACCAAGCAGATCGTGGTCAACCCGATCTACAAGTCCGAGCACGGCGGCGCCTTCGTCACCACCAATACCGAGTACGTCATCGAGGCGGCGCAGTATCCGGCGCCGCTCGAGAACAAGAAGTTCTACCCGCTCGAAGAAATGAACGAGAAGTACCGCGGCGGCGTCACCTACTGGAAGTTCGACCGCAAGGAAGGCCGCATCGTGACCAAGGATTCGTTCTCGGTCGAACTGCCGCCCTACTGGCAGGATCTGTCTGACGCGGGCAAGGGCCCGTCGGATGGCTGGTCGTTCACCAATTCTTTCTGCTCCGAGCGTTACGTCGGCGGCATCGAGAAGGGACGCCCCCCGTATGAAGCCGGCTGCTCCGCCAAGGACACCGACTACCTGCACGTGATCAACTGGAAGAAGGCTGCCGAAGTGGTCAAGGCGGGCAAGGCCAAGCAGGTCAATGGCCACAGCCTGATCTCGATCGAGACGGCGATCAAGGAAGGCCTGCTGTTCCTGATCCCCGAGCCCAAGAGCCCGCACGGCGTCGATGTCACCCCCGATGGCAAGCACATCGTGGTCGCCGGCAAGCTCGACACCCACGTGTCCGTGTATTCCTTCGAGAAGATCCAGGCCGCGATCAAGGCTGGCAAGTTCGAGTCCAAGGATTCCTACGGCATTCCGGTGATCGGACTCAAGGATGCGCTGCATACCCAGGTATCGCTGGGCCTTGGCCCCTTGCATACCCAGTACGACAGCAAGCCCTGCGTCGCCTACACCTCGCTCTACGTGGATTCCCAGGTCGCCAAGTGGAACTACTGCGAAGGCAAGGTGCTGGACAAGATCAGCGTGCATTACAACATCGGCCACCTGATGACCATGGAAGGCGATTCGACCAAGCCGGCCGGCAAGTACCTCGTCGCGCTGAACAAGCTGTCGATCGATCGCTTCGTGCCGGTGGGCCCGCTGCAGCCGCAGAGCCACCAGCTGATCGACATCAGCGGCGACAAGATGCAGCTGCTGTACGACATGCCGCTGCCGCTGGGTGAGCCCCACTATGCCGTTTCGATCGCCGCCAACAAGCTGAAGCCTGCCGTGCGCTACAAGGTCGGCACCGACAGCCGCACCGATAAGCCGCATCCGGGCGCGGTGCGTGCCGGCGAAGAGAAGACGGTCAAGAAGGGCAACAAGGTCGAAGTCTTTGCCACCCTGATCCGTTCGCACATCACGCCGGAAACCATCGAAGTCGATGTTGGCGACGAAGTGACGATCCACCTGACCAACCTCGAGCGCGCACAGGACGAGACCCACGGCTTCACCGTCTCGACCTATAACACGCATGCCTCGATCGAGCCGGGCAAGACCGTCAGCGTCAAGTTCAAGGCCGACAAGGAAGGTGTCTATCCTTACTACTGCACGGAGTTCTGCTCCGCCCTGCACCTGGAGATGATGGGTTACCTGCTGGTCAAGCCGAAGGGCTGGAAGCCGACCAAGACCACGCTGGCCAAGGGCAACTACACGGAAGCGGACTACAAGGCGACCGTGAAGAAGGTAGCCGACACCCAGGCGATCATCGACTCCGTCGTGGCCTACATCACCAGCGTCAACTACAAGGACTTCCCGGATGTCGTGGCGATGGTGGAAGACGCCTTCGACCAGCTGGGCAAGACCAAGGGCCTGAAAGAGAAGCATGAAGGCTTTGCCGCCAAGAAGGACTGGGAGAACGCCAACCTGTGGGCCGAACAGATCTGGCAATACCAGGTCAAGACTGCCGACCTCGGGCTGCGTGCCAAGACCTACCTTGAGCAGAACGGCGCCAAGAAGGTCAAGTAAGCGAGCTGCATAGCTGCACGTTTCGGGGGACAGACTCCAGGCTGTCCCCCGTTTTCTTTAGGAAAGGAAGAAACCATGAATATGAAATTGATACTTGCCGCCCTTGCGGCCTCCTCGATCGCAGCGCCCGTGTTCGCCGACGGCAAGGCGCTCTACCTCGAAAAGACCTGCATCGCCTGTCACGGCAAGGATGCCAAGAAGCCGCTGACGCCCGAGTATCCGAAGCTCGCCGGGCAGAACGCCAAGTATGCCGAGAGGCAGATGCTGGACATCAAGAGCGGCGCGCGCGCCAACGGCAATTCGGCCGCGATGAAGGGCGTGATGCACCTGGTTTCCGACGAGGAAATCAAGGAACTCGCGAAATATTTGTCGGAAATCAAGTAAGGCGCCACCCGGCGGCGGCGCAATTGATGTCCATCAATGAGCGCTGATATACGCGATGGGATGATGCCGGCAACCCAACCCACAGTGAGGAAGACGAAATGCGCAAGATACTGACCCTGGCCCTCTCCGCCGCCCTTTTGCCGGCCTTCGTCCTGGCTGCTGGCCCGCGTGACGCGCCCAAGGCTGCCGGCATCGAGTCCAAGGATTACCAATGGGCGAAGATGGAAGGCGAACTCAAGGAAGCGCTGGAAAAGAAGGGCGACGTCAAGCGCGGCAAGGAAACCTACGAGATCTGCGGCGCCTGCCACCTGCCCACCGGCGCCGGTCGTCCCGACGGCACCTTCCCGCAGCTGGCCGGCCAGCACACCACGGTGCTGATCAAGCAGATGGCCGACATCCGCATGGGCCTGCGCGACAACCCGACCATGTATCCGTTTGCCAAGGAAATGACTGATCCGCAGGACCTGGCCGACACCGCCGCCTACATCCAGAGCCTGTGCATTCCGATCGACCACGGCAAGTACGAGGGCCCGGACGCCGCCAAGCAGATCGCCGCCGGCAAGGAGCTTTACGAGAAGCAGTGCGTCGAGTGCCACAAAGCCAACGGCGAGGGCGTCAAGGAGAAGTTCTATCCGGTGCTCGCCGGGCAGCATTACAAGTACCTGCTGCGCCAGATGACCGAGATCCGCGACGGGCATCGGCGCAACGCCAACCCGGACATGGTCAAGGTGATCAAGCCTTACACCAACGACCAGCTGGTGGCGATCTCCGCCTACCAGGCCAGCCTGGCCATGCCCGGCTCGATGTGCAAGGCCGGACCCGCCAAGGCAGCCGCGAAGAAAAAATAATACTCGAGTCGCAATCCGGGCGGCGGCTGCTCCGCCGCCCGGTTTCGGCGACCGGCATCACCTCCCCAAGATATCGAGAATGACATGCAAGACAAGAAGAACCGGCTGGTCACGATCCTGACCCTGATCGGCATGGCGGCACTGATGGCCGCCTATTTCGCCCCCATCTGGTGGGTGTCGCTCACCGCACCGAACTATCCCAAGGACGCCTTCCCGGATGGCATACGCATCCACTTCCATTTCGACGGCGTGTATAACGGCTGCAGCGCGGCCGGCAAGGGCACGCGCATGGCCGACGAGGTGCTGCAGAAAGACCTCGACCACACCGTCGAGCGCTACAACCCGGTGCTCGACCAGAAAAAGAACGTGAACAAGGATGCCGAAGGCCTCGACTGCGTGCACGAGATGAACACCATCAACCACTACGTCGGCATGTTCCCGATCGCCACCGGGGCGCCGGTGGAAAAGCCGATGGCCAAGTTCTTCTTCGGATTCTTTGCCGCCATGCTGATCGGCTTCGTGGTTCCGGCGCGGCGTCGGGTCGCCGTCCTCGGCGCCGGGTTTGCCGCGGTCGCCGCCTGGATGTTGACCCATCAATATGTGCTGGGCAACCTCGAAAGCCATGTCACCCACTACGTGAATGAGGCCGGCACCTTCTTCAAGGAACCGGACAAGATCAAGGTCTGGGGCGACAACGTGCGCCTGGTGACCCACGGCGTCATCGGCGGCCTGATCCTGGCCATGGCCATCGTCCTGGCGGGGGTTGCGAAACTGCGCGGCTTCCAGCTCCTGCTGGTGCTGGTGCCGGCGCTGATGCCGGTCTTCTTTGTCCTCGAATACGCCGGCTGGCTCTGGTTCTTCGGGCACAACCTGCATCCCTGGGGCGCCTTCACGGTGAAGCCCTTCATGCCTACGGTGTTCGGCGAAGGCAAGGTGGCGCAGTTCTCCACCTTCTCCTATCCCTACTGGGGCTACGGCCTGCTGCTGCTGTCCTCTGCCTGCCTGCTGCCGGCCATGCTCCTGCGCCGCCAGCAGCTGCGCGAAGGCGGGGAGAGTTGAGCGCATCATGAACCCGAAGCGCTGGCATGCCCTGCTGCCGGCCCTGCTGCTCGGTGTTTCAACCCTGCTGGTGGCGCGCCCGGCCGATCGCGACGCGGACGAAAAGCCGCCCGCGTTCGGGGCCAATGCCGACCTCTCGCAAGCGCCACGCGTCGGCGTCGACCGGCCCAAGCCGACCTACCTGCTGCACGAGCGCGACAAGCGCGTGCATGGCCTCAAGCCCTTCCAGGAACTGGTAGACGCCGCTCCGGCCGGTTCCGTGCTGCGGCCGCCGCCCGGCCGTTACGCCGGGCCGGTGGTGCTGAAGAAGGCGCTCACCATCGAGGGTGGCGGCCAGGTCAGCATCGATGCCGGCGACAAGGGCACGGTGTTTTCGTTGGAGACCGACGGTGCCGTGCTGCGCGGCCTGCACCTGACCGGTTCCGGCGATTCGCACGACACCGACGATTCCTGCCTCGACGTGCGCGGCCACCGCAACACGATCGAGAAGCTGGTGATCGACAACTGCCTGTTCGGCATCGACCTCAAGCAGTCCAGCGACAACCTGCTGCGCGGCAACACGATCAGTTCCAAGCCGCGCGAACTGGGCGTGCGCGGCGACGGCCTGCGACTCTGGTACAGCGATCGCAATCGCATCGAGGACAACGAGGTGATCGATTCGCGCGACATGGTGGCCTGGTATTCGCACGACAACACCTACCGCCGCAACGTGGGCAAACGCAGCCGCTATTCGATCCACTTCATGTTCGCCAACAACAACGTGGTCGAAGACAACAAGTTCTACGACAATTCGGTGGGTGTCTACTTCATGTACACCGAGGGCGGCGTACTCCGCAACAACCTGATCTCCCATGCCACCGGCGCGGCCGGCATGGCGATCGGTTTCAAGGAGGCAAGCAACACGGTGATCGAAGGCAACGAGATCATCTATTGCGCAGTCGGCATCGGCTCCGACTTGTCGCCCTTCCAGCCCGACAGCAAGATCTGGGTCAAGAACAACCGCTTCGCCTACAACGGCATCGCCATCAAGCTGACCTCCGAACTGGGCGGCAATGTGGTCACCGACAACGTCTTCGAGGGCAACCTGACCCACGTGGTGCAGGCCGGACGCAACAAGTCCGGCCTTAACGACTGGCGCGGCAACTACTGGGACGACTACCAGGGTTTCGACCGTAACGGTGATAATGTCGGCGATACGCCCTATGAACTGTATGCCTTTGCCGACCAGATCTGGATCGAAATGCCCCCGGCGCGCTTTTTCAAGAATTCCCCTGTCATGGAATTGCTCGACTTCCTCGAGCGCCTGGCACCATTTTCGTCGCCGGAGCTGACGCTGAAGGACGAGAGGCCGCGCTTTCGCAAGCCGGACATGGAGAAAGGCAGGGTACAGGGATGAGCGAGCAGCGTGATCCTGCGGAGGAGCTTCCCGCTCCCGCTCCCGCAAGTGCCAGCTCCCCCGCAGCACCCGGCGCCAAGCCGCCGCCCTCGCGCGAGCGCCTGCAACAGGCGCGGCGCAAGTGGCTGCGTACCATCCTGCTTACCGGCGGCGTCACCGGCGCCGCGCTGTCCGGCTTCCTGCCGCTGGTATATGCGCGCACCAAGCGCCTGCGTCCACCCGGGGCGCTCGACGAGAAGGACTTTCTAGCCTCCTGCATCAAGTGCGGGCAGTGCGTGCAGGTCTGCCCGGTACAGGCGATCAAGCTTGCTGACCTGGTCGACGGCTTTGGTGTCGGCACGCCTTACATCGACGCGCGCGAGCAGGCCTGCGATTTTTCCTGCGACGCGGTGCAGTGCATCCTGGCCTGCCCGACCGGTTCGCTGGTGTACAAGAAGCCGTCCTTCCTCGGCACGCGCAAGGGCGCCAGGCTCGCCGCCGCGCCCATCCTCAAGGCCAAGGAAAAGGACGCCGAGCCGACGCTCAACCTGGCCGAGCGCATCGGCGTGGCGCGCCTGACGCGGCCGGAGTCCTGCCTGGCGGTAAAAGGCCAGGGTTTCAAGGGCCAGACGCGCGGCGCTTCCTTCAAGGGCCGCCTGCGCTACATGGAGGTCGACCGCTGGAAGCCGATCAAGGTCGCCGACCATCCTTACGACATTCCCGAATGCGACCTCTGCGTGCGCGAATGCCCGGTCAAGGGCGCCATAAGCATCGAGACCGTATTCGCGCCCGACGGTAGCAAGCGCAAGTCGCCGGTAATTCATGAGCCCTGCGTCGGCTGCGGCGTCTGCGAAATGGTCTGCCCGGTCGAGCCGACCTGCATCGTGGTCGAGGCGCGCGAGGTGTGGAATACATGAACCAATTCCTCAAGAACCGCTTCTTCGACCAGATCGCCGTGATGTTTGGCCGCGAGGCGAAGAAGCCGGTGGCGATCTCGCCGGTGGCGCAGCAGTTCCACACCATGAAGCGCGCCACCAACAAGGAGCGCCTGGCGGCGATGATCCGCGAGCACCACGCCACTGGGAAGAAGGTGCACACCTGGCGCAACCGGCGCTGGGCGGTGTTGATCCTCGCCAACCTGTTGTTCACCGTGTCCTTCTGGCTCGACATCCAGGTGCTCGAAGGCGCCCTGACGGCCTCGCGCTTCATAGGCTTCCACCTGATTGACCTGAATTCGGCCTTGCAGGTGATGCTGGCGCACAAGCACATCATCGTGAACCTGGTGATCGGCACGGGAACGGTGCTGGTGCTCTGGCTGCTGCTTGGCGGGCGGACCTTCTGTTCCTGGGTCTGCCCCTACCACCTGCTTGCCGAGTGGGCCGAGAACATCCACCTCTGGCTGGTGAAGCAGAAGCTGGTCACCGACCAGCCGATGGACAGGCGCCTGCGCACGGGTTCCTGGCTTGTCTTTGCGGCGCTCGCGCTGGCCACCGGCTACACCGTGTTCGAGGCCATTTCGCCCACCGGTATCGTGTCGCGCGCCCTGATCTACGGGCCCGGCCTGGCGCTGCTGTGGGTGCTGGCGCTGCTGTTCTTCGAGGTCTTTTTTTCGCGCCGCGCCTGGTGCCGCTATGCCTGCCCGATCGGCCTGACCTACGGCGTGGTTGGCATCTTCTCGCCGGTGCGCGTCAAGTACAGCCTGGCCGAATGCTTCCACGAGGGCGATTGCCGCAAGGTCTGCCTGGTGCCGCACGTGCTGGACACGGTGATCAAGGGCCGCGCGGTGGACGTCGAGGTTCCGCTCGGGCCGGACTGCACGCGCTGCGGCCTGTGCGTCGACACCTGCCCGACCGGCTCGCTCAAGTTCGAGGTCAAGGGCCTCTCCAAATTGATGTAGGCACACGATGATCCGTTTTGAAAACGTCGCCAAGAGCTTTCGCAAGTCGCGTGTGCTCGACACCATCAACCTCGAAATCGGCGCCGCCGAGCGCGTCGCCCTGATCGGTTCCAACGGCGCCGGCAAGACCACGCTGATCCGCTGCCTGCTCGGCGAATACGCCTTCGAGGGCAAGGTCACGATCAATGGCCACGATCCGCGCCAGGAGCGCACCGCGGTGCTCGGCGCCATCGGCTTCGTGCCGCAGTTGCCGCCGCCTTTGAAAATGCCGGTGGCGCAGCTGATCGATTTTTCCGCCGCGCTGTGCGGCACCGATCCGGCGAAGATCCATGAACTGGCGCGCCGCCTCGGGCTCGACCTCGATCCCATCCTGGCGCGGCCCTTCGTCAAGCTCTCGGGCGGCATGAAGCAGAAACTCCTGATCGCCATCGCGCTGGGGCGCGAGGCCAAGGTGCTGATCATGGACGAACCGGCGGCCAACCTCGATCCGGAAGCGCGCAAGATCTTCTTCGAACTGCTGGCCGAGCGTCAGGACGACAGCACCATGCTGATTTCCAGCCACCGCCTCAACGAGGTCTCCGCGCTGGTCAACCGCGTGATCGAAATGGACCTGGGCAAGGTGGTGCTTGACGACCGGGTGGCCGACGACGTGTCGCTCTCCGGTCGCTTCGTCTGCCGCATCGCGATCAAGCGCGCCGAACCGGCATTCGCCAAGGCGATGCAGACCTGGAACTTCCGCGCGCTCGGCGATGGCCTGACCTGGGAGGGCGAAGTGCCCGGCCCCGACCGGCTGCGCTTCATGGGCATGACCTCGCGCTACGTGGCCCTGATCAGCGACTATTCGCTGGAAGAGATGAAAGTCGGCGCTGATGAGGCCCCTGCGCAGCAGGGCGGTCGAGCAAAAGACGCTCTCCTCGCCGCTGCGGATGGCGCCACGGTGAACTGATGGACCGCCGCCGTTTCATCGCCACCGCCACCGGTCAGGGCCTGTTGCTGACGCCGCTCGCCGCTGCCCTGTCTGCCTGCGGCGGCAAGGGTGACTGGCCCGAGGGCATGGCCGAGATCAAGTGGGATCGAGACACCTGTACCCGTTGCAGCATGGTGATTTCCGACCGTCGCTTCGCCGCAGAAATGCGCGGCGGCGAGAAGGGCGTCGTGTTCAAGTTCGACGACATCGGTTGCGCCATGTTCTGGCTGCGCGACAAGGCGCGCGACTTCCCCTGGATGGCCGAGCCGGCGACGCGGCTCTGGGTGGCCGATGCCTCGGGCAAGGGCGACAAGTGGCTGGATGCCCGCAAGGCCCACTACGGCAGCGGCGCCATGTCGCCGATGGGTTATAACTTCAGCGCGCGCAGTTACGCCGAAGCCGGTACGCAAGGCTTCGAGGAAATGCGCCAGCACGTGCTGGCCAAAGGAAAGTAGAAGCTCATGAAACAGTTGTGGCTCACTGCCAAGCTCGACATCGTCGAATCCCTGCGCGCGCGCTGGTTCCAGGTCTATAGCCTGGTATTCGGCGGCATCGTCGCGCTGCTGTTCCTGTTCGGACTCACCGAATCGCGCGTGCTCGGCTTCATCGGCCTGTCGCGCCTGCTGGTCACCTACATCCAGCTGACCATGGCCATCCTGCCCATCTTCGTCCTCATCACCACGGTGCGTTCAGTGGCGGGCGACCGCGAGGCCGGCGTGTACGAATACCTGCTGTCGCTGCCGGTGTCGCTGGCGGCCTGGTTCTGGGGCAAGATCCTCGGTCGCTACCTCGTCATCTTTTTGCCGGTGTTCGCCGCCATGGTGCTGGCGGTGGCGATTGCGCTGGTGCGCGGCATCGAGGTGCCCTGGGCCATGTTCGGCTACTACACCGCGCTGCTGGCGGTGATGTGTGCCTGCTTCCTCGGCCTCGGCATGCTGATCTCGGCGCTGGCGCGCAGCACCGACATGGCGCAGGGTGCCGCCTTCGTGGTCTGGCTCACGCTGCTGCTGTTCCTCGACCTGATCCTGCTTGGCGTCATGATCCAGGGCAAGGTTTCGCCCGAGGTCGCCGTGGGCATGGCGCTGGCCAATCCGCTGCAAGTCTTCCGCACCGCCGCGCTGGCCCTGTTCGATCCGCAACTGATCGTGCTCGGGCCTTCCGCCTATGTGATCCTCGACCTGTTCGGCGCCACCGGCTACAAGGTTTTTGCGCTGGTCTATCCGACCGTGGTTGGCGTCGCGGCGGCGACGCTGGGCTACCAGATCT
>CAIVQO010000054.1 GCA_903908065.1 uncultured beta proteobacterium | reverse complement strand
TGACCGCGTTACCCACCGCGCAACCCGCCTACGGTCTAGAGGGACCTTCGGCAGGCCGCACCGTGGATAACGCTACCCCGCAGGGCTCCACTTATCTCCGCCCAAATTCTGTCCAATCAAACGGGACCGGCTCTGGTTACCCCCGCAACTTTGGCTAATGGCCACTATATTTTCAAGAATATGTACTGGTTGCGAGAGGAGAATAAAGATCGATACAGACATTAAGCCTGGGTTTTATTCCTGCCTTATCGCCGTGCCTAAATGATTCTTACCTGACTAGGACGTCAGCGCGTCTAACTACTAAGTTGTCATGTCAATCGAGGTCCGAAGTATCCGTGTTAGAACCGTGCTAGTCGCGATTCTTATATCAATGGCCGTAGGGTGGTTAAGCAACAGTGCCTTCACAGCAATTGTTCGAAGCAACATTTGGATCGCGAGGAATTGGAATAGCATAAAGACTCTATTTTCTGAATCGAAGATAGCCCCCGAAGCCATTGTCGAGGCAAGGGATGCAATGGGAATGCAGCCAAGCTATAGATCGCAGAGAAAGCTTCCATTTTCATCCATTACATACCCGGACAATTTGAGTCCAACTTTGTATTTTAAGAATACAGAGAACG
This sequence comes from uncultured beta proteobacterium, assembly GCA_903908065.1. Lineage (GTDB taxonomy): Bacteria > Pseudomonadota > Gammaproteobacteria > Burkholderiales > Rhodocyclaceae > Sulfuritalea. The sequence goes on along the minus strand of CAIVQO010000054.1, from coordinate 51,463 downwards.
TATTTTTAGAGGACTATCAATGGGGATTAGGTTTTTTGAAGTTTAGGCAGCCAATAGATAACTGTACTGCTACGAAATTATTATATGCACTCGGACTATGCGAATCCGACTTTAGGTCGAATGACATAGACGCAATTGAAAAAGGCGCAAAAGATGAACTTCTTTATACCGCTAGAACACATGCCAAGCTTCGCTATCATGTCGTAATTGCTAAATCGGAAAGGAAGTCCGAGATTGCCGTAATATTCTTACATGGGCATTCAACCGATCCTCTGAAATTATTCTCTGGAGATCGCGACTATTTAAATCACGCAGGGCGAGTCCTGAACGATTATGGGTTTGATGTTTATGCCCCATATGTATTTTCCCACAGCTGGGGCAATACGATCCTGTCTGAAAACGGAATCATGTCGGGACAAGGAATTACTAGTTACGGAATTGATCTGTTAAAGATTGATGCGCTATATAAATACCTGAGGGGTCAATATAAGCACGTCGTTTTGTACGGTATTTCCCACGGGGAAATTCTTGCGCGCATATTCATGACGGCTGGACATGGCAAGATCGACGCTCTGATTTTGTCTGGAATTACATTGAACGCGAGGGAATACCTAGCAGCCAATTACTTGAAGTTTTTACCGATACATTACTCCCACGAGGAATTTCTGGTGCGAGATTTTGAGGTGTTGATGAAGCAATTTGGTTATCGCGACTGGCCTAACGCCTTTAAATCAGTCCCACTCATCTTGGAGATCGCCACATCGGATCCAGTAGCCCAAAACCCTGATTCCGTGAGAGAGTTCACGTCCTTTCTTAAGGAAAGCGGTATCGATGTTACGTATAATTTTTTCGAGGGGTTTCACGAAACAAACCCAGAGGTTTCGGCGCAATTGTTGTGGCGCCGTCTTCAGGCGGATAAAGGCATGGTCAGTAGTCGGAGAACTAATGGTCGTACTTGTACTGAAGGATGCCAGTAAACGTGGGAGTGCCTCGGTGCCGTTTGTGTGAGAGCGCTAGAGTAGGAATACGAGCAGCCGTCGACCGCGATCCGTTGGGACAACCGAATGTTAAGCAAAGGCGTTAGAAGACTACTGAGGGCGGTGTTTGGCTTCAATGAGTGGCACATTGCTACTTACGCCGGGCGGCCCTATGCTAAGTCTGTGGTGGATGAGTTAAATGCGCTGCAGCAAAGAGACCGTGTAGTTGAGATCGGTTGTGGGCTTGGCGATATTCTTAGACGATTGCGCTTCGAGCATAAACTTGGACTGGATCAGGATACCCGGGTATTGAATGCGGCGTCATTTCTCGCTCGAATCAGCAATCCTGGCAGCGGGAACACCCTATTTCAACGAGCAGCATTTCCGGATCAACAGCTCGTTGGAAAATTCGATGCAATCGTCCTTGTTAACTGGATTCATCACTTAGCGCCTGAGGAACTGAGAGAAGGCCTCAATAGGCTATTCAAGGACAATTTGAACTCCCGTGGGGTACTGGTATTTGATGTGGTTGCCAACGAATCCTATCGGTTCAATCATGACTGGCAGTACCTCACCAGCGAGCTAGACTGCCGAACGCGGTTGATTGGCCCATTTGAATATGGTCGCAACATAGTGTTTGTGCAAAAGGGAGACTCATAGGCGTGTGCGGGTTTGGTGGAATCGTCGGGGCAATACCCCCAATATCAGCAACCCGGCTCTCCCAAGTTGCAGAATTGGTCCGGCACCGAGGGCCAGATTACACGGGCATTAGTTTGTATGAAAGGAATCTCACGCCTGAAATCGATTATGGATGGGCCGGGTTCTTTCACAACCGTTTGGCAATCATTGACCTCGATGAGCGCTCCAACCAACCTTTCGAGGACTCTAGAAGCTTACTTGTATTCAATGGCGAGATATACAACTTCCGTGCGTTGCGAGTCGAACTTGAGGCTGAAGGAGTAGCTTTTGCGACCGCGTCAGACACAGAGGTCTTGTTTCAGGCATGCAAGGTCTGGGGACATAAAGCGATCCCGCGGATCAATGGGATGTTCGCCTTTGCCTACCTCGATAAGGTAAACCGGACATTACTTTTGGCCAGAGACAGAATCGGAATCAAGCCGCTTTATTATGCGCTCGAAGATGGACGGGTCATTTTTGCGTCAGAGGCTGACACGGTTGTCCGCCTAGCTGGCAAGGTCCCCGAAGTTGATAAACAAGCTGTGGACTGCTATCGACTACTCCAGTACGTGCAGGGGTCGCGGAGCATTTGGAAGGGTATTAAAAAACTCCTTCCAGGCCATTATCTGGATATCTCAATAGATTTAGCCAATCGTGCGGACCTTCGGCCGACCAAGTACTGGGATCCCTATGAGGTTGCGGATGGAGCCTATCAAGGCGATGATCTAAGCGGTTTGCTTGTAAGTGCCATTGGAATGCAGCTAGTCGCTGATGTGCCAATCGGTGTCTTCCTAAGTTCCGGAGTCGATTCTTCTACGATTGCTGCGATTATTGCAAAGCATTTTAGGGACGTTGATGTCGATTTCTATACTGTCGGGTTTAGTAGTGAAACGCCACACGATGAATCCCAAAAAGCCGCGGAGTTTGTTACAAGGCTTGGGCTACCGGCACTTTGCCATCACCGGCTCGAACTTGATGGCGCCTCTATAGCTGACCACTGGAGCCGCCTCTATCGAATAGTAGATGAGCCATTTGGAGACCATGCCGTACTATTGAATTGGGCTATTGCGGAAGAAGCGAGCCGCTATGTGAAAGTGGTTCTCTCCGGCGATGGCGCCGATGAGGTGTTTGAGGGTTATGGGCGGTACAGCCAATGGCGGGACTACCGGGCGGCGCAAAAAGGTGGCCGTGGAAGCGTCAATGTCTGGATTGCGCGATTTCTTAGGCTGGTTGCGAAGCGAAAGAGTCTTCAGATTCGCGGTTTGACGGACCCCATTGAGCTGTATGCAGCAATGCTTGCGCCGAGTCCCTTCGGTTGCAAAGATATTGAGAAGATACTTGCAGCGTGTGATTTTATGATCGATGCGCGGTCAGTGTCCGATCGTGAGGATCTTCCCCGGCTTGTCGACTTTAAGAGCTATCTGCCGGATGCAATGTTGTTCAAGGTCGATCGATCTAGCATGGCAGCGAGCATTGAAGCGAGAGTACCGTTCCTTGATAACGACGTCGTTAGTTACGGACTCTGTGGACATCAAACGGCGTCTAATTCGCTGCCGAAGGCGGCATTGCGTTCGGTTCTCAGGCGGCTGGCACCGGACTATGACGTGAATAGTAAAAAAATGGGTTTTTCTTTTCCAATAATTGATTGGATGCGCAATCAGTGGAAGCAACTAATCATGGATATTGTCCACCACGGTAACTATGATGCGGTGGGCATAGACAGAGCGGAGGCGATCAATATACTCAAGCAGTTTTACCGGGGTGACAACGACTTTGTGTATGAACTGTGGATCTTAGTGAATCTACTTTTGTGGCACCGGACAAAGCTAAGCCAACTTGGCCTTGGGTAACGAAATGGTCCCAATATTTTGCTACCATTCTATTGGCCCGTCGCCGCTGTCAATTCCGCGGGACATATTTGAGGAGCAGCTTGGATCCATCAAGCGTGCCGGGCTTTCCACGTTAACGCTGTCGCAGTTACTGACTCTTCGGCACGCAGATCAACTACGGGCAGTTGTGCTAACGTTCGATGACTGTTTCATGGACGTCTACGAGAATGCATTACCGCTCCTTCGAGACAACGGTTGCGCAGCCACGTTTTTCCCTGTGCCCGGGTACGACGGCGTTACCAGATGGGGCAGTGCCGTAGAGCGTCGCTGGTCGGATGTGCGTACCGGCACCTTCACCATCCCGTTTAGCTATATGGGCGAGCGTGAGAGACATGAACTTGTGAATCATGGCATGGAAATTGGCGCCCATACACTGACTCACGCGAACCTCGACTTGATTGATCCCATCCAGCGTGATGAGGAAATTGTTCACTCTAAAGCACATCTGGAAAAAGAGTTAGGTGTCGTCGCTAAAAGCTTTTGTTACCCAAGGGGGCGTTATACCCTCGAAGTAATGAATGCTGTGCAACATGCAGGTTTTCTACTTGCCTGTACTACCAAGAGTGGCTACTTTCATCCGACCTGTAACGCCTTTGAGCTACCACGATTTCCCGCCGTTCGCGATCCAGAGATCTTCAGAAGCATTCTCGAAGGCAAAGGAGGGCTGTTACCGTTGCATAGGCGAATCGTAAAGAAAGCAGCACGGTTGGTGAGACAGGGGACCTGATTTCTAATGCGACCCAGCACGCCTACCATGTACGACTCGGGCGTATACCGCTCCCCCTGGTGAGCTAACGACATGCTGGTTGTTATCGTTCCAAATTTGCAGTCGGGCGGGACTGAATGGCAGACATATTTTCTAATTAGGGAACTGGCCGCGAACTATCGTATCACTCTATGGGTTTACAGCGATAGTCGAACGGATCCACTACTCCATGAAAGGTACCAGGGGATCAGTAGGTTAGAAATATTCTATGGTGGGAAGATAAAAACAATTATTCGATTGGCTCAGCGCAGACCTAAGTTGATCCTATCTTACGCAATCAACTATTACGTTCCCGAGATATTACTTTCGACTCTTACCGGTGCTGCACTCATAACCGAGCGTAGAAATCTATACCACTGGACAAAGCACGACAAACGAAAAGTAGTTCAGGAAAGTATTAGAAATATTCTTACCTGTGCCGTAATCTGCAATTCACAAACTGTTGCATCAAAAGTAGGTCAGACAGAGCGCCACGTCCGCAAAAAGCTCCATGTTGTCTATAACTCGATCAATGAGTTTGCGATCCGACCCGTCAAAAATACCAAGCAGTCGATAATCGCCGTGTCCAACGTAAAGAAAGGCAAGGGACTGGAAGTAGTACTGCAGGTGTTCCAACATATTCTCGGAAGCCGGCTTGGCAATGCGGTCAATCTTGCAATATTTGGAAGACTGGATGATTCCGATGTATTTGCGGGCTTTAGTGAACAATTTCTTGCTGAAGTATATAAGGGCCACGCCGACCAGCAAGAAATTTATGGCTCGGCGCTTTGTCTGCTTCATATTTCTGAGAGTGAAGGGTTTCCGAATTCGGTTTTAGAGGCCGCCTCTGTCGGAGTCATACCAATTCTCTCCGATATACCAGTGCATCGCGAGCTATTTGAAGAATGCGCATTCTTTGTTTCAAGCCTTGCGGAAGCTATCGACGTTACTACTAACATCATTTCACTTTCGCTAGAGGACAGTGATCAGATTCATAAACTCTCTGGTCGATGTCGTGTACTAGCCTCTCGTTATTCCTTGTCGGAGAGAGTCGGCAGATATACTAGGATCATCAATGCGCATCTCAGTTAACGCACATTATTTGAAACGGGAGAGATTGTCGGGCCTTGGCCGCTATACCCACCAAATCGTAGTTGGTCTCGCCGATCAAGATATCCAGATTGTTCCGATCAGACCGCCGGATAGATTGTATGCCCAAGGCGGAAAGCTATATCAGTACCTGAGATTTCTTGCCATATTCTCGGCCGAGTTACTGCTTCCGCCAGTACTTAGAATCATCGGACAAACAATGCTTCACATCTCGCCCGCCTTTTCAGCACCAGCCGCCTTTTGGTCATCCAAGTACATCGTGGTGGTGCACGATCTGGCTTTCGTCGAATATCAGGAATTCTATTCGCGGCTGGAACGTCTGTATTTTCACTTAAATCTTTGGATTTTGCGGCACAGCGACCAGAGGATCGTGGTGCCGTCGCAATATGTCAAACGGAGTCTGTGCGACCACTTTGGTATTGCTGCCAATCGCGTTAGCGTGATATCACCTTACGCGGAACTTCGGTATGAGAGCGAGATGGGAAATGAGAGGCGGTCCGAGGATAGGGGTCGATATTTCCTGTTGTTGTCAAATGCGCATCCGAGGAAGAATATCTCGGCCACTGTAGAGGGGTTTGTCAAGAGCAAGGCGCCGAGTGCTGGTTTTCGACTCCTAATCGTTGGCAATTTCGAGTCGTCGGTCGACTACAGTTCACCACACATCGTTATCATGCGAGGGGTTTCCGACCGTGAACTAGCAGGGTTGATGAGAAATGCAGAAGCATTAGTGCTATTTAGTCTTTCGGAGGGGTTTGGATTTCCAGTAGTTGAAGCCGCTCAATTCGGGGTCGGATCCCTCACATCCGAGGTATCTAGTCTTTCTGAACTAATCAGCCCAAAGCGTACGCCGGTTCCTGCGTGTACCGTAGACGAGATAGCTAGAAAGATTGATGGATTCATTCTCGATGAGGCGATCAAATCTCAGATGGCGGATGATGTCAATTACATAAATCTAAAATATAACCGAGAGCGATTCGAGAAACTGTGGCAGGAGCTAATCTATGCTGAGTAAGTTACTCGCCCGAATAAGCACTTATGCAGCGCAGCGTGGCGTAGTCGACTCATTGTTCTTCTTCTTTCGCAGCGCATTGCAGTTATGTCGCGGCGTGCTGAGAGGTTACTGGCTTGTTTTTCTCGGACGATCCGTCGTTATCCGAGCACGCAAGCGGGTAAGTATTGGGAAATTTTCCAGAATTGAAGATTACGTCGAATTGGATGGGTTCGGTTCGGAGGGAATCCAGATAGGATCGTTCTGCAAAGTAGGAAAGTTTTCGGTAGTGAGAGTTCCTTCCGTACCGTACTTGCCTGGAGTGGGAATCATTATTGGCGACGGTAGCACGCTGGCGGAATATTGCTTCGTGGGAGGAGCGGCGCGTGTCGTCATCGGATCTCATAACGCGATCGGCCAATATGTATCGATGCATCCACAAAATCATTTACCCAATGGGGAAAAAGAGGAGACTCGAACATCGAGTCTAGGAATACGAATTGGAAACGATAATTGGATTGGAGCAAAGGCCACCATTCTAGATGGCAGCTCGATCGCTGACAGGGTGATTGTTGCTGCGGCTGCTGTTGTCCGCGGCGAGTTTGGCTCGGACGTGCTGGTTGCTGGAGTTCCAGCCGTCACCAAGCGGATACTAAAGGCATGAAAGGAAAGAATGTAATCATCGTTGACAATGTTAACAACATTTCGGGAGCGCCAACCATTGCAAGAGATATCGCAATGGCCCTGGCAGCGCCTATCTACTGCATTCGTGAAGAGCTACAGCGTAGTTACGTTGCCAAAGCGTCGGGGGTGCGCTCCCAAAGTGTTTTCGGTTATTTTATCGGCACGCTGCTACTGGCAACAAATATACGCTTCATTGCCGCTTTGCTAAGAGCAGAGATAGTGGTGTGTAACACTTCTTTGACATTTCTTTTTGCCGTCCTATCGCGATGTCTAGGGAAACAAGTTATCTGTGTGCTTCATGAAAGCTCTGCCAAAAATGCCCTGTATTTATGCTCTATTCCAATCTCAATTGCTTTCGCAGAAGTAGTGGTCACGCCATCCCAAAAGGCCTATGACTCCTTGAAGATACCGATCTGGAAATGGGTGATAGTACCCAACTCAATATCGGCAAGCTATAAGGATACTGCTATCCAACGAGTTGGATCCAACTCGGTCGCGCTGTACATACTGTTTGTTGATGACGGAAGGTACTGCAAGGGCGGTACTCTCTTTGAAGAAATAGTAAAGCTTGCGGCCACAAGGGAGCTAACGAATCTCATCTTCCACTCCACTAAGTCCGAAAAGCTGAAGCAATATGCACTAGGTAAAACTCGTCTTGGACCAGAAATATATAGCCAATATCACTTCGTGTTGGTCTTGACTGACAATAATTCCTGGCGCGAAACATTTGGACTTGTTGGCTGCGAGGCGGCCGCCTGTGAGTGCGTTCCGTTATTTACGGATCAATTCGCCTACCGCGAGGTCTGGCACGAATTTGACGATAAATTATTTCTAAAGGACCGGGAACCTAGCGCCATTCTGGCCACAATTCTTTCACTCGGATCGGCTCGGGAAAGCCTATCGGTACTCCGGGCAAATGTTAGACGAAGGGCTCTCGAAATCTCAAGTACTGAGAATTTTGTGGCGCGATGGCATGATCTAATCGTTAAGTCTTCATGAAATCGATCTTATTATCAGCGTATGCGATCTCGCCGACCAAGGGGTCGGAATTTGGTGTTGGCTGGAACTTCGCATCGAATCTGGCCAAGACCAACATTGTCTATGTCCTGTGTGGCTGCACGGGCGGTCTTATGGGGGATACGTCGGAAATTGAAGCTTATCTTGTTAAACATCCAAATCCCAACATTCGACTGATTCCCGTTAGGCCAACGAGATTAACGAATGCCATCAACTGGCTAAACAAAATCGGGTTGTTCGGTCCAGTCTTTTATTTGGCTTTGCCAATGTGGCAGAAGCAAGCCTACGAGCGCGCAAGGCAGGTCATTGCGACGGAGAGAATAGACATTGTTCATCAACTTAATCCAATCGGTTTTCGTGATCCAGGATATCTGTGGAAGTTAGACAAGCCCTTTGTCTGGGGGCCAATTGGTGGCGCTACATTCGCTAGTCCGGTCCTTCTGCGGGGTCTTCCAGTTCGTGATCGAATCTACTTTCTTGTAAAGAATCTGATCAACTTCATTCAATTAAGATGGAGCACGCGAGTCCATGCGGCCGCGGACAAAGCGTCGGTGCTGCTGTTTAGTAATAGCGAAAATCAGGCAAATTTTGAGCATTATCTTGACAAGACGGGGCAATTGATGCCAGAGAACGCATCGTTCTCTGGAGGAGCAGCAAATGTATCTACGCACCCAACTAAAGGCGAGAGGCTGCATCTAGTCTGGATTGGGCAGATCTCGCCAAGAAAAAATCTCCATTTCATCCTAAAGGCTCTTGCTTTAGTAGAAAATAGGGACGGCTGGGTGTTGCACATTGTCGGCGACGGGAAGATCGTCAAGGAGCTAAGAAGACTATCCAGTCGATTGGGAATTGCGGACAACGTTCAGTGGTGCGGGGCAAAGACGAGGCAGGAGGTAATATCATTTTTAGCCTTCTGCGATCTGCATGTAATGGCTAGCATAGCTGAAGGCAGTCCGACAGTTTTTTGGGAGGCAATTGGAGCAGGGGTACCGACACTTTCGTTAGATCGAGATGGTATGAGAGACACGCTTATCAATGGTGGTGGCATCCTAGTTCCGGTGTCGTCTTACGCTAACACGTTGGTCGCCTATGCGACAAAAATAGATGAAATAGTGAACGATCCTGGATTGCTTATCAGTTTAAGAGAGGGAACGAGAAATATCGCCAAGCAAGAGTCATGGGAAATAAGAGTTAGCGCGTTGGAGCGGGTTTATGACGCCGTGAGCAAAAGTCGGACCTGAATATATAATGCTAAACGAATCGATTATTCCATGCGTTTGAAGGATCGATTTCCGGAATGGGTAATAATTAACTATCCGGTTGTTACTTCTAGGGGCCAAGATAATAGTGGCGGACGTGAGCACCTAATCGGCAATATCCAAGTCTATCAGTTACTGGGATTCCGAGTCATATGTCTATGCAGGCTCTCATGGCCGCTAGTTGACAAGTTGAGCGGCGCAGTATGTCTAAATGTCATTCCGGGATCTGCCATTCCAAAGACCCACGAAGATCGAATACACTCGAATGTGATTGATACCAACCAAGACAAATTTCGCATTAGATGCCACGTGCTTCTGCGGTGCTTAAGGCGGCGGGTTTTCGATGCTATATATCGCGTGTTACGTTTATTTCTTTCACCAATAGTCGTTCACCAACGAGCAAACCAGAGGTTCATGGGTAGCGAAGAATGTCTAGGAAGCGCGGTTCATTTGGTTGAACTAAACGACTTGTTTATTCCTGATATTTTGTGCCAAGGTTACCTGACCGTTGCATACCGAGTAGACCTTGAATTGCCGCAGCTGGTCAGTCCATGGCCAGTTCCAAGTTCTGGAATGTTTGAATACGGCAAATTTGAGTCAAGATTGGATCAAATTGCTGGCGGGCACCAGACGATTAATGTTTTGCTATTCGGCTACGGAGGTGTTGAATCGGAAACGGAAGTTCACGAATTTTTGTCAAATCACGTTTGGTTTCGATCAAAATCAATCATCTTGCACATCTACGGTGCATCAAAAGAGCTTCTCGATGGCGATGATCGAATCGTGACACATAAGTGGATGAACGAGAACTTGCTACCAAAAGAAATGTTTCAAGCAGGCGTCATATACTATTCAAACAGTACGTACGATGATGATCGGCTCCAACTTGGTTCGCCAACGAAGCTTTACAAGTACATCGATTGGTCCCTGCCCATAGTGTCGAACAGGCCTATCATTAGTCGGCGATACTTAGGAGGTTTTGATCAAAATGAAGGCGTTCTGAAGTGTGAATCTACGCGACGAGACTACGCCGATCTTCTCATGGAGTTGAGAAACAATGCATCAGTTGAGATTTACGCTTCAAGAATTCAAGATTTTGTTGGTCGCGTTGGCATGCCTGCTAAGCGGATTGACAATTGAAGCACAAACAGGGCGGGGGTTTATTCTACTCTCTTTGCCCATCGTCGCGCTCGTTTGCCTTATTCATTTAGCTTCTCCAAGTACGTATTTGACCTATGTGCGGCAGCGAGTTCTGGGCGCGCTATTGTTCTGCTCCATTGCGATACTAAACGGCTCACGCCCAGAAACGGTAATTCTGATCCTGAGCGCACTTATTTTCTTTGATTCCCTAGAGTCAATTAAGAAAACGACTGACTCAAATGCAGCCATGTTAGAAAACTTGTTAAGTGGAGTCTTGCTCCTGCTGTTAATAGCTGCATTTTTCGACTTTGAATTTCAATTATTTGGAGATCAAATTTCACTTTGGTCGTCGGCAAAAGATGAACTAATTTTTCCACGATTGAAATTGCTATTCAGTGAGCCGTCCTATCTTGGGGCGGTCGCAGTAGGTTTATTGTTTTTTGTTCGGGGCGTTCGATTACGATGGCTATTGGGAGGCGTAGCCATCATGTCACAGAGTTATTTTGCGTTGGCCTACTTTGGATTTTTGCTGACACGTAATAAACCGATTTTATGCATGATAATTTCGGCCACTATTGGTCTCTTTCTTTTTATCCAAGTCTATTGGAGTAGTGATTCTTTTTTCTTCGACAATTCTGGATTTGTTCGCCTAATCGGGCTAATTGGTCTTGAGGAGATGAGCGGGTTACGAATATTGTTTGGGTACGGCCTAGGCGCCGGGGATGAGGCTATTGCGCCAGTCTTCGACATTCGTGGAGTGAGTACGGCGAATGGCTTTTTATTTTCGCTAATGTACGACTTAGGTTTTTTCGGGATTCTTGGTCTATATCTAGCATATACAAGAAAATGGTTTGACGTATTGCATTTGACGTTTCTCCTACTAAATTTTGGCGCAGGAAGCTTTTTAATTCCGATCCTTATGTGTATTGTCACTTCGTCGGTAGCCTTTAGTGCGAAGGACGTTTTCTCATTCTTGGGTAGGATATTCGTGCACAAGCATGAGAGGGTGCTTTAGGGGATTGGGAGACTTTTTCCGTTGCTTTCTTAGTCTTGATTTGTACTCTTCGACTGTAGCCGTCACTGACACTAGGGTCTATTCTTAATTGAGCAAACAGCCATATGCCAAATGAAAGTGGCGCAGAATAAATCGTTTACGGTCAATGACATGGCAATCGGTCGGTCGCGGGGGTGGATTGACCACCAAACTGCATGTCGCCGTCGATGCCCTGGGCAATCCATTGCGGGTCATCCTCTCCGCGGGTCAGATCGCCGATATCAAGCAGGCTGCGGCGTTGATCAAGGATCAACCTGCCGAATTCATCGTGGCAGACAAGGGCTACGACTCGGATGCTCTTATCGAGACCATCACGGCACAGGGCAGTCAGGCTGTATTTCCGCCTCGCTCCAACCGACTCAACCCTCGCTCGTTCGACCGGCATATCTACGAAAGCCGCAATCTGATCGAACGGTTCTTCGGTCGTATCAAGCAATTCAGACGCATTGCCACTCGCTACGACAAACTCGCAAAATCCTTCTTGTCGTTCATTCATCTCGCATATGTCTTCGTCTGGCTGGCTTAATTGAGAACAGACCCTAGCAGGTTAAAAGTAGCGTTTATTGGTTCTGCCGGAGTCCCTAATGTCTATGGAGGGTTCGAGGGCTTTCTTGAGTCATGCGGACCAGTTATCGCGACTTTTTTTGGGAAAGTGTACGTCACCTGTGATCGCGCGCGATATAGAGATCGAGATCCACTCTGGAATGGGATTCGTCGAATCTTCATAGCGATACCGGCAAACGGCATACTTTCAGTTCTTCACGATTTATGTGCCTTCTTCTCAGTCATTGGACGTGTTGATGTAGTTATTGTCTTAGGTGTCTCTGGAGGACTGTTCTTTCCGTTTTTTCGTATAGTGTGCTGGCTATTGAACAGGCGGCTATTCGTCAATGTCGATGGCGTAGAGTGGCGAAGACAGAAGTATTCCTGGGGTAAGAGTTGCTTTTTGTATTTGTCTGACCGGATAGCCCAGTATTGCTCTCACGCAGTGATCATTGATAATGAAGCACTACGTCCTTTTCTTGTGGGTCTCGCTAGGAATACGGCGTGGCCAATTGCATACGCTGGCGATCATGTATTGCGTCTAAGAAGAAAAGCGCCTTCTGACAAAGTAAGGGTGCTTACAATTTGTCGTGTTGAGCCTGAGAACAACTGTCATATATTACTGAGTGCATTCGCAAAAGTTGCGGGCGGCAGTTACTCGTTTGTTGGTAATTGGTCCGCTTCACGATACGGGCGCGACCTATTTGATAAATACAGTCAATTCGAGGGAATCAACCTTCTCCCACCAACTTACGATACATCCGAACTTGCAAGACTTCGCGAAGACTGCACGCTCTACCTACACGGACACAGCGCAGGTGGGACTAATCCATCTCTTGTGGAAATGTTGTTTTACGATGCTGAGATTGCAGCGTTGGACTGCGCGTTTAATAGAGAGACGGCTGGCGATGAAATTAACTTCTTCGCAAATGAGCAAGAGTTAGTCGCAATTATTTCGAGTCATAATCCAAGCGACACTTTTGCTCGGCCAATTTCGCGCGCCAGATACACGAGACAACTAATTGCCGAGAACTACGTGAAGTTGATCTTGAGAGGCTGATGACATATGGGTGACCTGCCCGACTTCTTTGAACCACGAATTTCTGGAAAGATGGCTCCTCAAGAGAAAGAAAGAGCCAATGCGAAAGGGCCGATTTACCGACGACCAAGTCGTCGCTATGTTACGCAAGTGAATCGCAGCATGAGCTGCAAAAAATGTGTATTTAGCCAATTTACGGAGGAAGCGAGCATGGCAAGTTACAAGGAACTGAAAGAGAAGGCGGAAGACCTGATGCGCCAGGCGGAGAAGGCGCGCAAGGCCGAGATTGCTTCGGCGATCTCCGAGATCAAGGCAAAAATGGCGGTATATGGAATCACACTGGAGGACTTGGGCGGAAAGTCCCTGGCAACCAAGGGGCGCAAGACAAAAGCGGCGCAGTCCGTCAAAGCGATCAAGGGTGGCAAGCCAAAGGCCGTCAAGGCGCGTAAGCCGGTAGCCGCTAAATACCGCAATGCCGAGACCAATGAGGCTTGGTCCGGCCGCGGCAAGCCGCCAAAGTGGCTGGCGGCGCTAGAGGCTGAGGGGCGCAAGCGGGAGGAGTTTCTGGTAGGGTGACAGGGTGCAGTTTCGCGGGGTCGGTGCGCGACAATAACCGGGGGGTGGTTTTTGGGAAGGGCCATGAACAATGAACCTTGAAGGCTTTGTGACGGAGTGCTTCCGCAAGCAACTGGCGGCTGAGCTGGTTGCGGTATCCGTGAGGCCGATGGCGGGGACCATGCAGGTACGGGTTACGGTGAACGGGCGGTTGCTGGAGGCCGAAGCGATGGCTGTAGAGTTGATGGCCGAACTGGCGGAACTCGATCGCACCGTGCATGTGAGTGTGGAGCTGGGGAAGGGAAGACTGCAACTTCAGTGAGTGAATTTGGGCAGGATACGGGAGATCAGGCTCAGCCGAAATCTTCCTCATTGACGCGCGGCATTACCCGGGAGTTTGGAGAGAGAGTTCGAAGTCGGAGGTATGGTGCACCTTTTTTACTTTTGGTTGCTCTCAGTTCCCTTTCTTTCCTCACGACTCCTCAAGAGAGGACACCTGAGATGCAAAAAAGTGAATCGGGACAATGTGTTGCGGATTTTTTAGCTTGACGATTTGAATGGCCGCCTCTTGAGCGGTAATGCTCAGGCACGCTGCGCCTCGTAGGCCTCGATGTCGGACAGCCGGTAACGGACAGCGCGGTTTTCAAGCTTGATGAATTTCGGACCCGCTTGTTGACCGCGCCAGCGCTGCAATGTTTTGATGCTGACCTGCCAGCGGCTGCTCAGCTCTTGTTCGGTCATCAAGGCAAGGGTCAGCCCGGGTTCCTCGCGGGCCTTATCTGCTTGGGTGATGCGTGGGCGTTTGACAGTGATCGTGCTCATTGCAGCTCCTTTGAAATGGGGTGCTGGAAAGTGTGAGGGAAATCTCCCGAAGCGGATGGCAACGCAGGGCAATGGCGGGTAATGTGAGCATCACCGCTATCGGATTTCGTGACGTCCGCCGACGCCTGATTGATCTCGTACCAGCGCGGTGCCTTCAACGTGGTGGTGGGGGCAGACGAGCGATCGTGCTTGCGAACCGGGGGCGTGGGTGCCTTCTGTCCGATCACGCTTTGCTCTTGTTCCCAGTGCCAGATCGCCAGGGGCGAGTAACGGACTGAGCCGACAACTTGCAGGTGCGGGATCTGCCGCTGATTGCGAACCTTGGGGTCGGCAAAGATGTAGTACGGCAACTTGGCGAAGGCCGCCATAGTCTTAGCATCGACAAAGCTGGCCGGCGGTGGGTTGTCATCGAGAACGACAAACTTGCCAGGTTTGCCGGTACGTTTCAGATGCAGTTCGACTGCCTCGTGCGCCAGCCATTGCGGCAGTGCTTTTGCTTCGTACTCCAGCACATCAGCGACGTGGTAGCGGACATGGCGTCCTAGCGTGTACCAGCGAGGTCCGACATTGCGTTGCCGCCAGGTGCGCAGGGTTTTGACACTGAGCTTCCAGCGATTGGCGAGCTCGGTTTCCAGCAGGATGGGGTAGTGCATGTTTTTCTCCTTCGTCCCCCCAATGACAACGCTGTTCGCGAGAGAAGCCAAGTGGAAAGCGTATGCTTCGTCGACATGGGAAAGTGCTATCAAATTTCAGCAGCAAGAAATTGCTTCCAGGAACTTTTGCCGTTGCTTGCCACTTGCTCGGCGACATATGCGGCCGTGCAAGTGCACACGGCGAGACGATTCAGTTCCGCGCCCGATCACGTGTTCGTGATCACATGTAAGCATTTGGATGCGAGGGTTGCGCTGCCGTTGCATGGGCCGATTGAAGATGCCCTGCAAAACCGGAAACCTGAAGGCGTTGGGATTGGAGTGCTGGACGGCCGCGGTTCAATTCCCACGCCCGGATTTGAATCGGCTGGGTTCAAGGATCTTTTCGATCGCATGATCCACCCCTACGTGGTCAACCAGTTCGAACGTGGAAGGCTGGCGATTGAAGGAAAGTTTTCTGCAGACAGAACCAAATGGCCTCCGCCGTGGCAAATGGGTTGGCTGATCCGCAACGGGCTGGCCCACGGCGGCACGGTTCATTTTGATTTGCGTCGAAATCCAAATCCAAACCCCGTGATCTGGCATGGCCTGTCGATTTCCGCCAAGCAGCAGGACGAGGTGATTTTGGGGAACTTCGTCAACGTTGGTGACTTGATCGTGCTGTCACTTGAGATGGAGGAACACTTGGACGGGCCATTACCGTCTGTGCCAATGGAGGATCAACCGAGGAGGGTCTTGGCCTAATCGGCCATGGTTCACGATGTAAAACGGCCGTTTCCTATAAGAGGGCCAGCGCGGAACGCGTGGTTTCCATCGCGCTTGGAGGGCCGCCTTTCTTTCGGTCGCCTCTGCACCACCATTACCAAAACAAATAACCCGCCTTGAGCGGGTTATTTGTTTTCCGGTCGTGAATCCATGGTGCCGGCAGTCGGAATCGAACTGACGACCTACCGCTTACAAGGCGGTTGCTCTACCAACTGAGCTATGCCGGCACGGGCGCGGATTATAGCGGAGCCGATCCGCTATAAACTCGCGAATCACCGAGTTCGCCGCAACCATGACAACCAGTTCCACCCTTCGTCAATCCCTGAATCTCCTGATCATTGCCGATCGCCAGGAATTGCCGCCCGGTTTGCGCGAGATCCTCGAAGGGCCGGACAGGGAATGCCATAGCCACCGTGTCGCCAGCGCCGACTCCCTGCGCGAGGCGATCCACGATCAGGCATGGGACCTCGCCCTCTACCTGAGCGGTGCGACCACTCTAGACCTGGCCGTCACCCTCGATCTGGTAAATCAATCGGGAAACGATTTGCCGGTCATCGTGCTTGCCGCACCCGATGGCCGCCCGGGTGTCGGCGCGGCTATGGCGATGGGTGTTCGCGACGTGATCGATTCCGACCGGCTGGATCACCTGATGCCGGCGATCGACCGCGAGGTACGTGAAGCGCGCCATCGGGGCGACCATCGTGCCGCACTGGAGATGCTCAACGAAAGCCAGGCGCGCTTCGATGCCCTGGCCTCCAACCTGCCTGGCATGCTGTTTCATTTGCGGCGCGACGAGGGCGGCGAGTATCGCTTCCTGTTCGTCAGCGAAGGCTGCCAGAAGCTGTTCGGCTTCAAACAGCAACACCTGTTGGCCTCCGCCGACAAGCTCTTCGATGCCTTTGACAACGAGCGGCGCCGAAGCCTCGAAGGCGCGTTGCGCGACTCCGCGCTGCACGGCACTTTGCTCAACTGGGAAGGCCATACCCGGGGACGCACCCGGCAAAAATGGATCAATCTGCGATCCACGCCCCACCGCTTCGACAACGGTGTCGTCGAATGGCGTGGCATTGCCACCAACATCACCGAAAGCAAGGAGAACGAAGCCGAACTGCGCGGCTCGCGCCAACAGCTCGCCGAACTTTCCAGCCACCTTGAAGCCGCCAAGGAAGAGGAACGCGAGCGCATCTCACGCGACATCCACGACGAACTCGGATCGATTCTGGTCTTCCTCAAGATCGAAGCCGCGCAGCTGGCGGCCAAGCTTCCGGCCGACGCCACCAAGCTGCGCGACAAGGCGCACTCCATCGAGACACTTTTGAATCAGGCGATGAGCACCGCCAGCCGGGTCGCGCGCGAACTGCGTCCCGGCATCCTCAAGGAATTCGGCCTGCCTGCCGCAATCGAATGCCAGGCCGAAGACTTCACCCAGCGTTTCAGCATCCCCTGCCGCGTGCAATGCGACGAGGACGGCATCGAACCGGAACCCGACACTTCGCTGGCACTGTTCCGCATCGCCCAGGAAGCCCTGACCAATGTAGCCAAGCATGCCCACGCCTCGCTGGTGGTAATGCGCTTGCGGCGCGAAAGCGGTAACATCCTGCTCGAAATCCGGGACAACGGCCGCGGCATTTCACCGCACGACATGCAGAAACCGAGGTCGTTCGGCCTGCGCGGAATTCGCGAGCGGGTAGCGAGCCTGGGCGGAGAATTCACCATCGGCGCGGCAGAGCATGGCGGTACCCATCTGGTGCTGCGCGTGCCCGAGGTCAGTGCCGGGGAACCACCGACGGAAGAGGAATTGCAGCGCAAGCTGTTCTGACATGGCCGAGAAAATCAACGTCCTGATCGCCGACGACCACGCCATCGTGCGCCAGGGACTCAAACAGATACTTTCCGAAACCGAGGACATGCTGGTCACCGGCGAAGCGGATGACGGCGCCGAGGCCCTCGGCCTGGCGCGCCAGCAGCCCTGGGATGTGTTCCTGCTCGACGTTTCGATGCCCAATCGCAACGGCATCGACACCCTCAAGCAGCTGAAAAAGGAGTTTCCCCGCCTGCCGGTATTGATCCTCAGCATGCATCCCGAGGAGCAATACGCCGTGCGTGCACTGAAGGCCGGCGCCTCGGGTTACCTGACCAAGCAAAGCGCCCCGGAGCAGCTGGTGAATGCCATCCGCCAAGTGGCATCGGGCAAGAAATACCTCAGCCCTGCCGTGGCCCAGCAGCTCGCCGATGCGATCTCCGAAGACACGGAAAAATCCCCCCATGAACGCATCACCGACCGCGAATACCAGGTTCTGAAACTGATCGCCGCCGGCAAGACCCTGACCCAGGTTGCCGAAACACTCAACCTCGGTGTCGCCACGGTAAGCACCTATCGCGCCCGCCTGCTGGAAAAAATGGGCCTGCGCAGCACCGCGGAATTGATCCGCTACGGCCTCGAACACGGCCTGGCGGAATGACCCCGGCCATCAGCGGAATTTCTGTCGCCATCGGCACACACCGGAACGCGAACTTCCTGCAAAATAGGCCGCAACGAACGGATTCTGGCGTCTTCGCCATCCACGACAACAACCGGCTGATCACAGCCACCTGACGAGAGAGGAGGACGTACCATGAAGTCCATGAAACAGCTGCTGGGTCCCACGCCACGCGTACCGCTGACGGTAGGGCCCGACGATTCGGTGTTTTCGGCCCTTGAACTGATGGCCAAGAACGACATCGGCGCCGTGCTGGTGATGCGCGACGGCCAGCTGGCTGGCATATTCAGCGAGCGCGACTACGCACGCAAGGTGATCCTGCTCGGCAAGTCCTCCAAGGAAATGGCGGTCAAGGAGATCATGACCGAAAAGGTCTTGTACGCCCTACCCGAGCAAACCGTTGACCAGGCCATGGCCCTGATGACGGACAAGCACATCCGCCACCTGCCGGTGCTGGATTTGAACAAGAAAGTGTTGGGCATGGTCTCGATCCGCGACCTGCTCGCCGACACGATTTCCGAACAGAGCTTCCTGATCCAGCAGCTGGAACAATACATCGCCAGCTGACGACCCGCGCCCGATGGCCGCCAACGACGCTCCCGAAACGCCCGAAGCGCTGCGCGCCAAGCTGGTGGAGTTGCGCGTCGAACATCGCGACCTGGACGAGGCGATCGAGCGCCTGACGACGACGCCACCCGACGACGACCTGATGGTGCGGCGCCTGAAGAAGCGCAAGCTGATGATCAAGGATCGCATCTCCGCCCTCGAGCGCATGCTCGATCCCGACGAATACGCCTGAGGTCACGGCATGAGCTACAACTTTGACACCCTCGCACTGCATGCGGGACAGGTGCCGGACGAGCGCTTCGGCGCGCGGGCGACACCGATCTACCTGACCACCTCCTTCGTCTTCAAGGATTCCGACCAGGCGGCGGCACTGTTCAACATGGAGCGCGGCGGACACGTCTATTCGCGCATTTCCAACCCCACCAACGCCGTGCTCGAAGAGCGCATCGCGGCGCTCGAAGGCGGTGTCGGCGCGATTGCGGTGGCCTCCGGCCAGGCGGCGCTGCACCTGGCGATTGTCACGCTGATGGGAGCCGGCAGCCATATCGTCGCCAGCCGCTCGCTCTATGGCGGCTCGCACAACCTGCTCGATTACACGCTGCCGCGCTTCGGCATCACCACTACCTTCGTCGATCCGCGCGACCTCGACGCCTGGCGCGCCGCGATCCGTCCCGAAACCCGCCTGCTGTTCGGCGAAACGCTGGGCAACCCCGGCCTCGACGTGCTCGACATTCCGGCGGTCTCGGCGCTGGCACACGAACACGGCCTGCCGCTGCTGGTGGACAGCACCTTCACCACCCCCTGGCTGATGCGCCCCTTCGACCACGGCGCCGACCTGATCTTTCATTCCGCCACCAAGTTCCTCGGTGGGCATGGCGTGGCCATTGGCGGCCTGCTGGTCGACAGCGGCGCCTTCGATTGGGACATGTCCGGCAAGTTTCCAACCCTGAGCGAACCCTACGATGGTTTCCATGGCATGGATTTCAGCGAGGAATCCTCGATCGCCGCCTTCCTCATGCGTGCCCGCCGCGAAGGCCTGCGCGATTTCGGCGCCTGCATGAGCCCGCTGACCGCCTTCCAGCTGCTGCAAGGCGTGGAGACCCTGCCCTTGCGCATGGAGCGCCACATCGCCAACACGCGGCAGGCGGTCGCGCACCTGGTCAAGAGCGATGCGGTGGCCGGCGTTGCCTACCCGGAACTCGAATCCCATCCCGACCATGCCCTCGCGCAAAAACTCCTGCCGCGCGGCGCCGGTTCGGTATTCAGTTTCACGCTCAAGGGCGGTCGCGCAGCGGGCAAAAAGTTCATCGAGGCGCTGCGCGTGTTTTCGCACCTGGCCAACGTCGGCGATGCCAAGTCGCTGGTGATCCATCCGGCATCGACTACGCACTTCCGCATGTCCGACGACGCACTGGTTGCGGCCGGCATCCACCCCGGCACCATCCGCCTCTCGATCGGCCTTGAAGATGCCGGCGACCTGCTTGAAGACCTGAATCGCGGCCTCGCGGCCGCCCAAAAGACATAAAGGCGGGCCTGAGCATGGAGCTGACCCTCAACGGCCACGCCGCGTATGCCTATACCGGCGGCAAACCCTTCGATGCGGCCCTGCCGACCGTCGTCTTCATCCACGGCGCGCAGAACGACCACAGCGTCTGGCTGCTGCAAAGCCGCTGGTTCGCCCACCACGGCTTCGCCGTGCTGGCGGTCGACCTGCCCGGCCACGGCCGCAGCGGCGGTGCGCCACTGCCCTCGATCGAGGACCTGGCCGACTGGATCGAACTGCTGCTGGAGAAAGTCGGCGCCGGCGAGACGGCGAAAACGGTTTCCCTGGTCGGCCACAGCATGGGCTCGCTCACCGCGCTCGAATGCGCTGCCCGCCATCCGGCCCGCATTGCCCGCATTGCCCTGGTCGGCACCGCCGTGCCGATGCCGGTCTCCGATGGCCTGCTGAACGCCGCCCGCAACAACGAGGCCAAGGCCATCGACATGATCAACGCCTGGTCGCACTCCCCGCGCGGCACCATGGGCGGCTATGCCGTTCCCGGCATCTGGCACTACGGCGCGGCGCGACGCCTGGCCCTGCGCCAGAAGCCCGGCGTGCTGCACAACGATCTGGCGGCCTGCAATGCCTATTCCCATGGCATGGAGGCCGCCGCGGCCCTCGGCTGCGCGACGCTGGTCGTCAGCGGCAGCAAGGACATGATGACGCATCCCAAGGCGGCTGCGAAACTCGCGGCGGCGATTCCCGGCTCGCGCAGCATCACGCTCGACGGTGCCGGGCACGCCCTGATGGCCGAGCAGCCGGATGCCGTGCTCGACGCCCTGCGCGGCTTCATCACCGCGTGACGCCGACCGAATCCGATCGGTCGCAGAATCCCTTTCCGGTGGTCGTCAGCGGCCTGCCGCTGGCGGCCCCGGTCGACTGGTTGCGGCGCGGCGCGGCCGATTTGCGCGCCTGCGGCCGGGCCAGCCTGTTCTATGGCCTGTGCTTCGCGGCGACCGGCATGGCGCTGCTGCTGGCGCTCCGCCACGCCGTGCAACTGGTTACCGCCGTCACCACCGGCTTCATGCTGGTCGGCCCCTTCTTTGCCATCGGCCTGTACGAGCTTTCGCGCCGGCGCGAAACCGGTGAAACACTGGCACTGGCGCCCACCCTGGCCGTCTGGCGCCGCAACCTTGCCGCCATCGGCATCTACTCGCTGATCCTGATCGTGCTTTACCTGCTCTGGGCGCGCGCCTCGCTGGTGATGTTCGCCCTGTTTTACCAGGGTGGCATGCCCAGCATGGAAAGCTTCATGGCGCAGATCCTGAAATTCGACAACCTCGAGTTCCTGGTCGCCTACACGTTGGTCGGTGCCCTCTTTGCCGGACTGGTGTTCGCCTTTTCCGTGGTCTCGATCCCGATGATGCTGGACCGCAACCAGGACACCGTTACCGCCATGTTGGCCAGCTTCCTGGCCTTGGTGCGCAATATGCCGATGATGTTGCTGTGGGCGGCGCTGATCGTGCTGCTCACCGCCGTCGGCATCGCCACCGCCTTCCTTGGCCTTATCGTCACCATGCCGCTGGTCGGGCATGCCACCTGGCATGCCTATCGCGCCTTGATCGCGCCGCAGGAGTTAACATGAATACCCCCATGGCGACCTGGTCGCCCGCCATCGAGACCGGCCTGCCCGGCATCGATGCCCAGCACAAGCAGCTGTTCGACCTTGCCGCCTCGTTTCGCGGCGAAGGCGACCAGATTCGCGTGATGAAGGCGCTGGCCGCGCTGGCAGACTACGCCAGCACACATCTGCGCGACGAAGAAGCCATGCTCGAAGCCATTGCCTATGAAGGTCTGGCGGCCCACCGCCAGGAGCATGAGCGCTTTCGCCAGATGCTGCGCGAACTGCTCGGCGAGGCCCGCAAACTGAGCCTGGACCAGATCGCCACGCGCATCGAGGAACTGATCAACGGCTGGTTCTACCAACACATCCTGACGGTGGATGCGGCATACGTCGCGGCGGTAAAGTCGAGCCAGAGCAAAGGGCAGGCATGAAATCCCGACGGTCCGGCGAGGCTTCGGCCATCCGCGTGCTGCTGGTCGACGATCATCCGGCCTTGCGTGCCGGCCTGCGCAGCCTGCTCTCCGCCGAACCCGGGATGCGCGTCGTGGCCGACCTCGCCAGCGGTGAGGATGCCAATGCCTGGTGTCGCAGCCACGAGGCAGATGTGGTGGTGATGGATCTGTCGATGGAAGGCTACGGCGGCATGGAAGCGATCCGTCGCCTGGCGCAGTTCGACCCACAAATCGGCATCCTGGTGTATTCGGTGCATGCCACGGAGATCATGCTCAGTCGCGCGCTGACCCTCGGCGCGCTAGGCTACGTGACCAAGGCCAGCACTACCGACGTGCTGGTCGCCGGCGTTCGCGAAGTCGCCGCGGGACGCGGCTTCGTCAGTCCGGACTTGATCCCGGCCATGGTGCAGCGTCAGTCCGCGCCCGAGCAGTCACGCCTCGCCCTGCTGGGCGACCGTGAGTTCCAGATCCTGCTGCTCACCGCCCAGGGCCACCCGGTCGATCACTGCGCGCGGACCCTGAACCTGAGCGAGAAAACCGTGCGCAACCACCTGACCCGGATCAAGGCCAAGCTCGACGTCGCCAACACCGCCGAGTTGACCCGCCTGGCGATCCGCGCCGGACTCGCCAGCGCCTAACCGGCGCCTGGTGCGAGCGGCACGTCCACCACCACGCGCAGTCCGCAACGGCCGCCCCTCTGCAAACTCAGGCTGCCGCCGAGCGCCCGCGCGCGCTCGCGCATCACGATCAGGCCGTAGCCGGAATGCGGCGCAGCCAAGTCCATTCCGCACCCGTCGTCGCGCACCACCAGGCGCAGCCAGCGTCCCTCGGGGCGCTGACGCTCGCCGAGAAAGATGCGAACCCGGTGCGCCCCGGAATGGGCATGCACGTTGGCCAGGCATTCCTGGACGATGCGGAACAGGTTGATGCGCCCCCGGTCATCCACAGGTTCTACGTCGCCTGCCAGGCGCAGCCAGGCGCGGGTATCCGGATGCGTCGTGCCCCAGCGTGCAAGGAGCAGGCAGATCGCGGCATACAGCCCGGCGCTGTCGAGCACCTGGGGGTGCAAGCCTTCCATGAGCCGATGCGAGGCGTCGTAGATCTCGCCCACGGCACTTTCGATCGCGGCGGCATTCGCTTCGCTGCGGGCGCGGTCGGCCGCATTGCGCCGTATCGCGCCGGCATAGGCACGGATTGCCACCAGCTGCTGGCTCAGGTCGTCGTGCAGTTCCTGCGCCAGGTGCTGGCGCTCGACCTCCTGCAGGCGGATCAGCTCACGCCCAAGGCGTGTGTTTTCCTCCAGCAGCAGCCGCAACTGCTCTTCGGCCGCAACCCGCTCCGTGATATCGCGTCCGACTGACTGGATCTCGACCAGGTTCCCGGCCGCATCGAAGAAGCCGCGATTGACGAAATGCATCCAGCGCAGATTGCCGTCACCTCCATACACACGATTTTCGATGCTCACCACCGGATGTTCGGGAATCAGCCCGGACAGCCGTTGCGCGATCATCGCGAGGTCGTCGGGATGTGCCACCGGCTGCCAGCGCTGACCCAGCAGGTCCTCCGCCCGGCGACCGAAAAAGCGGCAATAGGCGTCGTTGACGTAAAGATAGCGTCCATCGGCGGCAAAGCGGCTGATGATTTCGGTCTGGTCTTCCAGCACGCCGCGGTAGCGCGCTTCGCTGCCCTGCAGTGCCTGCTCGATCGATCGCGTCGCCGTGATGTCGGTGATGTGGCCGGCCATGCGCGTCGGCATGCCCGCCGCATCGCGCTCGACCACCCGCCCGCGCCCGCGCATCCAGCGGATATCGCCCGCCGCCGTCAACATGCGGTACTCCACCACGCTGACCGGAGTCTCGCCGCGCAAGTGCGCCTCAATGGTCAGCCTGACTCGCGCCCAGTCGTCGGGATGGACCAGGCGACGGAAAAATGCCTCATCGGCGCGCACGTCTTCCGCCCGATATCCGGTGAGCGCGTAATAACCGGGGGAAAGATGGGCCAGGCCGCTGCGCAGGTCCCAGTCCCACAAGCCATCGCCGGTTGCCTCCAGCGCGAGTTGCAGGCGAAACTCGGCGGCACTGCGCTCGGCCTCGTCGAGCTTGTGCGCGGTTATGTCGGTATGCACCATGACCAGGCCGCGTGCCGGCGGCGCCAGCGGATGTGCGGTCATCCGGAACCAACGCCGCGCCTGGGGCGAATGGCAGGGGTATTCCAGTTCCAGCAGCGCCTGCTCGCCGGCCAGCACGCGACGGATGCCCTCGGCGGCGTGCCGAGCATGGGCGTGGCACGGCGGATTGCCGATACCGATTGGCTGCTGCTGATCCGCCTGGGCGAAGCCGACCTGCATGCCGCAGCGGCCAGGGATGCGACCTGGATCGCGTTGTCCAGCCTGCTGGCGATGTTCATGGCGCTGACCGGCTTCGTGCTCCTGCGCCAGCGTGACCGGCTCGAACTTATGAACAGGATGGGGACTGTGCGCGAGGAAAAGCTGCGCGCCCTGCAGCTGCTCGACGCCATCGCCGAGCAGTCGGAAGATGCCATCTTCGCCAAGGACCTCGACGGACGCTACCTGCTGTTCAACCGTGCCGCCGCAGGCTTCGTCGGCATGCCGGCGGAGTCGGTGATCGGCAAGGATGACCACGCGCTGTTTCCCGCCGACCAGGCGGCGAAGATCCAGGCCAACGACCAGCGCGGAATCAAGGAGGCGCGCATCGTGGTCAGCGACGAATTCCTCGACACGGCACGCGGAACCCGCATGTTTCACGCCACCAAGGGGCCGCTATATGATTCCTCCGGCCGGGTGATCGGCAGCTTCGGCATCTCGCGCGACGTAACGGAAGCCACTCGCGCCGACGAGGAATTGCGCCAGCGCAACGAGGAACTGGAACGCTTCAACCGTGCCACGGTCGGGCGCGAACTCGACATGATCGAGCTGAAGCGGGAGGTCAATCGCCTCTCCCGCGAACTCGGCCGACCCGAGCCGCATGCGCTGGATTTCGACCGCGAAGGCGATGCGTCCTCCGGGATGGGGCAACTCGTCTGACATGGCCTTCCCGGACATCCGCAGCCTCAGCGTCCTGAGCCTGATCGCCAGCCTGCTGCTGGTCCTGGCGATGGTGATGGTCGGACGCATCAGCGGGCGCCAACCGGCCAACCTCGCCTGGATCAGGGGTGCAGGCCTGCTGGCGACGGGCTTCATCCTGATCACCCTGCGCGGCATCGTCCATGATGCCCTGAGCATCGTCCTGGCCAATGTCGCTGTCGCTTGCGGCGCCGCCTGGCTGTACATGGCCACCCGCCTCACCGTCGGCCTGCCGCGCGGCCCACGCGTTGACCTCGCGGTGGGCCTGCTGGTGCTGCTGCTGTTTCCGTACCTCACCTTCATCCAGCCCAGCCTCGGCGCACGGGTGTTCCTCAACTCCCTGGTCGCCGCCGCCTTCGCCCTCGCCGGTGCCTGGCATGCCCTGGCCGCCGCCGGCCGCCGCACGGAGCACACCCTAGCCCTGACGGCCATCGGGCTGGCCTTTGCAATCTGTGGCGCGACCTACCTGGCACGCGCCCTGATGACGCCGATTTCGCTTCAGGACCACAGCCTGATGGCGCTCACCGACGGCGTGCACAAGGCGACCTTCCTTGCCGTGTTGTTGCTCAATGCAACGCTCACATTCGGCGTCACCTACATCTTCGGCTCGCGCACCGCAAGCGAGCTGCGCGCCGCCAATGCCCGCTTCGATGCTACCTTCGAACAGGCCGCGGTCGGCATCGGCCTGTTCGACCTCAAGGGACACTGGATGCGCGCCAACCGCAAGCTGTGCGCGATGCTTGGGCTCGACGAGCGGCAGTTTCCAGTATCGGCACCCCGCAACGTGCCCCCCGCGGACGACGCCGTCGCCGACGAGGTCGAGCGGCGGCAGTTGCTCGGTGGCGTCCTGTCCAGCGCCACCCGCGAGCTGCGCCATCGCGATCACTCCGGCAATTTCATTTGGCTGCGGCGCACCACCTCGCTGGTCAAGCGCCCCGACGGCGCGCCCGATCATTTCGTCACGGTGATCGAGGACATCCAGCAGCGCAAACTGGCCGAGGAGGCGCTGCAAAAGTCGCAGAACGAGGCCATCGCCGAACAGGTCAAGGCACGCCGCGCCGCGCTGTCACTGATGGAAGATGCCGTCGCCGTGCGCCAGCACCTGGAGGCCGCCAACATCGCCCTGCGCGAGGGCGAAACCAGCTACCGCGAAATGTTCGGCGCCAACCCGCATCCGATGTGGGTGTTCGATATGGAGACACTGCATTTCCTCGCCGTGAACGACGCCGCGATCGCCAAGTACGGCTGGTCGCGCGACGAGTTCCTGGCCATGAGCCTGCGCGACATCCGCGATCCCGATCAGGTGGCACCTTTGCTCCAATCCATCGCGCAAGCCAACGACATGACAGGCGACCAGGGCATCTGGCGCCATCGCGCCCGCGACGGACGCGAGCTGCTGGTCGAAATCACGGCGCACAGCATCCAGTACGGTGGACGCCGCGCCATGGTGGTGCTGGCGCACGACGTGACACAGCGCCTGCGCGCCGAAGAGCAGCTGCAGAAGCTCTCGCTGGCCGTCGAGCAGAGCCCGGACTGCGTGGTCATCACCGATGTCGAGGCCCGCATCGAATACGTGAACGCCGCCTTCGAGCAGGTCACCGGTTACAGCCGCGAGCAGGTGATCGGCAAGAACCCGCGCCTGCTGCATTCCGGCGGCACGCCGCGGTCGACCTATGAATCGCTTTGGCAAACCCTGAAGGCCGGCGAATCCTAGAAGGGCGAGTTCCACAACCGTCGCGCCGACGGCGGCGACTACATCGAATTTGCCATCATCACGCCAATACGCCAGGCCGATGGCCGCATCACCCACTATGTGGCGATCAAGGAAGACATTACCGAAAAGAAGCGCAACGCCGCCGAGCTCGAAGCCCATCGCCATCACCTCGAAGAGCTGGTGGCGAGCCGCACCGCCGAACTGGACGAAGCGCGCCAGCGTGCCGACAGCGCCAACCAGGCCAAGAGCACCTTCCTCGCCAACATGAGCCACGAGATCCGCACGCCGATGAATGCCATCATCGGGCTCACCCACCTGTTGCAGCAGTCGCCGTTGAGCGATGAACAGCGCGAACGGCTGAAAAAAATCGACGGCGCGGCCTACCACCTGCTCGCCATCATCAACGACGTGCTCGACCTGTCCAAGATCGAAGCCGGGCGCATGCAGCTGGAAGACACCGAATTCGAACTCGATGAGCTGATGGAACAGGTGCGCACCCTGATCGCGGCGGATGCCGAAGCCAAGGCGCTTTCCGTGCGCATCGAACTCGGCGATGCGCCGCGCAGCTTGCGTGGCGACCCGACGCGCCTGCGCCAGGGCCTGCTCAACTTTGCCGGCAACGCGCTGAAGTTCACCGAGCGGGGCGGCATCGTCCTGCGTGCCGCCGCCGAAGGCCGGGAAAGCGGCGAGGTGACGCTGCGCCTGGAAGTCGAGGATACGGGCATTGGCATTCCGGACGAAACCAAGGCCAGCCTGTTTGCTGCCTTCGAACAGGGCGACCGTTCGACCACGCGCAAGTACGGTGGCACCGGCCTCGGCCTGGCCATCACCCGCCGCCTGGCGCGCATGATGGGTGGCGGCACCGGCGTCGAAAGCCAACCGGGAGTCGGCAGCCGCTTCTGGCTCACCGCCCGGCTGCGGCTCGGCAGCGGCCTGCCGAAGGCTGCTCGGGGAGCGTCCGGAACGCCACCACCGACGCAGACCCCGGATCGCAGTATCGCCGGCGCGCACGTCCTGCTGGTGGAAGACAATCCGATCAACCGCGAAGTCGCCACCGAACTGCTGCACGCCATCGGGCTGCAGGTGGAGGTCGCGGAAAACGGCCGCCGTGCGCTGGAGTGCCACGCCCGCACGTGCTATGACCTGATCCTGATGGACATGCAGATGCCGGTGCTCGACGGCGTCGAGGCCACGCGCGCGATCCGCGCCCTGCCCGGCGGCGGCTCGGTGCCAATCATCGCCATGACCGCGAATGCCTTCGAAGACGACCGGCAACGCTGTTTCGCCGCGGGCATGAACGACTTCATTGCCAAGCCGGTGGACCCGACGCAGCTGCAGGCCACCCTGGCCAAATGGCTGCCGGCGCAGGTAAGCGAGACGCGCCCCGACCGGTCGGCGCAGCCGGTGCCGCCGGTATCGACCGAGGTCTTGCTGCGCCGGCGCCTGGCAGACATCGATGGCCTCGACGTGGCGTATGGCCTGGACATGACGCTCAATCGATTCGTGTTCTACCTGCGCGTCCTGCGCATGTTCTGCGACAAGAACCGCGATGTACCCCAGCAGTTGCGGGACGCCATCGCCCTGGGCGACGAGGTTCGACTGCGGGAGATCGTGCATTCGCTGAAAGCCTCGACCGGCACCATCGGCGCCACCAACATGAGCCGTCAGGCCGCCACCCTGATGCAGGCAGCCCGCCAGGGTAGCAGCGGACCGGACGGTTACGCCCTGGGCCTGGCCGACGACCTGGACGCCCTGATCTGCCAACTGGATGCCGCGCTGAGCCTCTGAGGCATCACGACCCCGCGTCACATGGCCCATCCGCCGCGGTGCCAGCGCCGACTTTCGGTGCCCTCCTTTAGAATGCCGGCCAGCGCACCGATCGCGCCACCACGACCATGCGCCTGACCGAACTCCGCCTTCCCCTTGACCACAGCGACGCCGACCTGCGTGCGGCCATCGTCAAGCGCCTCGGCCTGGCCCCCGGCGAGCTGCTCGACTACACGGTGTTCCGGCGCGGCCATGACGCGCGCAAGCGTTCGGCGATCGTGCTGACCTATACCCTGGACCTCACGCTGCGCGACGAAGCGGCGGTGCTGGTGCGCCTGCGCGGCGACAGCCATGTCGGGCCGACGCCGGACACGACCTATCGTTTCGTCGCCCATGCGCCCGAGCCGGCACCGACGCCGCGGCCGGTGGTGATCGGCAGCGGTCCCTGCGGCCTGTTCGCCACCCTGCTGCTGGCACAGATGGGCTTTCGGCCGCTGCTGCTGGAACGCGGCAAGGCGGTGCGGGAGCGCACGCAGGACACCTGGGGCCTGTGGCGCAAGAACCAGCTCAACCCGGAGTCCAACGTGCAGTTCGGCGAGGGAGGCGCCGGCACCTTTTCCGACGGCAAGCTCTACAGCCAGATCAAGGATCCGGCCTGGCGCGGACGCAAGGTGCTGAGCGAATTCGTCAAGGCCGGCGCCCCGGCGGAAATCCTCTACCTCAGCAAACCGCATATCGGCACCTTCAAACTGGTGGCGATGGTGGAAAACATGCGCGCCGAAATCGAGGCCCTGGGCGGCGAGATCCGCTTCAACGCCCGCGTCGAGGATATCGCCATCGACGCCGGGCAGTTGCGCGGCCTGCGCCTCGCCGAAGGCGAATTCATCGCCGCCGACCACGTCGTGCTCGCCATCGGTCACAGCGCACGCGACAGCTTCCGCATGCTGCATTCGCGCGGCGTGCATATCGAGCCCAAGCCGTTTTCCATCGGAGTCCGCATCGAGCATCCGCAGTCGCTGATCGACCGCGCCCGCTTCGGCAAGTTCGCCGGCCACAGGCTGCTCGGCGCCGCCGATTACAAGCTGGTGCACCACTGCGGCAACGGCCGCTCGGCCTACAGCTTCTGCATGTGCCCGGGCGGCACCGTGGTCGCCGCCACCTCCGAGCCGGGGCGCGTGGTGACCAATGGCATGAGCCAGTATTCGCGCAACGAGCGCAACGCCAATGCCGCACTGGTGGTCGATGTTGCACCGTCGGATTTCCCCGGCATCGAAAGCGATCCGCTGGCCGGCATCGAATTCCAGCGCCATTGGGAAAGCCTCGCATTCGATGCCGGCGGCGGCGATTACCGCGCCCCGGCGCAGCGCGTCGGCGACTTCCTCGCCGGGCGGCCATCCACCACGCTGGGCAAGGTACTGCCCTCCTACACCCCCGGCGTGCGTCCGGCCGACCTGACCCGCTGCCTGCCCGACTATGTGGTGGCAGCACTGCGCGAAGCCCTGCCCGCCTTCGGCCGCCAGATCCGCGGCTTCGACATGGACGACGCCCTGCTCACCGGGGTCGAGACGCGCACCTCATCGCCGATCCGCATCACGCGCGGCAATGATTTCCAGAGCCTCAACACCCGCGGCCTGTACCCGGCCGGCGAAGGCGCCGGCTACGCCGGTGGCATTCTTTCGGCGGCGGTCGATGGCATTCGCGTCGCCGAAGCCGTCGCGCTCAGCCTCATCGGCGCGCCGGCGACATAAGTAACGCGGCGGGCCGCATCGAGTCCCTCCTGGCCCCTTGAGCGTAGAAACGCCCTGAGCACGTTTCCGGGGCGAGCCTAAATGCCTTCCAGCTCCCAGCGCACGCAGGGGTCGAGCGCGGCAACGCAACGCGCCACCAAGCTGCGCAGGGCCTCACGGTCGCTCGCATCGTGTCCCAGCAACCAGCGCGGCAAGGGCCCGCGCGGATGAAAGTTCCATTCCGTCGGCGCGACGATGAGGTAATCCGCCACGCGGTCACCGTCGAGCGAAATCTCGTGCATCAGCAGGCCGCGCGCCGTCTCGACCAGCGCGCGGCCTGTTCCAGGCACCAGCGTGATCGAACTCGCCGTGCCGCCGGCGCCGACTTTTGCGGTACCGGCTGCCCAGTCGCGCAGCTCCGCCAGGCGCGCCTGCCAGCGTTGCGTGCCGGCCTTGCCGGTGCCGCCGCCGCGTCGCGCCAGGGCGCCGGTTTCGGCGGCCTCGCCGCGCCAGGTCGGGTTTAGGCAGAAGGCGGCATCTAGGCGCGGCCAGGCGTTTCGTGACGCGGCGGCATCCATCGCCGGCAGGCAGCACGACGCCGCCGCCTCGCAGTCCGGCAGCGCATCGAGCCGGTGCTCGATGGCGAGGATTGCCTCGCCCACGAGCAAGGCCGCGATCGACTGTCGCTCGTCGCGCGCCAGACTGGCCACTGCAGACGCAAATTCCTCTTTCAAGGGCGGCAGGCCCAGCAGAGGCGGCAGGTCGAGCAACCAGCGCCAGAGGTGCTCGCGCATTGCCTCGGCAGCGATCGCCGGATCGAGCTGCGCCGTCACCGCCGCGCCGCGCGCAGCCGCCAGCGCGAGTTCGGCGGCACGCCCCTGGGCCTTGCCGCACAACGCAAACAGCAGGGGCACCAGGCGCACCGCCGCGTCTGCCGGACGCCCGCAAAGCATGCGCGCCACTTGCGGACGCTCGCTCCTGACCTCGACCGCGTCCACCCGCCCGTCGTGCACGGCGAGTCGGATCCGGACGCAGCCCGGATCGATGCCGCCGCTCATGCGCCGTCGGCCGACGCGCTCGCCACCAGGGGCAGTCGCAGGGTGAACAAGGCGCCGCCCTTGGGATGGTTGGCGGCGGTCAAGCGGCCGCCGTGGCGCTCGACGATGCCATAGCTGATGGCCAGGCCCAGCCCGGTGCCGCGCCCCACCGGTTTGGTGGTGAAGAAGGGATCGAACAGCTTGGACAGGTTCTCCTCGGCGATGCCGGGACCGCTGTCGCGGAATTCGATCACCACCTCGCCGCCCTCGATGCGGCCCTGGATGTCGAGCCGCCGCTCGCGCGATTTTTCCGTGGCGTCGGCGGCGTTTTGCACCAGGTTCATCACCACCTGCTGCAGTTGGCCCGGCGACCCCGCCACGTCGATCGCGCCGGGCAGGTCGAGCCTCGTTTCGAACTGGCTGCCGGTGGCCTTGCCGACCCACTGCACCGAACGCTCGACCACCTCGGCAAGGTCGAAATGCCGGCGCTCGTCGCGGTCGGTGGCGGAAAAGCGCTTCAGCGCGTCGACGATGTCGCGGGTGCGCTCCGCGCCTTCGACGGTGCCATCGATCAGGGATGGCAAGTCGTCGAGCATGCGATCGATGCGCAGCTCGGCGCGCAAGGCCTCGCGCGCCTCGCGCGGCATGTCGCCATGCACCGCCTCCAGGTAGCGCGTGATGCGCTCCGCGTAACGCTTCATGGCCACGGTGTTGCCGTAGACGAAGCTGATCGGATTGTTGAGCTCATGGGCGACGCCGGCCACCAGGCGGCCCAGCGACGCCATCTTTTCGGAATGAATCAGCTGCTGCTGGGTGGTCTTGAGGTCTTCATGGGCGCGGCGCAATGCCTGGTAGGCGCGCCGCAACTCGCCCACCGGACGCCCGGTGATGACCAACCCCAGCATCTTGCCAACCCCGTTGTAGCGCGGCGTGCAGTTTAGCGACACCGGGATCGCGCTGCCGTTGGCGGCCTTCAGCAGCATCTCGCAGTCCTCGACCGCGCAGCCGTCCTGCTCGGCGAACAGGCGTCCGGCATGCTGGCGCGACTCTTCGTCGGCGAACAGGTCGAACACGGTGCGGCCATGCAGCGCTGCCGCATCGACGCCGAGCAGCGAGGCCAGCGCCTCGTTGACGCTTTCGATCACCCCGGCGCGACTGCACACGATCAACAGGTCGGACATTGAGGTCAGCACCGAGGAGATGAACTGCTGGGTGTCCTCCAGTGTCGCGTTCTTCTCTTCCAGCGCCACTTCATATTGCAGCAGGTCGTTGTAGACCTCGTCCATCTTGCGGATCACATCGAGCCAGATGCCGTCTTCGGCGCTGGCGCCGGCAGCGGCCAGCATCTCGACCGTCAGCGCCGCGCGCGATTCGCCCTGGCGGGATTCCGGCTCACTGCCCGGCGCTGGCTGGATTGGAGTTTTCATGCACGGAATTTACCTCAAAGCGCCGACCGCGGCTGCGCACGGTGACGCGGCGGGAATATTCCAGTGGCAATCGACCTATACCGAGGGCTGCACCCAACCCCTACGGAGGAAACAAAAATGATTCCACGCCCCTTGCTTGCCCTCGCCCTTGCCGCCCTCTTCCTGCTGTCCGCCGGCCTCGCCCGCGCGCAGGCGCCGCCCCCCCTACGGCCTGCCGATCACCCTCGACCAGGCCCGCAAAGCCATGGCCGCCGCCGAAGCCGAAGCGAAGAAGAACAACTGGAACATGGTGATCGCGGTCGTCGACGCGGGCGGCCACCTGGTGCTGCTGCAACGCCTGGACAATACCCAATTCGGCTCGATCGACATCGCGCGCGAAAAGGCCCATGCGGCGGCGGCCTTCCGTCGCCCGACCAAGGTCTGGCAGGACCTGATCGCGCAAGGTGGGGCCAACCTGCGCCTGCTCAACCTGACCGGCGACGCCGGCGTGCTGGAAGGCGCGGTGCCGATCGTCGTCGATGGCCGCGTGATCGGCGGTATCGGTGCCTCGGGCGGCAGCTCCGCCCAGGATCACCAGGTGTCCCTGGCCGGTGCCGACGCCCTGAAATAGCCAACCGGTTCCTACGGCGGGTCCATACCCGCCGTAGCGCCAGCGCCGACTTTTGGTGCGCACGCCCAGCGGCCGAAAATCTCGCAGGAGTTTGATCCAGTACCAATGCCGCGTATTCCGATGGGGTAGGATTGCCCCATGGTAATCATGGATTTAAACCGCTTCCGGCGCCTATTGGCGCTCGTTCTGGGGTGCTTGTGCTGCATTGCAGCAGGCACCGCCGACACTGTGCCCGCGCCCGCTGAGGCGAGCGCGGATGGAAGCCTGCGCATCGGCGTGCTGGCCTACCGGGGCGTCGATAGGGCGCGCAAGGAATGGCAGCCACATGCCGACTACCTTGCGGCCAAGTTGTCCCCGCGGCAGTTCCGCATCGTGCCGCTGACGCTGGCGGAGTTCGAGCCGGCGATCGTCGAGCGTCGCATCGACCTGGTCATCACCAACACCGGGCATTACGTCGAACTCGAAGCCGGCGGGCGGATTTCGCGCATCGCCACGATGCGCGTGGTTGGCCCCAACGGCCCGGTGGATCGTTTCGGTGGCACCGCAATCGCCCGCGCCGAGCGCGACGACTTGAAGACCTACGCCGACCTGCGCGGCAAGCGCCTGGCGGTACCCGACACCCACGGCTTTGGCGGTTGGCAGGTCCATTTGCGCGAGGCGCGCAGGGCCGGCATCGACCTCGACAAAGACGTGGCCGAAATCCTGCAATTGCAGGCGCAGGACAAGGTGGTCGCCAGTGTCATCGCCGGACGCTCCGACATCGGCTTCGTCCGCTCCGACCTGATCGAAGCCATGGCCGCCGCAGGCAAGCTGGACCTGAGCAAGCTCAGGGTGATCGGCGAACAGAGCACGCCCGGCTACCCCTATCGCCACAGCACGCAGCTCTATCCCCATTGGCCCTTCGCCAAGCTCGACCATGTCGCCGATGAAGTCACCAAGGAACTGCTGATCGCCCTGCTCAGCCTGCCAAACGACCACCCGGCGGCGCGCGCCGCCGGCATCCACGGCTGGACCCTGCCGCAGAACTACCAGCCGGTGCACGAGCTGTTCCTCGAATTCCGCCTCGGCCCCTATGACGACCTGCCGGTGGAATTCGACGATGTGCTGTCGCGCTACGGACAGCGTCTGGCCCTGGCCGGGGCCGCGGTGATTTCACTGCTGCTGGCGGTGCTGTGGTGGATCTCGCGCGCCAACCTGGAGCTGCGCCGCAACCGCGACCGCCTGCAACTGGCCGCCGGCGTCTTCGAGCATGCCCAGGAAGGCATACTGATCGCCGATGCGGCGGGCAACATCGTGGACGTCAATGACACCTTCGTCGCCCTCACCGGCTACCGGCGCGACGAAGTCCTCGGCCGCAACCCGCGCTTCCTGGCCTCCGGCGAGCACGATGCCGAGTTCTATCGCGCAATGTGGCAGGAGCTCGACCAGCGCGGCTCCTGGCGTGGCGAATTGATCAACCGGCGCCAGGACGGCATGCGCTACGTGCAGCAGACCAGCATCTCGGCGGTAAAGGACCGCGACGGCCGGGTACGCAATTACGTCGGCATGTCGAGCGACATCACCGCGCTGAAGGAATCACGCGAACGGCTGGAGCAGATGGCCTACTTCGACGCCCTGACCGGCCTGCCCAACCGGCGCCTGCTTTCCGACCGCCTGACCCAGGCGATCGGCCAGGCCAGCCGCAGCGACCGCCTGCTGGCGATCTGCTACCTCGACCTCGACGGCTTCAAGCCGATCAACGACCAGTGGGGCCACGCTGCCGGCGACCTGCTGCTGATCGACGCCGCGCGCCGGCTTTCGGCCAATGTCCGCGCCGGCGACACCGTCAGCCGACTCGGCGGCGACGAATTCGTCGTGCTGCTCGGCAACATGGCGCATTTCGACGAATGCGAGATCGCCCTCGAGCGCATCCGCACTTCGCTCAACAAGCCTTTCCAGTTGGCCGAGGGCGAGGCCCGCCTCTCCGCCAGCATGGGCGTGACCCTGTTTCCGCTCGACGGCGCCGATCCCGACATGCTGCTGCGCCATGCCGACCAGGCCATGTACCAGGCCAAGCAGGCCGGCCGCAACCGATATGCGCTGTTCGACGCCGAACACGACCGGCTTTCCGAGTTGCGCCGCGATTCGCTGGAGAGCATCCAGTGCGCCATGACAGATAGCCAGCTACAACTGGTCTATCAGCCCAAGGTCAATATGCGCAGCGGCGAAATCCTCGGCATGGAAGCGCTGATCCGCTGGCAGCACCCGAAACGCGGCCTGCTCGATCCCGCCGAATTCCTGCCCATGGTGGATTTCGTCGGACTGCATCGGCAGGTCGGCGACTGGGCGCTGGAGACGGCCCTGGCGCAAGCAGAGGCCTGGGCCCAGGCGGGAAGGCCATTGGCCATTGGCATCAATGTCGCCGCCGAACAATTGCAGGGCGCCGGGTTTGCCGAGGGACTGCGCGACGCGCTTGCACGCCATCCGCGGCTGTCACCCGCCCTCGTCGAACTGGAGATCCTCGAAACCGCGGCGCTCAACGACCTGGAAAAAGTCGGTGCGGTGATGACCGAATGCCAGGCCTTGGGAGTCAGCTTCGCCATCGACGATTTCGGCACCGGCTATTCCTCGCTGACCTACCTCAAGCAGTTGCAGGCCGGCACGCTGAAAATCGACCAATCCTTCATCAACGACATGCTCACCGACCCGGACGACCTGTCCATCGTCGACAGCATCATCGGCCTCGCTGCCGCCTTCCGTCGCCGCGTCATCGCCGAAGGCGTGGAAACCGTCGCCCACGGCACCCTGTTGCTGCGCCTGGGCTGCGACCTGGCGCAAGGCTACGGCATTGCCCGGCCGATGCCCGCCGCCCAGGTCGACGCCTGGCTTGGCGACTGGCGCCAGCCCGAGGAATGGCGCCACGTCTCGCTATGGCCGCGCGAGGACCTGCCGCTGCTGACTGTCGAGGTCGACCACCTGCGCTGGATCGACCTGCTGCGCCGGACAGTGGAAGCCGCCCCAGGCAGCGTCTCGCCGCCGCCGATGGACCCGCACGATTGCCGCTTCGGCCATTGGCTGGATTCGATCGGGCTGGAACGCTACGGCCACTATCCGTCCTTCGACCGGCTGGTCGAGGCCCATCGCGAGGTGCATGAAACAGGCAAGGAGATCGAGGCCCTGGCGCGCTCCGACCGCGCCGGCGCCGGAACCCGGCTCGGACACCTCGACCAGCGCCGCGACTCGCTGCTGGCCGCGCTTGAAGAACTGCGCCACGAGGTGCTCTGCAGCGCCAGCTGAGGCGGATTAGCCTGAGGAATCGCGTCCGGTAGCGGCCGCACATTCCCCCCTTGGCATTGCTTTATGCCTAAACCATCTGCGCGTTTGTTGACCGAGGTCAACACCGCCAGAACTGCTCCTGCAATTATCTCCCCCGGAGGGCAAACATGCCAAGGAAAATCGATGACAACCTGCACCCGTCCTATCGAGGCCGATGCGGCTGCCTGTGCAATTTCGCGAAACCCGCTGCTGCGCGACCTCAACGCTGAGACGCTGACGCCGCTTCTGCGCAACATCCGTCGCATCGATTGCGACCGGGGCCATATCCTGAATCATCCCGGGAAGGCGGTGGAGCACCTGTTCCTTGTATTGACGGGAACCATCAGCCGCTCGATGGTCACCGATTCCGGCGTCGAGCGGGTACTGGATCTTTTCGGTCCGAACGAGCTTTGCGGCCTGTCCGATCTTTTCTCCTGCCGCGACACGCCGATCCAGCATATTGTCGTTGAACCCGGTATCCTGATCGCCATTCCGCTGGGTAACATGCGCAGCGCCTGCGAAAAATCCCCCACCCTCGCCTGGCGCATGGCGAGCCACCTGGCCCGGCGCCAACTGGCCGTGGAGGATGAAATGGTCAGCAGCCAATTGCTGACCGCCAATGACCGGGTGATGAACTTCCTGCAATCCCTTTCCCGGCAGACTGCTGGTAGCAGGGATGCCTGCCTCCATCTGCCCGCGAGCAAGCAGTTGGTGGCCGCTCGGCTCGGAATGACCCCGGAGTCCTTTTCCCGTGCACTGCGGGACCTGACAAACGCCAACCGGATAAGCGTCCAGGGCAGGACCATCGTCCTCCGTCGCCTTGACCCGCAGCGTTCGGCTCAGGACGATGCCCGCCTGCTCCCAGGCGACGGCTCGCGCGGCCCTGCTCCGGCACCGCACCCTTGCCCACCGGCCCGGGCAGCCTCATTGCATCTGGCCGAACTGATCAATCTTTCTGGCCGCCAGCGCATGCTGTCCGAACGAATGGCCAAGGCCTGGATGATGATCGGGAGGAACATATCCCCGGTCAAGGCACGCCGCCTGCTGCATCAGTCGATCTCGCTTTATGAACGCCAGCGTGCCGTGCTTGCCGTCGCCGGCCACAAGCACGTCCTCGCCGAACTGCTGCGCCGCGAGGCCCGATGCTGGCCTCGCTACCGCAGGCTGCTGCTGGAAACGCCCCGCCGCGAACGCATGGATTCCTTGCTCGCCGCCAACGCCGATATCGTCGATATCGCCGAGCGCGCAACCTATGAACTCGCCCGCAATCCCGATCGAAACGGAGCCCTGATCAACCTTGCCGGGCGTCAGCGCATGCTTGTCCAACGCATGGCGAAGAATTATCTCGGCAGGCTCTGGGTGCGCAACCACGCAGACTACGACTCGGCGATCAAACGTGACCGCGATGCCTTCACTTCAGAATTGGAACATCTCGCGGAATGCATCCAGGATACGCCGTCCGCCCAAACCCAACTCGGCCAGGTCAGGCTGCAATGGCTTGGGCTGCAGCAGTTCTTCGTTTCCGAAGGCCACGCCATCGACGACGACACGCTGGGCGGCGCCATGGCATCGGCGAGTGAGCGCCTGGTGGAGGAAATCGACGCGACAGTCACCAACCTCGTCAACCGGTGTGCAGGCCTTCCGCTGCAAAGGGCGCAGGAACTTCTGGCCGCGTGAATCACGGGCGGATGGGGGACGATTGCCCGTCAGTGCACCGTGCACACCATGCAGGGATCGAAACTGCGCACCAAGTGATGAATCGCCGCCGGCAGTTGGCCATCCGCAGTTGCCGGCAAGCCGGCCAGCGCCAGTTCCAGCGCGCCCGGCTGGCCAGCGGCATCGCGCGGCGAAAAGTTCCAGGTGGTGGGCGCAATGATCTGGTAGTTGTGGATACGGCCGCGGCGCACCGTAAGCCAGTGCCCCAGGGAGCCTCGCGCCGCCTCGATCAGGCCGACCCCTGAGGTTTCGTCGGCCGGCAGCGCCGTGATGCACCACGGCTCGCCGGGCTGCAGTTGATCCAGCCAGGATTCCATCTCCGGCAGCACCAGGGCAAGCTCCAGCAGGCGTGCGACAACCCTCGCCGCGACGCTGCCGCCATCCGTCGCGACCAGGTCGCGCACCAGCGGATGCCCGGCCACCACCTGGCGCGCCAGGGCGCCGGTCTCGACCACCTGGCCGCCCAGGCGCGGCGCCTTGCACCAGGAATAGGCGCCGTCCTTGTCCGCCACCGGTAAGGTACCGCCCTCGGCCGGATGTTGCGGCCGCCCGGTGGCGGCATACCAGGAGTGGGCGGTATCTTCTTCGATGGCGCCCGGGTCGAGCGCATGCACTTCGCCGCCATGCCAGACGCCGGCAGGAAACAGCCGTCCATCGTCCTGCGCATAACAGCCGTAACTCAGGAATCTCTCGCTGCCCCGCCCGAGGCGCCACAAGCCAAGGTCGTCGGCGATGGCCAGGAAGGTGCGCAGATCGCCCCTGGCCCCCGCCGCTTGCCATTGCGCCAGCGCGGCCCGGCTGTCGAGTGCGGCGAATTCCTCCAGGCGGCCGCCGAACGTGGTGGTTTCGAGGAAGCTGCGAAACTCGCGCACGATGCGGTGCAGGCGAAAAATCTCCGAGCTTTGCAGCGGCCGCGTCGAACCGCCCGGCTGTACGGCCAGGGTGTGCGGCCATTTGCCGGCGAGCAGGCCCATCGTCTGCATGAAACGGGCGCGCACCGGCAGCACCTCGTTCGGCGCGCTGCCCGTGGTGGCGCGGAATCGCTCTGCCGCGCCGTGGTACCAGCGCCGACTTTCGTACTCGGCGCGGGCGAAATCGGGCATGAAGAAGAGATAGAAATGCGTCAGGTGGTCGGCCAGGTTTTCCGCCGCCAGGGTCAGGTTGGCGGCGAGGCGACCGTTGCGCGGCGGCGCAATGCCGGCCGCATCGGCCAGCGCCAGCGCGGCGGCAGCCGACTGCGCCACCGAGCAGATGCCGCAGATGCGCGGCACCAGCACCAGGGCATCGGCCGGCAGCTTGCCTTGCAGGATCTGCTCGAAACCGCGGTAAAGCGGCGAATTGACGTAGGCCGCGGCGATGCGTCCGGCGTCGATATCGAGCGTAACTTCGAGGTCACCCTCGACGCGGTTGAATGGCCCGACTATCCTGCGCGTGCTCATTTCTTGGCGCGCTTGACCGACGGCGCGCGCAGCTGGTGGTCGGCTGTGGCGTTTTCGCGCACCCGCGCCGGTGTGGCCGACTTGGAC
The DNA here is from genome assembly GCA_903908065.1 of uncultured beta proteobacterium. GTDB lineage: Bacteria > Pseudomonadota > Gammaproteobacteria > Burkholderiales > Rhodocyclaceae > Sulfuritalea. The sequence goes on along the minus strand of CAIVQO010000054.1, from coordinate 11,042 downwards.
AGCGCGGCCAGCGCGATGAACCAGGCCTTGGGCATGTCGGCCGGCAGGCCGATGGGAATGCCGGCGACCTTGGGCGTGCTCTCGAAGGCATGGCCAGGCTCTTCGAATCCGGGCTCGGTGCAGCGGATGCAGGCGTAGCCACCGCGCAGGCAGGAACCCTCGCCATTCCACAGCCGCTGGTTGCAATCGGCATGGGCCTGGGTGCCCTTGCAACCGAGCTGTTCCATCAGGCAGCCCTGGTCGGAATGCTTCTCGGCGCTGGCCTTGAACTCGTAGTACTCGTTGCGCGGGCAGCCGTGGTGCACCAGCTGGTCGGCATAGAAGCGCGGCCGACCGTATTCGTCGAGCGCATCCACGCCGAGCTTGCCGCGCGCCAGCATCACCAGGGTTTCGGTGATCCAGTCGGGATGCGGCGCGCAACCGGCGATATTAATCACCGGCAGGCCGCTGGCATCGCGGAAATAGGGTCCCAGCAAGCCGCCGCCGACGTCGCCGTCATGTTGCAGGCCGCAGGCATCGGTGGGATTCATTCCGGCCGAGGGAATGCCGCCGAAGGCCGCGCAACTGCCGATCGCCACCACGTGCTTGGCGCGCACCGCCAGGCGCAGCACCCAGTCGACCATCGGCTGGCCACCGCCGAAGCGGTGATAGGCGCCCGTACCACGGGGACCGCGCAGCACCGAGCCCTCGAGACAAAGGATGTCGAAGGGGATGGCGCCGGACGCGCAGCCTTCGATCAGTTCGCGCGCCTCGTCCAGACACGCTTCCGAAAGGCTGGGATGCCAGAGGATTTCGAGGCCCTCGTCGGCCAGTTCGCGGAACAGCGAGCCGCGCTCGCTGCCCAGCCAGGACAGGGTACACCCGCCACAACCGCCGGACTGGAGCCAGAGGATATTCACTCCTCGCCTCCGTCGAGTCCCAACCGCGCCAGTTTCATGCGCAGGCCGACACGGGTCAGGCCGAGTTCCTCGGCAACGCGGGTCTTGTTGCCCTTGTGGCGTTCCATGGTGCGCGCGATCACCTGGCCTTCGAGGCGGTCGAGCCGGTCCTTCAGCGTGCCGCCCTCGCCGTCGAGCTCGATGCTCGCGCCGGCCAGGGTCCGCGCCACGCGCAGGCGCGGCGACAGCAGGTCCTCACCGAGCACGGCGCCCTCGCCCAGGGCCAGGGCACGCATCACCTCGTTTTGCAGTTCGCGCACATTGCCCGGCCAGTGGTAGGCCAGCAGCGCCTTGGTCGCCGCCTCGGAGAATCGCCGTCCTGCTGGCGCCGACTCCTTGAACAGGCCGCCGACGATCAGCGGAATGTCCTGCGGCCGTTCGCGCAGGGCCGGCATGTGCAGGCCGATGCCGGCGATGCGGTAATACAGGTCGCGGCGGAAACGGCCGCTGGCGACATCGGCTTCGAGGTCGCGGTTGGTGGCGGCAATGATGCGCACATTCACCGGCACCGTGCGCGGGCTGCCGACGGGCCGGATCTCACCCTCCTGCAGCGCGCGCAGCAGCTTGACCTGGAAGGCCGGCGAGGTGTCGCCGATCTCGTCGAGGAACAGCGTACCGCCGTCGGCCTGCTGAAACAGGCCGATGCGGTCTTCATGGGCGCCGGTGAAGGCACCCTTCTTGTGGCCGAAGAGTTCGGCTTCGAGCAGGGTATCGGGCAGTGCGCCGCAGTTCTCGACGACGAAGGCGCGCTCGGCGCGGTCGCTGGAAAAATGGATGGCGCGCGCCAGCAGTTCCTTGCCGGTGCCCGATTCGCCGGTGATCAGCACCGACAGTTCATGTCCGGCGATCTTCTGCGCCAACTCGCAGACCGCATTCAGCGGACTGTCGGCCGCACGCGCAAGGCGGTCGAAGCCCGAGCGCGCCATGAGCTTGCCGCGCCGGTGGGCGACGCGTTGCACCAGCTGTTCGGGATCGTCGCGCAGGTCCAGCGAGAGGCGTTGGTTCTCCTGCTGCAGGCGCCACAGGTCGGCGGCACTCTTCAGCGTCAGCAGCAACTGTTCGGGGTGCCAGGGCTTGAGCAGGTACTGCCAGATGCCGGCGTGGTTGATGCCGGCGATGATGTCTTCGGCATCGGTGTAGCCGGACAGGATCAGGCGCACCGTATCCGGCCACTGGCTGCGCACCCGGCGTAGGAATTCCACGCCCTGGGTGCCAGGCATGCGCTGGTCGGAGAGCACGATATGCACGAACTCGCGCGCCATGACGGCCTCGCCCTCCTCGGCCGAGGCGGCGGTGAATACCGTGAAGTCTTCCTCCAGGGTGCGGCGCAGGGTCTCCAGCGAGCGCGGCTCGTCGTCGACCACCAGCACCGTCAGCGGCGCGGGAGCTTTCATTCGGGGACGCTCCAGCCGAGGTCGCGATGCCGCGCCAGGTGGCGCGGGGTCCACGAGGCCAGCGACTTGCGCACGAAATGGTGGCGCGCGACGTGGTAGCTCGGGTCGAAGCCGTAGAAGTTGCGTCGCATCTGCGCCAGTTCCTCGGCGCGATAGGCAGCCAGTGGTTTGGCTGCCTCGTCCCGGGCGCGGCGTTCGCGCTTGGCAACCAGGCCTGCGGCAAACCCGTCCGCTTGCGCGAGTTCCAGCGCGCGCCGCGCCACGTCGATGCGAAAGGCGGCCGCATCGGCGGCCAGGCAGGCGTCGGCGAAGCCGATGTCCACGGCGCCGCGGGCGGTCAGTGGCTGGCGATTCTTCATGATCGCGCGCGCACCTTCTTCGCCGACGCGTGGTGGCAGCAGGTAGGTCCAGTACTCGGAGCCGTAAAGGTTGCCCATGTTCTTGTAGTGCGGATTGAGCATGGCGCCCTCGCGTACCCAGACCAGGTCGGCCGCGCGGGCCAGGAAACAGCCGCCGGCACCGGCATTCCCCGCCAATGCGGCGATCGTCAGCTGCCGGTCGGTGGTGATCAGCTCCAGCGCCAGATCGTCCATGGCGTTGATGTTTTCCCAGGATTCGTCGGCCGGCGACTCGGCCTGCTCGATGACATTCAGGTGGATGCCGTTGGACCAGAAATCCGCCCCGCCGGCAAGCACGATCGCCTTCACCGGCCGCGTCTTCGCCCAGGCCAGCGCTTCGCGCAGGCGACGGCATTGCAACGTAGACATCGCCCCGTTGTAGAACTCGAAATGCAGGAAACCGACGCCGTCCGTTTCCTCCCAGGCGATGTCCTGCCAGGTCGCATGATCGACGCGCCACCAGCCGGCCAATGGCAGTTCCGGCAGCTCGGCCGCTTCGGCGGCAAAGGCCAGCGTCGCCGGCAGCTTGAATCCGCCCTCGCGCTTGGCATGGCCGATCCACACCGCACCGTCACGCGTACGGCGCAACAAGGCCGTTTCGCGCCGGCCGATCACGGCGCCGGCGGTAAGGTCGGGCTCCTGCGCCAGGCTCGCGTCGGGCCAGGCATCGAAGATATGGCAGGGAAGGCCGAACAACTCATCGGCCACGCCGGGAAAACCGTCGGCGGCATTGATCTTGCGCAGCACCGTGGCCGTGTCGTCCTGCCCCCAGTCGATGGCGCGCTGTGCCTGCTTCATCAGCGGCTGCAGCTCGCCGCGTGCTTGCGGCCAGGCCGCCAGCGGCGTCGGCTGCTCGCCTGCGGCGTAGCGCTCGACCGCCGTCAACACTGCCGTCACCGCCGCCTGCGTCACTTCGTTGCGGTAAATGCTGGACTTCTTCGCCGAGCGCAGCGGAAAGCTGGTGGTGGCCCAAATTGGCCCGGCATCCATTTCGGCTTCTGCCTGCAATACGGTGACGCCCCACTCGGCGTCGCCGTTCTGCAAGGCCCAGTCGAGCGCCGACGGCCCGCGATCGCCGACGATGCCGGGATGCACCACGAGACAGACATGCCGGCTCCAGATCGATTGCGGAATCGCGCGGCGCAGGTAGGGCGCGACGATCAGGTCCGGCCTGAACAGCGCCACGGCTTCCTCGGCGACGCTGTCGGCGATGTCGAACTCGATCGAAACCGAGTGGCCACGCACCTGCAATTCGGCCCCCAGGCGCTGCGTCAGGCTGTTGAAGGCGTGGGTAAGCAGCAGAATCCGCATCAGCAGATCCTGGGCAGCTGGTCGCCGGCCAGCCAATCGACGATGCGCTTGCCGCCGAAGGCCGTGGTCATCTGCACGAAATGGTGGTCGTCGGCGATCACGTCGCCGACGAAACAGGCATCGCGGCCCAGCGGATGGGCACGCATGGTGTTGAGCAGGAGCTCGGCGTCGAGCGCATTGCAGATCACCACCAGCTTGCCTTCGTTGGCGACATAGAGCGGGTCGAGGCCGAGGAATTCGCAGGCAGCATTCACCACCGGCTTCACCGGGATCGCTTTCTCGTAAAGCATCATGCCGACGCCCGACTGGGTGGCGATCTCGTTCAGCGTCGCCGCCAGGCCGCCGCGCGTCGGGTCGCGCAGGCAACGCAGGCCGGCGCCGGTGGCCATCAGCGCCGTAACCAGGCCGTTGAGCGCCGCCGTGTCGGATTCGATGGGGGCTTCGAAGCTCAGGTTCTCGCGCTGGCTCATGATGGCCACGCCGTGGTCGCCCAGCGTGCCCGAGACCAGGATCACGTCGCCGGGCCGTGCCCGCTCGCCGCCCAGGTTCATGCCGTCGGCCAGGACGCCGACGCCGGTGGTGGTGATGAAAATCCCGTCGCCCTTGCCGCGCTCGACCACCTTGGTGTCGCCCGTCACCACCGGCACCCCCGCTTCCTTCGCCGCGGCCGCCATCGACTCGACGATGCGGGCGAGATCGGCAAGCGGAAAGCCTTCCTCGAGGATGAACCCCGCCGCCAGGTAGAGCGGCGTCGCGCCCATCACGGCCACGTCGTTCACCGTGCCATGCACCGAAAGGCAGCCGATGTCGCCGCCTGGAAAGAACAGTGGCGACACCACGTGGCTGTCGGTGGCCATCACCAACCGGCCCGGCTTGCCGTGAAGAGTCGGCGCCGGCAACACGGCGCCATCATTGCCCTGGCCGAGGTATTCGTTGCCCAGGTGCCTGGCGAACAGTTCGGAAATCAGCTGCACCATGGCGCGCCCGCCGGAACCGTGGGTCATGTCCACCCGGCCGTGTTTCAGGTCCAGCGGCCGCACGTAACCTCGTTTCACCTCTGCCATCTAGTGCATGTCCTTGTAACGTCCGTAGCTGTAGTGCGCGGCGCAGGCCCCTTCGGAACTCACCATACAGGAGCCGATCGGATTTTCCGGGGTGCACACCGTGCCGAAGATCTTGCAGTCCTGCGGCTTCTTGACCCCGCGCAGGATGGCGCCGCATTCGCAGGCCTTGTTGTCGGGCACCGAGCTGTATTCGAGCGCGAAGCGCCGCTCGGCATCGAGGGCCGCATAACGCTGGCGGATGCGTAGCGCCGAATAGGGCACGGTCGACAGCCCGCGCCATTCGAATTCGCGGCGCAGTTCGAAAACCTCGGCGACGCGGTCCTGGGCCTTGAGGTTGCCGTCGCGCGTCACGGCGCGGGCGAACTCATTCTCCACCTCGGCGCGCCCCTCGTTCACCTGGCGCACCAGCATCAGGATCGCCTGCATCACGTCCAGCGGCTCGAAGCCGGCGATGACCACCGGCTTGCGATATTCCTCGGCGAAGAATTCGTAGGGCCGGCTGCCAATCACCGTCGACACATGGGCCGGGCCGATGAAGCCGTCGAGCGGCACCGTGCCCCACTGCCGCACTTCCGGCGATTCGAGGATGTTGCTGATCGCCGAGGGCGTCAGCACGTGGCAGCACAGCACGCTAAAGTTTTTCAGGCCCTCGGCGTCGGCCTGCTGGATCGCCACCGCCGTCGGCGGCGTGGTGGTCTCGAAGCCGATGGCGAAGAACACCACCTCGCGCTGCGGGTTGTCGCGCGCAATCTGCAAGGCGTCGATGGTCGAATACACGATGCGGATGTCGCCGCCGCGCGCCTTGGCCTTCATCAGCGAAAGCCCGTCAGAGGCCGGCACGCGCAAGGTGTCGCCGTAGGTACACAGGATCACGCCCCGCTCAAGCGCCAAACGGATCGCCAGGTCGACGCGGCCAATCGGCAGCACGCAGACCGGGCAGCCCGGCCCATGCACCATGCGCACCGTCGGCGGCAGCAGGTCGCTCAAGCCATAGCGCGAAATCGCATGCGTATGGCCGCCGCAGAATTCCATGAAACTGTAGTTGCGTCCGGGCTGCACCGTGGCGGCGATGCTCTGGGCGAGATTCTTCGCCAGTTCGCCGTCTCGGAACTCGTCGATGTATTTCACGCCGCCGCGCCCCCGGCCGCCATCTCGGCGTTCATCTCGGCGAACAGGGCGAGCGTCTTTTCCGCTTCCTCGGGATCCAGCTTGGTCAAGGCATAACCGACGTGCAGGATCACGTAGTCACCGACCTGCACGTCGGACAGCAGGGCCAGCGAGATTTCCTTCTTGACGCCGCCGAGATCCACGATCGCCGTGTCGTTGGCGCCGACTTCTATTACTTTGACGGGTAATGCAAGGCACATCCTATTTTCCTCCGTGCGCGCCAGCGATGGCAGGTATCCGGCTCCGTCCGTGTCCTCCGTCGCGGGCGTTGCCCGCTCCTCCCCCTTTACCTACTGGACCCGGATACCTGCCATCACTGACGGGAAACGCCTGCGCTATGCAGCCGCAAACCGGCGATGTCATCACGGGATCGGGATGGTGGGGTGTTCCCCGCAGCGAAGTAAAGAAGGAGGAAGTGCCCGCAGGGCACTGACGGATGACATGAGCGAAGGGGAATACCCCACCGTCCCGATCGCCCGTCCACCTCAAACCCAAGTTGGTTCTCATGAATTTTCCAACGTATGCAACGCAACCCAGGCCTGCCCCAGCGCCAAGCCGGCATCGCCAGGCACCAGTTGGATCGGCGCCAGGACGCGCAAGCCGCGCGCTTCGACGGCGCCGCGCAGGCCGGACGCCAGCAGGCGGTTGAAGAAGCAGCCGCCGCCGAAAACCACGGTATCCAGGCCGCTTTCGGTGCATGCACGCTCGGCCCAGTGCGCCAGCGCCGCCACCAGCGTGGCGTGGAACAGCGCGGCGCCCTGCTCCGCATCGGCCATGTCAGCCAGGCGCACCAGCAGCGGACGCAGGTCGAGGACGCCATCGACCAGGAGCCAGCCATCGCCCAGCGCTTCGGGCCAGCCCGCAGCGTCGATGCGCCGCGTGGCGGCCTGTTCGAGGCGGATCGCCGCCTCGGCATCCATTTGCATCTTGCGGCACAGTCCCAGCAGGCCGGAGACGGCATCGAACAATCGCCCGGCACTCGACGTGCGCGGGCAGTTGAGGTTCTTCTCCAGCATCGCCAGCACGGTCGGCGCGCCGGGCTCGTCGGCATAGCGCGTGCCGATCTCGGCGCCGCGGCCAAGGTCGTGCAGCACGGCCGCGGCCATGCGCCAGGGCTCGCGGGCGGCGCGGTCGCCTCCGGGCAGGGCCAACGGGGCCAGGTAGCCAAGGCGTTCGAAGCGGGCACCATCGACTTTCAGCAGTTCGCCGCCCCAGGGCGTGTTGTCGGTGCCGAGCCCGACGCCATCCAGCGCCACACCGATCACCGGGCCGCGATGGCCATGCTCGGCACAAACCGACGCGATATGCGCGTGGTGGTGCTGCACCGGCACGGCGGCGGCGCCAAGTCGTGCCGCGAGTTCGGCGGCGTGGCGCGAGGAATGGAAATCCGGATGCAGGTCGTGGGCGATCGCCGCCGGCGTGCCGAGCCAGGCCAACATGGCATCGGTTTCGGTTTCGTGGCCGACGCAGGCCTCGGGCGCATTGAGGTCGCCGACCACCCGCGACATCCGCGCCTCGCCGCCGCGCAGGCCGCAAACCGCGTTCTTGAACCAGGCACCGGCGGCGAACACCGGCGGTGCCGCCGCAAGGCCTGCTCCGAGTTCGAGGCAGATGCCGCTCACCGCGCCGCCAGCCTCGCTTCCAGTTCGGCGACGCGTCGCTTCAGGGCGTCGACGGTCGCCAGCTTCTTCGTCGCCGTCTCGCCGGCGCCGACTTCTATCCAGTCCAGCCAGGCATCCATGCCCTGCCCCGTCGTCGCCGATACCTGCAAGACCTGGATCGTCGGATTCACGCGCCGCGCGAAGTCGATTGCCGCATCGACCTTGAAGCTGAGGTAGGGCAGCAAGTCGCACTTGTTGAGCAGCATCAGGCTGGCGGCGCGGAACATGTCGGGGTACTTGATCGGCTTGTCCTCGCCTTCGGTCACGGAGAGGATCACCACCTTGTGCGCCTCGCCGAGGTCGAAGGCCGCCGGGCAAACCAGGTTGCCGACGTTCTCGATCGCCAGCAGCGAGTCTTCGGCCAGCGCCAGTTTCTCCATGGCATGGCCGACCATGTGCGCGTCGAGGTGGCAGCCCTTGCCGGTGTTGATCTGGATCGCCGGCGCGCCGGTGGCCCGGATGCGTTCGGCATCCTGGCTGGTCTGCTGGTCGCCCTCGATCACCGCCACGGCGCGGCAGCCCTTGAGCATCTCGATGGTCTTGCACAGCAGCGTGGTCTTGCCCGAGCCCGGGCTGGAGACCAAGTTGAGGGCGAAGATGCCGCGCTCGGCGAGGCGCTCGCGGTTCTGCTTGGCGTAGGCGTTGTTCTTGGCGAGGATGTCCTGCTCGATCTGCACCATGCGCCTGGCACTGACTCCGGGGGCATGGGAGTGCGCCGGTGCGGCATGTGAATGAACCGGTGCGTAGCGGTGCTGGTGGTCATGCCCGGCGCCGTGGCCGTGGTCGTGATGGTGGTCGTGGTCGTGGCTGTGCTGCGTGCCGTCGGCATGGACATGCGGATGGGCGTGGTCGTGATCGTGGGCATGGTCGCCGTCATGGCTATGGCCGTGGCTGTGGCGCGTGCCATCGGCATGGACGTGCTCGTGGCCGTGCTCGTGGTCCTCGCCATGATGGTGGTCGTGACCGTCGATCTTCACTTCGCCGCTGCCGCAGCCGCATGTGGTGCACATATGAACCTTCCCCCTCAGGCTACTTCGAGTTCCTTGACCCGCATTTCGGTGCCGCCCGTGACCTGCATCTGGTGGCTGCCGCAGTCCGGGCATTCGCCGAAGACTTCCGTCATCGGCACCGACTTCGAACACTGCATGCACCAGCCGCTGCCCGGCGTGGCGATGATTTCCAGCCGCGCGCCCTCGGCAAGGCTGTCGCGCACCACGGCATCGAAGCAGAACTTCATGGCCTCGACCTCGACGCCGGAAAGCTGGCCGATCTCCAACCAGACCGCGGTGACCCGGGAAAATTCCTGCGCGCGTGCGGCATCCTCGATGACCTGCAACACGCCTTCGGCAAGCGACATTTCATGCATGCCCAGAGTTTAGCCTTTCAGGCCGCCAAAAACCCCTTGCAAGAAGCCCCTGCGCGTGGTCGGGATTTGGCTTGCCGGACGCCCGGCCAGGCGCGCCGCCTCCCGCCCGGCGGCAGGATCCGGTTCATCGTCGGCCCAGAGTGCGGCGACCACGGCCCTGGCCACCTCCACCGCACTTTCCTGGTCGCGAAACTCGAAAGCCGGCGAGAACAGCGAGCAGAACTGGTAGGCGCCGCATTCCGGCTCTTCGCCGCCCATGAAATCGTAGCTGCCGGAAGGGAAGTCCCGGCTGCAGAGGCAGTCGCTGGCCAGGTACAGCTCGCGCGACGGCCGCAGCGGCAGCACCACCAGGTTGATCGCCCAGGGCGTGATCAGCACGCCGGCCAGCGTGTCCGGATCGTGCGGCCGGAAGCCGACCGCCTGCACCCGCAGCGCCGAGTTATTGAGCGGCAGGCCGGCCATGCGCGTGGCGGCGATGCGGCGAAACGCCGCCTCCAGCGCCGCCACCGCTTCAGTCGTGACCATCGTCCAGCAGCAGGAAGCGCTCCTTCGCGGCCTCGCAGCCGGGGCAGCACCAATGCTCGGGCAGGTCGGCGAACGCCGTTCCGGCTGGAATCTGGTTGATCACGTCGCCCTCGGTCGGGTCATATACCTGCCAGCAGACGCCGCATTCGAACAGCGCCAGCGGTGCCGCCGCCACCTCGCGCGCGGTGCGTTCGAAGGAGCCTTCGGGGAAGCGCACCTCAGTTCTCCCGCGCCGACTCGATCGAGGCGATCCACTCGTCGAGGCGCTCTACCGTGGCTTCGTGGTCCTCGGCGGCGGCCAGCGCCACAGCGGGAACGTCTACGATCTCGATCGAATTTAGGATCAGCTTTTCCATGTTGTTGAAGTACTGCACCCACCAGACATGGGGATGCGCGGTGGCGGTGATGCGGCAATTGCCGAAGCCGCGCGACAGCACCGAGAAGGAGATGCGGCCCAATTCTTCGTCGAGCCAGGCCAGATCGTCCGGCGTGGCCGGCAGCAGCGAGAGGTTGATCACCCGGGCCGGCCGCCCGGGGCGCCAGATGCCCGACAGGCTGCGGATCTCGTGGTACAGCGCCGGCGCGTTCATCAGCCCGGGCGGTGGCGCAGCGGCCTCCGGCGGCATGGTTCGCGCCAGGGCCAGTTCGCGCAGCGCCAGCGGAAAGGCGCTGGCCTCGACATCGTCGATGCCCTCGCCGCGTACGCGCCAGATGCCGGTGAAGGCGGTTTCCTGCGCACGCAGGCCGGCGGCCGACATCACGGCCACCTCGCCCTCGCCCAACAGTTCGTTGATCTCGGCGCGCACCGCCGGCGGGTAGGCGAGCAGCGAGAAGCGGCGCGGCTGGGTCAGCAGCGATTCGCTTTCGCGCAGCGCGGCCAGCAATTCGCGCAGGAAATCCAGCGCCGGGCCAGCCACCTCGGGCGGCGCATCGAGTTCGCTGAGCGGCGGCCGATAGGCATGCACGTCGTTGGGCACATCGAGCGTGACCAGCACCTCGTCGTCCACCGGCTGCGAGCCGGGTCCGATTTGCGGACGATGGGCAACCACGGGAATCGGGAAGGTCATCATAGCGTTCTCCTCAATGGCAGGCCGTGGCACATGAACCGGCACCGGCGACCGGAATGCCGATGCCGGGCGGGCGCGAGGGTGCGGCGGCGAGCAGTTCCGGCAGCTGGCGCGCATAGGTGCTCCAGTCCTTGAGCCCCTCGATGCTGCC